>NZ_QICD01000003.1 GCF_003726035.1 Paraeggerthella hongkongensis
TTGGCTACCAGGTTCCGGCGGAGGTGATGGAAGACTTCTTCAAGCGCACGGCACCAAAGCAGCCCGCGCTGCAGAAGGCGGCGTAAATTCTCTAACTTTTGTGTCCGAAATCTTGACACAGGTCAAGTTGACCCAAAGCGTCACGACCGACATCAAATACCTTACTGAGGGGCGCTACAAAGCGAGAAAGACAGGGCAAAAGGGAGCAATCGAGGAAAGGCTTGCGAGCATTCGCAGCTCCCTCGACGCAGTCAATATGTCTTATGCCTTGAAGGCCGCAATTTACTATTCCGATGGCGAAACTGACGCGATGCTGAAATGCCTTGAGCAGTATGCCGACTTCATCGGGAAGTCTATTGCATCGAAGAGCAGGAAGCTTGCCGAGCTGGACTCTACCGACAAGCTGCCAAAGGGTGGCTTCTGGGAAGAGAAAGCTCTTGCGCTAGAAGCCGTTGGCAATATACGCGGACTCCTTTGTGAACCAGATGAAGCTATTGAAGTATTGGCTTTGGAATCCCCCAAGGAGTCTGAAAATGTCGAAGGATAAGAGAGTTAAGGGCTGTTCAAACCCGGAATGCCCAAAGGCCGAGTCAAAGGTTCAGTACAAGAGCGATGAATGCTTCTGCGTCACCTGCGGCAGCGAGCTTGTGTTTGTATGCGCAAAGTGTCATGGTCCGCTCGACGACGAAGGTGCCAAGCATAGAGTCTGCGCAGCTTGCGAGGCTGCCGCGGAGGATAAGAAAGCGAAGATCGTAGATGGCGCCAAGAAAGCTGGCGGTGTTGTTGTTGGAGTTGCTGGTACTGCTATTGCCGTGCTGTTGAAGAAAAGGTAGTCTACATGGTCGACAATTCCTCAATAGTGACCCGTAAAGCCTCTTCAAACGAAAACGTCGAGTATACCGAACCTGTCATCCTGAGTGAAAATTCAAAGACAAAAGTAACTCTTAACGGATGGTATATTCATCATAGCGATCATATTGAATTCAAGGCAAAAATCACCACATACCAGAAGCCAGAGCTAGGCTGGATTGAAATTGAGCAGAAGTCAATCAGCTTAAACGGAGAGGCAACCTCGAAGCTTGCCTCCGAGTTGCAGAAGCTTTCTTCAATTGCGAATGAAATCATGCCGGGTGATTACTTGACCATCCGTCTTTCCGACGGAACAGCAAATCTTGATCGGCTTGACCCAGATAAGGTTGTCTCGAGCCTGCTTGATGTTATGAGCCAGGAAAATATCTCCAAACACCTTAACGGGAGAGAACTTGGCCCAGAACTCGCTAAAGCTCTCCGATACTCCGTTCGCCTTACGGAAATGAAAACAGCAATGTTGGAGTTGAGAAGGCTGCTAGAGTCGAATATCACTCAAGAACGTTATTACCAGGAGTGGTGCGAAAAGTACCCGTGGGCATTTGGCAATCAGTTCGTGATTAACGATGAGATAAGGTCAATCGGAATCCATGACCAGGTCGATATTTTGGTTCCTAGAATCATGGCAGGCTTCCGCGACATCATCGAACTGAAACGACCGGATATGGACGTGCTGTCCTACGACAACACTCATAGGGATTACTTCTTTACACGTGATGCTTCTATGGCTATAGGTCAATGCCATCGATATCTTGATAAGTTTTCCGAAGCAGCAAGGCACGGTCTCGACGACGCTGCCCATATAGTTGCATACCATCCAGAAGCCACGATCGTCATGGGACGCTTGATTGGATGGGAGGACGAAAAAATCAAGGCTCTTCATGGGCTTAACAGTAGGCTCTCAGGGATTCGAATTATCACGTACGACCACTTATTAGCTCAAGGTGAGAGCCTTGTAGACTACCTCTCTCAAGACAATGAAACGACTAAGGAAGACGACATACCGTTCTAAACATCTCAGCCACATGCAACATAAAGAATACGGGCATACGTGAGTACATAATGAGTACACCGAAATCTCCCACTTTTGGCGTCCGATTGCCCACTAGGGGCACACCGCGTTACGAGAAACCACGACGATTCACATTTTCACAATTGAGTGGGAGCAGGGCGTATACTTGCTCGATAGCTTGTCTTTAGTGCCCGAAGGTTTCTTCGGGCACTTTCTTAATGGAAACTATTACGTAGTAGCGGCAGTTGAAGCTGCGGGATATTACAAATTCGCGAATCGTGACCCGAACGAAGCAAGCCTTCACTGCCTTCAGGAAGCCGAATTAATCATCGCCGCTAGCGGAACCGATGCCTCTTGCAACTCGGACCGCGATCCGCTTGAAGCAGCGAGGGCGCAATCGAGACAAAGGCTTAATTCAGCAAGAGAAATATGCGCATGCAATCCCTGAACGCCTCCTTAGTGTTGCTACCGCCCTTCTGCTCGACAAGAGACGTGCCGGCAAGAGCAATCTTAACTGTCTCGCGATCCGACGTCATCATGCTGGTCAAAATACGCTCCACCTCGCTTATGGTCGCGATGACCTTCGTCGATGAAGTAAATTCTCTGCACGTTGAGCGGGTAAACGTAATCCTCCGCCTTGGCCGCACCCCCTTTCACTACACTCGGCAAACTTTTTCTTGACCCATGGGTTATGCAGACTTAGACTAATGAAATCAGCGCCCACCCAAGGCTACGCTTAGCGTCCTGAAATGCGGTGGGCCTCCTTGTATCTGCGGAAGGCTCGCCATGTCCCAGGATAAGCCTTCAAAACCATAGATGAACTTGTTAGCTTGCTTGTTTACGACCGCAAAATCAAATGCGAAGATACGGACGAACTCGCTAAATTTCTCAAAGTAACGAACTACTATCGCTTTACTGGCTATGCGCGCCAATTCCAGCGTAATCCAGAATACGGGGACAACGCATTCGTCGAAGGCGCAAGCTTTGCCGACATACGGAAAATCATGGAGCTAGATAGTCAGCTTCGTAAGCTGCCGTTCCAGCAACTTACCGTAATCGAAATAGGCATAAGAGCTGCGCTTGCCCACGAACTCGGTCGTACGCATGGGAACAAAGCGTTCTATCTTGGCGAATCTTCGTATCTCAATCTAAACGACAAGCGGGAAAACATAGTTAAGAGCCTTGTGAGCGACCTCTCCCGGACAAAGGCTGCTTCTATAGCTCACTTCGCCGATGAGGAATTTAATGGCGATGACCTAGAAAGCAGGATCAGCCGTTACAGGAAGGTTCCCATCTGGGCTGCTGTGGAAGTTGTGTCGTTCGGCCATATTTCAAACATGATCGAATATTTCGCTGACCGTGATTCAGTCAAAGCAGTTGCCGCGTCATTATCGTTGCAGTGGGATCCCTTCGGCAGCGTAGTGCATTCGCTGTCCGTTCTTCGTAATATGTGCTGCCACCATGCTCAGATATGGCATCGCAGGCTCGACATCCAATGCCCCGTCCAGAAGAAGCTTCGCTCTCGCCACGTCAAATACGATCCAGCTGGACCATATGCCGCAATCATCATGGCGAACCATTACAGAAAAAAGATCGACGGAGACACAACCATTGCGGATGAGATCACTGCGCTTTTGGACAGCAGCCAGGAGTTTGCAAAAGGTATCTACTTCCCGCAACCGAAGTAATTCTCTCCGCTCATACCCCCGCACCACTTCGCGCGGTACTCCCATGGCTACGCGCTTGCCTCGCCTTCTTCGAGCGCGTCCTGTCCGATCCTACGGGCTGTGGCCAGGACGTCACTTAACACTTTATCAGCCTTATCCCTAAGTGAACCATTGCTGAAGCATGCAAACAGCTTCGCGCCTATTCCTAGGGCGCTGGTCATCCACATCAAAGGCGCTAATGAGCAGTCCGTCTGCATATCAGCAATATAATGAATAGCAAGCATCACAGGGCATTATAGGAGCGAACGAGCGTATGGATAGAAAAGCTATGGGAGGGGAACATTATGGGGTTTAATCTTCTCTCGAAGGCAGCAGAAGCAGTTCAGGGTGCTGCAAAAATTGCCGGCGAGGTCGCCGATACGACATCAAGCAAAATTCAAGAAGCAGCGAATGCGGTTGGCGAAACGGCTTCAGGGACTGTTAAGGCAATCAGTGGCGCTGCTGCGTCTGCCGCTGATGGTATTACCGACGCTATAAAGAATGCCCAGGAAGAAGATGAAAAGCGAAGGGCTCAAGAGCTTTCAACTTACCACGTTGAAACCAACAAGGCACTGCAGAAGTTATCTGAAAAGGACTCGGGGTCGAATGGCGAATTAGCCTGCAAACAAACATCGAAGGGAGTTATAAAACTTCCATTGGCTGAGCTTGCCGCGCTTGGTGCAGGTTTTGCTTCTCTTTCGGATTCGTTCCGCCAGATAGCCGTCCAATCAAACGCTTCGATTGCTGGCGGAGAAACCTTGTATCGCTGGAGCGCGCCGAGTATCGGAGCTGTACCGTTTGCCCGCGGAGACGGAGCAGGGTTTCTCTCGGCAACCACTGGGGCAAACGGATTAACCCAAGGCGCTTTCGTTCCTGTTGATTCAGGATTCAGCATGACGAGCATGGCGGTTGCGCCCATTGACCCCATGACGCTCTTTATTGCTGCAGCAGTTGTCAACATGGATAGAAAACTCGATGACATCAAGGAGGCGCAACAGGCCATTCTTGATTTCATAGAGGATAATGAGAAGGCGAAGCATATCGGCAATATTAATGCCTTAAACGAGATAACCGATACCTATCAGCACAATTGGAATAACGAGAAGTTCAAGGAAGCCAAACTGCACTTGGTCCAGCAAATTAAAAAGGACTCAGAACAGGCGATTGTATTCAGGCGTGGCAGGATTTCGAAAGCTCAAGAAGAAGGCTCGCTGATACATGGTGATATTTCCGTCAATTCAAAGCTTGAGACTCTGAATGCAGAATTTGACCAATACCAACTCGCGCTTTATGAATTCGCCCATGCATGGTTCCTTGAAGTCATGCTTCTGGAGAACTTCGAAGAAGGCTACCTGCAAAGCGTCCGTGACAAATTGGAGCGATATTCGTTGCAGTACCGAGAGCTTTATACCGAATGCTTTGATGGTCTGATAGAAAAGTCGGCCACAACCGTGGAATCGATGCTGCTTGGCGGCGTCTCCGTTGCAAGCAATGCAATCGGCAGCGTTATCGGGTCGATACCCGTTCTAAAGGACGGTCCAGTCGATGAAGCCCTTATCGACGTTAGCTCCAAGATTGGGGATTATCGCTACACCCGAATCGCCGAGTCGCTTGCCCGAATGAAGGAAACGGGCGATACGCGCATTACGCCGTTTATCAACTCTGTTGACGGTCTCAATGCGCTCCATAACGAGCCAATCGAGGTATTCTTCGATTCTGACGAGGTAACATTCAAGTTGCCGGAATAAAGCAGCCTAAAAAAAGAGTTGCGAAAAGTATTACGGGCAAAACACTTCTGCGATTCGCTTCCCTCACAAAAGTGTTTATCAAATTCCTACGTGCAAACAGGAAGCAAACACGCGAAATCAGTATCACCCCTATGATTCGGCTGCGGCAATCATAGAGGTGATTGCGCAATGGTTCGGGTCGGCGTAACTGCGAATGGCGAAGTGGTACGAGTTAATGCGAAGTGGCATGCATAGCGAAACCGCGAAAACGGAGTGGGAATAGGTTCCTCAAAATAACCGTAGGTATCCAAGCGAGTAAAGCGACCTGCCGATCAAAAATCGGCAGGTCGCTCCTTCTATGCAAACACGGCTCTGGGCCCGAAGCGAATGTCTGCACCACCGAACGGGTTTGGACGCACAATCAACCGCGACGATCATGACCGAGCGCATGACCCACCCGTCAATGTCCGCGCTTCTTTTTCTTGCGCTTCTCTGAGCGCTGCTCGAATCGAGCCCGCTTCTCTTCATCGTGTTTCAATTTGCGCAGCTTGACGGCCGCTCGCTTTCTCGCTTCGCGCCGATCCGCAAGCACTTGCTGCGCCTTCGTGCTCACAGCGGACTTGTCAAGCGCCTTAGACGCCTCGCGTTGGCGACGCTTCGGACTCTTCGCTAATTTCGGCTCGTCAGACCTCGCGTCGCCGAAGAACGACAGCGCCTCCCATTCACTCGCCACGAATCGCAGGATCTCCCCCTCCGACGGCTCTGCTCCGAAAACGATGCGCGTTACTCCGAGCCTGCCCTCTTCAACATGCTCGACAATTCCCACCCAAAACTGGCCGTCATGATATACGGTCAGAGTGGACGACACGCTGATCTGCATGGATGCTTCCTCCTTTTATGTAGACGAACCATGCAGAGAAGGGACAACCAAGGAGGCAGGTTACTGATACGCATTGCGCACGCCCACGACTACCCGACGGGGACTGTGTTTTCATCTCTGATGGGAGTCATTATAGCCCTACCTGCAACGTGCTGGCTCATCGCGCATGCATGGGGCAAACGAAGTTCAAGGCAACGTTCAAAAGCTACTTCGGAGCGTCCCCCAACGCTTTCGTTACCGAAGCGCGCATGGAAGAAGCCGCCGAACTCTTACGGACCACCAACATACCCGTTGCCGATATTGCCGAAAAGGTAGGATACAGAAAACCGGCGGCATTCTCCGAAGCGTTCAGACGCCATACCGGCATAGCCCCGAGCGCCATGCACGGCAAACGAATACGCTAACGCAGATCCCACGCGACCTTTCGTCGTTCCTGCTACCGTTTCCCACTCGCCCGCTTAAATTGGCTCGTTGGTTTGACAAAGCGCATCGCGAGCGGTAGCATCCAAAGTTAGTTAAAGTTAATTTATAGTTGAAGCATAACTTGAACGCCGCGCGAAGCGCAAGTCGCAAGCGCACCCTCCCCCGCCCAACCAGGAGCCGCTTTATGCCGAACAGCAAACCGAACAAGAAGTTCTGGGACAAGGTCGCGCCCCTGTACGCGCCCCTTGTCGAAAGGCGCAGCGGGCCTTACCCTCAGCTGTGCCGAGAATTGAGAAACTGGTTGGAAAGAGACATCGACGTGCTCGAGCTAGCCTGTGGAACCGGGCAGCTGACATTCGCGCTTGCAGGGTGCGTCCGCTCTTGGGAAGCTACCGATTTCTCCGGAGCCATGATCGAAAAGGCCCGCAGACGATCGCCCGAAAGCCGCGCCTCCTTCTCCGTGCAAGACGCCACGAGCCTTCCTTATCGCGAAGCTTCCTTCGGCGCCGTGGTCGTCGCCAATGCGCTGCATGTCATGCCCGCGCCCGAACTCGCACTTCACGAGGCGCATCGAGTTCTGAAACCGGGCGGCTTCCTGCTGGCCCCGACGTTCGTCCATGATCGAATAGTATCCCCCGCAAAACTGCGGCTCATGGAAGCAATCGGCTTCAGGACGTTCCACGAATGGACGTCCGAAGAACTGGCTTCCTTCGTCCAAAACTGCGGCTTCCATGTGATCAGCGCCAATCTGGTCGAAGGCGGTCCCGTCCCTGAATGCGTCTTGATAGGAATGAAGCCCTGGACGCCCGGCACGTCAACCACGCCCGGATGCACGATTCCGCTCCCAATGTTGCGCTCAAACGCATCTTGAAACCCGTTCGTCAGCAACGAGTATCCGCGACCAGGCGAAATGCACAGTCGCACCGAAGATCGTCGCCCCGCATGCCTTTCGAGCGCAACATTGCAGCGAGAATCGTGCAGCAAGCAAGGCGTCTGCCTCCGACGCCGCCTACAGCCCCTTAAACACCCGCGCGGACAACGGATGCTTGGAACCTACGATTGACCAATTCGGGAGTGAACTCGAATCCGCTCGGCACCACGCCGTCGCCCGGAGCGAACACGCACGTCGAGAAGCCTGCCTCTCGAACGGCGCGCTCGAACGTTCGCTTCGTGCGCGCCGCGCCGAAGACGTTGCCTCGCGCGGCAAGCTCGCCCATTGGCTCTTTCGGCAAAGGGGACTCGGCAAACACGCCGGCATGGTACAAGAACCCGCCCGGCGCAAGCGCGCGCACGATCTCGCACAATACGCTCGATAGGTCGCGCACCAGATTGAGCGAGCTGTTCACCACCACCACGTCGAACGTCGCATCCTTGACGCCAGCAGATCGCAGATCCTCGGGGCATCCCTGCGAGAACGCAAGGGTCCTCCGCCAATCATCGCCTTGAGGATGGTTGCAAGGCGCCAACTCCCGAGCGCGCCCAATGCGATCCTCGTCAGGATCGATTCCTAAAACGAATCCGTCCGGCCCCACCAGATCGGCAATCTTGTAAGCGCCCTTGCCGCTGCGGCACATCAGGTCAAGCACCCGTTTGCCCGAAAGATCGCCCGGAAGAGCCATCTCGCAGCGAGCGCTGTATCCCTGGCGCGGCAAGGCCGCGTAATAGCGCTCTTCGGAAAGCTGATCCTCCGAACGCTCACGGGTTTCCACCCCAAGCGAATCGAGCAAACCGACAAGCTCGTCTATGGTTTTGGGTTCTTGCAACATGCTCGCTCCTGAATCCAGAAGGTCGCTCGGCCCAGCAGGGCGGTGCCTTCTTCGTCGGCAGCCGTCATGGAATTCCTTTGACTATACCACCGACGCGAACTCAAGTGCAGGGTTGTTTTTTGAACGGATACCGCCTATCACCGAGCATCGAATCAGCATCTGCGCCACTAGTCCAGCGAGCTCGTTTCCAGAAGCGACTTGCCCTTGGTCTCGGGCGCCATGAGCACCGACAGCACCAATCCCAGGATCACGAGACCCGCCGCAACGAGCATGGTGGGTCCTATGCCGTACGCGGCCAAGAACAGCGGCGTGCCGTACGTGGCAACGATGGTGCCGATGCGCGAGATGCCGATGGCCACGCCCACCGCCGACGCGCGCACTTCGGTCGGGAACAGCTCGTTGGGATAGAGCCACTGCAAAATGCCCGGCCCGCCGCTGAAGAACGCGTACAGGCCGAACGCGAGGATGATCACGTACACGGGCGCATTGGGGAACACGCCCAGGATGACCAAGCCCACGGCCATGAGCGCCAGCGAGCGGATGAGCAGCGGGCGGCGCCCCATCGAGTTCAGCCAGAACATCGCCGGAATGGATCCGATCAAAAAGAACAGGCTGACCACGCTCTCTCCCAAGATGGCCTCGTGCCCCTCGCCCAGACCGAACGCCGTCATGATCTCGGGGCCGAACGTGTAGATGGCGTACATGGGCACCACCTGGCACAGCGTCAAGATGCCCAAGAACACGATGCGCTTGGCATAGCCGCCCGCGAACACCTTGCGCAGGCTGGTCTTCTCGCCCGGCTCCTCGAGCTCAAGCTCCACGCCCTCCCCGAATACGCGACGCATGACCTCGTCCGCCTCGGCAGTGCGCCCTTTCTGCGCCAGCCACATGGGCGATTCGGGAATGTCGTGGCGGCCGATCAGCAAAACGATGCAGGGAATCACCGCCGACCCGAGCATCCACTGCCATCCGTTGGGAACGCTGTACAGGAAGTAGCCCACGAACGCCGCAACGGTAGCGCCCAGATACCACGCGGCCGACACCATGCCCATCGAAATGGATCGATGCTGCTTGGGGGTGAACTCGGCAATGAGCGACGTGGCAATAGGATAGTCCGCGCCCACGAACACGCCGATGAAAAAGCGCGCCAAAACCAGCTGGAACGGGTCGGCGCAGAACACGCTCAAGATAGAGAACAGGCCGATAGCCACGATGTCGACGATGAACATCTTCTTGCGCCCGATACGGTCGGTCAGGTAACCGCCGAGAATCGTGCCCACGAAGATGCCCAGCAGAACCGACGCGCCGATAGCGGCGCTCCAGGCGCCCGTCAGGTTGAACAGCGGCGTGATCTGCGTAAGCGCCACGCCGATCAGGGAAAGCACGTACCCGTCCAAAAACGAGCCGCCGCTCGAGAAAAACGTGATTTTGCGCAAAAACGGGGTCATGGCAACGTCGTCCATGGTCTTCTTGGCGGACTTCTTCACCTTGCCCACCATGCCCTCGCCAATCTGCTTGGCACCGTCCATCGCCTCGCCCATTGTCGGGCTCGTCACCTGCGTGATCTGCTTCACATCATCCATGCTCTCGTCTCCTCACATGCTAAAACCAGCTCCGCCCGCGTCAATCGCAGGAGGCGATCCTTGGGCTGAGGGTGCCTGAAAGATCCTTGGAGCGAAGCGACGGTCTTTCAGGCACCCTCAGCCCAAGGATCGACCCCGCCCAATTGAACCTGCTACTCCCAGGTGCAAATACCGAAGTTCAAGTGCGGCTTCGCGCCCGTCTCGTCCACGTCCGCATCCACCAACTGGAAGCGGATCTCCTTCTCCCCCACCTTCCACATGCGGGTTTGAAGCGTGGTGCCCGGAAGCACCGGCGAAGTGATCCTCGTCTTGAATCGCTTCATGCGCTCAGGCTCGCCCGGGAAAAACGAGCTGATGACATGGCGCATGGAGAAGCCGCCCAAACTCACGCCGTGCGCGATCGGACGCGCAAGGCCGGTCTGCTCGGTGTAGGCGAAGTCGATGTGCTGCTGATGCCAATCGCCCATAAGGCGATAGATGAGCGGCATGTTGAGCGCCATCGTCTCCTCGACCACCGCATCGGGTGCGCGGTCGGGCATCTCGACGATGTCCTTCGGCGGCTTGGGTCCGCCCCATCCGCCGTCGTAGATGCACACGTCCCACGTCTCGGTTTCGCACAACAGCGTCCCGTCGGAGGCGAAGGAGCGTCCCGTCTGCTTCGACAGGCACCCGCGGCCCTCGCCGCGGTCGTACAGCGCGTCTTGCGTCACGAACGTCTCGATGCGGTCGCCCATCGGGAAGGGGGCATGCAGCTTGATTTCGAACCCATAATGCAGCGAGCCGTCATAGTTGTAGCCGTAGTCAAGCGTGCGCGTCATCTCCTCGTGCACCGTCAACGGCACGCCGAAAATGGGGAGCACCTTGAGCTGCGGGTTTTCTGCGTCATGCTCGTTCACGTACTCAAGATCGGTCTTGCCGTCGAAGCCCGCGTTGCAGCCGAGCGCGCATATCTCCAGATCCTTGAACGTGTACTCCCGCACGAACGGACCGAACTCCTTGCCCACGATCTCAGTACTGATACCCATAACGCCTCTCCTTATCTCCCAACCAAAAAACAGTACCCATTCACCAGGTTCTCAAGTACGCCCTACAGGTAGAACGCCCGCGCCCACATCTAGGATGTAGAAGCTTCACCGAGGCTGAGCGCGTCTGGGGCGGAGAGGTTGAACAAGATCCTTGGAGCAAAGCGACGGTCTTGCGAGACCTCCCCGCCCCAGACGCGCTCAGCCGCCCCACAGCTCACTTCAGCAACTTCTTCTCGATCTTCATAGAGCACGTGCGCGGAAAGTCGTCGACGATCTGGACGAACGAGGGAACCTTGAACCCCGCCATGTGCTCCTCGCAAAACGCCAGCACCTCTCCTTCGGTGATCTCGACGCCCGCGCGCGGCTTCACGAAGGCTTTGACGGCCTGGTCGCGAATAGGGTCGGGCACGCCGATCACCGCGGCCTCGTCGATGGCGGGATGCTGCATGAGCACGCTTTCAAGCTCGCTGGCCGATATGTTCTCGCCCGCTCGCTTGATCATGTTGGCCTTGCGGTCGACGAAGAAGAACCAGCCGTCCTCGTCCATGTAGCCCTTGTCGCCCGTGCGCAGCCATCCATCCTGGGTGAACGTGCGCGCCGTGGCCTCGGGGTCGTTGTAGTACTCCTTCATGATGGTGCGACCGCGCGTGCCCTTGACCTGGATCTCGCCCAGTTCGCCCGCAGCGGCTTGCGCACCGTCGTCGCTCGCAATGCGAACCTCGTACCCCAAGCCCGGGCGTCCGACGCTCGGCCAACGACGCGGACCGGTCGGCGGGTCGGTAAGCACCCAGCTGATCGACTCGGTGGAACCGTACGTGTTCATGATGCGCACGCCGTAGCGCTCCTCGAACGTGCGCTTCTCCTCGTCGGAAACGGCCAGGAAGTACAGCATCTCGCGCAGGCAATGATCCTTTTCGTTCGGATCGACCGGCTGCAGCAGCAGGGTGCGCAGCATCATGGCCACGCATTGCACGACCGTGGCCCGATAGTCGCGGATCTGCTTCCAAAAGCGGCTCGCGCTGTACTTCTCCACCACGATGAGCGTAGCGCCTGCCGTGAGCACCGGGGTGAGCGCCGCCAGTTGAAAGTTGGAATGGCAGGCAGGCATGGTCGAAAGCATGCGGTCGTCGCGCGTAAGCGACACTTCCCAATCGCCGTACAAACCGCTGAACAGCATGTTCGCATGCGTGAGCACAACGCCCTTCGGACACGACGTCGTGCCCGACGTGAAGATGATCTCAACCGGGTCGTCCGAAGCAAGGGGGCGCACCTCGCGCAGCACGGTCGGCTCGGCCGCGCGCGCCTCGTCGAAGCCGCGCACCGGAACGGAAGCAGGCAAGCCCGCTTCTGCATCCGCCGCGCCGCGCGCGACGAACACGCCCTTGGCAAGATGGCCCTGCCCATCAGCCAACCCGTCGTACAGGCCGACGAAATCCGCCTCAACCACTGCGCACGACGCGCCCGTACGCTCAAGCACGAACGCCGCCTCTTCGGCCAAATACTGCTCGTTCATCGGCACCATGACGGCGCCGATCTTCGCCAAGCCGAACAGGCACATCATGAACTCGGGGCAGGTGTGCATCTGCACGGCAACCCGCTCGCCCGCCTCGATGCCTAACGTAAGGAACAGGTTGGCGGTTCGGTTGATCTCCTGGTCGAACGCGCTGTAGGAAAACTCGCACGTCGAGCCCTCGCGATCCTGGAAGATGAGGAACGTGCGGTCACCGCACGAGTCGACGAGTCCTGCCCAAAGGCTTCGCAGCGTTTCGTTTCCTACGATGTCGGTCACCCGTCTCACCCTTCTCGTCCTTCGACCCCTCGATCAATCCCCTACCCGCACGATGCCGTCGTTCGACCGCGCCTCGCCTTCGAAAGGCGGCATCGTGCGGGTGCGCGGAACGTCCAAGCCGCGCACCCGTGTTCGGTTTCACCGGACGGCGGTCCCTTGAAAACGGAACCGCCCTGCGGGTGGCGTGCTTCTCGCAAGCCGCCCGCCAAACGCATGGACCTTATTCGCCGATCTTGACGACGCCGGCCTCGGCCAGCTCGTTGATCTGCTCGGGCGTGTAGCCCAGCTTCGTCATGATGTCCACGGTGTCGCCGCCCTGATGCGGCATCGGACGCCAGATCTGACCCGGGTTGTTCTTGAACTTGGGGAACACGCCCAAGCCGTGGAACGTCTCGCCGTCGACGGTCTCCCAGTCAACCCACGTGTTGCGCAGCTTCAGGTGCTCTTCCTTCACGAGGTCTTCCATGTCGTTGACCACCTGGGCAGCGATGCGGTGCGCGGCGAAATCCTCTTCGATGTCGTACTTGGAGTTCGCCAGGCAGTACTCCTCGAACGCCTTCTGGATCTCGTCGGCGTGCGGGTTGGACAGCCACAGGCCCGACGTGTCCTCGGGAATGTCCTCGGTGCCCCACAGATGGCCCAAGCCGATGGTCTCCAGGAAGTACTTGTTCTGGTCGACGCCGTACAGGCACACGCCCAGGAAGCCGTCCTTGCACTTGAACTCGCCGATGCCGCACAGGTTCTGGTTGCGCGCGCCGGGGCGGGGCCACTTGATGCCCTCGTTCAAGTAGTCCACCAGGTAGTACTGGCCGATGGCAAGCAGCGTCTCGTACATGGCCAAGTCGATGCTCTCGCCCTTGCCGGACTTCTCGGCCTTGTAGAGGGCCGCCAGCGCGGAGCTTGCGATCATGAGCGTGTTGAAGTAGTCGCCGGCGTACGGTCCGGGCAGCATCGGCTGCTCCTCCGTGCCGTTCTGCATGATGATGCCGGAGTAGGCCATCACCGTCAGGTCGTACGCAGCGCGCTTGACCATCTTCGGATCGCCCTCCTGGCCGAAGCCGGAAACGTGCACGATGACCATCTTCGGGTTGAGCTCCCACAGCACGTCGTCGGTGATGCCCTTGCGCGCCCACGTGCCGCCCTTCGATGCCTCCATGAAGATGTCGGCGTCCTTCACCAGGTCGAAGAACACCTTCTTGCCCTCTTCGGAGAAGTAGTTCAATGCCACGGAGCGCTGGTTGCGGCGCTCGGCCTGCTTCACGTACGCGGTGTCGCGGATGGTGTCGCCCGCGCCGGTGTTCTCGAGCCAGATGACGTCGGCACCCCAGTCGGCCATGAGGTCGGCTGCTTTCGGGCAAGCCAATTCGACTGCCGCATAGACGACCTTGACGCCGTCGAGGGGACCGTAGGATGGCTTGTCGGTAGGAATTGCCATGTTGTTCCTCCTTGTTCGCATGGGTTTCGGGATGCGGGGGCGCTATCCGCGCCCCCGTGGACGAGCGGCAGGTTACTTCTGCTTGTACTTGATGGAAGCGCCCTTGGAGGTGGCCAGGATCATCATCTCGTCGGTGCCGCCGGAAACGCGGTCGACGCGCAGGTCGCGCCAGATGCGGTTGATGCGATGCTCACTGGCCACGGCGATGCCGCCCATGATCTGCATGGCGTCGTCGGTCACCTCGAAGGAGGCGTTGGCGCAGTAGTACTTGCACATGGCGGCCGCCGCGGCGTTGAAGTTGCCGTCGTTGTTGTCGGCGTTCCAAGCAGCCTCGTACAGCATGTTCTTCATGTTGGTCAGCTTGATGCACATCTCAGTGATCTTGAGCTGGTTGAGCTGGAAACGGCTGATGGGCTTGCCGAAGGCGATACGGGAGTTCGCATGCGCCATGGCATCCTCGAACGCGCAGATAGCGGTGCCGTAGTCGCACGCGCCCACGAGCCAGCGCTCGAAGTTGAAGTCGGACACGCCGCGCATGAAGCCGTTGCCCTCTTTGCCGAAGATGTCCTTTTCCTCAAGCTCCACGTTGTCCAGGTAGACTTCGCAGCAGCTGTCCATGCGCAGGCCCAGCTTGGTCAGCGGGGACAGCTTCACGCCCGGCTTGGACATATCGACGAAGAACTCGGTGAACACGGACTCGTCGTCAGCGTTCTTGGCCATGATGACCAGGTACTTCACGCCAGCGGAAGAGGTGATGAAGGTCTTGGTGCCGTTCAGGTAGATCTTGCCGTTCTCGCGCTTGTAGGTGGTGGCCAGCGCGCCCACGTCGGAGCCGGCGCCCGGCTCGGTGCATGCGGAGTTCCAGATCTGCTCGCCCGTGCCCAGCGTGGACATGACGGCTTCGATCTGCTCTTCGGTGCCCTCGCGAATGATAGTCTCGAAGCCGGGCAGCTGGTACAGCACGTAGGTGGGGGCGCCGTACTTGCCCAGGATCTCGTAGACCGCCATCAGCGTCACGCACGGCTGCTCAAGGCCCAAACCGCCATGGCTCTCGGGAAGCATGATCTGGTCGAAGCCCAGCTCGCACAGGCCGCGCACCCAGCGAAGCGGGTACTCGTGCGCTTCGTCGCACTCGTGGAAGTAGGTCTCCCAATTCTCGCTTTCCATGTACTCGCGGTAGCTATCGACGATCAGCTCCTGCTCGTCCGTCAACTTGAAATCCATGACGATCCTCCTTTTTGTATGTGTTCAGCGGGGTCCTCCCGCTTTGAAACCCGAATGGTGTATCTCTCGCCTACAGGCCCATCTGCTGGCGATAGAAGGTCGCACCGTGCTCAAGGGCGTCGTTCGCCTCGTCGAGCATCTTGGTGTAGTGCAGAAACGCGTGGATAACGCCTTCGAACAGTTCGAAACGGTACGGAATCCCGTGCTCCTCGCAGATCGTCGCCAGCGTGGTGCTGTCGTCGCACAAGGGGTCGTACTCGGCCGCCGCGATATAGCAAGCGGGCATGTCGCGCGTCATGTCGTTGAGGAACAGGTTCGCGTACGGGTTTTCCTCCAGCTCGGCGGGATCATTCGCGTACATCTGCATGTAGAACTTCCAGTCCGCCTCGGTCAAGCCGTCCCAGGAACCGCCCAGAAGACGCATCGAGGACGAGTCCTTGAGCCCGAACCAGCCGTAGTACAAAAGGCAGCACTTCACGAAATCGCTGCCGCCCAGCTCCTCGCGCAGGTACATCGTGGCCGCAAGGCTCAAGTGCGCGCCGCCTGAATCGCCTGCGAACGACAGGCGCTCGCCGTCGATGCCGTGCGCGGCGCCGTGCTCGTGCAAATGCGCAGCAACGGCCGCAACCTCGTGAACCGCGCTCGGGAACTTCGCTTCGGGCGAAAGCCGGTAATCCACGGCCACCACGGCAACGCCGGCGTTGCGAGCAAGCACGCGGCAGATGCGGTCGTGCGTGTCCAGGTTGCCCAGTACGAACCCGCCGCCGTGCACGTACACGATGGCCGGAGTCTCAGGCTTGCTCGCGGCGCGCGCCGCGGCGGACTCGTCAGTGGGATAGTAGTAGCGCACCGGGATGTCGCCGTACGGACCCGCCACGGCAGCGTCGAGCTTTTCAACCATGACCGGGCCGCCTTCGACCCAGTACGCGCGACCGGCAACGTAGTTCTCGCGCATCTTCTCGAAGCCCACGCTCGTGTCGTTCGCGTCGCCGGCCAGCTCGTCTTCCTTCGCCAGTACGGCGTTCATCTGCGGGTTGATCAGAGACAGTACATCGAGCTTGTTCACGTTCGCCTTCCCTTTCCGATCGGTGGTACAAGGCCGCGGAGGGCTCGGGCGAGCCGGCGCCCTCCGCGGTGATTTGCAAGCGCAGCGCCTGAATTACGCCTCGTCAGTCTGAACGTTCGAACCGAAGTGCTTCTTGACCGTGCGAAGCAACATGACCAGGCAGAAGCAGCCGATGACGCCGAACATGATTTCGAATCCGAAGATCATGTTGAAGGCGGCGGTGCCCTGAGCGTCGATCATGCCGCCGTACCAGGTATGGATGAACACGTCAGGAAGGAAGCCGACGACCGAGAGGATGCCCGTAGCGGTGCCGAAGATGGACATAGGGATCTTGACCTCGGACAGCGGGGAGGAGCCGATGGAGAAGGCACCGTAGGTGGTGAAGCCGAACACGACCACCAGGATGGAAGCGATCACGGCACCGGAGGGATCCTGCGGGAAGAGGATGAACCCGACGAGCACGGCGACGGAGAGGACCAAGCCGCCCAGGATAGCCCTCGAGGGGCTCTTGATCTTCGTGGCGATGCAGCCGATGACCGGGCCGGCGATGAGGCCGATACCGTAGGTGCGGATAAGGCCGACCACGTTCACCAGGTTGCCGTCGGCGTTGAAGCCCTGCGTCAGGTACGGGGTGGTGTAGGTAGCGCCCTGGTACACGGCGTACACGCAGAAGTACGCGACGCAAGCCCAGATAACGCCCGGATGCTTAATGGCCTGCAACGCCTCGGACACGCTGAACAGCTTCGCGTCCTTGTTGATCTCGCCCTTGAAGTCGGGGATGATGAAGTACGAAGCAACGCCCAGGATGGCGATCATGACGCCCAGGAAGATGAGCATGGCCTGCACGCCGGCAGAGCCGGAGATGGCGGCGATGATGCCAGCGTTGATAAGGCCGATCACCAAGCCGGTCACACCGTAGATGGAGTAGCTGACACCGATCTTGGAGGCGTATTCGTTCTCCTCGCAGCATAGGCGAATGACCTTGAAGCGCGTGCCCCACCACACCAGAATGGAGGTGACGCCCATGAGCACGAACAAAATCAAGCAGATCTGCACGGAGGGCAGCGTCGCGTATACGAACACGAGCACTGCGGTGGCCAAAAAGCCCAACCACGCCAACGTGCGCATCCGGAACTTGTCGGCCACGATGCCGGAAGGCAGGTAGCAGATCATGGCAGCGATGCCGTAGGCGGACACCATCAAGCCGAGGTCCGCGTTGGTGGCGCCGAGCGCCTGCATCAAGGGATCGTAAAACACGTTCTTCAGGTACATAGGCGCGTAGATAATCGACGAGCCCATGGAGATGAGCACGACGAGCGCCCACTTGTGCAGCGTGGAGAGTTCCTTATAGGTAACCTCTCCCTTGCTCTTGGCAAGCAACGACATCTTTCATTCCTTTCTCCTTGTCTTTGCCCGACCTCGCGGCCGGCCGCCGGTAGCTTTCCCTCGGCGTCCGGCTGCCAAGTCGAGCCGATGGGTGCATTCTGTCCTCGAGCGGTCGAATTGGCATCGCAAAATGCCCACTAATTAGGCGAATACTTAATTTCTTGCGAGGGTTTCATGACGAACTAGTGATAAGTTTCTACACTAACGATTGCGAGGCTATGCACTCCAAGTGCTGGGCAATCCGAGCAGTTCAGCGGCATCATCATCTATCACAAACGCACGATAGGAAGGATGGTCGACTTCATGGCACCCCAAACGGCAGCATCTCCTGCCACCGGAACGGAACCGCGCGAGGCTTTTGCATCCATCATGGACCGCCCGTCGTTGAAGTACGTGGGTTTCGCGCTTCTTCTTGCCTGGCACTACGCGCTTTGGTTCGTTCCCCACATGTTCACGCAGACCGAACTGCTCGACGAGCGCGTGACCATCTCCTGGCTCGTGAACCTGGGAGCCACCGTTTTGTTCCTTTTGGTGTTCGCGTTTTTGCTGGGGCGCAAAAAGCACCTTTCATCCTATACATGGATGTATGTGACCGCCCCCGCGCTGACGGCAGCAGCCACGCTGGCGCTCTGCCTGCTCCCCCAGGTGTTCACCGTTCCAGGTTTGGCGTACGCGCTTTCGTTTTTCCTGGGAGCCACCGAATCGGCTCTGTGGATCCTCTGGGGCGAGCGCTACGCGTGCGTGAAGGCTAACTACTCGCTGCGCCACATCGGCACGACGTTCGGCGTTGCCGTTCTGGCAACCGTCGCCATCGCCTGGGCGCTGCCAGCATACGCAGCCACCGTGTTCGTAGCCGCCCTGCCCCTCGCATCCGGAGCGCTGCTGGTGCAGGCTCGTCGCGACGGCGAGCGGTCCTTCCCCGTCCTGCTGCCCAAAAGCGCGGCGCAAGGCGGACTCAAGAACATGGTAGCCGTCAGCGCCATCACGTTCCTAGCGAGCGTCGCCTGCTACTTCCTCGTGGCCATAATCCCTTGGGAAGTGCTCCCCACCGGCGATTCCAGCTTCACCCTCGGCGTGGTCGGCGGAGCCGTCCTCATGCTGGGACTGGCCGGTATATCCCTTCTCACGAAGGACAAGGCCAACATATTCAAGATGTTCCCGTGGATGATCGTGCTGCTGATAGCGGCGTTCGGCCTTTTCCTAGCTGACCCGGTCTCCTACTTCCCCTCGTTCATCATGTCCACGGGCATTTCTTCGCTCATGGAGATTCTGCTCATCATGTACTTCGGCATCCTGACGTCGAAGGGCTACGTCACGCCCGCTATGGCCTTCGCGTTCGCCGGCGGATTCGTGCGGGCGGGCATCGCCGTGGGCAACACCTGGGCCGTAGGCTACGAGCATGCACCGCAACTGGCAATGGCCATCACGCCTGAAACATGCCTTGCGCTTATCTGCCTGCTGGCTGTGCTGCTGATTCCGCTTGTCCGCCAAGAGTTCAACATCGTGGCTTTGACCGCAGCTCCGCCCACGAAAGCCGAAATCGACGAGATTTGCGCCGAGGTGGCGAAGGAGTTCAACCTGTCGGGTCGCGAAAGCGAAATCCTCGTGCTTATCGCGCGTGGGTACACTACCAACAACATGGCCGAAAAACTGGTGATATCGCCGTACACCGTGAACACCCACGTGCGCCATATCTATGAGAAAATGCAGATACACAAACGAAGCGAGCTGCTGAACTACCTCAACATGCAGCGCAGCGATTTTTAGGAGGGGTCTTGGGCGAAGCGAACGCAACCGAGCAGCGCATGAGCCCAACGCGCACGCGTGCGTCGTGGAAGCCCGGCGTAAGCAGCCATCCCCTGCCGTTTTTTCGCTGCTCCGAATGCCACGCCGTGCTCTGCGCCGTCGACAACGCAGCGGACCTTCAAATAGACCGCTCGCTGCGGCGCGAAGACGCGACGCTTCCCTTCGCCGGAAATACGCTCGCTCCTTCGTGTTGTGGAAGGCCCATGGAGCGCTTGGAGCCGCTTCCCGACAACCAACGCGCCGGTTTCTCGATCGGTTACGAGGTGGTGGGCGGAGTCGACGCGAACGCGCTGCGCGTTCGATGGAACTCGACAAGCGAGCATCCACTGCGCTGGGTCGCGCTCAAAACGTTCACCGGCGTGCAGCTGAAGTACGTGCTACCCGGAAAAAAACCGCCGCTCGTATTCGCGTTTGCGGACGAGGACGCCTATGCATACTGCAACGAGGATCCATGCCGCGCTTGCACGTTCCGCTGCAAGCGCGGATTTCACCTGTACGCCTACGTGGATGGCTTGGGCATGATCGACCAAGCCATCCACGTAGAAGCCCTTACGACGTAGAGACAGGTCGCCCTTCGGGCCAATGGCCGAAATCCACATCGTCTGAATCGAAGCGCTTCACGAAATCGATGAACGAGCGCACGGCCCCGCTTTTGTAATGCTTCTTGCTGCACGCGAGGTACACCCAGTAAAAATCTCGAGGAACGCCTTCGATGGGAATCATCGTAATGTCCGAGAACAGCTTGATTCCAACCGAGTTCAACATGAGCGCGCCGGTGCCGCCGTCAATCGAGATTACCGAAGCCATGGAGATATCGTCGTCGTAATTTTGCACAACGCCTTCAAGAGCCGCTTCCTCAAGCAGCTTTTGAACTTGTTCGCCTATGGGAATGCCTCGCCGATACGTGATGAGGCGCATGCCGCGCAAGTCGTCGAACGTCACCGAGGAGCGCCGCGAAAGCGGGTGGCCCGACCGAACGCACAGCTCGAGCGGACGGTTCAGCACCGGAAAGTAGGCTATGTCGGGCTCGTTTTCCCGTTTCCCGCAAAACGCCAGATCCAGGGTTTCGTTGTGCAGGTTCTGCGTCAGATAGTTCGTGAACGCCTGATGGATCTCGATGCTCACGTTGGAGCCGAATTCCGCCTGGTAAGCACGCAATAAAGCCGGCAAGTAGTCATCCTGCACGGTAAAGATCATCCCCAGATTGACAAGGCCGTGCAAGTCCCCCTTGCGCGCCTCCATGGCGGCAACCCCCTCGTCAAGCTGACGCAACGAAGCGCGCACGTACTCGTAGAATTCCGCACCGTGCGGCGTGAGTTTTATGGACCGGCCATCTCGCTGGAAAAGAGGAAGCCCCAGTTCCTTTTCCAGCGAGGATATAGCGTCGGACAGGGTCGGCTGCGTGATGTACAGCTCCTTTGCCGCCCGCGTGTAGTGCTGCAGTTCCGCCAACTTCTTAAAGTAGTACAACTGCGATAGGTTCACGGTTTCCCCTTCGTTCGCCCTGAAGCAATGATATAAGAAGCCCCCCCCCCGACAAGACTTCCCATATACCGAAAAAAAGGGGATCCGAAAAACCGGATCCCCCGTGAAGCTTTTCAGAAGAGCCGCCCCTTTTTCTCGAGACGTTATTCAGTCCACTGGCTCTTGAACTTTTTGGCGTTGGAGAAGGTGAAGAAGCCCAGCATCAGGATGAGAGCGAGCATCACGAGTCCGACGATGAACACCACGTTGAAGCCGAAGCTGGAACCGATCCAAGCCCAGATCATGGACGCGAACGCTGCGATCAGGTTGAACACGGTGCTAACACGGGAGTAGATGACCGAGTACTCACGCGAGCCGAACGACTGGCGAACGATGATCGGCACGAGCACAACCGCGGTGGCGTAGAAGGCGCCGAAGATGAACGACCCGATGTAGAGCATGTACTCGGAAGCGAAGCCCATCCAGCACAGCAGGATGCCGGCAACGCCGCACACGAAGGCGAACACGAGCGCGCCCTTGGCGTTCTTGTCGGCAACCGCGCCCAGGATGATCTTGAAGATAGCCTGGCCAACCATCATGACCGTGGTCATGAGACCGCCGACCACCAGCACGTCGAAGGTGACGTCCGTCAGCGACTTGGTGTAGGTGGGGAACTGCATGGCGATAAGAACGGCGATGTTGATGATGCCGGCGCACACGCAGACAGCGTAGAACGCGGGGGTCTTCATGGCCTTGGCAGCAGAGAGGCCCATCGGCTTGGCAGGAGCCTGGCCGGCGGCAACGGAGGCGCCGTACGGAGCAAGGCCGCAGTCCTCGGGAGAGTTGCGCACGCAGAACAGCGTGAACGGCAGCGAGGTGACAAGCGCGATAACAGCCCAGATCAGGTAGATGGTGTGGAAGTCCATGCCGCCGGAGCGCAGCGCGGTGAACACTGCAGACCAGATAGCGCCGCCGATGCCCGTGAAGGCCATGCACAGACCGATGAACGTACCCGCTTTATCGGCGAACCAACGGTTGATGAGCGTGGGGATGGCAAGCCACAGGATGGAGATCTCGCCCAAGCCCAGCAGCACGGCCGCCAGGTAGAACATCCAGATCTCGTTCGAGAAGCTCATGAGCAAGAACGCGCCGCCCACCAAGCAAGCGGAGACGGACAAGATGATGCGGATGTCCATGGTCTGCAGAAGCTTGCCCATGAACGGAGAAGCGACGGTCATCGTCAGGTACATAACCGTGACGTACATGGCGAAGGCGGTAGTTTCGACCCCCAAGCCCTCAGCCACGACCGGCTGGAACAGGCCCCACGTGGAGAAGCACAAGGCCGAGCATCCGAACGTAATCATGATGCCCGTGAGAACGACGAGCATGTGGCGCACGCTCATCTTCTCTTTCGTTGCTGTTGTACTCAATTTGATCCTCCTAAGAATGTCTGTCGCCCCTTTTCGTGAAATTGAGTCACACGAAAAGGAACGGCGCCCCTGAACCGATACTACACAGAGCTGGCTCTCTGGGCAGCATTGTCCCCCGTTCGCCGAAACGTGAGAATGGTCATACTTGAGAAACTGACCGAGGAAACGCTTCCTCAATGGACAATTGCCTATATTTGAGTAGGTATTACATACAAAAAGACCTGCAGAACCGCAAACGCATTCTACAGGTCTTTGAAGCACAGGACAGGGGATGCTCATTGCGCCGCATCCCAACGCAAGAAACTTCCCTTAGTATTTGTCCAGAACAAGCGGTGCGGCAATGTACACCATGATCTGATCCGTACCCTCTGCAATCTGATTGCCGCGACAATCCTGCCAGATTTGACTGACGCGCGCATGCTCGGTATAGCCCATGCCGCCAAGAATCTGCATGGCGGAACTGGCCACGTCGGTTGCAGCTGCCGGGACGTAGCGCTTCATGAGCGCCACGGACAGCCGCTCGTCGTCTTCCCCGTTGTCCACGGCAAGACAGGCGCGATACAACATGGAGCGCATGTTGTAGATGCTCACCTCCATATCCACGAGCATCTGCTCGATCTGCTGGAACCGCCCGATCTGCACGCCGAACGCCTTGCGGCTGCGCGCGTGCTTGACCGCGTCCTCCATAGCCGCGCGCGCCATGCCCAAAGAGCCCGCGCACGTTGTCACGCGCCCGAACTCCAGCATACGGAACAGCTGACGGAAGCCGGCGTGGCGTCCCGTCAGACGATACTCCGGCTGCAACTCGACGTTTTCGAACACCACCGTGGAAAACGGCAGCATCGACTGCCCTATCTTGTTCACCGGATATGCGCGGATGCCCTTTAAATCGCGCGGCACCAGCCAGAATGTAAGCGCAGGGTACTTGTCCGATCCCTCCGCATCGCGATCGATGGCCGCAACAAGGATGTAGGGCGCGTACTCCCCGTTGTTCACGAACGTCTTGCACCCGTTCAGAATCAAGCGTCCGTCAACCGTGCGGTTGTATGTCTGCATGTTCATGGAGTCCGAACCGGCTTCCGGCTCGGAGATGGCAAGCGCGAACATAAGGCGGCCCGTCTTGCGATAATCGTCGACGATGGCGTCGAACTCGCTTTGCGCGGCGAACTCGCCCATGAGCGCCAAATTGAACAAGTCGATCTGGAACGGCAGCGTCGCGCCCGAGCAACGCGAAAGCTCTTCGATGATAAGAGCTTGGGAGCACAAGCTGAACGCGCCGGGGCCGTCGCCGTCCGCAAGATCCTCCAACCCGAAATACAGATCGACGAATCCCTTGACCACCTCATCGGGCAGTCCTTGGTCGCGGCGCCACTGATGCACCAGTTCGGGCTTGAAGCGCTCTTCGCCGAACGTCCGAAACGCCTCGACGAGCTTGCGCTGACCTTCCGTCAGGCTGAAGTCCACGATGGGATCCTTTCTCCTATATATATGCAAGACGCTTTCGAGCGCCCTCGTTTCAAGGACGCGTATTGGCTCGAGCGCCCGATCTTCTCTAAAAAGTATAGCGGGCATCTGCCTCGCCGTTACCCCCAGTTTAGCGAATTCAACCATGTCAAACGGCAAAACGCTTCCTAACCGACAAAAACCCATGCCGTTTGCGAACTCAAAACGACCTACAACCGTAACCACCTGATTACTCTGCAAAACCCAGCGGTCGAGCCGTATGCGAAGGCGGACAAAAGCACATGCCCGGACGAATCAATAGATCTGTGTACGCAGAAGGCACATCTGGTAAACAAATAGCGTTGCCTGTGAGTATTTCCAGCAAATTTAATATTAATTGCAAAAGTCCATCAAGTATTAGCAATTGTCCATAGCAACAAAAACAAGAACATGTGAGTATAACGACAGGAGAAATCACCGACCGCAAAAGAAAGGAGAACCGTCGTATGACCGTCACTGAGAAACTCAATGGCTACGGCCCGCTCGCGGGCATCAAAGTGGTCGAGATGTGCACGTACGTCGCGGCTCCCGCAACTGTTCGAGTTCTGTCCGAAATGGGTGCCGAGATCATGAAGATCGAGTCGTTCGATGGCGACATCCAGCGCACTCAGGGCCCGGGCTTCGGCTGCGAGCTCACCGACACCGAGGATCCCACGATCGACCTCAACAACACGAACAAGAACTGGATCTCCCTCAACCTGAAGTCCGAGGAAGGCCTGGCCATCGCAAAGAAGATGATCGGCGAAGCTGACGTTTTCATGAACAACATGCGCACGGCCGCCCTGGAGAAACTAGGCTTGGACTACCCCACGCTTTCCGAGCAGTTCCCGGGCCTGATCTGGGCTCAGATGCGCGGCTATGGCGAGCACGGCGAGTTCGCGCACGCTCCCGGATACGACGCGGTCTGCTGGGCAGCACGCGGCGGCGTCGCCGGTACCTTCTGCGAGAAGGGCACCTCTCCCGCCATCCCGCCTCAAGCGTTCGGCGATTACAACACGGCTATCATGATGGCTGCGGGCATCCTGGGCGCGCTTGTCAACAAGCTGCGCACCGGCAAGGGCGACAAGGTCGTCGTCAACCTGTACCACGCAGCCATCTGGGGCGGCAGCATCGGCATCTGCGCCCAGCAGTTCGGCGCCGACTATCCGAAGTCGCGCACGAACGTCCCCAACCCGTTCAACAACACGTACAAGACCGCTGACGACAAGTGGATCTACATCTGCCAGCCGCAGCACAACCGCTACTACAACGACATGATGAAGATCATCGGTCGCGACGACCTGGTCGACAGCCCGGACTTCGCCACCATCGAGAGCATCAAGGCCAACAACCTGCAGCCCGATCTTATCAAGATCCTCGAAGAGGGCTTTGCGAAGAAGGAGCTGGACGAATGGCTGCCCATCCTGTCCGAGTGGCAGGTGCCGAGCCAGAAGGTCTT
Organism: Paraeggerthella hongkongensis; assembly: GCF_003726035.1. Lineage (GTDB taxonomy): Bacteria > Actinomycetota > Coriobacteriia > Coriobacteriales > Eggerthellaceae > Paraeggerthella > Paraeggerthella hongkongensis. The sequence goes on from NZ_QICD01000003.1 coordinate 25,531, forward strand.
CCGCTTCACCGACATCATCAAAGACGAGGAAGCCTACGTCAACGACGCCATCCGCAAGGTCGAGTACAAGGCGTTCGGCGAGCACGCGCTGCCCACCACCCCGATTCGCTATGCGAGCTTCGGCGATCCCCCGGTAGTGCTGTCCAAGCCCATCGGCTACCACACCGCCGAGTACCTGCAGAAGTACGGCTACACCGACGAGCAGATCGCGGAACTGGAGGCAAACGGCGCTGTCAAGTGCTACCACGGCGAAGAAGTTCCCGACGTGATCTTCAAGTCCCAGCGTCAGGTCGAGGGCAAGGTCGAGTGCAGGTTCTAAAACCTTGAACAGGGCATTGATTCAGAAAAAGGAGCCTTCGGGCTCCTTTTTCACATTCGAACGCACAGACCACATGATGCGACGCATCGGTAGCTCCGTCGCATCATGTGGTCTCAACGCCGCCGTATTGTCGATCCAAAAACACGTTTTTCGGGCTTAAAACGTGTTTTTGGATCGACAACGATCGCCACAGACACGCAAAAGGGAACCAACCGGGCTCCCTTTCAACCACTTGCGGCAAACTACGCGGATAGCAAGCCTGACGCAAGCTCGAACACCTGGCAGCGCTACGCTCCCAAGCGCTCCAGCAGTTCCACCATATCGCGTCCCAGCTGGCGAGCGACGTCGAAGGCCACCTGGTCGTCCTCGACGCGGCGCCACTGTACACGTCTCTTCTCGGCGTTGAAGCCGGCGTACTGGGTGGCGGCAGCTCCAGATCCGAGCACCGGGCCTTCCGGGCGAGGATGCACCACCAGCATCTCCTGCGTAGCGAACCAGCGATCCATGGCGGCAAGCGTCTCCTCCACTCCGCAATCGCTCAAACCGGCCGTAGCCACCATGCCGCCCACCTTGCCCTTGAAGGCGTTGGCCACCATATGCTGAGGACGCGTGCGCTCCATGAACGTCTTCATGCGAGCCGAAACGCTCGAAAAGTAGTCGGGAGAGGCCAGCACGATGCCGTCCGCTGCCAAGAGCTTTTCCACAAGCTCCGCCATGTCGTCCCCTGAGAGCGCGCAAGCAGGCTTCGCAAGGCATGCGTTGCACCCCACGCAATACCGGATGTCAAGGTCGGCAAGCTCTACAAGCTCAACCTGCGCGCCTGCCGCCGACGCCTCGTCAAGAACCGCCGCCAAGAGATGCGACGTGCCCTTTCCGCTTCGATGGCTTCCGTTTACACCGATGATCTTCATGCGATTCCCTTCTCCGCCTCGGTATAGGACAGTGCCCCCGCGCCAAAGGGCACGAGGGCACCGCAGAGCATTCGAACGTTGCGCTTGGCGCGTTCTTACATGTTGTGGAACGCGTACTTGTCCGGGTTGTCCTTGACGTCCTGCTTGTTCTTCGGATTCATCTTGAGGGTGCCCATGATGCCGTCGTTGGTGTTGGAAGCCAGCACCTGGTTGCGGTTCTCCATCTTGATGACGTTCTCGAAGCTGGTGCCGTCCAAGGAAGCCTGCAGGCATTCCTTCGTCAGGCGCAGGCCGAACGGAGCCGTGGCATCGCACATCTGCTGAGCGAAGGCAACAGCCTCTTCAACCACGTCGTCGTCGGCAACGACCTTGTTCGCGAAGCCCCACTCGAGCAACTTCTCGGCGCCGAAGCGGTTGGGGTTCATGAGGATCTCGCAAGCGCGAGCATAGCCCACGATCTTGGGCAGGAAGAACGCGCCGCCCATGTCGGTGCCAGTGTAGCCGATGGACAGGTAGCCAGCGTTCATCTTGTAGGACTCGCCCAGGAAACGCATGTCGCATGCGCAGGAGATGGACAGGCCACCGCCCACAGCGTAACCCTTGAGCGCGCCGATGATGGGCTGCTCGCAACGACGCATGTTGATGATCTGGTCGGAGCACATGCGTTGCATGATGTAGAAGTCGCGCTGGATGCGGCCCATATCCTCGGGCGGATCAAGAGCCAGGTCGTTGAGGTTGAAGCCAGCGCAGAAGGACTTGCCTTCGCCCGTCAAAACGATAGCGCGGCAATCCTTGTCCAGGCGCACCTTGATAAGGAAGTCGTTGAACTCGCTCATCTGCTTGTACGACATGGCGTTGAGGTTGCCCGCGTCATTGAACGAGCAGACGTAAACCGGGCCGCGCTTGTCGATCAGCAGCTTCTCGTACTCGTAATCGAACTCCGGCAGATGGTAGCTTTCCTGATATACGCTCATTGGTTTCGTACCCCTTTCCCTGTGTTCCTCATTTTTACGTTTTGATCCATACGATTTTTTTAACGCACACAGGCTGGTACTATAGTCACACGCTAGCCCGGCATACACCACGGACAATTCAATAGTATTGTTGATTTTGGAAGTCATATTGGTAACACATTTAAAATAATGACCGGTATCTTAAAGGGAATCTGCTGACGGAAGCGATCGGGCGTCTGTTATTCCCTCGTTGCTGCAGCATGCATCGAGTCGGCAGAATCGGGAGCATTTTCAATCTCATGCGCGTCCACGTTGCCTGCCCTCCTGCCGGCAGACCCCGCCGCTAACCGGACGCTCGCACCGCTCGCCTGGGATTATAGGCGCTCCCTATCGTTTCATAGGAACTACCGATAGGTCCCGAAGCATTTCACCGACAAATAATACCTTCAGCATCATACAATGGCCGCAACGCACATGATCCATGCAAAAGGCCGCACAAGCGCGGCGTCGCAGTCCGCATCTCGAACACGAGGAGGCCACCCCGCACAGGCAAGTCATACACCATCGGCACTGAACCAGCTTCAACCCGCTTTGCTGCAAAGCACATCGACGGTTCAAGGGCACAGGCGGGCAAAAGTCGATCAGGAGAGGACATCAGGGGCATGATAACCGATCTAAAAATCAACGAGGATCGCAAGCGGCACTACTACGAGCAGGGGTATTGGACCGAGAAAACACTGGGGGATCTTTGGAGCGAGCGGGTGGCCAACCATCCGGATCGTGAATACGTAAGCGACGACCAAGGCTCGCGCTACACCTACGGGGAGGTTGACGACAAGGCATCGCGTTTGGCTGCATGGCTGGTCGAGCAGGGTGTGCAGCCCGGCGACGTCGTGACGTTCCAGATGCCCACCTGGGCGGAATTCTGCATCGTCTATGTAGCGGCGCTCAAGGCAGGTGCGGTCATGCATCCGCTGCCCCGCAACTTCAACGACGCCGACCTGGTGTACGGTATGAACCTTGTCGAATCGAAGGCGTTCATCTGCCCGACGAGAGCTGGCAAGGTCGATTTCGAGCAGCAGATCCTGAGCATCGTCGACCAGATTCCCTCGCTCGGCCCGGTGGCGCTCGTCGACAAAGTGGAGCCCAAGCATTCCGATCTGCCCGCTTTGAGCGAAATCTGCTCGCAGTACGAGCCTTTGACGAAGCGCCCGGACATCACGTCCGACGACATCGCGTGCATCCTGTCCACCTCGGGGACCACGGGCAAACCGAAAGCCGTTCTGTTCACGCACAACAACCTTATCTTCTCGGAAAGCTCTTTCGTGAAAGGCACCGAGCGCACGTCGGACGACGTCATGTTCATGGCTTCCCCGCTCAACCACGCCACCGGCTTCTACCACGGCCTTATCTCCCCCATGATTCTGGGCGGGCGCACGGTACTGCAGCAGGATTTCCGCCCTGCTCAGGCCATCGAGCAGATGAACCGCGAGAAGTGCACGTGGTCGATGGGCGCAACGCCGTTCATCTACGACATGCTCAAGTGCATCGAGCACGAAGGCGGACCGCAAATCGAAACGCTCGAGCTGTTCCTGTGCGGAGGCGCGCCGGTTCCCGGTTCGCTCGTGCAGTGCGCCGCCAACCACGGCGTCATGCTCTGCGAGGTCTACGGCTCCACGGAAAGCTGCCCGCATATCTTCGTTCCGCCTACGGACTGCCGCGAATGGAACGGATCGTGGTCGGGCATACCTTTCCCCGGCATCGAAGTACGTATCGTGGACATGGATCGCAACGAGGTGCCCTTGGGAGAGCAAGGCGAAGAGATCTCACGCGGACCCCATCAGTTCGTCGGCTACCTCAACGCGCCCGAGCGCACCGCCCGCGCCTTGGACGATGACGGTTGGTTCTACAGCGGCGATTTGGGATACATGGACGAACAGGGACGCATTCGCATCAACGGCCGCAAGAAAGAGATCATTATCCGCGGCGGCGAGAACATCTGCGCGCGCGAAATCGACGACGATTTGATCGGCTGCCCCGGCATCGGCGAAACGGCCACCATCGGCATGCCCGACGAGCGCCTTGGCGAGCGCATATGCACCTTTGCCGTACCCACCGACGACCGCCGTCTCACCGTGGCAGACGTGACTGCCTACCTAGCCGAGCGTCATGTCGCAAAGCGCCTGTGGCCCGAGCGCATGGAGTACATCGACGCCATCCCGAAGACGGCAACCGGCAAGGTGAAGCGCTTCGAGCTGTCGCAGGAGCTTGCCAGGCGCATGCAAGCGTAAAGATCGCTCGAGAACTGCTCTAAAGGCAGCTAAAAGGCCCCGTACCAAGAAGCGCATAACGTGCGAGCTTCACGGTACGGGGCCTTTCGCGCTATCGAAGCACGTTTTGACCGTTACGGATTCGATCGCGCAACAACGATGCAGAGCGCCTTTTACATGCGGGCCAAGGAAGCAGCCTCTTCCTGCAAGTACGCGATCTGCGCTTGAACGTTGACGCGCGCAGCGGGATTCAGACGCGCGTCAACGTCGTCGTACACCGTTTCCAGAATACGATCGACATCGAACCCCGCCCCCGCCGCGACGATCCTCCTCACGCGATCGAGACGGCTCAGGCGGTGCGCCGTCTGCCGATCGATCAAGCCAAGGGGATCGTCGATCGGCAATCCGTGAGCAGTCAGCAGCACGCGTATGCGCCGCGTTCGAACGATGCGCCTCAAGCGTTCCAGGCTGGCTAAATAGTCGGACAACGTGCCGTCCGGCCAGCAGATGAGCGTGGAACTCTGTCGAAACACGTGATCGCCCGTCACAACGGACCCGTCCTTGGCAAACACAAGCCCTATAGAATCTTTTGAATGACCCGGCAAGAACACCGCCTCGAGCGCAGGAGCATCTGCTCCCAGGTCAAGAGGGCCTTCTGAAAGCGTCCGGGCACGACGCCCGAGCAGCGGAGCCTTAGCCCGTCGTGCGAACTGCTGCGCTCCTTCGGCATGATCATAGTGGTCGTGCGTGAGAACCACTGCCGCAACGTGCAGCCCGTCCTCTTCGCACGCGGCATGAACGGCATCCAGATGTTCGGGTAACGCGGGACCGGGATCGACCACGACGCACCCCGTGCAGCCCGGTTCCGAGAGCACCCAGGTATTGGTGCCGACATACGTAAGGGGCGACGGATTGTCGGCCAGAACGCAGCGCGCCCGCACCGAAAAACGCCCGCCGCGCCACGTGGCCCGATCGGCCGGCACGGTGCCCGGAGCCGGCCGGGAAAGCTCGCGCTCGCGCGCAGCTACGGAAGCACGCATCGCAGCACCGTCCCTTCATGCTCGCGCTTGCACGGCTCGAGCATGATGCGCCGAGCGCCATCGACGCCCGCCGCGAAAGACTCGAGGCTTTCGGCGTACGCAAGATGGGATAAGTTGTACACCGTAGGCGGCACAAGGCGCATCTCGCCCCGAGCGCCTTTCTCCAGCGCGTCGACCGGATCAATCCAACCGGCGCCATTCGCTTCGCTTGTACGGTCATCGGGAACCTGCCCCTGCGGAGCAAGCGCAGCGAAAAAGTACGTATCGTAGCGACGCGGCTCGAATTCGGGCGTCAGCCAATGGGAACGCAACCCTAGAAGATCGGCGCGCAGCACAAGTCCATGGCGAAGCAAAACCTCCGCGAACGACGACTCGTGCTCGGCAAGACGTTGACGCTCCTCAGCCCACTCGGAGGTGCCCACATGCTCCACGACGGCGCCGTGATCCCGTCCCGCCAGCAGCACGCCGCACTCCTCGAACACCTCGCGAGCCGCCGCCGTCACCACCCGCCGCGCCGTCTCCTCGTCTACGCCCATGCGTCGAGACCAGACGGCAGGCGAAGGGCCCGTCCAGGGAAGACGCTCGTCAGCATCGCGAGGGTCCACTCCCCCGCCAGGAAACACCACCGCATCGGGAACGAACGCCATGGTTTTCGCGCGGCGCAGCATGAACACTTCGCGCGGGCCGCGCACCAGCATCACCGTGGCGGCAAGGCGCGAAGACGCGGGGCAGGCGCCCGACGCTACGTACGAGCGAAGCATCTCCGAAAGCGCTTCGCCCATCGGCACTTCCAGCAGTTCTCCTGAGCGCCACGCATTCACCGCGAACTCCTTCCCGCATACGCCCCGACGCCGCCGCAAACAGAATGCGGCGGCGTCGACGACACGCTATATCAATCGAAGAGCCTCGGCAAGAAGCTCCGCTACGTCTCTCGCGGGAACGTCGGCATCGCGCGCCGCCAACCCGTCCTCGAACATGGAAAGGCAGAACGGACACACTGTTGCCACCGCATCTGCGCCCGTTGCAAGCGCCTGATCGGTTCTCATAGCGTTGATGCGCTGACCCTCGCGCTCCTCGAGCCACATGCGCCCGCCGCCCGCGCCGCAGCAGAAGCTCTGCTCGCGCGTACGCTGCATCTCCACCACGCGCGCGCCGCTGGCGGTCACCAATGCGCGCGGCTCGTCGTACACGTCCGCATAGCGGCCCAGATAGCACGAGTCGTGATAGGTAACGTACTCGAACGGCAGCCTCGAACCCATGCCGGCGGTGCAGCCAAGATTGCCTTCCCTCACCAGGCGCTCCAGCAACTCGACATGCCGCACCACCTCGAACGTGCCGCCCAACTGCGGATACTCCCGTTCGATCACGTGCGCACAGTGAGGGCACTGCACGATGATCTTCTTCGCTCCGTACGCCTTGAGCGTCTCGATGTTCTCGGTAGCCAGCTGGTAGTACACGAACTCGTTGCCCAGGCGCCGCGCGGCATCGCCGCAGCACTTCTCTTCGTTTCCAATGACGGCGAAGCTCACGCCGGCGTGCTGCAAGAGCGCCACCAGAGCGCGCGACACCTTGCGGTTGCGCGCATCGTACGCCCCAGCGCAGCCGGGCCAGTACACGTACTCGGCATCCGGAACGTCGGCCAACGTCGGCACGTCGAGCCCCTCAGCCCAAGACAAGCGGCTCTGCCACCCCAAGCCCCACGGGTTTCCGTTGGTCTCCAGACTGCGGAACGTCGATGTCGCCTCGCTTGGAAACGCGCTTTCCATCGACACCTGGTACGTGCGCATGCCGACCGTCTTCGGAACGTGCTCCAGAAGCGCCGGGCAAGCCTCCATGCATGCGCCGCACGTCGTGCACGACCAAAGCGCTTCAGAGGAAATCACATCGCCCACCAGCGTCTTGCCCAACACCGCTTGCTGCTGCTCGGTCGGCTCGAACGCGACCGCCGGAGCGCCGCTCTCCTTCGACCCCGATTCGGAACCCGCCGCCTTCGCCTGCGCAGACTCGGATTTGCGCTGGGCGAGCACGATCGGCCCGCGTTCGCCCAGATGAGCTCCGAGCGACTGCATAAGGTCTTTCGGAGACAGCGGCTTTCCGCTTGCATGGACGGGACACATAAGTTCGCAGCGCCCGCATCTGACGCACGCCTGCGTATCAAGCAGGTCCTTCCAGGTAAAGTCCTCCAGCTTCCCAACGCCGAATTCCTCCAGGTCCTCGTCTTCCAGGTCAACGTAAGGCAGCGTACCCTTCGGCTCCAGAGAACGGCAGTATACCGTGGCAGGCACCAGCAGCACGTGAGCTAGTTTGGAATACACCCAGTACGCCAGAATGCCGAAGGCCACGGCCATGTGACCCCACCAAAGAACCCGATGAACAAGCGAGATCTGCTCTGCGCTCCAGGTGACGAACAGTTGCGAGAACAAGTTTCCTATCGGCGAGAACGCCGCCCAAGGATCGCTCGTCCCCACGATGCGCAGACCTTCGACGAAGAAGCCCGACACGCCGATGACCAGAAGCCACACCAGCACGACGATATCGGCCGGCTTCGTATCCAGCGAAGGGTTCGATCCTGAGACGCGGCGAACGATGCAGGCGACCATCGCGATGCAGAACGCAAGCCCTGCGACGTCGGTGGCGAAGGCTAGAAAATACAGGTAATAATCCCCCTTTGCGATATCAAGCCCCAGGTCGGCCTGGGCTGCATAGGTTGCAGTGGTCACCACCATAACAGCCATGCCCACGTACATCCCCAGGTGAGCCAGCTTGATGCCCGCCCCGCGTCCCTTGAGCACCGAAGCCTGCAGGACCGCATCGACGAACGCGCCTTTCAAGCGCTCGCGCGGATTGTCCGTCCGATCAACCGGAAGCCCCACCTTCCACAAACGGTAGCGCCGCCAGAAGCAGTAGGCGGCCACGGCCAGCACCAGCAAGAAGCACGGGTACATGATCCATGAACCCTCGATGTTCCACAAAACCTCGCGCGAGGGAACCGCCGCGTCCACGCTACGATGCCTTGCTGGCGCGGAACGCCTCGGTCAAAAGCGGAACAGCTTCGAACAGATCGGCTACGATACCGTAATCGGCCACTTTGAAGATGTCCGCTTCGGGATCGCGGTTCACCGCAACGATGCACTTCGAACCCGCAGCTCCTGCCATGTGCTGGATGGAGCCTGAAATGCCGCACGCGATGTAGAGCGAAGGCGCGATGGTCTTGCCCGTCTGGCCAACCTGGAACTGGATGTCAGTCCATCCCTCGTCGACCGCGGGCCGCGATGCGCCGACTGCAGCACCCAATACGTCGGCAAGCTCTTCGATAAGCGAAAAACCCTCTGCGCCCTTCGTGCCGCGACCGCCCGACACCACCGTATCGGCCTCGGTCAGCTCCACGCGGCCTGACGCCCGGCGCACCACGTCGGCCACCGTCTGGCGCATGTCGCCGAAGCCGTTCACCTGCTGCATGACAACGGAAGCCGTCCGCTGCTCGTCAGCCTCAAGGGGTTCGAACGCCTTCGGGCGCACAGTGGCCAGCATAGGACGCGCATCGGCTGCGAAAACGATGTCGGCCTGGACCTTTCCCGAATACGGCTCGCGCGTGAACGCGAAGCCCGCCTCTTCGTCGTGCCCGATCGCCACCACGTCGGCCACGAAGCCGGTGTTGAACCGCTGGGCAAGCACGGGAGCCAGATCGAGCCCCGTCGCCCCCTCCGCGAACAGCACGGCATCGGGGCGCTGCTGCTCAACCAACGCTTGCAGCGCCGACGCGTACGCATCGGTGGTGTACGTCGCCAACGCTGCATCGTCCAGCACAGCGACGACATCGGCGCCCGCATGAGCAAGACGATCGAGCGAGGCATCGGCAAGCCCGCTGCCTAGAACCACGGCCGTCACGCTGCCATCGCCCTCGGCGGCCATCGAACGCGCAGCCGCCATCATTTCAAACGTCACGCGCGGAAACGAACCGTCTTTCGGCTCCGCGTAAACCCAGATTCCTGCCATCGGTGATCCCCTTTCGTCCTACAAGACCTTGGCTTCGCTAGCCAGCAAATCCATCGTGGCGCGAACCACCTCGGCAGTCGTTTCGCCTTCGACGACGCGCCCTCCCTGACGGGCGGGCTTCTCGCGATAGCGCAGCACGCGGGTTCGGGGCTCCGCCTCAACGACTTCCGCCTGATCGACGCTTATATCGGCAAGCGTCCACACCGTGACGGGCTTCTTCTTCGACTGCATGATCGACCGAACGTTAGGATAGCGCGGTTCGGCCAGGCCCTGCTGCGCCGTTACCACGGCGGGCAAGGCAACGTCAACCAAGGCAACGCCGTCGTCGATCTCGCGCGTGGCGCGCACCGTTGCACCCGCTACGTCAACCGTCAGTTCCGTGACCACCTGCACACACGGCAGGCCGCGAAGCTCGGCAACGCGCGGCATGGTCTGCGCGCTCGACGTGTCGGCGGATTTGCACCCGCCCAAAACCAGATCCACGGACAGGCGATCGAGGGCGGCGGACAGCACCCGCGCCTTCGCCGCACCATCGATATCGCAAAGAGCCGGGTCGTCGATGAGGTACCCCGCATCCGCGCCCATGGACAGCGCATGCCGAACGGCAGGCATCGACTCGTCCCCGCCTACGCACACGACGAAGACTTCCCCGCCGTGCTCCTCTTTCAACTGCACCGCTCGCTCGACCGCGAATTCGCTGTACGGATCGATAACGAGCGTCTGGCCCTCGGTCGACACGCGTCCCTCGGAATCGACGCGCACCTCCGCCTCGGTGTCGACGGTTTGCTTGATGCAGACTGCAACGTTCATGGGCAGCCCCCCTTCGTAGTCATCGCGCCGCGCTCGGCGGCGCAACGCTTTCTAATACTCCTTCAGAACCGATTTCGCAATAAGGGAACGCTGAACTTGGCTGGTCCCTTCGACGATGGTGAACGATTTCGCGTCGCGGTAATAACGCTCGACCGGGTAATCCTTGCACAAGCCGTAGCCGCCGAAGATCTGCACCGCCGTTTCCGACGCCTTCACCGCCGCCTCAGAGCAGTACACCTTGGCCACCGAAGCGGTTTTCATCATGGCCTGGATGTCGCCGCCGAACGCGGACGATGCCTGGTCGAGCAGCAGACGCGAAGCTTCCAGGGATATTTCCATATCGGCCAGCATGAAGCGGATGGCCTGCAGATCGGCAATGTGCTTGCCGAATTGGATACGGTCCTTCGCGTACGCCGCAGCTGCCGCAAGCGATGCGGCCGTCACGCCCGTTGCAAGCGCGGCAACGGCCAAGCGACCGCGGTTGAGCGTGTGGTGCGCGATCTCGAAGCCGTCGCCCACGTTGCCTACCACGGTTTCGGGACCCACGTGCATGTTCTCGAAGAACAGCTGCGACGTCACGGAGCCGCGCAGCCCCATCTTGTCCTCTTTGCGGCCGATGATCAGACCCGGCGTGTCTTTATGCACGACGAAGCACGAAGGCTTCGATTCGCCATCCTCGTTGACGCGCGCAAACACCGTGAAGTAGTCTCCTACGGCGCCGTTGGTGATGAATATCTTGCTTCCGTTGATCACGTAGCCGTCCCCGTCGGGCAGAGCCGTTGTCGCGATAGAGGAAATATCGGAGCCGGCATTGGGCTCGGTCAACGCAAAGCAGATCTTAGCTTCGCCTGCGGCCAGCGCGGGAAGGATGGACTCCTTCTGCTCGTCGGTGCCGGAAAACACCAACGCGTCTGACCCGATAGCCGAAATAAGGATCATCAGGGCCACAGCCGGAGACTCCCGCGCAATGCGCTCGATCACCTGCACCCAGCAGTGCATGCTCACCTCGACGCCGCCGTGCTCCTCGCCGTACGCAAGCGCGAACAAGCCCTGCTCCACGAACAGCTCGTAGATGTCCTCGGGGAACTCGTCCTCCTCGTCAATATCGGCAGCACGCTGCGACACAACGTCGACGCACAGATCGTCCACCATCGCGAGGATCATGCGCTCCTCTTGCGTTAGTTCGTACATGGGACCCCTTCCCTTATCGTGCTTTGATCGAGGATTGATAGCAGGAGGCCGCCGCATACAGGCCGAATCGCCCACAAGCGATTGCAACGGCGTATTCCTTTCCCACTGATTACTTTCATGATAGAGCGTCAACAAAGTATGCCTACGGTCAAAACAAACGGAATGAGCATCATTGCTGGCCAAAGATTTGGTTCTGTTCCTTCCTTGTACATGCGCAGTCAAATCCGATTGGGTAAGCTGCGAATTCTGCCCCGATACGCATGTGCGAAAACTGCACACAGGAAAGTAAATGACCGGGTCGCATCAACCTCCGACGCGCTATCATCACACTGAGAGATCATTTGAATTGCGCCCGGAAAACGCAAGGCGCAAGCAAGCCCGCAAAGGAGAACCACTATGGCCGTCCAGCTTCGGCAGATCATCGAAGTGCCGTGCGAAATAGACGCGCTTTCTCATCTTGACGTGCTGCGCCAGCTGGACGACGATGCGCTTGGAGCGCTCGGCATCGATCCGTCCGAACTCGACGAAGCTCCAACCGAGGAAGAGCCCGCATCGGGCGATCCGGACGACGTGACCGACGAGCCGTTCGAACCCGAGCTTTCCGAAGATGCCGCGCATCGCATCGACCGCGCCGTTGCCGCTTGCCTTGCCGCGTACGAACCGCGCGGAGCTTACAAGGTGTTCAACCCCGCCATCTGCACGCTACCTCCCAAATACGTCGAACCCGCCATCAAGCTGGTCGGCACCATGATGGTGTTCCACGGGCAAAGCTCCTACGAAAAGCTGCGTCGCGCCACGCATTGCGCGCTCATGGCCGCAACCATCGGGCCCGAGCGGCCCGAAGCGCTGCCGGCAAACGCGGACGACCTCGATCGCGCCATCGCACGCGCGTGCGCGCTTGCTTTGGTGGAGAGCACGGCCGACCACGTGAACGCCGACATCGTGAAAACCGCCCTGGACGAAGATCTCTACACCGACGACCGACTCTGCCCGGGCGTCGGCGACTTCCCGTTGGAGTCCCGTTCGCAGTTCGTGTTCTACACGCAGTCTGAACAACGCCTGGGCTTGAAGTTGAACGCCGACGGAGCGTTCGACCCTCCCTTCAGCACGGTCGGCGTCGTGGGCATGTACGACCCCACGCAAAAGGGCCGCAGGCGCGCGTGCGGCCGCTGCAAGTACCGTTCCTTCTGCTCCATCCGCGCCATCGGTATGAACTGCCACGGAAGCAAGGGATCCTTCAAGAATCTCTAAACCCCCTTCGCGCGATAACGAAAACCTCCTGCGAAGCCCTGCGCGTTGCATGCGCAGGGCTTCGTCATCGCGTCGACAGCACGTCCTCCCCCCCGCCGGCATGGGCGCAAACGAGGACCCCTGGCAGTCATCGGGAGCCTTTCCTGCGTCACTGCGCTTGCAAACCAAACAAAACCCCAGGTGGTGAAAATCACGCAGCATCTTAACCGGTCGAAATCCCCTTCAGGATCGTCACAGGTCCCCCTTTGCGCCCACGATCGATCGAGGCGCTCCCATAAACGGCGAGAAGCCCCGGCTTGCACAGGGGCTTCCGCATCGCTTTCGGAAACGTCTGGGAAAAGACGATCCGACGGGTAGGTGGAACTTAGATCGTGTACAGGTGATCCGGATCCTCCACGGCCTTCGCGTACTCCTTGAGGATGCCGCGACCGGAGATGTGCACCATGATCTCGACGGTGCCGCCACCGATCTGGAAGCCGCGGCAGTCGAGCATGAGGCGGGACACGCGGGTCTCGTCGGTGTAGCCCAGGCCGCCCATCAGCTGCAGAGCGCGCGAGCAGCAGTCGGTCATCGCGGGAGCGCCATAGCGCTTGAGCATGGCGGCGTCGTTGTTGACGGGGATGCCGTTGTCAAGCTTCCAGCAGGTGCGATACAGGAAGTTACGGGTGTTGGAGAGCTCGATCTGCATCTCGACGATGTGCTCCTGAACCAGCTGGAACGTCTTGATGCCCTTGCCGAACTGCAGACGCTCGTTGGTCCATGCGCAGGCGTCGTCCATAGCAGCCTGAGCCTCGCCCAGAAGCTCGGCCAAAAGCACGCAGCGCTCCCACTCGAAGTTCTTCATAAGCTGGTAGAAGCCCTTGCCCTTGATGCCCAGCAGCGCGCTCTCCTCGACCACGACGTCGTCGAAGTGGATCATCGAGAACGGCATGATCTGCATGCCGATCTTGTTGAGCGGCTCGATGGTCACGCCGGGAGCGTCGGAAGCCACCAGGTACATGGACATTTCCTTGTTCTCGCGGGACGGATCCTCGTCCTTGCAGACAACGATGAATCCGCCGGAGTTCTCGCCCGAGGTCACCCAGGTCTTCGTGCCGTTGATGTGGATCTTGCCGTCGGCATCCTTGGTGGCGCAAGTTTCCATGCCCTGGTTGTCGGAACCGGCACCGGGCTCGGAGATGGCCAGGCAGTACGGAGGATAGCCGTTCTCCTTGTAGTAGTCGATAGCGTACTTGACCTGCTCGGGGTTGCCGAACTCGCACATGTCGAACATGATGAGCAGGTTGGGAGCCATGGGGATGTTGCCGCCAGCATGGTTGAGCTCTTCGATGATCATGGCCATGGTCACATGATCGACCGGCTTTCCGCCGTACTCCGCGGGCAGGCCGTACATGCCCCAGCCGTCGTCAACCCAAGCCTTGGCAACCTCGGGAGCGATGCCGCGGTTCTTGTAACCGGCAGCGATGACTTCCTCGGTCAGGTGCTCCTTGCACCACTCGCGAATACCCTTCTTGATCTCGAGCTGTTCCGGGGTGTAGCTGAAATCCATGTTTCCTCCTTCAAAGGACGGTCTCTATTCAAAACACTTGCGTGCTTGAACCTTGGTGATAGGATGCCGCCGTTGCAGCGGACGGCATCCGCTTCCAGAGGCGCAGCGACGCCGCGTCTCCGGGTTGTGCCATAAGAGCTACAGGGTCATCGACGCTGCGTAGCCGCCCTTGACAGCCTCGAGCGTTCGGTACACCTTGCCGGCCGGCGTGGTAGCGTCGCCGATGAGCTTGGCGTTCGGGAACACCTTGGCAATCTCGTCGTAGAGCTTGGTGTTCTGCTCGACGCCGAGCGACGTCAGAATGGTATCGCACTCGATAAGCTGCTCTTCGCCAGTCTCGACGTTCTGAACCTTCGCGCCCTTCTTCGTAACCTCGACCAGTCGGGTCAGCGGCATGAGCTTCACGCCCTTGGACTTCACCAAGTTGATGGTGGGGTTCTTGTCGATGATGCCGATGCCGTTGCCCATCTTCTTGGCTTCTTCGATGACCGTGATCTCGCGGTTCTCGCACATTGCCTCGGCAACTTCCAAGCCGGCGAATCCGCCGCCCACGACCACGACGCGCTTGCCCACGATAGCGGTGGGGCCGGACGCCATGTTCAGACCCATGCGCATGAAGCCCACGGTACCGCCCTGCGCCTTGATGGCCGCAACGGCAGCCTTCCACAGCATGCCCTTGCCCTCGGGAACCTTGCCGGAGCACATCTCTTTGATGTCCTCGGACTTCACGACGTTCTTGCCGTCGATGCCGGGAACGTCAAGGCTGATGATGCCGCCACCGGGAGACACGATGACCTCGTCGGGGTTGAGGGCCTTCACCGCGTCGGCGTCCACGTAGGTGTTGAGCTTGAGCTCGATGTTCGGATGCAGCTTCATCTCTTCGTTCCAGTAGGACACCAGCGGCTCGATCTTGGCGTTGAGCACCTGCGCCATGCCCAGCAGGCCGGCAACGCGGTCGGACTTGTCGAGCACGGTCACCTTGTGGCCGCGAACGGCCGCAACGCGAGCAGCTTCCAGGCCGCCGGGGCCGGCGCCAACGACGACGACGTGCTTCTGAGCCTCGGCCGGCTTCTCCTCGGGCAGGCCCACCTTGACGCCCTCCCACACGTTGGCGTTGACGGAGCACTGGCACGGCTTGCCGATGAAGATGTTGTCCAGGCAGCGGCTGCACACGATGCAAGGGCGAACCTGCTCGGGATGACCAGCGGCAACCTTGGCAGCCGTGTCGGGATCGGCGATGAACTGGCGCGCCATGCCCACGGCGTCGCCGTAGCCCTGCGTGACAACCTTGTCGCACATGTCAAGCGTATTGATGCGGGTGCCGGGGAAGACGGGCTTGCTCGTAACGGTCTTCACCTGCTTGGCAAGATCGATGAACTCGCCTTCGGGAACGATCTGGTTCGCAACCGGACGCGGAGCCTCGTGGAAGCCAGCCTGCACGCTCCAAGCGTCCACGCCGTGCTTCTCGACGATCGGGATGATTTCGAGGGTGTCCTCGATGCGGTTGCCGTTCGGCATCAAGTCGTCGGCGGAGATGCGCACCAAGATGGGCATGTCGTCGCCGCAGGTCTTGTGAATCTCGTCGACGATCTCGCAGAGGAAGCGAGCGCGGTTCTCGGCGCTTCCGCCGTACTCGTCGGTGCGATGGTTGGAGTACTTGGACAGGAAGCGCATGACCATGTAGCCGATGCCGGCGTGGATCTCGATGATGTCGATGCCGCTGTCCTTGGCGCGCTTGGCAGCTTCGCCGTACTGCTTCACCACGATGGCGATTTCTTCTTTGGTGTACTCGCGCTCGGGCATGCCCACGAACGGACCGCTGGGAACGTCCTTGGAGGGTGCGTAGGACAGCAGCGGATCGTCGCCGGAGGCGCGCCACTCGTAGCACAGCTGCAGCTGCGCGGCCACCTTGGCACCGTGCTTGTGGCAAACCTCGGCGATACGCTGCCAACCGGGGTTGAACTCGTCAGCCCAGATGCCGCATGCGCCCGTCGTGGTGTGGTACTTCGGCTCCGTGTTGAAGCAATCGCAGATGTACGCGCTGCCCACTTCGATCAGACCAACGCCGCCCTTAGCGCGCTGCTCGTAGAAGTCCACCAAATCGTCCGAAATGTGATAGTTGTCGACCTTCTCGATCGTCATCGGCAGCATGACGAACCGGTTCCTCAGCTCGACGTTGCCGATCGAGAACGGCTCGAGCAGCTTCTGATACTTTGCCACGTTACAACCCCTTTCCGCTTTGCGTTTGCCAAGCGTTCATTCACGTGATACGCCAAGAGGGCGACTCGTTTTGCCCGACCTCTTGATCGTCATTGTACGCGCTGACTTTTGGGCTGACGATGGACAGATAGATTAGATTGTTGGTTATTCGGGGTGTTTAACCCAACATTGCTGGTACAAATTGCCCATTTAGTGGGCTTTTTAGGGCATAGTTATCCCAATTCTGGGGGTTTGCAAACTACAAACATGCACATTTTTTTTATTTTGTCCTAGAAATAGCCGGCAGCACACGCTATACTGCAAGCGTTCACCGCAGGCCGTACAATCCGAGAGCGAGGCAGCCCTATGAACGCGCTAAGCACGATGCTCCTCATCGCCGACACCTTCGTGGCGCTTTGCGACGAAATGCCCTTGAAGAAAGTGTCGATCAGCGACATCATCGAGCGCACTGGGAAGAACCGCAAGACGTTCTACTACCATTTCGAGAACAAAGAATGCCTCATCACGTGGATATTCCGCTACGATTTAGGCCAGAAGCTCAAGAAGCGATTCCCCGAAAGCGCGCTGGTATACGAAGAGAACTCGAACGACTCCATCTCCCGCTTCCCCTACTACATCCTGCAGAAATCCGGCGTTCGCTCGCTCGACCATTCCGAGTTCTTCGAATGCTTCGGCAACGTGCTGGAGGCGAAGCGGCGATTCTACACGCAAGCGCTCGTGGACAACAGCCCCTATTCGCTGCGCAACTACCTGTACAACCTGTACTTGCCTGCATTGCGCACGGACATCGACACCATTTTGTCGAACCGCTACCTTCCCAACGAGAACATTCAGTTCCTTGCCGAGTTCTACACCTGCGCGTTTCTGTACTACTACATCCGCAAGTGCGACCAGCCCACTGTGGAGCATTTAACCGGTCAGGCAGGCCCTTTCGCCAACATCATCCACAGCTCGCTCGAAATGCAGATCAAGGAAGCGCAGCTGCGACGCAACCTGTAGGCTTTCAGCGCCCTGAAGGAAAGGCTGCGAATTGCGCGCTTTTTCTTCAGGGCGCTTTGCTTCTCATGCAGGAAATTTCGGCGGCAACGCGGCAGAGCCCAGTTCGCGCACAGCCGCGCTCATAGGCTGAAGACGGGGTCCTGCCAATAGCTTCGAAGTTGCATGCGCCAACAGTGCGCCCTGCTCGTCACGAACTTCAGCCTCGCAGAAACACATGGTGCGACCCCGCTTGACGACGCGACCCGTCGCCGTAACGGCGCCGACGCTCGAAGCCTTGAGGTTCGATACGTTGATGTCAATCGTCGTGCAGCCCTCGTCCTCTTCAAGCCATCCGTACAGCGCCCAATACGCAGCGCAATCGAGCAGCGAGGCATACGCGCCGCCATGGGTTCCGCCGAACGCGTTCATGTGCTTGCGCTGAAGATCGCACGACACGATGCACGACCCCTCGCCCAACTCCACCAACTTCACGTCAAGCAGCTCGAAGTAAGGAGAGCGGTTGATCAGCTCGATCACCGCGCTCGCGTGTTCCGGATTCATGGTAGCCACTGGTTTCGCCCTTCCCTTCCCATCGTCTGCGCTTCATGGTAGCGGCCCGCACGAGCCAGCGACACGGACAAATCGCACCCGACGTGAACCTCTGCAGGACCCCGCAACTAAAACGGGGGCTTGCAGATGCGCCCCGAAGCCGCCGTTCACAGGGAAAGCGCGCCCGACCCAACCGCGCGCCAATGGTTGCATACCGCGCAAAAGGGGCCCGGCGCAATGCCGGACCCCTTCGAAGGCTGAAACGCGAACCGCCTGCAGCGCTACTTCTGGGGGTAGAAGCCGCTCGGCTCTTCGCCCAGGTTGATCATGATGTTCTTGGCTTGCGTGTAGTGCTCGAGCATGACCTTGTGCGTCTCGCGACCGATGCCGGACTGCTTGTAGCCGCCGAACGGCGCGCCCGACGGAATCTGGTTGTAGGTGTTCACCCACATACGGCCCGTCTTCACGCCCTGCGCCACACGGAACGCGCGGTTGATATCGCGGGTCCACACGGCACCGCCCAAGCCGTACACCGAGTCGTTGGCCATGTCGATGACCTCTTGCTCGTCCTTGAACTTGATGACCACGGCAACCGGCCCGAAGATCTCCTCCTGAGCCACGCGGCACGAGTTGTTCGGCACCTCCAGCAGCGTCGGCTTGAGGAACGCGCCCTTCGCCAGCTCGCCTTCCGTGGCGCGCTCGCCGCCCACGAGCACCCTGCCGCCCTCCTGCTTGGCGATTTCCACGTACTCGAGGATCTTGTTCATTTGGCCTTGATCGATCTGGCTGCCCATCTGGGTATCGTCCTCCCACGGCAAACCGACCTTGACATTCTCGAAGGCCTTCACGGCATCCTCCACGAACCTATCGTAAACGTCTTCATGGACGAAAATGCGGCTGCCGGCGCAGCATACCTGGCCCTGGTTGAACAGGATGCCCAGCTGCACGCCGTCCAGCATCATGTCCCACTTGCAATCGGGGAAGATGATGTTCGCGGACTTGCCGCCCAGCTCCAGCGTGGCCGGGATCAAGCGCTCGGCCGCCGCACGGGCGACGTCGCGACCGACCTCGGTAGAACCGGTGAACGCCAGCTTGCCGATGCGCTCGTTGTCCAGAATATACTGGCCGGACTTCGATCCGCGGCCCGTGACCACGTTGAACACGCCGGCCGGGATGACGTCCTGCGTCAGCCGCGCAAGCTCGAGCACCGTCAACGACGTGGTCGAAGACGGCTTGAACACCGTGCAGTCGCCAGCCGCCAGAACGGGCGCCAGCTTCCATGCGGCCATGAGGAAGGGGAAGTTCCAGGGAACGATCTGCCCCACAACGCCGATAGGCTCATGGAGCACCAGCGACATCATGTTGCCCGGCAGCATGTCGGCCTCGCCCGTGTCAGCCAAAAGCACGCCGGCGAAGTAACGGAAGTGGTCGACGGAGTAGGCTACGTCGATGGCGCGCGTCTCGCGGATGGGCTTGCCGTTGTCAAGCGTTTCGAGCATTGCGAAATGCTCGGCGTTCGCCTCGATGATGTCGGCCACCTTGTTCAAGATGATGGCGCGCTCGGCCTTGTCGGTCTTGCCCCAGGTCTCGAAAGCCTGCCACGCAGCATCGACGGCGCGCTCGACGTCGTCCTTCGACGCGTCGGCGATAGTGGAGAGCTTCTCCCCGTTCGCAGGGCAGTACACATCGAGCGTCGCGCCGTCGGACGCATCGACCCACTGGCCCCCGATGTAGAGTTGATAAGATTCCTGAGCAGGATTGTTCATTCGTGCATCCTTTCTCTTGGAAGCGCAGCAAATGCGCCTTGAAGAGCGATTCACTATGATCGCTGGCCCTAGCATACCCTGTAGGCGAAGGCGCTGTCTGTCGTCTTCCCATGAAGAATCGTCAACGGTCGGTAAACGTGGGTGATCAGGTGTCAATTCCATGGCACGCATACGGAAAACGGGGCGGATGCTACCGGACGCAACCGCGAGACGAGCGGCAAGGAAGACGCCGCGCGGGTTGCCCGCACAAAGCGACGGCCAGTCGGACAAACATCGATTTCTGCTCGACAGCGAAAACGCGAAGCCATCGCCCCACTCCGAGCCGATCCCGTTGCACAGTGAAAAAGGACCCTGACAGAAATGCGAGGACGACGGCCTGCTCGCAACCTCTCGACTCGCACGACGAGCGCGCAGATCGAAAGGCAAAGAGCACACAAAAGCGCCGGCCCCTATCGAAGGCCGGCGCTCGGCAGACGATGCTACGCGCGCTGCTGCTTGTCCAGAAGCAGCCGGTTCAAGGCGTTCAGGTACGCCTTCGCGGATGAAACGATGATGTCGCCATCCGCACCGCGACCGGTGTACGCCTCGCCGCCCTCGGCCGTCACGCGCACGGTCACTTCGCCCAGCGCGTCGATGCCGCGCGTAACGGACGTCACCGTGAACTCGGTCAGGTCGTTGCCCACCTGCACGATCTTGTCCACGGCCTTGAACGCAGCGTCGATGGGGCCGGTTCCGTACTCGCACACCGTGCGAATCTCGCCCTCGGCATCGCGCAGCGTGAGCGTCGCAGTCGGGGTGAGCGGGAAACCGCAGCTGATCTGAATGGCCTCCAACGTGTAGAGGGCGCGCTCGTTGCGCTCGCGCTCGTTGATGAGGCTTTCCAGATCCTCGTCGTAGACTTCCTTCTTCTTGTCGGCCAAGTTGAGGAACGCCTCGTACACTTGGTCGAGCGCCTCGCCCTCAAGATCGTAGCCCAGTTCCACCATGCGGTGCTTGAGCGCCGCATGGCCCGAACGCGCCGTGAGCACGATCTGGCTTTGTCCCGCACCCACGTCCGCCGGATCGATGATCTCGTAGGTATCGCGCTTCTTCAGCACGCCGTCCTGATGGATGCCCGAAGAATGAGCGAACGCGTTCGCGCCCACGATCGCCTTGTTTGCCTGCACGTTCATGCCGGTGATGGACGACACCAAGCGACTGGCCTTCACGAATTCGCGCGTGTTCACGTCGGTGCGCGCGTCCAGCTCGGCCTCGTGCATCTTGATGGCCATGACCACTTCTTCCATGGCCGTGTTGCCCGCGCGCTCGCCCAAACCGTTGATCGTGCACTCCACCTGGCGCGCGCCGTTTTTCACGCCGGCCATGGCAAGCGCCGTGGCCATGCCCAGATCGTTGTGGCAATGCACGGCGATCTTCACGTTCTCGATGCCGTTCACGCCATCGACCAGGTACCTGATGCGCTGCCCGAACTCCTCGGGCAGCGAGTAGCCCGTCGTGTCGGGAATGTTCACCACGGTAGCTCCCGCGTTCACGACCGCCTGTATCACGCGCACCAGGAAATCGTAGTCCGAACGGCCCGCGTCCTCCGCGTAGAACTGCACGTCCTCGACGTACTTCTTCGCGTACTTCACGCACTTGACCGCGCGCTCGACGCATTCGTCCTCTGAAATGCGCAGCTTGTCGCGCAAGTGGCTCGGGCTCACGCCGATGCCCGTATGGATGCGCGGGCGCTTGGCGTAGCGAAGCGCGTCGGCCGCCGAATCAATGTCCTTCTCCACCGCGCGCGTCAGGCCGCAGACGACGGCCGCATCTCCCGCCAGCTCGGCGATACGGCGAACGCTCTCGAAGTCTCCCGGACTCGAAATGGGGAAACCCGCCTCGATGACGTCGACGTTCAGACGTAGCAGCTGACGCGCGACCACCAGTTTCTCCTCGGTGTTCATGGATGCGCCCGGCGACTGCTCGCCGTCGCGCAGCGTGGTGTCGAAGATATCGATCTTGCGCGTCATGTGCTCATTCCTTCCCGTCATACGCCTGCCGCCCGCTACGCCGAAGGGCGCTGCGGGCGGCAGACTGCTCAAATTGGTTTGACAATCATAGCTAATTAAGCCAACCAATTCAATTGGGATTCTTCGAGCTCCGGTCAATTCCGGGAAACCGACCGTAAAGGGAGGCGAGCGGCGCGTTCCGGAAGCACCGCTGCAGCCCCTCCCCCGATCTTACAGCTTGATGTACCAGAGATTCTTGAGATCGACCAAGCCCGCGCGCAGCTTCGCCAGCACTTCGTCGTCAACCGTGCCCTCCACGTTCATGTACACAAGAGCGCAGCGCTCCTCCGGCTTCGTGCCGATCTGCATCGTGGTGATGTTGATGCCCGCTTCGCCCAGAATGGTTCCGATGGTTCCCACGCGGCCCGGAGCGTCTTCGTACTCGAACACGAGCGATTGCGACGCCGGGGCGATATCCATCTTGTAACCCAAAAGCGACACGAGACGCGCAGCCTGGGCCTCTCCGGCAAGCGTGCACGCAACCTCGGTGCCGTCGGCAACGATGGACACCGTGGAAGCGTAACCGGATGCATCGGCGCTCGAGAGCGTGTCGATGCGAATGCCATGGCGCTTCGCCACGGCCTCGGCGTTCACCGGCGTGACCGTAGCCGTATTCTGATAGGACAGCAGCCCCTTGAGCGTGCCCGCCACCAGAATGGAAAGATCTGCGTTGGCCAGCGTGCCGGCGGCCGTCAGCTTCAAGAACTGGGGGATCTCGCCATGGATCTGAGCCAACATGCTTCCCATCATCTGACAGGCGGGAACGTAGGGCCCCACCGTGTCCATGACCTCAGGGGGAACGGGAGCCATGTTGAGGGCCGTGGGGACGATGGACCCTTCAAGGCCGGCCGCCACGTACTCGGCCGTCTGCACGCCTGCGCGCAGCTGCGCCTCAAGCGTGCTGGCGCCCAGATGCGGCGTGAGGATGGCGTTCTCGAACTCATGCAACGGGCTTTCGCGGCACGGCTCGGTTTCGTACACGTCCAGGCCCACGGCGCCGATCTTGCCCGCCGCCAGGAAGTCGGCCAGGGAATCGACGTTGAAGATGCCGCCGCGCGCGGCGTTCACCAAGATGACGCCGTCTTTCATGGCGGCGTACTGCTCCGGCCCGAACATGCCGATGGTCTCCTTGGTTTTGGGCAGGTGCACGGTGATGAAGTCGGCAAGCGGCACGATGGCGTCCACGTCGTCGTACAGCGTAACGCCCAACTGCTCCGCGCGCTCAGGGCTGCAGTACGGATCGTAGCCCACCAGCTTCATGCCGAATGCGCGAGCACGCTCTGCCACCAAGCCGCCGATGCGACCCAAACCGAAGATGGCCAGCGTTTTCTCGTACAGCTCGACGCCCGTGAACTTGGCGCGCTCCCACACGCCCGCATGCATGGACGCGTTCGCCGGCGCGATGTTGCGCGCGCAAGCCAGCATGAGCGCCATGGTATGCTCGGCGGCCGACACGATGTTGGACGTGGGCGCATTGCACACGATCACTCCGCGCTCGGTGGCGGCGTCCACGTCGACGTTGTCGACGCCCACGCCCGCGCGCCCGATAATGCGCAGCTTGCCGCCCGCCTCGATCACCTCGCGCGTGACCTTGGTGGCCGACCGCACGATGAGCCCGTCGTAGTCGGGAATGGCCGCGAGCAGCTCTTCGGGCGTCATCTTCAGCCTGACGTCAACCTCGATGCCCTTGTCGCGCAGCACCGCAAGGCCAGCCTCAGCCAGCTTCTCGGAAACCAGCACCTTCTTCGTCATAACGGAACCCACCTTTTGCCTCATGGAATAGTGTCGGAATGAAAACCGCTCCGCCCTAGCCGAACATGCGGCCCTGACCGAGCAAGCGTACCCATGATACGAAAAAACCGCTCGCGCGAAAGGCCGAGCGGCGAAATAACCGATGAAATGCGAATGCAGGACGCATGCGGCCGACCAAGCGCCGCATGCGTCCTGCAGTTGAAAGAAAGCCCCTGCTTTACCAGCGCATTTCCTGATGCTTGATATTGTTCGCAAGCACCACGCACACAATGGGCAGGCCCAAAGACAGCAGCGAGCTCACGATGGACGAGAAGTCCAAGCCGTTGAACAGCGTACCCACCAGATTCAGCGCGCCGAACACCACGCCGATGACGGCCAGCACGAAAAACACGCCGATCTTGCTGGGGTTGTTGGCCCCGCGTACGCCGAAGATGCCGATGATCAGGTCGAAAAGCGACGATAGGAGCAAGCCGAATCCCAAGATCATAGCCAGTCCGCCCGCTACGGCCGTGCCGTCGTCGGCCATGTCCACGCCCGTCACGCCCATCGCGCCGCCGCCGATGAGCAAGAACAGCGAAAAGGCAAGCCCCAAAACTCCCACAACTATCATGATGATCGAGATCACCTTCAAAGCCTTCTGCGATGTGCTCTTTTCCATGTCATCCTCCATGTTCTCGGGAAGGATCCGCGCGAGGCAACGCTTGAAGCCGGCGGATCCTTCGCTTCCCTCTTCGTTATTCGTCGCGCTTGCGCGAACCGGCCGCGCCCAGCGCAACGGCACCGGCCGCCGCGCACGCGATCAACGCCAAAGCCGTCGTGCTCGACGCGTCTCCCGTTTTAGCCAACGTCTTAGCCTGAGCCTTGGCCGTCGGCACGACCTTGCCGCCCTGCACGTCCTTGGGCGCCGTCAAGGCGAACGGCGAAAGCTCGTCCACGCTGACCAGCACCCTTCCGTTCGCGCATTCGGCCGTCATCGTCTCCACGGTTCCGTCCGCCTTCAGATGGCGAACCGTGACCGTCTTCCCATCGTGCTTCCTATCCAAAGGAAACGACAGCCGCAACGCGCCCTCGTACGAGCCGCCCGTCACGCGCACCTCGTACGCGGAAAGCACGTCGTGCCCCTCACGGCCGGCCTGCGCCGAAACCGCCTGGTACGCAGCGCCCGAGGACAAGGGCGCCACCTCGAGCACAGCGCCCTCGGTCAGCTTCCCGCTCACCTGGACCAGGCTCTTTTCGTCCACGACGGTGCGGTCGACGTACACCGGCGCCAAAGCCGTCCACTTCGCGTACAGCGTGGTATCGCGGGCAACCGTATCGCTTTCGAAATCCCACGGAACGGTCAATGCGGGATCCTTGCACCATCCGCCGAACGCCGCACCGCTCTTCACCGGGTCGGCCGGCTTGGCGACCTTCGATCCGGCCTTGACCGTTTGGGGCTCCACGGCGCTGCCGCCGGCAACGTCGAACGAAACGGTGCACACGGCCCTGGACGCGATATAGTCGGGAACCGGGTTCTTCTCGCCCATCAGCACGGGCAGGTTCCCGGAGGAAAACGTCCAAGCGCCCAGAGGAGCGGCTATGAACCCGAGTCCGTCCCGGCGCTGCCACCACGATGCGTCGACGATGTCCGTTGCGGACGCATCCGCGCCGTTCTTCGTCTCGGCGCCCTTCTCGAGCACGGCGCCATCGGTCTTGCCGTCCTCTTTCGCGCTCGCGAACCCGTAATTGCTCGCGCCTTCGAACACCGCCCCATTATGGACGCCGCCCCAGATACGGCCCGCCGACGCGGCGGCATTCGTCGCAATGACGAAAGGATTGAGCCCCGCGCAGTTCTTGATGACGTTCTCTCCGTCCACGTTGCCCACGATGCCGCCGACCTTCTCCGCCCCCTGCACGCCTCCCGAGCTGTAAGAATACGAAACGTTCGCGCTTGAACGCACGAAGCCTGCGATGCCGCCGATGGAGGTTGACGACCCCGTCACGGAAGCCGTGCTGTAGCAGTTCTCGATAAGCGCGCCATCGGTGGCGCAACCCACCAGCCCGCCCACGGAATCGATACCGCTGACCGCGCCCGAAACGAAGCAACGCGAAACGACGCCGCCCCGCAGCTCCGACGCCAAAGCGCCGGTGTAGTTCCCCCCGGTCACGGCAACGTTCGCCAACCCCAAATTCACGATACGGCCCCTCACCATGCCGAACAGCGACGCCTGCGAAGCGCCGTCGTTGACGACCAAGCCGGAGATCGTCTTCCCGCCCCCGTCGAAGGTGCCGGAGTACATCCCGTGAGGAGCATCCCAAACTTCAGCGAGCTCGATGTTCGCCGTCAGCTTGAAGCTCGCGTTCGAGAGGGTGCCGTCGTTCAGTCCGGCTCCCATGGCGCGCAATTGGGCCTCGTTCTCGATCAAGTACGGATCGTCGCCCGATCCGGTGCCGCCGCCGAACGACGCGGCGGACTCCGCCGCGAACGCCGCCGCCGGCATCAAAGCAAGCATCAGGACCGCCCCCGCGAGCGCCTTCGCCCATCGTTTGCCCATCGGCTTCCCTTCCTTCCATTCGATCGCGTACGCTTTGAGGGTAATCATGTCATATATTCGATCTGCAAACCGTTTTCTGCACGAACGGTAAGGTTTCCCAACATGAACGGCGCGGGAAAAAACGGTGGCGTTTCCGGCTGCGTTCAGCGACAATACCTAGTGGAACCCCCGCATTCGGCCAGAAAGGCATCACCGTGCGCATCGCGCTTTGCGACGACAACCCCAAAGATCTGGCTTCGCTTGCAAGCCTGCTGGAAACGTACCGCCGGGAAACGAAGGCGAACCTCTCGATCCGCACCTACGCGAACGGCGTGGCGCTGCTTGACGACGTTCGCACGGAGCGCTTCGACCTGATGATGCTCGACGTCATGATGCCCTTCGTGGACGGCATCCAGATCGCGCGCGAGATCAGGGGATTCGACGAAGGCGCTCGCATCGCGTTTCTCACCTCGTCGCCCGAGTTCGCAGTGGAAAGCTACGAGGTGGATGCGTTTCACTACCTTCTGAAGCCCGTGACCCGCGACAAGCTGTTCGCCGTCCTGGACAAGCTTCGCCGCACCGTGGACCGGCAAGGCGACGGCTTGACCGTCAAGCTCAAGGGAGGAGTCGCCGGCATCTTGTTCGCGCGCATCGCCTTCGTCGAAGTGCTCAATCGAACGGTTCGCTTCCATATGACCGACGGAAGCGTGAAGGAAACGGCGGGATCGCTGTCGGATTACGAGTCGAAGCTTCTGGAGCGCCCCGAGTTCGTGCGCGCGCATCGGGCGTTCATCGTGAACCTCGACCAGATCCAAGAGCTCGACAAGCTGAGCCTGCGCACGTTCTCGAACGAATCCGTCCCCCTGTCGCGCAGATTGTCCGGCGAGGTCAAATCCGCCTACCTGAAACGGCTGTTCCTGCAAGCGGAAATGGCGTAGCCCCATGTCGCTCGTTCCCGTATTCATCCTGCCCGTCTACGCCGTTGCCCTCATGTGGATCCTGCTCGACGTGAAACCCGCCGAGATCCCGCCGCGGCGCAAGAAGGTCGCGGTCGCATTCGCCCTTGGCACGATCATCGTCAACGTCGCCGTGTTCCTGCTGTTCGGACGCGATGCGTACGCGCGGACGTACGCCCTGCTCATGCATGCTCCCATCTTGATCGCGTTCTCGATCGTATCGCCGTACCGCGGCTGGAAAGTGGTGTTCGCGTTTCTCACGGCCTTCGTGTCCTGCGCAGTCCCCGTCATCGTGGACTCGATCGCGCGCCTGCATCGGGAAACCGGGGTCTGGGCCGAGCTGGCCATCTTCGCCATAACGTGCGGATTAATGCTCTTCGTGGCGGCACGAGGATTCCGCAACCTGTTCGTCTACGCGCTAAAGCACGGAGAGCCCGGCGATTTCGCGCGCTTCTCCCTGATCCCGTTGACGTACGAGCTGTACGCGTTCTCGGCACGGGGCAGCTTCTCCATCACGGACCTGCCCGCCGGGCTGAACGCGCGCCTGGTACCCCTTGTGCTTACGGTGCTGTCGTATTACCTGGTCTTTCGCGTATTCAAGAACACGCGCGAAAAACAGGTGCTCCTGCGCGAACAGCAAGCCGCCGCAGCGCAGCTCGACCAGGCCAAACTCGAGCTCGGCCGATTGCGCGAGACAACCGCGCAAACCGCAGCCTACCGCCACGATATGCGCCACCACCTCTCCCTTGTCAGCAATTTGATTGCCGAAGGCGACGCCGAAAAGCTCAAGGAGTACCTGACGGAAATCGAAGCCGATCTGGAAGCCATCACCCCGCAGCGATACTGCAACGACGAGACGACGAACCTGATACTGTCCTCGTTTTCCGCAAAGGCGCACCACCTTGACGTGTCGATGCAGGTAACGGCAAGCCTTTCCCGGCACACGCCGCTGAGCGACACGGAATGGTGCGCCTTGCTGTCGAACCTGCTGGAAAACGCCGTGACCGCCTGCTCGAACGTGCACGACGGTCGAAACCGCGAGGTTCGCTTGGCAATTACGAGCGCCGCCGACCGCACGTTGCTGATCCTTGTCGAAAACCCCTGCTACAAAGTCGTGACCATGGAGAACGACAGGCCGACGACGTCCGAGGAAGGCCACGGCTTCGGCGTCAAAAGCGTGGACGCCATCGTGGAAAAGCACCGAGGCATGTCCCTGTACGAAACCGTCGGCGGCGCGTTCGTCGCCCGCATTGCCATCCCCTTGGAGCAGCAGCCCGCATAGCGCTCCCGCCGCCCAAACTTCGGCACGCCGCTCTTGTTTCTCCTTAAAGTTAGGTTACACTAACTTTAAACCAAGCGAAGCGCGAGAAAAACGCGGGAGGCGAAACGTCCCTGTCCAGCCCCGCTTTTCCTACAAACATCGGAGCAGCACCATGAAGGTCAAGGCATATTACGCAGTCCAGGACAGTCACGAACTAGGAATGGGGCAAAAGTTCGTCAAAACGTCGCCGGTACTGCATGAATTCAAAAGCGCAAAGGCGCGCGACGCCTGGGTGGAACGGGCGGCCGACCGTCGTCGTAAAGTGACCGCGAAAGAGAAAGAGTCGCTGCAAGCGCAGTCGCCCTTGCGAACCACATCCCCCGTGCGTCACGCAACGCTCTCAGAGAAAAGCGGGAGGCAGCCGATCAGATAACCGCGCCGCGCCTATTCCCAGCTTCCCCACACGTCCGGGGCGTAGCCCACCGTGGCCTGCTTTCCGTTGCGCACCACCGGCTCCGCTACAACGTGCTGGTTCTCCAAAACCTTGTCGAACTTTTGGTCGGGGCTCAAATACGCGAGCAGCGCCACCAGATCGGCATCCTTCGCCTTCGGGTCCACCAGCTTGTCGATCCCGCCCACGGCGCGGCAGACCGACTCCAACTCCCCTTTGCTCATGCCCTTTTCCTTCAAATCGATGAACTGGAACTTCACGCGGCGCTCCTTGAAGTAGCGCTGGGCCTTCTTGGTGTCGAAGCTTTTCTTCGTGCCGAATACCTGGATGTTCATGCTTCCTACTTCCCGCCTTCGGCGATGTCGCCGCGCCTGTACGCCGCCAGCAGCTGCTCCAAATCGGCGATCTGCCGCTTCAGAAGCGCGCCGGTGTCCGTGTCGGCCACAAGCGTACGCCTCTCCACGCGCTCGACCACACGGCGCGACGAGTGGATGTCCAGCTCGTTCTCGACCGCGGCGCGCGTGGACTCGAGCGGCTCGTGCGCCGCCAAGACGAAGCCGTACGAGTTCGAGATCAGCGTGTAGCCGGCGATGCCGGTCGTCGGCTGGTACGCCTTGGAGAATCCGCCGTCGATGGTGAGCACCCGCCCGTTGCATTTCACCGGGTCCTCGCCGTCCTTCACCTTCACCGGCACATGCCCGCACACGATGCGCGACGTCTCGGGATCCAAGCCGAAGTCCTCGAATATCCCAGCCAGAACGGCCTCGTCGTCCAGATACGAATAGAACGCGTTTTTAACCTCTTTGCGAGCCGCCTTGTCCGCGATCAGGTACAGCTCGAACGTGGCCATCTTGCTCTTCGCGAACAGGGGCGACCCCTCCCCCAGCCACAGGTACCAAAGAAGATCGCGCCCGCGCTTCGCACGCTCCGGATCGGGATCGTTGAAAGCCGCGCGCACCCAATGCTCCATGACGTCGTACAGCGCCCGTCCCTTGTGCTTTTCGCCGAAAACGTCCACCTCTTTCAAGGTTCCGTCGGCGTTCAAGGGCACGCACGCGTGGAACAGAAGGCTTCCGTTGTAGATTTTGTACAGGCTTCCCGCTTCCAGGAAGAAGCGCATATGGCGCTGCAGCTTCTCGCAACCGGTGAAAGCCTGTTCGAGACGCTGCATCACCTCTTCTTCCTCAGGGGTCAAACGATACGGGTCGGCCGGATCCACCGTGGGAAACACCGTATCGGCCAGCTCGTACTCGATCCCGTCGACCACCACCGTGCCGCGCCCGTGGTCTATCTTTCCGAGCAGCTTGCGGTCCTCAAGGCCGAAGTCGGGGTTCTCGTCGATGAGCGCCCCTTCCACCTTGAACTGGATGATGGCCATGGCCTTCTGGATCTTGACGTTCATCTCGAGCTCCTGGGGCGTCAGCTCCGGATTGCCCTTCAGCCCGAACGCCACGCAAGGATCGTCGCGATACGCATCGAGCGCGAACGAAGCGAGCGGCAGGATGTTGATGCCGTACGCATCCTCCAGAATGGAAAGGTTTCCGTAGCGCGCGCAGTTGCGCACCACGTGCGCGATGCAGCCGCGCTGCCCCAACGCAGCGCCCATCCACACGATATCGTGATTGCCCCACTGGATGTCCAGCGAATGGTATTCCGTAAGCGCATCCATGATGACATGGGGATACGGGCCTCGATCGTAGATGTCTCCCACGATGTGCAGATGATCGATGGCCAGCCGCTGGATGAGCAGGCACAGGGCCTCTATGAGCGCCCCGCCCCGATCCGTGCGTATGACGGCGTCGATGATGGCGGCGTAGTAGGCCTGCTTGTCAACGCCATGGCGGTTCTCGGTCATCAGCTCCTCGATGATGTACGCAAAATCCTTCGGAAGCGCCTTGCGCACCCTCGAGCGCGTGTATTTGCGCGCGGCGCGCTTGCACACGGCCACCAACCGCGGCACCATGACGCCGTACCATGCCTCGGGGTCGTCCACCTGGGACAAGACCAGTTCCATCTTCTCACGCGGGTAATAGATGAGCGTGGCGAGCGAGCGCTT
This sequence comes from Paraeggerthella hongkongensis, assembly GCF_003726035.1. GTDB lineage: Bacteria > Actinomycetota > Coriobacteriia > Coriobacteriales > Eggerthellaceae > Paraeggerthella > Paraeggerthella hongkongensis. Next base: position 56,371 of record NZ_QICD01000003.1, read on the forward strand.
CTCCTCCGAGCTCAGCTCGTCGCCGAACACATCGTCTATCTTGAGGCGGATGGAGCCGGATCCGTTGCGCAGGATATGAGAGAACGCCTCGTATTCGCCGTGGATGTCCGAAGCGAAGAACTCGGTGCCCTTCGGAAGATTCAAAATGGCGCTGAGGTTGATGATCTCCGCCGAAGCCTTGGCGGCAGAGGGGAACAGTCGGGAAAGGAGCTCCAAATACCGCAGTTCCGTCGCTTCCATGCATAGCCTCCTTGTGGGGTACTGACACGTTAACCGAATGATAGTACCAGCAAACATGCGGTAACGAGCACCGCAACGAACGAGCGGCGTGATTTCTCGATGGGGATGCGCATCGTTTCGGATCGGCTCAATTCGATGTCGAATGCATTGGAATGCAATCTGATCAAAATTACCGATGAAGCCCGTTGCGTTTTACGGTAAAGTAATCGGTACTATTTCGCAATCAAGACGAAGGCAGGGCGAACGAGCGAAATGACGCTGGAAACCCTTTACGCTCACATGGACGCCGACTACTCCGAATCCCTTCGCAGGATCGGCGGAGACGAGCGCATAGTGAAATATCTTCGCATCATGAGGCGGGACCCCTCCTTCGACGCTCTGCGCGAAGCCGTCGAGAGCCAAGACTACCGAACCGCCTTTCGCGCCGCCCATACCATCAAAGGGGCATCGCTCAACCTGGGTTTGACGAAGCTCGTAGACTGCTCGTCCAAGCTCACGGAAGCCTTGCGGCCGCAGGAGCCGAACGAAGCCGTCGCCCCCCTGTTCAAGGAAACCGAACGAGTTTATCAGGAGGCGATCACCTGCATCGACGCCCTGCTGGACGACACCGAGGAAAGATAACGCCATGAAGGACCGCAACCTTGTTCTGATCGTGGACGATTCGGAATTGAACCGCTCCATGCTGGCCGACATCCTGTCCGACGAATACGACATCATAGAGGCCGAAAACGGACTGGAGGCCATCTCGCTGTTCGAAAAGCACCAGTTCGACATCTCCCTCGTGCTCCTCGACATCGTGATGCCCGAAATGGACGGCTTCGAAGTGCTCGCCATCATGAGCAAGAACAAGTGGATCGAGCGCGTCCCCGTCATCATCATCTCCGCCGAAAGCGCCTCTTCCTACATAGACAACGCCTACGATCTGGGCGCCACCGAATTCATCAGCCGCCCCTTCGACCCCAAGACCGTGCAGCGGCGCGCGTCGAACACCGTCCTGCTCTACTCAAAGCAGAACATGCTCGAGAACATGGTGACCGAGCAGATGCTCGACAAGGAGAAGAGCAACCTCATCATGGTGGAGCTTCTGAGCCACATCGTCGAGTTCCGCAACGGCGAAAGCGGCATGCACGTGCTCAACATCCGCTCCATCACCAAGATGCTGCTCACCCAACTGTGCCGCACGTCGGACCAGTACGCATCCATCCGATCGAAGATAGCGCTGATCGCGAACGCCTCCTCCTTGCACGACATCGGCAAGATCTCGGTGCCCGAGCACATCCTGAACAAGCCCGGCGCCCTCACGGCCGACGAATGGGCCGTCATGAAGACCCACAGCATGGCGGGCGCCAACATCTTGGAAAGCACCCGCTACTATCCAGACGAGGAATTGGTGCGGGTGGCGCGGGACATATGCCGGTGGCACCATGAGCGCTACGACGGAAGCGGATACCCCGATGCCCTGGTGGGTGACCAAATCCCCATCGAAGCCCAGGTGGTCGCGCTGGCGGACGCGTACGACGCCCTTACCCACAAACGGGTGTACAAAGACGCCATCTCGCACGAAGAAACGATGCGCATGATCTTCAACGGCGAATACGGGGCGTTCAACCCGCTGCTTTTGCAGTGCCTGGCCGACATCGGCCCTCAGCTGAAGAGCGAACTGGATCTGAAATCCCTCGGCCGCATCACGAAGGAGGACATGCTCGACGTCACGCGCAGCATGATGCAGGCGGGCAACGTCTCCAACCGAACGCTGGCCCTTTTGGAGCAAGAACGAACCAAGTACCGGTTCTTCGCCCATTTGTCCCAGGAGATCCAGTTCGAATACACCGTGCAAACCGACCTTTTGATGCTTTCGGAATGGGGCGCTGGCATGCTGGGCATGCCCAGCATCATCCCGAACCCGCGCGAGCACGGCCGCCTGCGCGAGATCATCATGCCCGACGATCTGCTCAGCCTGCGCGACCTCATCCTGTCCGCCACGCCCGACAACCCCAACGTGAGCTCGAACTACCTGCTGCACGTCAACGGCCAGCAGCGCTGGCACAAGCTTCTCGCGCGCCCCCTGTGGCTGGGAAACGATGCGAAAGCCCTGACCGGCTTCATCGGCAAATGCGTGGACGTGCACGAAGAGCAGCTGAAGCTCGACCATCTCATACGCCAAGCGAACACCGATCCGCTCACGGGCATGCTCCATCGCGAAGCCGCTCGACAGGCCATCCTGTCGCAGCTCGCGCAAGGCGAACGGCAGGGGAAGCGGTTCGCGCTCATGCTCTTCGACTTAGACCGCTTCAAGACGGCGAACGACAGCTACGGCCACCTGTTCGGCGACAAGATCCTGAAAGAGATGGCGCGGCGCGTGCAGCACGGCGTTCGCGAATCGGACATCACGGCGCGCATCGGCGGAGACGAGTTTCTCATATTCATCGAATACGAGAAGGACCCCCATGCGGCTTGCAAGCGGATATTCGAATCGCTTGCAAGCTCAAACGACGAATACCCCATGACCGTCAGCATGGGCATCGCCTTGTTCCCCGCCCACGCGACCCGCTACGACGAGCTGTTCCACTGCGCAGACCAAGCGCTCTACGCGGCCAAGCAGCAAGGGCGCGCCCGCTCCTGCTTCTACGACGACTCGATGGCCGGGCTCCTGTCCGTGCTTTCGGAGATCCCCTGCCAGGAACAGAAGCGGGAAGGCCTCGAAGGAACCCGCGGACGATGAAGCGAAGAGAAGGATCGTCGCTGGCGGAAGCGCCTTTCTGGCTCAAAGCCACAAGCGGGCTGCTCCTGGCGATGCTGCTATGCTCCGTGTTCGCCTTTGCGGGAACGTACAGCAACCTCAACCAGTCGATCAACGAAGAGCGCGTCGAATCCGTGCAGCAGATCGGCAGTTTGATCTCGAAGAAGCTCAAACTGCTCAAGCAAGGCCACGAAGAGGACGCCAGCATGTCGGCGCGCTTCCTGACGCACTCCGGCGCAACCACCATGGAGGAAGTCAAAGACCTCCTCGGCGACTCGGAGGAAACGTACCTGCTCGCCGAGGACGGAAGGTGCCTGTCGCTCCAAGGGCAGGCCATCGTCATATCGAGCACCATGCTCTCCGAGAACATCCATACCTGGGAAGGCGTGAAATCCGAGTTCTGCACCGTGCAGAGCAAAGGCGATTTCTGGGTGTTCGCAGCACCCGTCGAAGGCGTCGTCGTCAACGGCATACCCATGGCGGGCCTTTTGAAGGTGGTGGACGCCCAGCAATACGCCGACGTGGCCATTCTCCCCATCTTCAACGGCCAAGGAGCCTCGTACGTCGTCGACAAGAACGGCGTGATTCTGCTGCGGCCCTCGGACTCCCAGGCCAACAAAAGCTTCGAGAGCCACAACATCGTGCAGATCCTTGAGAAGGAGCATGTGGACCAAAGCTTGGTGAACACGCTGAAATCCTCGCTGCAAAACTGCACGGAAGCCCAGTTCCTCATGAAGTTCCTAGGCGATACATGGCTTTTGCAGTGCTTCCCCGACAACGAAGGTCGCAACATCGTCATGGCCATCCCCGTTTCGAAGACCGCCCAGAAGACGTTCGAGGGAATGCAGAGCGTCATCGCGCTGGTGGCGGTCATCGTGCTGATCGTCGCGACGCTGTCGGTCACCTGGATGTACCACTTCGTGAACAGAAACCAGAAAGTCAAGATAGAGAGCGCGCGCGTGAACCTGAAGAGCGACTTTTTGACCAAGATGTCGCACGACATACGAACGCCGCTCAACGCCATCATGGGGTCGAACGAATTGGCGCTGCGCTCCATCGACGATGCCGAAATCCTGAAAAAGCACCTGGAAACCTCGAGAAAGTCCGGGGAGTATCTGCTCTCCATCATCAACGACATGCTGGACATGAACCGCATAGACAGCGGGAAGATGACCATAGCGAACCGACCGTTCGCGCTGCCCGACCTTCTGGACTCCATCATCGTCTTGCAAATCGGTCCGGCCGAGAAGAAGGGCGTCGTGCTCGAGGAATCATCGCGCCATCTCGTTCACGAGCAGTTCCTCGGCGACGACACCCGAATAAAGCAGTGCTTGGTCAACCTTGTTTCGAATGCGGTGAAATTCACGCCCGAGCAGGGAACGGTCCTGCTTTCCTGCGAAGAGACCGTGCAGGAAGGATCGGACTCGCGCATAAGATTCACCGTGAGGGATACCGGCATCGGCATGAGCGAGTCGTTCATGGAAAGGCTGTTCGAACCGTTCGAGCAAGAGCAGTCGTCCCTCACCTCGACCCAGGTCGGCAGCGGATTGGGGCTTCCCATCGTGCATAACCTCGTGAGCCTGATGGGCGGCACCGTGCACGTCGAAAGCGAGCAGGGCCAAGGCACTACGTTCGTGGTGGAGATACCGCTGAAGCCGCTCGACGAACCTTACCGCCCCGCAGACGACCGCACCGCGAAGGCCCTGCGATCGGATTACAGCGGCACGCGCATCCTGCTGGCGGAAGACAACGAGATGAACCGTGAAATCATCGTCGACCTGCTTTCCGACCTCAACGTCGACGTGGAGGCGGCATGCAACGGCGCCGAAGCGCTCGAAAAAGTCGCCGCCTCCGAACCGGGGCGCTACGCGCTCGTGCTCATGGACATCCAGATGCCCGTCATGAACGGGCTTGAAGCCGCATCCGCCATCAGGGCGTCGGGCCACCCCGATGCGGCGCGCCTTCCCATTATCGCGCTTTCAGCGGGTGCGTTCGAAGAGGACGTGCAGCGCTCCCTGCGCCATGGCATGCAGGAGCACTTGTCCAAGCCAATGGACCTCGACGACGTGCGCAACGTGTTCCATCGTTACATCGACCAACAGGAGGGACCGCAATGAGAACCTGGGCACGAACCTTCGCGGCGGCTTTAACCGCCGCGGCCATGATGGCGGGGCTAACGTCGTGCGCGCAAGCCCAACCGGAGACCGATCGCGCAATCTGCGCGGAAAACGAGATCGTGACCTACGAGCCGACGGACACCGCCAAGACCGTCATCACCATGGGTCGCTACATCATATTCAACTCGGAGCCGCTGCAAAAAGCCCTGGTCGAGCGGCTGCCCGAGGCGAGCTTCGTCTTCGTCGACGCTCCCGGCACCAACGACGTGAGGGCCTACGTCGAAGAGCAAGCCGAACAAGAGGACCTGCCCGACGTGGTCTTCAGCGGCATGCGCATGGGATCGAGCGAATACGCTTGCGACCTGTCCGCAGAGGGGTTCACGGGCCGGTACAATCTTTCGGCGCTCGAAAAGCTGAGCGTTGACGGAACCTTGCGCCAGCTGCCCATCAACAGCTCCGTAAAGGGCATTTTCTACAACAAGACGCTCTTCGAGGAACACGGCTGGCAGATCCCCGAAACCCTTGACGAGTTCTACGCCCTTTGCGACGCCATCTCGGCCGAAGGCATCCGCCCCTTCGTTCCCTGCCTGAAATACTCGGTGCAGGACGTGGGCCTGGGCCTGGCCAGCCGAGAGCTTTTCGGCACTTCGGAGAAACGCGCCTGGTACGACGCCGTGGTCAAAAAAGAGGCGTCGTGCGAAGGCCTGCTCGAACCCTACTACGAGGTGCTCAAGGAGCTGTACGATCGAGGGATCGTGGTAGAAAGCGACTTCACGTCGAGCCTCACCAAAAACCGCCAAGCCATGTATGCCGGGGAGATCGCGATGATCCCCAACGACCTATCGATGTACGGCCTGTACGAACAAGAGAACCCCGGTTGCGAGATCGACTTCATAGGGTACCCGACCGACACGCCGAACGAGCGCTGGATGCAGATGTCGCTGGGCGTGAACATGATGGCTTCCCAAAAGGCCATGGACGACCCGGAGAAAAAGCGCATCCTGCTTGACATGCTGGACTTCCTGAGCACCGACGAGGGGCAAGCCGTCCTGTTCGAGTGCTTCACCGGCATAAGCAACGTCAAATCGTACCAGCAGAACATTCGCCCCGAGTTCTGGGACGTGAAGAACTGCCTTGATGCAGGCTCCATGTACTTCGCCGACCAATTCGGAGAGACGTCCGATTTCAAAACCGCATTCGAGTGGATGCGCGGCAACATGACCATGGACGAAGTCATACGGGCAACCGACGAGTTCGCGCCCTGCAACATATACGGCTCGACGCAGACCCCCGTCATAGGAAAGGCAGCCGAGGACTTCACGGTGCTGGAAACCAGCAACCTGATAGCGGACGTCATGCGCGATGCTTCCGGCGCCGACATGGCGCTGATGCTCAACAACCACTATTACAAGGGCAACTCCGGAAAGCTCTACCAAGGAGACATCTCCCTGGCCGACCGGTTCAACCTTCGCAGCGTCACAGCCGACGACGCGCTCACAACGTACGAGATCAGCGGAGCGAATCTGAAGAAGCTCATGGAGCACCCGATGATCAGCGGCAAGGAGATCGACGCGATGTACGCGTGCTCGGGCCTCAAGATGGAATACGCGCCTTGGCGCGCCGCCGACCAGAACGTGCTGAGCCTGACGCTGCCCGACGGAACCGAGATCTCCGACGACGCGAAGTACACGGTGGCCGCCTGGGCCGGGTCGATCGACGATTCCTACGTTTCCTCTATCGTGCAGGAGCATTCCGACCGAGGAACCTGCGTTGACCTCATGACCGAGTACCTGGCCGATGCAGGCGACGTATCCCCTGCCAAAGACGGTCGCATCGTGCTGAACTGGGAATAGACTGGCATCAGCCGGGCGACGGTTGCGCGTCGCTCGGCTGACGGCTTTGCGGAAGCGACGCCTCCGGCTAGCAGCGGCGCTTCCGGTTCCGCGTCGCTCGACGGACGATTCCGCCGCAGCGCCACGCATTGTCAAAACGGTCGAGTTTTACTGGTCCTCAAGTCAGGATAAAAGCTTATGACGGCTTTTTGACCTGGTGCGATGTAAAACGCATCCGAAAAGCAATGTGCTCAAAGGCGAAAAACCGCCACAAAACTCGATCGTTTTGACAGCGCGCGCCGACTTCTGCATCCGGAAACGCGGATATTCCGAACGGCAACGTTCGCGTATAATGGCAAGCTCGATTTCAAGCCGGAACACAGGAGCTCATTCCATGTCGAACATCCACACCACGCTCGCACGCGAGCTGGGGCTTTCCGCGGCGCAGGTCACAGCCGTCATTGCCCTCGTCGACGAGGGCAACACCATTCCGTTCATCGCCCGCTACCGCAAGGAAGCCACCGGAGGCATGGACGACGCCCAGCTGCGCGCCTTCGACGAGCGCCTAAGCTATCTGCGCGCCCTTGAGGCCCGCAAGGACGAAGTGCTGCGCGCTATCGACGAGCAGGGCAAACTCACGCCCGAACTGCGCACGAAGATCGAAGGCGCCGCGATCATGCAGCGCGTGGAGGACCTGTACAAGCCGTACAAGAAAAAGCGCGCCACCCGCGCGTCGAAAGCGCGTGATGCCGGGCTGGAGCCGCTTGCCCTGCTCATCTTGGCGCAGGGACGCTCGGACAAGAGCCCGCTCGCCCTTGCCGCCGAGCTCGCGAACGCAGAGGCCGGCTTCCCCACGGCTGAAGCAGCGCTGCAGGGCGCACGCGATATCGTAGCCGAGACGATAGCCGACGACGCCGAGCACACCGCCGTGCTGCGCAGCTTCACCCAGCGCACCGGCTCGTTGGCCGTCGAGGCAACCGACGCACAGGAAAAAACCGTCTACGAGTCGTACTACGATTTCTCGGAACCGCTCTCGCGCATTCCCAACCATCGCGTGCTCGCCGTGAACCGCGGCGAAAAAGAGGGCAAGCTGCGCGTGAAGGTGCGCGTTCAGGCAGACGCCGCAGTGGAGCAGCTGGAACGTCGCGTGGTCACGCGCCCGCAAAGCCCCTTCGCCGATACGCTACGCGAAGCCGTTTCCGACGGCTACAAACGTCTGATGGCGCCTGCTCTCGATCGCGAGATGCGCAGCCTTCTTACCGAGCGCGCGCAGACCGACGCCATCCGCGCGTTCGCCAAGAACACCGAGAACCTCCTGCAACAGCGCCCCGTGCGCGGCGCGCGCGTCCTTGCGCTCGACCCCGGTTACCGCACCGGCTGCAAAGTGGCGGTGCTCGACGAGTACGGCAAGCTGCTCGACTACACGACGGTCTACCCCACGCCGCCGCGCTCGCAAGTGAAGGAGGCGCAGGCCGCGCTCGAAAGCCTGATCAAGAAGCACCGCGTGAACGTGGTGGCCATCGGCAACGGCACCGGCAGCCGCGAAACCGAGGACGCCGTGGCCGACCTTCTAGCGCGATTGGACCAGCCCGTGCAGTACACCATCGTGAACGAAGCCGGGGCCTCGGTGTACTCTGCGTCGCAGCTTGCCAGCGAGGAGTATCCCGACCTCGACGTGACCACGCGCGGCGCCATGAGCCTGGGGCGCCGCCTGCAAGACCCCCTGGCCGAGCTGGTGAAGATTCCGCCCCAGGCAATCGGCGTGGGCCAATACCAGCACGACCTGGACCAGGCAGCGCTCGGACGCGCACTGGGCGACGTGGTGGAGCGCGTCGTGAACCGGGTAGGCGTCGATCTCAATACGGCAAGCGCAAGTCTTTTGGGCTACGTGTCGGGCGTGAACGCCACCGTGGCGAAGAACATCGTGGCCTATCGGGAAGAGCACGGCGCCTTTGCCGATCGCCGCGAACTGAAGAAGGTACCGAAGCTGGGCGCGAAAGCCTTCCAGAACTGCGCTGGATTCCTGCGCATCGCGAACGGCGCGAACCCGCTCGACGCCACGAGCGTTCATCCCGAAAGCTACCCCGTTGCGCGCGAGCTTTTGAAGCGCGCGCAGGTGAAGCCGGAAGCGCTCGCCCAAGGCGGAGTACCCGACGTCGCAAGCCGCCTGGGCAACGTGGCGGTCCTTTCCGAAGAACTGGGCGTCGGCCTTCCCACGCTTAAAGACATAGTGGCCGAACTGGAGAAACCGGGTCGCGACCCCCGCGACGACGCGCCGGCGGCGGTGTTCGATCGCACCGTGCGGGACTTCGACGACCTGTCCGTCGGCATGGAGCTGACCGGCACCGTGCGCAACGTGGTAGACTTCGGAGCGTTCGTCGACATCGGCGTCAAGCAAGACGGGCTCGTCCACATCTCCAAACTGTCCGACCGCTTCGTCAAGCACCCGAGCGAAATCGCGTCCGTTGGCGACACGGTAACCGTTTGGGTAACCGGCATCGACAAAGATCGCGGCAAGATCTCGCTTTCGATGGTGAAGGGAAAAGCATAGCGTCCCTGCATGCACTCGCAGCGCGAAGCAACGGCAACGATGCCCCTTCCGCGGCACACGCAGCATCGGGGCGGACACGCGCCTGCGCATCCGCCCCGATCACCTGCCCTTCAAACGACTTAGCGATTGTTACTTTCCCGACCGTCTCTTTCCTACGGCGATGGCAGCGGTAAGGATCGCCACGCCCGCCAGGAAGGCCGCGCCCGCGAACGCAGCGACGGCCGTCAAGCTTGAGTCGCCCGTAACGGGAAGCGCCTTTGCCAATGCCTTTGCGGATTCGGGCATCGGCTTGGGCTGCTGCCCCGTGGTCCCGTGCTCGACCGGGTCGGCCGGGTTGACCGGACCCGCCGGGTCGGTCGGACCCGGCGGATCGACCGGCACAGGATCGGCCACGAATTCCCAATACCCTACGAACTCGCCGTCGGCGTCGTCGACCAGATGCGACTCCTTGTCCCAGAAGCGGAACGCCCATTTCCCGCCTTCGACCTGGACCTCGGTCTGAAGCAGCTCTTCGGGGAACACGCGGATACCCGTCTCCAGACCTTCGAACGGCGCAGGCAGAAGAGCCAGCACGTCCGCAGGCAGGTCCTTGCCTTCCGTCATGCTTTCGAAGCGATACGAAACCTGGTAGGTTTGCGCCACGAAGGCTATCCGCACCGAAGGGCTGTCGATTCGGGGGATGCCCTGCTTGATCGAGGCCACCTTCACCACGCCGTCGATGTAGCCGCCCAGCGTAACCGACTCGTTCGCGGATTCAAGCGCATACGCCGCCTCCTTCGAAACGAAGAAGGGACGTCCCGGTGCTGTAAGCACCATCGGCTCGAGCACCTGCGAAGCCGAAGCGTTCAGGAGGTTCACCGGATTGCCGTCGCGTCGCACCGTAACCCGAACGATAAACGTGGTCTTGCCTTGGCGATCGAACGAGAACACCGAGGTCGGGCTCCCCTGCACCAGGGAATCGCCTATTCGGGCAAGCACGTTGTAGTTTTCATCGAGCACGTACGAAGGCTTGAACTGATAGCTGGTGAACGACACGTTCTCCAAAACGTCGGGCATGCCGATGCGCTCGTCAAGCACCACGTGCAGATCGACGTGCGTATACGACGCGCCCTGCTTCGGGCCGTCCGACCAGGTTCCGCTGTTGGTCATGATGCCGCCAGGATTCCTGAACACCATGTGCGCGAGCACCTTGTTGAAGCCGAATTCCGGACGCGCCGCAATCCCGTAACCCGGCGTCGACGGATCCAGCATCACGGTTGCCGTTTTGTCCGCCTGATCGGTCCCGAACCCTTCGTGCTCGACAATCTCGCCCTCCACGGTGTCGGAAGCACTCATGCCGCGGTTCATGTCAATGTAGCCCGCACTGTTCAAAGCTTCGAACCCGCCCGCGAAAATGGCGTACAGTCGACGCGGCTCGGACAGGCCTTCGGGAAACGCCGCAGAAACCGGCTCGCTTTCATAGAAAAGGCGGCCTTGCGCGTTAACCGCGTAGTCAGGCACGTCCGACCAGCCGATGAAGTACTTTTTGAATATCCAGCTTCCCATGTCGTACAAACCGAAATTGCCCAGCACGTCGTCGCCGCTCGCGAACGCCTTGGGCTGCACGCCGTTCCCGGCAACGGTCATGTCGAACTCCACGATGCCGTTGAAATCGGGTTGTTCCGCAGGTCCCGTACCGCGTGCATCTACCGGACGCCCCTCTTCCGTCCCCGATTCGGACACCATGGGATCTTCCTTGTCGATCGATATGGAAAGAGGCTCGGTGATCGCCGACGGCAACTCGGCGCCCGTCGGCGCTTCAGGCGCTGGCACCGGCACGCCGTCAACGGAAGAGCCCTCCTCGCCACGGCCCTCCGATAAGCCGACATCGCTCGAAGTCGCCTCGGGCGCAACGCCTCGAACCTCCGCCTCCGCCAAACTGCTGTCGGGGTCGGCAAACGCGAAGCTGCCCGGCATCGCAACGCCCGCAACCAGCCCGACGGCAACGACAAGGCGAAGCACGCTGTCTCGTAGCATTTCAACTCCCTTCGTCCTGATGGCTCAAGTTGAAGCGCAAAGCCCGCATCCTGCCAGCTCGAAAACCGTCCGTCACGACGCGAAGACTAGAAGCTTCCCAAGCTATGCTATTCCCATGACAGCGCCGTTACGGTCGGAAACCCCGGATGCTTTAGCACCTTATTCATTGCCCCCTCTATAATGAAACGTCGTTGACAGCCTTTTCCATGCGCATTTTTCGCTGATGAAGCCGAGCGCGCTATTGCACGGTTGCGCGTCGTTTCCTTTTGGTTTATTATTTAAGAATATTCTTATATTCTAATCTAGAGAAAGGAAGACGGTGGCAAAGAAGATAGCGGTCGTAGCCGAGAAAGCCTGCATCGCCTGCGGCGCATGCGCTCACGTCTGCCCCCGGGAAGCCGTTTCAGTCTGGCGCGGAACAAGGGCGTACGTGAACGCGACCCTTTGCGTGGGTTGCGGAGCATGCGAAGCAGAATGCCCGGCATCCGCCGTAACCGTGCACCGACGCGAGGCGGTGTCGGCATGAACGGCAAGAAGGCGTGCGGCAAGTCATGCGCACCGCGCTGGTACGACCGCCTGTACGTGATCACGCCCATCTACCTGGCACTGGGTTTCTTCAACATCCTGTTCGCATGGATCGGCCTCGTGTTCTTCTTCGTGCCGCTCATCGTTTCCCTAGCAGGCGGCGGAAAAGCCTACTGCAACCGCTACTGCGATCGCGGACAGTTCCTGACGCTTCTGGGCAAGCGGTTCGGCCTCTCGCGCAACAAGCCGACTCCGCGCATCCTGCGGTCGCGCGCGTTCAGGCTGGGCTTCCTGGTGTTCTTCATGGCCATGTTCGCGAACATGCTGTTCGTCACCTGGATGGTGTTCGCCGGAAGCAGCGAGCTGGGAACGGCCGTACAGCTTCTGTGGACCTTCTCGCTGCCGTGGGATTGGGCCTATCCGATGGAAGTGGAACCGTGGGTTGCGCAATTCGCCTTCGGGTTCTACAGTATCATGCTGACGTCGAACCTGATCGGACTTGCAGTCATGGCCCTGTACCGACCGCGCTCGTGGTGCGCGTTCTGCCCCATGGGCACCATGACCCAGCTCATCTCCAAAGGCCGCGCGCACGGCATGGAACCGCCGACAGAAGAGCGACCCGCGACGTCCGCAAACCCTTCGACTTCCGCATAGGAGACTGCCATGGAAGAAAAAGCGCATCAGGTAGCGGAACTGTTTCGCCTGCTCGCTAACGAGAATCGGCTCTTGATTCTCTGCGCGCTGCTTGAATCCGACCAAACCGTGGCCCAGTTGGCCGAAAGCGTTCCCAACATCAGCCGGCCCGCGCTTTCTCAGCATCTTTCGGCACTTCGCCTTGCAGGCGTGGTACATGCCCAGCGTACCGGGCATTACGTCGTGTACAGCTTGGCTGACCAGCGCATTCGATCGCTGTTTCAAGCGGTGAAGGATGCCTACTGCTCCTGATGCGCGCTACGTAGCGCATGCAGGCGATGCCCGCGATACGTGCGCGGGCATCGCCTGCTCTACCCCACCAGCTTCGAGGACTCCACCTGCTCGACGTACCATGTCATGAACTTCGCCAACGGCTTGCGCAGCACCAAGCCGATGAACGCAGCGGGAAGCAGGAACAGCGCCAGCTTGCCCAACTCGATCCAGAAGTCGTTGCCGAACGTTCCGAACATGGCCGCGCGCATGGCGTTGACCACATGGGTTGCCGGCAGCCATGGGCTGAGATCCTGGACGAACGAGGGCAGCAGCTGCAACGGATAGGAGCCCCCGCATCCCGTCACCTGAATGATCAGAAGCAGCACCGCAACGGCTTTGCCCAAGTTGGCGAACGCCGCCACCAGCGCATAGATCAAGAACGTGAACACCAGGCCCGCCACCCAGAAGCACAGCATGAACAGCATCGGGTGAGCTACCTGCACCTGCAAGAACAGCATGTTGCCCAAGCCCATGAGCGTGGTCTGCGCCAGCGACAGAAACGCCATGACTCCGAAATGCCCTAAGAACAGCTCGCGGGGACGCGGGTTGCTCAAAAGCGCCCTCGTCTTATCGGAGACACCCGGCTTCACCGCAACCAGAATAAGCAGCGAGCCAATGAACAGGGCAAGCGTCGTGTACAGCGGAGCCATGGCCGATCCGAAGTTGTCCGCCGGAAACACGGCGATGCGATCGATGGCAACCGGTGCCGAAAGCGCTTTCGAAAGCACCTGGGTGTCCGAGCCCAGCACATGGCGCAAAGCCTCCAAGTCGCCGCTTGCAAGCGCTTGGTCGATGCTGTCGGCCAAAGATGCCAGCTCGGTGGCCGATCCGCGCAGCTTCTGCGCCGCGCCGTCGATCTTCGAAGCCGCCGACCCCAGCAGATCGTTGGCCGACCCCGCGGAATCGGCCAGCCCGGAACTCGAAGCCCGCAGGTTGTCCACGCCAGCCCCAACGTTGGCCGCAAGCGTGGAGACATTGCTTGCCAACTGCTGCATGGCCGGTTTCACGTTCGCATCGAAATCGCCTTTGACCGCCGACATGCCCTCCTGCGCCTGCGCGGCAAGCTTCTTGATCTCCTCGCGCTCGGCCTGCGTGTTCGCGTTGCCCGCTTCCAGCTTGGTCGCCGCGCTGCGCAGGTTGTCGCGCACGCCCTCCATAAGCTCGACAACGGCGTTCAGCCGCACGATCACCGCGTCCACGGCAGGTTGATATTCTTCGGGCACCTGCCCCCGCAGCTGCTCCAACTGGTCGACCAGGGCAACGTAGTGGCTGATCTGCCCGTCCACCGTATCGGCCTGCGCGCGCATCTGCGCAACGCACTCCTGCGTTCCCGAAGAAGCCGTATCGAACAGGGCGTCCACCGAATCGGAAACCGCGCCGAAGCCCTGCCCCGTGCCCTCGAGCGCGCGCGACAGGTCGTCGACCGACTGCTTCAGGGCTTCGACCATGTCGCCCGTAGCCGCCGCGCCCTGCGAAGCCGTTGCGCCCATGCCGTCCAACTCGGAGCGGGCCGACCCAATGAGCTTGACCGAATCCCCGATAAGCGTTTGCGAAGAACGCGCGAGCGAAGCGTACAGATCGAGCACCGAGCCCATCTGCTTCACCTGCTCCCCCATGCCGCGCACGTGTTTGGACAGGTCGGCGATGCGGCCGTTCACGTCGGCGTCGTCGGCATAGCGCGAGAGAGATTCCGCCAAGCTGAGGGCAACTTCCGAAAGCGTTTCGGCAAACACCTCGTTTACCTGGTACGATACGGAATCGGCACCCTTGTCGGTAATTTTCGGGGCAATCGCGCTCTTCTTCTCGTTCGCGTAGTACACGATTTTCGCGTGCTGCACGTCCTGCGAATAAAAGGTGAGCATATCCTTGCTGAAGCTGCGCGGAATGACCACCGCCGCGTAGTAGCGTCCCGATTTCGCACCGTCCACGGCGTCCTCTTCGGACGTGAAGGTCCAATCGATCTGGTCGTTGGCGCGCAGCGCGGAAACCACCTGCTCGCCCACGTTGACGCGCAAGGGAACCAAATCGCTTTCATACCCCTCGTCAACATTGGCCACCGCCACGGTAAGGTTGCCGGTGTTATCGAACACGTTCCAGCACGCAATGACGTTGTACCAGGCGAAGATGGAAGGCATGACCACCAAGCCCACGGCGATGATGATGCTCATCGCGTTCGCGAACAGGCTTTTGAAGTCGCTGCGAAGGATGCGCCACAGGTTACTCATGGCCGCCACCTCCCTTCAAGCCGCGAAGGGCATCCGAGGTTCGCGCCATGCTGTTGCGCGACGCGCCCAGTTCCAGCAAACCTTCTTCGGACATGCCGTCAAGCTTCAGCTGCCGCTCGAAGCTGTCGCGCAAGCTCTCCAGCACCACCAAGAACACGAACACGGTAACCATCCATATCAGCCACGCGGTCAGCAGCCATACCTTCTCGGTGGGCGTGAGCGCGAATATCACGGTCAGCGCAACGGGCACCGCTAGGCCCAGCGCCACGGATCCGCGGATAAGCCGAGGATACCAGCGAGCGAAACGCTCGTAGCGAAGCTGCAGCTCTTCGCGGTACTCGTCCTTGTCCGCAAGCGCGCGGAACAGCTGCGCGAACCGGTACGGGCGCTCGGGAACTTCCACGT
Organism: Paraeggerthella hongkongensis; assembly: GCF_003726035.1. Classification (GTDB taxonomy): domain Bacteria; phylum Actinomycetota; class Coriobacteriia; order Coriobacteriales; family Eggerthellaceae; genus Paraeggerthella; species Paraeggerthella hongkongensis. Next base: position 71,988 of record NZ_QICD01000003.1, read on the forward strand.
CCTCGCCGTTGAACAGGCCGCTTTGGCTCACTTGTCCCGCAACCATGCGGTTCACGTTCGCCATGAGGGGCCGAACGATGATCCCCAAGGCCATGAACAGCGCGAAAAACAACGCAAGCATGCCCACAGCGTCGGCGTAGTGGGAGCCGTAAAACCCGCAGATAGCCTCGCGCATGGCGCCGATGCCGTAGGTGAACGGGAAGAAGGGATACACCGCTTGGAAAAAGCCCGAGGTCATCTCGATGGGGTACAAGCCCGTCGCGCCCGGAATCTGCGCGAACACCAGCACCACGCAGATGCCCTTGCCAATGTGCTGCAACGTAACCGAAAGCGCGTAGATGATGCTCAGGTAGGAAAGCGACGCCACCGCCGCCGCGAAAAACAGCGCAGGCGCGTTCACGGCCTGGACCCCTATGACCAAAACGCCAGCGCAGCAGATGACCGCCTGCAGAACCGCCATGACGGCCAGCAGCAAAAACCTGCCCAAGTAGCGTTGCGTTACGGTCAGGTTCCGTATGCCCTCCCCATCCACCTCCTGTTTCATGATGACCAGCAGCATGAAGGCGCCGATCCAAAACGTCAGGTTCATGAACAGCGGAGCCATGGCGGACCCGTAGGCGTTAAGCGGATAAAGCTGCTCGGTGACAAGCTTGGTGGGAGATCCCATGAATTCAGCGATCTTCGTGGCATCCAGCCCGTCTTCTCCGAACAGCTTCGTCAAAACCCCCGACTCTCCCAGCGACAGCACATCGGTTTTCACCGTATCAAGGCTTTCGCTCAAGCTTGCCAGAATGGCGTCGGTTTGGCCAAGCGCTTCTTTCGCCGTGGCAAGCGTCGAGGAAAGCTGGTCGAGAACCAGCGACGTCTGATCAATCAGAAGCCGCTGGTTGGCAACGGCCGCGCCCAGCGTGGCCGAAGTTGCGCTCACCTGCGACAAGCTTTGGTTGACCAGGGGAATTGTAGTTCCGAACAACCCGTTTGAATACACGTTCGCATCGTTGACGGCAAGCTGCACCGCAGCATTGAGCGAATCGCCCGTCTGCGACACCGACTGGGACAGCTTGCCCGCTTCCCCGTTGAGGCTCGTAAGGCCGTCCAGGGTTTTCTGCGCATCGGCCGCGCGGCGATCCAGCTCGTCCGCCATGGCCGCAAGGGGTTCCTTGCCGGGGTCGCCGGCGGGAAGTCCGTCCGCCATCGTGCGCAGGTAGGCGGCTAGCGCCTTGCTCTCCTGGACGATCGCCTGCCCCTGGGACAACGAGGCGCCTATGCCCGCCTGGGCCTCCCCCGCAGCTGTCGTCAAATCCCCTATCGCGCCGTTTGCCTTGGAAGACGCCTGGGAAACAGCAAGCAGGCTTTGGCTCACGGCGGGCGCTGCGGCAGTCGAAACGCTTGCCAACCCGCTTTGCATCTGCCCGGCAAGGCTCGACACGTTTTGCAGCGCGCTGCTGGCGCTTGCAATCTCGGTGCGCGCGCGATCGAGCGTGCCGCGCGAATTCCCAACTTTATTCTGAGCCTCGTCGGTGGCCGCCGAAATAGCGCCGAGCGATGCGCGGGCGTCGCTTACCAGCTGAGCCGTTTCGGATATCTCGGAAACCGCGCGAGAGCGCGACGAGTCGATCGATCCGCGCGCATCGGACACCGCCTGGTCTATGGCTTCGGCAGCAACGTCGCTTACGGTCGAGACGAACGTGGAGTTGATGGTTTCGTCAAGCGTCGTGGCGCCCGTATCGGTGATCTTAGGCGAAACCGGGCCAAGCTTTTCGTTGACGTAGTATTGGATTTCCGGCTGCGTGAAATCACCGGTCGTCAAAGAGAGCAAGTGCTCGGTAAAGTCCTTCGGTATGACGAAGGACGCGTAGCTCTTACCCGATTGAAGTTCGGACAAAGCGGTATCATGATCGGTGAAAACCCAGTCCAACTGCTTGTTTTCATGCAGTTTCTCAACGATCATGTCGCCAACGTGAAGCTCGCCGGTCAAATCGCTTGAGCCGCCGACGTCCTCGTTCACCACGCACACGCGCAAATTCCCCGTATTGTCGTACGGGTTCCAAAAGCCCACCACGTTGTACCAAGTGTAGACCGACGGCAGAACCAGCAAGGCGACGACCACCACCAAGGCGGGCGGCACCTTCAACAGGCGCAAAAGGTCACGCTTGAACACGCGAAAAACGTTTCCCATCTTGCCGCAACCCTCCTTCGTGAAGCTCGCCGAACACATCCGGCCTATGATACTCCTCTTACATGAAGGCGCCATGCCCGATTGACGTTTGAATACCAAACGTCAATCGGGCATGGTTGAATCACGGTGTCTAGCAAAAAACAGGTTGCGAGCGGCGTGCAGGTTTCAAGCGGCGTGCCGATTGCGCAGCGGAAACCAGCGATTTTGGCAGGAAGTCGGCGATATTCGTCGTATTCGCCAGCTTTCTTGGCACCTCTTGTTCCAGATGATCGCAATAGCAAAACCACAGGCTTGCGAACTGGGGGGACAGTCAGGGTTTTTGGAGCTTGCATTCTGCCGCGCAGCGAGACCGGCGAGCGTGACGAATATCGCCGACTTCCTGCCACGAATGGGATTTTTCGCTGCACAGCGGGATCACGTCCCTGTTGCCCAAAGCTTAGCGGATGGATGCGTCGCGCGCTGGGTTGCGCGCACCTGGAGCGCCAAGGACGTCACGCGGCTGGATGCTGTTTCAGCTGAGCAGGGCTCTCCGAAGAGCGAACTGCCTTTGCGCATAGTTTGAGCATCCTGGCCTGATCCTGGTGCGCAGATGGCCGGCCAAAATCTTTACGAACCGATTGTATTCCTGATAATTGGCCACCTGCCGCCAGGTAGCAGTTACTACGGTGAGTCCCATAGCTTCAAGCGCGTTGCGCCGACTTGCGTCGCGTGCGATGCGCTCCGCCCCGGTATGGCATAAGGTGCTGTCGTATTCGACGACTACGTTTTGCTCGGGCCAAAGAAGGTCGCATCTGAAATGCGATTTTCCGGTTATTCCTTGATGCCGTTTTCCGGGAGCAACGGCCGAGTTCATGACGGGTTGCGCCAGCATACTTCCACCGCGTGCGTAGGGAAGCGTTGCCAGCATGGCCAGCGTAGATTCTCGCGGCGACGCTGAATTTGCCAGCACGTAGGGAAGCGCCGAGCGTGCTTGCGCCGATCCACGGACATGAGCTGCCTTTGCGCGAAAGGCAGCTAGCTTTTCCGGCGTGGTGAGCGGTTGTCTGCCGCGCACGCCGAAGGGCTGGCTTTCGTCTGGCGCGTAAGTGCCGCAAAGCTCGAACCCAAGGTGGACCGCATGGGGAAAGTCCAGCATTCCCGAAACTTGGATGAAGGTTAGTTCCGGACTGGTAACGAACACGCCGCCCTCGAGTCCGGGCGCGTCGACTCTTCGCAGCGATCCTCCGGGAATCTCCGAAAGCTGGTGGACTACAAGGTTGTCGCTGCGCCCACGCCGTCCATCGTGCGACAAAACATGAAGGGGCGCCGACATTGTGCGGCAGCAGGCGCGCTGGACGGCCCGCACCTCAGATGCGCTCGGGGCCTTTGCCGGTAGACCTCCGGCTCGGCACGCTTGCCGAGCCGCGCCCGCATCGCTTGCGATGCTGCGCCAGTATTCTAGAGCTGATTTATGCGAAACAACTGTTTTCATGGCGTGAGTATAGCATCTTATAATACCTGGTAAAAAGCTAATTTGGCCTTTTCTCACACGTTAGAAAACCGCTGGATCCGCGCTAGCTTCGCGCTGGTTCCGTGCTAGATCCACGCTGGAATCGCACTAGTTTCGTGCTAAATTCGCCCCGGATCCGCGTGAGAACGCGGAAAACGAGAACGTGCGAAAAACACGGTTCCGGAAATCGGAATCGCTGGGATTTGAGGCCGTCCGCGCGCATTCCGCGCTATCATGGTTTCATGCATGCGAACAAGCGCGCCGATGCGCGCGACGGGCGAAGGCCCGCAGGAACGAAAGGCTAGCTATGGCGAAAATTGCAATGACCACGCCGCTTGTTGAGATGGACGGCGACGAGATGACACGCATCATCTGGCAGATGATCAAAGACGAACTGCTCGCGCCGCATATCGACCTGAAGACCGAGTACTACGACCTAGGGCTGGAGCACCGCAACGCCACCGACGACCAGGTGACGGTCGATTCAGCCGAGGCGACCAAGCGCCTGGGCGTGGCCGTGAAATGCGCCACCATCACGCCGAACGCCGCGCGCATGGACGAGTACGACCTGAAGCAGATGTGGAAGAGCCCTAACGGCACTATCCGCGCCATGCTCGACGGCACCGTGTTCCGCACGCCCATCACGGTTGCGGGCATTGAGCCGTGCGTGCGCAACTGGGTGAAGCCCATCACCATCGCGCGCCACGCTTACGGCGACGTGTACAAGAACGCCGAGATCCGCGTTCCCGGTCCCGGCAGGGTGGAGCTCGTCTACACCGCGGAGGACGGTACCGAGACGCGCGAGCTCGTGCATGAGTTCGACGGTCCGGGTGTGGCGCAGGGCATGCACAACCTGGATGCATCCATCGAGAGCTTTGCGCGCAGCTGCTTCGAGTATGCGCTCGACATCAAGCAGGATATCTGGTTCGCCACGAAGGACACCATCTCGAAGAAGTACGACCATCGCTTCAAGGACGTGTTCCAGGAAGTCTACGACGCCGAGTATGCGAATCGCTTCGAAGAGGCCGGCATCGAGTACTTCTACACGCTGATCGACGACGCGGTGGCGCGCGTGATGAAGGCCGACGGCGGCTTCATCTGGGCATGCAAGAACTACGACGGCGACGTGATGAGCGACATGGTGTCGAGCGCGTTCGGCTCGCTTGCCATGATGACGTCGGTGCTGGTCAGTCCGCAGGGCTACTACGAGTACGAAGCCGCGCACGGCACCGTGCAGCGCCACTACTACAAGCACCTTGCCGGCGAGGAAACGTCCACGAACTCGGTGGCCACCATCTTCGCGTGGTCGGGCGCTTTGCGCAAGCGCGGCGAGCTTGACGGCTTGGACGACCTGGTGGACTTCGCGAATCGCCTGGAGAAGGCCACGCTCGACACCATCGAGGCCGGCGAGATGACGGGCGACCTGGCGCTCATCACCACGCTACCGAACCCGGTGAAGCTGAGCACGCGCGACTTCATCTTGGCGGTTGCCAAGCGTCTGGCGGCGTAGATTCAGCTTCTGTGCTCAATGGAACGTCCACGGCCCCGGATGGCATCGTGCTCCGGGGCCGCTTGCGCAGGCACGCCGCACGCAGCTTGCGAGCGGCGTGCCTGCGCAAGACCTACTCCAGGTACGCGCCCGTCTGGCACTCCCATAGGCGGGCGTACGCTCCACCGGCCTCGATCAGCTGCGCATGCGGGCCGTCCTCGACCACGCGGCCCCCGTCAAGCACCACGATGCGATCCAAGCTGGCCACCGTGGACAGGCGATGCGCCACCACGATAGCCGTACGCCCGTGCATGAGGGTGGCCAGCGCGTCCTGCACCAGGTGCTCGCTTTCGGAATCGAGCGCGCTGGTAGCCTCGTCCAGCACGAGCACCGGGCAATCGGCCAGAAGCGCACGCGCTATGGCGATGCGCTGGCGCTGGCCGCCCGACAGCTTGACGCCGCGCTCGCCCGTGACGGTATCGAAGCCTTGCGGAAGGCGCTCGATGAACTCGAGCGCGTTCGCACGGCGCGCCGCTTCGCGGATCTCGTCCATGGACGCGTCGGGTCGTCCGTACGCGATGTTCTCCGCAATGCTGCGATGAAACAGCAACGCCTCCTGCGGCACGTAGGCGATCTGGCGACGCAGCGATTGCTGCGCGGCGTCGGCGATGTCCTGGCCGTCCACCAGGATGCGACCCTCCTGTATGTCGGAAAGCCGCAGCAGCAGCTTCGTGAGCGTGGTTTTGCCCGCACCGCTCGCACCTACCAAGCCAACCCTCTGGCCTGCGGGTATATACAAGTCAAGCCCGTCGAACACCGCCGTGCGCACGTCGCCGTCGGTGTACCAGAATCCAATTCCCTCAAAATCGATGGCCCCTTCGCGCACCTCGAGCGGCACGGCATCGGGCGCATCGGCCACCAGACGCGGCTCGTCGAGAATGATAGTCATGCCGCTCGCGTCGCCGAACGCGCGATTGAAACGCTGCAACCCGTTGTTGATGAAGTTGAACTGGTTCGTCACCGTGTAGGTGTAGGTGAACATGACCACGAGCGTGCCCGGCGTGATGCCGTACCAAGCGTTGCCGCCCGCGATGAACACCGCCACCACGCTCATGATGGCAACGGTGATGCACGCCGTCACGATGCCGCGCGTAAGCGATGCCCACATGCGCTTGGAATCGCGCGCCACCACCTCGCGGTTCGCTTGGTCGAACAGGCCGCGCTCGTAATCCTCGCGACCGTAGGTTTTGACGGCAAGAATGTTCGCCACCGAATCCGACAGCTCGCCCGAAAGCTGGTTCTGCGCGCCCGCCGCCTTCTCGTTCAGAGCCAGGATGCGCTTGTACATGTAGTACGAAACCCCCGCGTACACCGCCAACAGCAGCATGAGGATGGCCACGTACACCGGCACGCGAGGAGCAAGGATGGCGCACGTGAACACCACCGAGCAGATCACCGGCAGAAACGGAAACGTGATGGTTTCCAACAGCAGTTGGTAAGCGCTCATGAACTTGGTGGTCTGACTTACCAGCGTCCCGCCGAAGCGATTGGAATGAAACGACATGGATTGGTTGCACAGCGCGTCGAACGACATGGTGGCCAAATCGTACGAGGCTGCGATTTGCAGACGGTACATGGTGTAGTCCTGCACCTTGCTGGCAACCTGACCCGCTACGTTGATTCCGATGAGCGCCAGAATGTACGGCCCGAACACCGCGAACACCTCGTCCGGCGACACCGACCCCGCGCTCACGCGGTCCACCACCAGGCTCATCACGTACGGGTTGCCGTACGAAAGCAGCGCCACAAACAGAAACGTCGACGCCATAAGGGCCGTGAACAGCCCGAAGTGCTTGCGAGTGACCAACCAGAAATAATGCAACGTGCGACGCGTTGTGGATGCAGCGGTTTGACGCGACATGAGGATCCCTTCTTTTTGCTTCGACACGATTATGCCACAAGCGCGTCGACTCATGCCGCGCCGAGCACCGCCGCACGTTTGCTCCAGCGAAGCGGCACCGAGAGCAAGGCCGCGGGACGGATTGCCCGCCCCGGCCAAGCCCATCAGCTATTCGATTCCCAGTTCTTCGAAGAAGCCCACGCGGAAGTTCTTGAACACGACCTCGCCCTCTTCCTGCGTGGCGTCCAAATCGACATCGGCGGCAATGCCGAAATCGTGATCGTCGTCAGAGTCACTGAAAATCTGGTGCACGTGCCACACGCGGGCCGATTTCTCGTCGGACTCGTCGATCTCCAGATAGGCCATCGACCGCGCATCGCCGTCGATGCGCACCTCGTCGTGCGCTTCGTAGTACGAATCCAAGGCGCGCTGCCAACGCGGCTCCCCGCAGCCCCAATCCTGGTCCAAGCGGCCCAACTCCGCCGCGCGCTCCTGCGCAGCCAGCCGCACGCGCGAGAACAAAGCGTTGCGCACGAGCACCGTGAGCCCGCGACGATCGGCGACCACTTCGTCCGCGCTCGTCGGCGGCGCCGCGTCGAGCACCGATCCCGCATTCTCCCATTCGTCCATCAAGCTGGAGTCCACCGACCTCACCACGAAGCCCAGCCATGCGATGACGTCCTCCAGCCGATCGTTGCGCTTGTCCACCGGCACCGTGCGCGCGATCACCCGGTACGCGTCGGCCAGGTATCGCAGCAGCAGCCCCTCCGACCGGGCGATGCCGTAACGCTGCACGTAGCCCTTGAAGTCGCTGGCGGTTTCCAGCATGTCGCGCAGGACCGACTTCGGCTCCAGCTGGAAATCGCGCGCCCACGGCACGTCTTGGCAGTAGCGCTCGAACGCGGCGCCCAGCAAGTCCTCGAGCGGACGAGGGTACGTGACCTCGGCGATCCGTTCCAAGCGCTCGTCGTAATCAACGCCGTCGGCCTTCATGTCGGCCATAGCCTTGTCTCGCGCCTGGCGCTCCTGCGCCCGCAGCACCTGGCGCGGGTTCTCCAATGTGGCCTCGGCCATGGAGATGACATCGTAGGCGTACGTTTCGCTCTCCGGATCCAACAGCTCGAGCGCTGCCAGCAAAAACGGCGAGAGCGGCTGGTCGAGCGCAAAGTCGTCGGGCAGATCAACGGTGGTCACGTACTCCGCCCCTCCGTCGTCCGCTTCCAAGCGCTCCACCACGTCGGCATCGATGAGCGTCTGGAATATCTCGTCGGCGCGCACGGCGAGCGCAGCCTTCTCCTCATCGGTCTGAGCGGAATCGGCGATGAGCTTGCGCACGCGCGCGTACGCGTCGCCGCCCTGCACCACTTCCGACAGCACCATCGAATGCGTGATCTTCATGCGTGGCTTCAGCGTTTCGGGCGTTGCCTCGATCAGGCGCTCGAACGTCTGCTTGTTCCAGGTGACGAACCCCTCGGGCGGCTGCTTCTTCTTGATCTTGCGCAGCTTCTTCGGGTCGCCGCCGGCCTTCTGCACCAGCTTCGCGTTCTCGATGTCGTGCTCGGGAGCTTCGGCCAGCACCACGCCCTCGGTGTCGAAGCCGCTGCGGCCCGCGCGGCCCGCGATCTGATGGAACTCGCGGGCGCGCAGACGGCGCATCTTGTAGCCGTCGAACTTCGTGAGCGCCGTCAAAAGCACGGTGTGAATGGGCACGTTAATGCCCACGCCCAGTGTGTCCGTGCCGCAGATGACGGGAAGGAGTCCCTGTTGAGCAAGCTTTTCCACCAGCAAGCGATACCGGGGCAGCATGCCGGCGTGATGCACGCCGACGCCGCTTGAAAGCAGGCGCTTGAGCGTTTTGCCGAACGCCGTGGTGAAGCGCGTGCCGGCCATGGCGCGCTTGATGTCCTCGCGCTGCTCTTTCGACGCCACCCCGAAGCTCGAAAGCGATTGCGCCGTGGCAAGCGCCGCATCCTGCGAGAAATGCACGATGTAGAGCGGAGCCTCGCCCTTGCGCAGCGCCAGCTCGACGGTGCCTTCGAGCGGCATTTCCACGTATTCGTAGGACAGCGGAACGGGGCGCGGGGCGTCGGCCACCACGTCGACGTCGACGCCCGTGCGCTCCTTGAGCGAGCTCGCAATGTTCGAGACGTCGCCCAGCGTTGCGCTCATCAGCAAGAACTGCGTTTTCGGAAGCGTGAGCAAGGGAACCTGCCACGCCCATCCGCGGTCGGCGTCGCCGTAGAAATGGAACTCGTCCATGGCAACGCAGCCCACGTCGGCGCGCTCGCCCTCGCGCAGCGCTTCGTTCGCCAGGATCTCGGCCGTGCAGCACACGACCGGCGCCTGCGCGTTGATGTGCGTGTCGCCCGTGATCATGCCCACGTTCTCGCGCCCCAGCACGTCGACCAGATCGAAGAACTTCTCGCTCACGAGCGCCTTGATGGGAGCCGTATAGTATGCGCGCCGCCCCGTGGCAAGCGCCATGAAATGCAGGCCCAGCGCCACCATCGACTTGCCCGACCCGGTAGGCGTGCCCAAAATGACATGGTCGCCCATCATGAGTGCCATGAGCGCTTCTTCCTGATGGGGCCACAGCTCGATGTCGCGCGACGACACCCACTCCAGGAAGCGGTCGAGCGCCTCGTCGGCCGTGAGCCACGGCTCGGGCGCGGGTTCGTCTCCTTCCGGCTCCCACCAACTTGGCGCGAGCCGACCGAGCGAACCATGCTCGAAGGCCTCTCCCTCCGCTTTCTCCGTCGTTTCTTCCGTTGCGCATTCGACCATGCGGGGCGACCTCCGAACATAACAGCGATACTTTTCAAAGAGATCATTCTACCCGCAACCGGCACCGCGCAGACGAGCAAGCGGCAAAGTCCTCGCGTTCTGCGCGCCAAAACGCGCGTGACGCCGGGCAAGGCCAGGTTGGCGTGACAGCACGTGGACCGATCCAGCAGCGCGAGCGCCGCCACCGAGCTTGTCGAGCTCCTGCGATCGCGCCTATCGGGCTCCTGCGATCACTCGTCCGATTTCTGCACGGTTTTGCCCTCAATGTTGCGCATCGCGCGCGCCCTGAGCGCGTTCGTCCCGGAAAACAGGCGTCGCACGATGGTTTTGCCAGGTCGCGCGAATGCAAGGTCGAAGAAGATCGAGCCGAGCGCAACATTGGGGACAAAACCGTGCAGCGCAGCGGTCCCGTTCGAAGACATTCCTTCGCTAATCGGCCGTCTTTCGCCGGACCGCGAGAGAAAGCCCCGCGCCCACCGCGGCGCCCGCAAGCGCAACCAACAGCCAGCCCAGGCCGAAATCAGCGAACGGCAGCGCATCAAGCAGCAGCCACGCGCCGGGAGCAAACGCATCGCGCAGACCCGCGACCACGCTGCACGCAGCCGTCGACAGCACCGCCCAAGGCCACATGAGCGGCAGCTTATCGCAGCGCGCGTGGAAAAGCCCCATGACCACCAGCACGATCGCAGGCGGGTACAGCGCACCCAGAAGCGGCGCGGAAAAGGCCAGGATCGCGTCCAGCCCCAAAAGCGACACGGCGCAGCTGAACACGGCGAACAGCGCTGCCCAGGCAATGAGCGGGATGCGCGGAAGCGCTTCGTAGAAGTATTCGGAACAGCACGAGATCAAGCCCGTGCACACGTTCAAGCATGCGATGAGGAAGATAGCCGCCACGATAATGGCCCCGGCCTCGCCGAAGTGCATGCTGGCCGATGCCGCCAGAATGGTCGCGCCATTGGTCGCATCGGGCAGCGAGCCGCCCATGGCAGCGCCCACGAACCCCAAGCCGCAGTAGATGACCATCATGAGCACGCCCGCCACGACGCCCGCACTCGAAATGGCGCCGGCGACCTGCTTAGGATCGCGCGCGCCCAACTGCTTGACGTTGGCGGCCACCACGATGCCGAAGCACAGCGCCGCGAGCAGATCCATGGTCTGGTATCCGGTCAGAAAGCCCTGCGCGGCCGCATTGGCATTGTAAGGAGCCTGCGCCTCGAGGACCGCTCCCCCGCCGCCGAGCACCGACGCCCCCACCACCAGCACGATGAGGATGATGAGCGCAGGGGCCGAGAACTTACCCAGCACGCGCGAAAGCAATCCAGGCCGCAACGCCAAAACGAACGCCACGGCGAAAAACGCCACCGAGAACGCGACCGCCGCCACGTTCGGGTCAATCATGTCAGATCCCGGCAGCAAAGGCCGCAGCATCTCGTACGCCGTAGAGGACGTGCGCGGAATAGCCAGAAACGGGCCGATGGTCAGGTACACGAGCGCAATGAACACCGATGCGAACAACGGACTCACGCGCCCCGCCAATTCGCGCACGCCACCGCACAGGGCCACGGCTACGATGCCCAGCACGGGCAGGCCGATGCCCGCCACCAAGAAGCCCGCCATGGCGGGCACGGCTTCGGTCCCGGCCTGAAGACCCAGAAGCGGCGGCAGGATCAGGTTTCCCGCTCCGAAAAACATAGAGAACAGCATGCCGCCCACCATCAGCATCTGACTGGGGCGCAGCCCGCCGCGCGCATCTTGTTGCCGCTCTTCCACGAGGTTCCTCCTGAGTTCCGTATCGTACTGGCATGCCCTTGCGCGCCGCAAAGCGGCGGCGCGAACGATCCGCAATGATAGCACTGCCCTCGTTCGATCGCTATTCCATATTGTTTCACTATGAAATCGACGCAAACGAGCGGGGCGAAAGGGCGAAGTCGATGGCCTGCTTTGCGCTGTTCGTCGGCGAACAGGCCGTCGACCCGCCCGTTCGCCTATCAAGCGCGGTCTTGCGCACGAAAACCGCGTTCGCTCGCAGGTTCTGACGTTTGGGGTTGCTGGAGAGCCTCTCGCTTGCGACCGCAATCAGATGACCCAGCATTGCACCAGGTCAGAAAGCTGTAAAAATTGCCAGGAGGTCGAATGCGGTTTGCGGCGCGTCCACGACAACCGCAAACCGCCAAAACCTGCCACGGAACGCATTCGCACGTGCGCTGGGCGGAGAAAAACGCACGACCCTTCGCGTCCCTTACGAAACGCGCGTGAACCTTACGGCGAAATGAGCGTCCGACGACCCCGGCGCAAGCCGCGTAGCCAAGCACGAACGACCGGCGATGGGGGCCAGTTGAAAGCGCTGCCCCTCTTCGCTCGCAAGGAACGCTTTCACCGTCTGGTTATCTTCCTCGCAGGTCACCGTACACGTCGCGTACGCCAGCGTTCCGCCTGGCGTCACATGCCCGGCAGCGGCGCGCAGCATGCCCAGCTGCGTCTTCGCGAACGCGGCCACGTCCTCGGGCTGCAAGCGCCAGCGAATCTCGGGGTGGCGTCGCAGCGTCCCCAGCCCCGAACACGGCGCGTCGATGAACACCACGTCGAACAGGCGACCGCGAACCACGTTGCCCAACGCCAGGGCATCGCCCGTCAGCGCCTCCGACACGCACGAGCCGTATCGCTCGGCGCGCTCGAGCAGCAGCTTCGTCTTGAACCCGTGGTTGTCCAACGTCACGTACGACTCGATCTGCGACCCCCACGTGCGCTGCGCCGCGCTCTGCAGCAAGATGGTCTTCGTTGCGCGACCGGCCCCCACTTCCAACAGGGACGCAGGCTTGTTCTGCGGCAAAACAGACGCAGCCACCAGCTGGGACGCGGCATCGGAGACAAGGATCTTTCCCTGCACGAACAGTTGCTTGACCTGAGGCAACAACAACGCGCGATTGTCCTTCACGCGCAGGCAGCCGGGCACGGGCACGCCGTCGATCTCGACCGGCTGCGTCGATTCCCCCGCCTTCGCGAATGCGGCGGCCACAGCGGCTTCGTCCGCTTTCGCCGCATTCGCCGCCACGAACAGCGGCGCAGGTTCGTTCGAGGCGCGCATGAAGTCCAGCGCCGCCTGAGGCCCCAGATCGAGCACCAGCTTGCGCGCCAGCCAAACAGGGAAAGCATGCAAGCGAGCGAGCGCCTCCACGTCGCGCGTCGGATCGCCGAACGGGAAGGACGCGCGCAAAGCCACCACCTTGCGCAGTACCGCGTTCGCAAGGCCAGCCGCCCTGGGCGCAAACGAGCGCACCAGCTCGACCCCCTGGTCAACCGCTGCATGCGGCGTCTTGTTCAAGAAGATGATCTCGTACACGCTCAAACGCAGGGCATCGCGCACGTCGGGCTGCACGTCCGTCGGCTTGCTGAGCGCGCGATCGAGCACGTCGTCGAGCGTACCCGCGGAGCTTACCACGCCCAATGCGAGCAACGTCGCGAACGAACGATCCTCGGGCGAAAGCGCGGAGCTGTCGATGCGCTTGCCGATAACGTCCTGAGCGAACGCCTCGCGCTCGCGCACGGTGCGCACCACGTCGAGCGCGGCAAGCCGAGCCGGGCTGGCCTTCGATCGCGCGGCGCGGCTCTCTCGCGGCTTCTCCACAGGTCCGGCGTACCCCTTCGGCGCGCGTCGATCCTGCGAGCCCTTATTACGATCAGGCATGAAGCCCCTTCCAGATAAGGCCACCGTCCTTGATCCCCTGGATCCCGGCGGCAAACGACTTCGCATCCATAGCTTGCTTGCCCGCCGGCTTCAGAATCAGAAGCTCCACCGCGCCGTCGGCCGCGCCCAAGAACAAGCGCTTCGCCGCATAGCGAACGTCGCCCGCGGACATGCCGGCAGCAAGCTCGCGCGCCTGGCCGTCGGCCGCCACGGAAGCAAGCGACAGCACCGTGACCGAGCGCCCCGCCACCTCGGCGCGCGCAGGGTGCGCGGCGCTCGAAGCCTGCACCTTGCGAATCATGAGCTCAGCGGAATCGCCGACGGACAAGTCCAGCTCGCCCTTGGCGATCTTATCGGCGTAGGTCACGCGCGATTCGTCCTGCTCGGTCCAATCGCACACGCCCCGCTCCACGCGAACCAGCGCGGTCAACAGGGCATGAGAACCTAAAATAGCCAGCTCGTCGGTCAGTTCTTCAGCGCTCAAATCCCCGACGCTCGCCGTACGGCACACGCAGTACGCGCCCGTATCCAAGCCCTCTTCCATGCGCATGATGCATACGCCGGCCTCCTCGTCGCCCGCAAGGATGGCGCGCTCGATAGGAGCGGCGCCGCGCCAGCGAGGCAGAAGCGACGCGTGCACGTTCAGGCAGCCGTACCGGGGAAGATCCAGTACAGCCTTCGGAAGAATAGCCCCGTAAGCGGCCACGCAAATGACATCGGGGCGAAACGAGGCCAGTTCACGCTGGACGTCCTCGTCGCGCAGAGTGCGCGGCGTGCGCACGGGAATGCCCCAGCGCTCAGCCGCCGCCTTCACCGGCGAAGGTTCTAACCGCTTCCCGCGGGCACGCACGGCGTCAGGGCGCGTGTAAACGGCGACCACCTCATGCTGCTGCACCAATTCGTCAAGGATGGTAGCCGAGAACCCCGGCGTGCCCATGAACACGACGCGCATGGTTATCGAACCCGAGGATCGAGCGAAGTCTCCCCCGGCTTCGCGCCGGAAGCAACCGCCTGATCGTAATCGCGAAGCGCCTGGATGCGCGCGAGGGGGTCGCAGCGCTCGAACATGGTCACGCCGTCCAGGTGGTCCAGCTCATGCTGCAGGCAGCGGCCCAGGAGGCCGTCGCCTTCGATCTCCCATTCCTCGCCGTCCAGGTCGAAGAAGCGCACGCGCGCCCACGACGGTCGGGCGATGGGCACGGAGATGCCGGGTATGGACAGGCAGCCTTCCCCTTCGACAACGACCTCGCCCTTCGTCTCCACCAGCACCGGGTTCACCAGCACCAGGGGATTCTGCTCGTCGGACTCGTCGCAGTCGATGACCACCAGGCGCTTGGTCACGCCCACCTGCGGCGCGGCAAGGCCGCAACCGGAATTCTTGTACATGGTCTTCACCATTTGCTTGGCCAAGCGCTTCAGGCTTTTGTCCCCAAGATCGCACGGCTCGCACGGCTGGTTCAAAATGGGATTGGGAGATTGCACAACAGTAATCACGATCAGCACGTCCTTTTGGTATCCACGCACGCGACGCTTAAAGCGCCGCGAAACAAAATTCTGGCAAGCATTGTCCGCAATCGCTTCGCCCTTGTCCAGCGGCTTGCCGAAAGATCCATAAAACGCGAGGTGAGAAGCGCAAGAGACCGAACTTGACGACCGTTCGCCGCAAGCGGCGGGCAGCCGATGAAAAGCGCCGCTCGACACGCGCCGCATCGCAGCGCGCTCGAACGGCGCTTCAAGCGCTTTTGAGCGTTCGGGCCCTACTCCGTACGAGCAGAATCCTCGCCGTCCACGACGATCTCTTTGAGCGAAGCCGCCAATCCGGCAAGGCCCTGGATATCAGAGGGGATGATGAGCTTCGTGGAGCGTCCGTCCGCCACTTTCTTGAGCGCCTCGAAAGCTTGCAGGGTCAAAACGGCGTTGTCGGCGCCCGCTTCCCGCACCGCGCGGATGCCGTCGGCCGTCGCCTGCTGCACGTTCTTGATAGCCTCCGCCTCGCCCTCGGCCTCGCGGATCTGCTTCTCCTTCTCGGCCTCGGCAGCCAAGATGACGGTCTGCTTCTCGGCTTCGGCGGAAAGAATCTGCGCCTGCTTCTTTCCCTCGGCGATGGTGATGGCGGCCTGCTTCTCGCCCTCGGCCAAAAGCACCGCCTCGCGCTTCTCGCGCTCGGCCTTCATCTGCTTTTCCATAGCCTGCTGAATGGCTGCCGGCGGCGTGATGTTCTTGACCTCCACGCGGTTGACCTTGATGCCCCAGGCGTCGGTGGCCTCGTCAAGGATGGAGCGCATCTTCGCGTTGATGGTGTCGCGCGAGGTGAGCGTGGTATCCAGGTCAAGATCGCCGATGATGTTGCGCAACGTGGTAGCCGACAGGTTCTCGATGGCGACGATGGGATTCTCCACGCCGTAGCAGTACAGCTTCGGGTCCATGATCTTGAAGAACACCACCGTGTCGATGGACATGGTCACGTTGTCCTTCGTGATGACGGGTTGCGGCGGGAAATCGAACACCTGCTCTTTGAGCGAAACGTAGGGGCGCACGCGGTCGATGAAGGGAATCTTCACATGCAACCCGTTGTTCCAGGTAGTCAGGTACGAGCCCAGGCGCTCCACGATAGCGGCCTCGGCCTGCGGCACGATCTTGATGCACGTGACCGAGAACAGAACCAGAATCACAACAAGCACGATAAGGAAGATCATGGGAGTTTCCTTTCAACGATGAGTTTGACGCTTTCTTGCGCGACCACGACAACGTTTTGGCCAACGGGCAGGGGCTCGCCGCTTGCAGAGCAGGCGGCCCAAGTCATGTGATCGGACGTTTCAACGCGCCCGACCAGGCGATCGTTGTCGATAGCCTCGCACACGACGGCAACCTGGCCGACCAGCGTCGGCTCCTTGGAATCGCCGCGATTGCGGTACTTCATAAACACGGGTCGAAGAGCCACAAGACACACGACGGAAACGACCAAAAAGACGATAACCTGCACGACAGCATCGACGCCAAGCAGGTTCGCGGCGAACGCCACCAGCGCGCCGACAACGAACCACAGGGTGATGAGGCCCAGCGAAACAACCTCGACAAGGGCCATCGCCGCTGCGATGCCCAACCATACGAAGGGGCTCATACGGTAGCTCCTTTCTCCTTGTTCGAGTATACACCATCCGCTGCACGACGGCATGATGCGCAGCGGACTCGAAACCGAACGGTTGCGCCTACACGTGCGCGGCGCGGCGACGCGTCAGGTCCTGCTGCATGGCGGCCACGGCTTCGAACAACATCTCGTATTCATCGGCCGGAAGACGCGATGGATCGGAAAGCTGGGCCTTGAGCGCGGCCACGGCATCTTCCGCGTCGCCTATGGACAGCTCCTCCACCAGGAAAGACGCCAAACGGCCCTCGTCCTCCACAGCGCTTTCGGCGCCAGCGGTCAATATGCCGGTCGCAGCGGGCAGCACGCGCGCGACCTCGCTGACCAGCCGCGCGGGCTGAGCTGCGGGATCCTCGGCCAGCGTGTCCAGCATGCTCTGCGCGATCGTAGCGTGCGCGGGCTCGTGCCACTGCGTTTGCGCGAGCGCGTCGGCATGCAGCAAGCCCAAGTCGGGTCGGGACGCGATCAGGGCGAGCAGCTGGCGTTCGAAGCGACGCCGGTTGACCTCCGGCTGAGGAAGTCGCTCGCGCCGCGGCTGCGGAACTCGCCGAGGCTCGTTGTCTGCCGCGGCATCCGCGCCCTCGGCATCGGCAGCACGCGGCGGCTTCAGCTTCCCCAGCTGATCGAGCACGTCCTCCTCGCGCGCACGGCATCTGCTGGCGATCTGCACGGCGTAGTCGCGCGCCAACATGGAGTCCTTGATGGGCGCGAGCACCGAAAGCGCGTCGGCCAAGGCGGCCGAGCGGCCTTCGGCCCGGCTCAGGTCGTGCCGCGCCAACCGGCGGTCTATGCCGTACTTGAGCAGCGGCTGCGCATGCTCGACCAGCTCTTGCAGCGCCGCGCCCCCGCGATCCGACACGAAATCAGCCGGGTCCAGATTGTCCGGCAGCGTGACGGCCGCCAGCTCGATCTTGGTGCGGCCCGCCTCCGGCGTCATGCTGTCGTCGATGAACGCCAAGGCGCGGTCGGCCGCGCGCTGCCCCGCTTCGTCACCGTCGAACAGGTAGACGATGCGATGCTGCGCATGGCGCGCGAGCAGGCGAATGTGGCGCATGGTGAGCGCCGTGCCCAGCGTGGCGACCGCGTTTCTGATGCCCGCCTCGTGCAGGGCGATCACATCGGTGTAGCCCTCGCATACGATGGCGGTGCCCGTCGACGCCATGGACGCCTTCGCCTTCTCCATGCCGTACAGCACCTGCGACTTGTGGAACAGCGGCGTTTCCTGGGAGTTCAGGTACTTCGGCTCGCCCTTGCCCACCACGCGCCCGCCGAAAGCGATGCACTCGCCCTGCGGGTCGTTTATGGGAAACATCACGCGATTGTAGAATCGGTCGCGCAACCGGCCTCCATCGCCGGCCAGCGCCACATTAGCCTGCACCATCTCGTCGGGCTTGAACCCCTTCGCCGCCAGATGGCGCACCAGCTGCCCGCGACCCGGCGCGAAGCCCAGCCGCCACGTTTTGGGAACGTCGCCGCCAAGCCCGCGCGCGCCCAGGTAGCTGCGCGCGGCGCTCGCCTCGGGGCCGGGATTGCGCATGAGCTGCGTGTGGTAGAAATCCGCCGCTTCCTCGCACACGGCCTTGAGCCGCGCTTTCTTGCTAGAGCCCACGCTGCGCGGCCCGTCGGCGTCCGATATCTCGATATGCGCGCGCTCCGCCAAACGGCGCACGGCTTCGGGAAAGTTCAAATCCTCGGTTTTCATGATGAAGGAGAACACGTCGCCGCCCTCGCCGCAGCCGAAGCAGTGCCACAGCTGCGTGGCGGGATCGATCTTGAAAGAGGGGGTTTTCTCGTTGTGCAGCGGACAGCAACACCAGAAATCGCGCCCGCGCTGCTTCACGGGCGTGCGCTCGCCGATAACGGCCACCAGGTCGTTCGCCTCGCGTACCTTCTGAATGTCCTCTTCGCTGATGCCGGCCATGCGCGAACCCTACCTCTGCTTGTTCTGTTTGGCCAGAACGACGTTCACCAAAAACAGCAGGCCAAGCGCAAGGGACGGGCCCAGGTCCAGCAAACCGACCTCGCCCTCGCCTGCGTTCATGTACGTCATCACCAAGCTGCCCGTCATCAAGACGAAGCTCAGCACCGCGATGCCTGCGTAGATTCGCTCCCGATTCCTCATGCGCCGCCCTTCCGAGTTTTGTTTCGGACAGTATAGCGCAAGCGTGCAACCGCCGCGCGCCACCGCTCGACACGACGCCGGCGCTCTTGCAGGACCGGTGCCTGTGCAGGAACGGGGCGCTTGCAGGGCCGGCGACCTTGCAGGGCCGGCGACCTTCTGCCAAAACGGACGAGTTTTGCGGCGGTTTTTCGCCTTGTCGGGGCGATGCTGCTACAAGTGTTTTACATCGCACCTGATCAGAGAGGTATCGCCTGCTATTATCCTAGTTTGAGGACCAGCAAAACTCGTCCGTTTTGACACGGGCTCGCAAGGACGTGCGGACGGCGGCAGCAGGCGCGCGAAAACGCGTGGGCGGCTCGTCGCGGGCGCACGAGCACGCGAAGGTGCGCGGCGCTAGCACGAAAATCTACCGGATACGCGAGCGGCCGGACGCGCGCGGACGCCCCGCCGCCGTATGCTTCACGTGAATTTCCAGGCGAGCATCAGGAAATGATACAATCGGACTCTACTATTGACGCGATCTTCAACCTCGAATCTCGAAGGAGGACGCATGAACGAACCAGCCTCCATCCCCTACCTTGCCCTCGACAAGGGCGTCGAGGCGGCCATCCTGTCCGACCGAGCCGCCGGAAGGCGGAACCCGCACGCGTTCGACGACGCGGCCATCGCGCGCCGCGAGCCGAACCCGCATGACGAGGCAACCCTTACGCGCCCCGCCTTCGCGCGCGATATCGAGAAGATCATCAACGTGCCCGCCTACAACCGCTACGCGGACAAGACGCAGGTGTTCTCGTTCATCGAAAACGACGACATCTGCCGGCGCGGGCTGCACGTGCAGCTTGTCAGCCGCATCGCGCGAAACATCGGCAGCCTGCTGGGCCTGAACTGCGACCTCATCGAGGCCATCGCGCTCGGCCACGACGTCGGGCACACGCCGTTCGGCCATGCGGGCGAGCGGTTCCTCAACAAGTGCTACCACGCGCGAACCGGTCGCTACTTCAACCACAACGTCCACTCCGTGCGCGTGCTCGACCAGCTGTATCGGCGAAACGTCAGCCTGCAGACGCTCGACGGCGTGCTCTGCCACAATGGGGAATTCGCTCAGCAGGTGCTGCGCATGGGCGATACTGCTACGTTTTCCCAGCTAGACAACCTCGTAGAAGCCTGCAACGCCGACGAGGCAACTATCAAGACGCTGCGACCGTCCACGCTGGAAGGATGCGTCGTGCGCGTGAGCGACATGATCGCCTACGTGGGAAAGGATCGCGCGGACGCCATCGACATGGGCGTGATCGATTCCCTTGACGTGTTCGACAGCACGGTCATCGGCCGCGACAACGCCCGCATCATCAACAACCTGACCGTAGACATCGTGAACAACAGCTACGGATCCGACCGCATCGCCATGAGCGAAAACGTGTTCGCCGACCTCAAGCGAGCAAAACGCCAGAATTACGAGATCATCTACGAACGCGAGGGCATGGTCTTTGGAGCGGGAAACGTGGTTGAGGAGATGTTCGCGGAGCTGTACGATCGCCTGCTGAGCGACCTCAAGGCAGGAGACGAATCGTCGCCCGTGTTCAAGCACCACGTCTCGAACCTTGCAGCGAAATCTCGCACAGTATCGGCCGAGGAATACCTAGCCACGGAGCCCAACCAAATCGTCGTGGACTACATGGCCTCGATGACCGACAGCTACTTCACGGCCTTGCATGCGCATCTGTTCCCCAACAGCGACAAACTGGTTTTCGGGCGCGACTACTGCGCCGACTTGAGCTGAATCGAAAGGACGCCCCATGAAGCTTGTCATCGCATCCGATCTGCACGGTTCGGCCGCCGCCGTGCGAACGCTTGCCACGCGCATTGAAGAGGAGGCGCCGGATCGCATCGTTTTGCTGGGAGATCTCCTCTACCACGGGCCCCGCAACGACCTGCCGCAAGGCTACGCGCCCAAAGAGGCGCTTGCCATACTGAACGGGATGGCGGATTCCATCGTAGCCGTGCGCGGAAACTGCGATGCGGAAGTCGACCAGATGGTGCTCGATTTTCCCTGTATGGCCGACTATGCGCTGATCGAAGCAGATGGGCGTCTGCTGTACTGCACGCACGGCCACCTGCCCGGAAAATCCCCCGACGACGCTCCGGCGCTGCCGAAGGGATCGGCGTTCCTTTCGGGCCACACGCACGCCAAAACCCTCGAGGAACGCAACGGGGTGCTGTTCGTCAATCCCGGCAGCACCTCTATTCCCAAAGACGGAAGCGCCAGCTACGCCGTATACGATCAGGGGAAGTTCACGCTCAAAAGCCTCGAGGGGGAAACGATCCGCGAGCAACGCCGGTAAACCGACAAGGCAGAAGGCGAAGCGAGAGACGGCGCGGCGCGCAACCCCGGCAGCGCCCGCATCCCGCTTCGCCTCGCACTCCGCCCGTTACGACACTCGACCTCGATCCACCGTGTACGTCGCGTCGGCCACCGAAGCCGTCGATGCACGGTGGCTCACCAGCACGATGGTCTTTCCCTCGCGGCCGTCAAGCAGCGCTTTGAGCACAGCCGCTTCGTTCAAGCTGTCAAGGTTCGACGTCGGCTCGTCCAACAGCACGAACGGCGCATCGTGCAAAAACACGCGCGCCAGGCCGATGCGCTGGCGCTCGCCTCCTGACAGCGTATCGCCCAATTCGCCTACCGGCGTATCCAAACCCTGGGGAAGCCGCTCGACCAGGCTGGTCAACGACGCTTTGTCGCATGCCGCTTGCAGTTCGTCCTCCGTCGCATCCGGCTTCGCAAGCATGATGTTGTCCCGCACGGAGCCTGCGAACAGGTGGGTTTCCTGGGTCATGTAGCCCTGCAGCGCACGCAGGCTTTCCGTGTTCACGCGGCGCACGTCGGTGCCGGACACCTCCACCACGCCGCGGGTCGCATCCCAAAAGCGCATGAACAGCTTGCACAGGGTCGACTTGCCCGATCCGCTCCTGCCGGCCAAGTGCACGATCGATCCCGGCTCGATGCGCACGTCCACGTTGTCGAGCACCGCGACGTCTCCGTAGGAAAAGTCCACGCCACGAGCGCTTGCGCCCAAGAACTCCGACACGTCCGCACCGTCGAGCACGTCGTCGGTCTGAGGACGCTCGTCCAAAAGATCGAGAACCCGCGCGCCGCTGGCCAGCGTCTGCTGCAGCGTCGAGCCCAGGTTCGCCACCGCGATCACCGGCCCGAACGACGACATGAGCGCAGACGAGGCGACGATGGCGGCACCCGGAGAGAGCTGGCCCTTCGCCACCAGCGTACCCGCAGCCAGCACCATGACAACGTCGAGCGCCAGCACAAGCGCGTTCACGCCCGCCAAAGCGACCGAAGCGCGCCCCTTGAGGCGAACCTCATCGCACTCCAACAGCTTCGTGCGCTCAGCCAGCTCGCGCACGCGATCGCCCGCCCGCCCGAACTGGAGCGTTTCGCGCAGTCCGCGCAAGCTGTCCAGCACGAACGCGTTCATCGACCCCAGCCCCTCGCGCACCGCCTGACCGCTTTCTCCGGCGGCGAGCGACGACACGAACGGAGCCACGACGCCCACCAGCGCATACGAAGCCAAAGCCAAAACGCCCAGCAACGGCGAGAACCAGCCGATGAACGCCGCCATGCCCAAGGACACCAGCAGCGCGATCAGCGCAGGCGACAGCGTATGCGCGTAGAAAACCTCCAGGAGCTCGATGTCCGACGTGACAAGCGACACAAGATCGCCTTTGTCGCGGCCCTCGAGCTTCGCCGGCGCCAGACGTCGCAGCGCAGCGAACACCTTGTCGCGCACGAGCGCAAGCAGCTTGAAAGCAAGATAGTGGTTGCACAACTGCTCGCCGTAACGCAAAGGGCCGCGCGCAACGCCGCACACCGCCACCAGGACCAACGCCGTCCCAAGCCCCACGCCCTGCGGCAGCCCCGCCGCATCGGCCAGCGCGAACGCAGCCAGAACCGTAAGGAAAATGGCAGCGCCGAAGCCCAGCACGCCCAGCACCGCCGCCAGCACCATCCACGGAAGCAGCGGTTTCACCAGGCCCACAAGCCGCATCATCACGGCCAGGTGAGAACGGCGCGGCGCAGTTGCGAACGAAGAAGCGGCCGATGACGGCGTATCTTCCGCACTCGAGGGCGTTGCTTCCCCGCCTTCGGCATCGCCCGCACCGTCATCCCCGTTCGCACGCGAAGCTTCGCCTTCGCTCGCGCTGGCGAACCTCTCCAATGAAATCTGCTGGCGCCACAAACGTGCGAACGCGCCGTCACGCGCCAGCAGTTCGCCGCATGCGCCCGATTCGGACACGCGGCCATCGTCGAGGACGTAGATGCGGTCGGCCGACGCCACGGCGGACAGCCGGTGCGTGATCATGATGACGGTTTTTTCGCGCGCAAGGGCATGCACCACGTGCACGATGGCGCGCTCGCTTTCGGCATCGACGTTCGACGTCGCCTCGTCGAACACGTACACGGGCGTATCGTGCAGAAGGGCGCGCGCCAAAGCCAAGCGCTGCCGCTGCCCGCCGGAGAAGTTCGATCCCTGCTCGGCTACAGGAGCGTCGAGCCCACCCGCCGCGCGCACGAACCCGTCGGCTCGACAACGCTCGAGCACCGCCCACATTTCAGCATCGCTTGCCTGCGGGTCGGCCATGAGCAGGTTCGATCGCACGGATCCTTTGAACAGGTAGCTTGCATACGAAACCACGGTCACGGTGCGCGCCGCCGATGCTTGCGACACGCAGCCGAGCGGCACCCCGGCCAGCTCGACCTCCCCGGTGAATCCCGCGTTGCGTCCGCACAGAACGCCCGCGAGCGTCGACTTGCCCGATCCGCTTTCTCCCACGATGCCCGTGAACGACCCTGCTGGAGCGTCGAAATCCACGTCCGAGAGAACCGTTCGCTCGCCGTCGTACGAATACCCCACGCGACGGCATGTCACGCCCGCCTGTTCCGATTCGACGACCCGCGACCCTCGAGCCGTCTCCGGCGCATCCAGAATGGAGAACATCTTGTCGGCGGCGGCCATGCCGTTCATCGCCGTATGGAAGAACGACCCCAAGGTGCGCAACGGAATGAAGAACTCGGCCGACAGGAAGATCACCGAAAACGCCGCGAATAACGGAATCTCCCCGTTCGCGAACTGCACGAGCGCAACCACGATGCCCACCGCCGCGCCGCCGTACGCGAACACGTCCATCACCGTAACCGAATTGAGCTGCATGCGCAGAAGGCGCATGGTAGCGCGGCGAAACGTCTCGGCTTCGTCGTTCATCAAGCGATGACGCTCCTCATCGGCCCGGTATATCTTGAGCGTGGTCAGCCCCTGCAAGTTCTCCAAGAACGATTCGCCCAGATCAGTGTACGCGCCCCAGTACTGGCGCATGGCGCGCTTGGCGATCCTCTGCACCGCGACGATGGAAAGCGGGATCAGCGGCACGCATGCAAGCAAGGCCGATGCAGCGGGAAGGCTCAACGGCGCCAAGCAGGCGAACAGCGTGAGCGGTGCCAGAACAGCATAGACCAGCTGGGGAACGTACTGCCCGAAATAGCTTTCAAGCTGCTCGCAGCCCTCCACGCTCACCTGGACCGCTTCGGCAGTGGACACGCGCTCGGAGTACGCAGGTCCCATGCGCACCAGCTTCTCGTACACCTGCTGGCGCACCTCGCGCTTGGCGGCCTGCGCAGCGGCAAGCCCGCAACGCTGCGCGCCGGCCAAACACGCCATCCGCACCGCGATGGCGGCGGCTCCCGCGCATCCCAGGCCGATCAGCCAAGAACCCAGATCCTTCACGCCCTCGAACCACGCTTGCACGAACAAGCCGATGAACACCATAAGCGCCACGTTCGCAGTAAGGGCCGCCCACTGCAGCGCGACGTTGACGACAATGGGCCCGCGCGCGGCGGGCACCATACGCAAAAGACGCATGCTGAACACGAACATCTACCTTTCAGTCGACTCGACGGGTCGCGACGGCGCATCGACGTTCGACGGCGCCGCAGGGGACGGCCGGTCGGTCTTGACCACAAACCCGAAATACACGATATGCGCGATCCACACCACAGCCACCACGATGCGGCCGACCGGCACGTTGGCCATGAGCGCGAACGAAACCCCCAGCACGACGGTAAGCGGGCCGAGCAGCAGGAGCTTCGCCTTGACGGTCATCGTGCGCTTGGTGGCGTACCCTTCGACAACCGAGCGGTAAAGCCTGGTCGAGCGGAACCACGCATTCACCCGATCCGAGCTGCGAGCGAAACAAAACGCTGCCAGAAGCAAAAACGGAGTCGTCGGCAGAATCGGGACCACAGCACCAAGCGCGCCCAAGCCGAAGCTCGCAAGCCCCCCGAAGGCCCATAACCGTTGTCCGATCCTGCGTTTCTTCATAGACGAGCATCCTTCGCATCGCACCGACCACGTCGCCCGAAGCCGGACGACCCTTTGTTATCCAAAACTAACATAGATAGGATACGAGACGACCGCCATATTGTAAACCTTGGCTAATTTTCTCAACCAAAGCAGGTATCCGATGAGACGAAGGGACGGGGTCAATGACTCATTTTCTGGCCTGCGGCTGAAAATGAGTCATTGACCCCGTCCCTTCGTCTCATCAAAAAAATGCTGCGCCCCTGAAGAGGCGCAGCATCGCAAAACACATGAAGCAAACGGCTGCCTTACGCGTTCTCGACCTTCTTTTCGGGCACCAGGAAGATGAACACAAGCGAACTGATCAACAGCAGGAACGGATAGAACAAAAACGGAATGATCTGGAACGCCGACAGCGCATATCCCAGTTCAGCCGTAGCCGAAACGGCCACGAGCATCTGCGCACCGTACGGGATAACCCCCTGGAACACGCAAGAGAACGTGTCCAGAATGGACGCGGTCTTGCGCGGCGTGATGTCGTAGGTCTTCGCCATGTCGGCCGCGATGGGGTTGGCCATAACGATGGCAACCGTGTTGTTCGCCGTGGCGACGTCCATAGCGCCTACCAGCAAACCCATGCCCAGCTGGCCGCCCTTCTTGCTCTTGAACAGGCTTTTGATGCCGTTCAGCAAAGCGGTGAAGCCGCCGTACTCGCGAATGAGGGCGCAAATCGCGCTTACCAGCACGGCCACCATGGTGGTCTCGAACATGCCGGCGGCGCCCGAACCCATGTTGGCCAGCAGGTCGGTGGGAGCGGTCGCCCCGGTTGCCATCATGATGAAAGAGCCGGACACGATGCCCAGCAGCAGCACGATGAACACGTTGATGCCCACGATGCCGCCGATCAGCACGATCAGGTACGGGACAAGCTGGATCAGATCGTACTCATGATGCACGGTCCCGCTGATGTCGGCGCCCAGCGACAGCACCAAGATGATGACCAGCGTCGCAATGGCGGCAGGCAGGGCGATCTTGAAGTTCTCGCGGAACTTGTCCTTCATCTGGCAACCTTGGCCCTGGCATGCCGCGATGGTGGTATCGGAAATGAACGAGAGGTTATCGCCGAACATCGCGCCGCCCATGACGCTGGCCACGCACAGGGGCATGTCAAACCCTGACGCAGCGGACACGGCCACGGCGATGGGCGTGATAAGCGTGATGGTACCCACCGACGTTCCCATGGACAGCGACACGAAACAGCTGACCACAAACAGAACAACCACTGAATACTCAGCAGGGATAACGGAAAGCAGCAGGTAAGCGACGCTTTCCGCGCTATCGCGCCCGACGGTGCCCACAAATATGCCGGCAGCCATGAAGATGAGGATCATGGTGACGATCGTCTTGTCCCCGATGCCGCGGCCCATGATGACAAGCTTGTCGTCGAAGGGAAGCTTGCGGTTTTGGAAGCAAGCAACCATCAGCGCGATCAGGAAGATCACCACGATGGGGATGTTGTAGAACCCCATCGAAATGCCCAGAACGTACTCGAACAGCACGCCCAAGCCCAGATACAGTACGAGGAACACCCCGATGGGCAGAAGCGCCTTCACGTTCCCCTTTTCCATGCACGAACCCCTTTCCAATTGGAACAATCCGCTTATTGTACCCTAGCAACGCCGATTCAGGCCGTGCAATATCCCCAAACCGCGCAAGGTCAAGTGCTCGTCGGCGCAGGTCACGCGCTGCGAAAGCGCCGCCATCGCCTGTGCGTCCTCGCCCGTGGCAACAACAGTCGTCCGATACCCCAGCTCGCGCCACACGGCATCCACCAACCCGTCGATGCGCGCGACTTCGCCCATGACCACGCCGGCCTGCATGGCTTCGCGCGTGTTCTTCCCGATCACCGACGCCGGCGTGCGAAGATCCACAACCGCCAGCTGGGCAGCCGCATCCGACACCGCCCGTGCAGAAAGCTTCAGGCCCGGAGCGATGATGCCGCCTACGAACACGCCGTCAGCATCAACTACCTCGAAGTTAGTCGTCGTACCCAAATCGACCACCAAAAACGGCGGCTCGTACGCAGCCTTCGCGGCGGCAAGGTCGGCTACGCGATCAGCCCCCAGCTCGCCCGGATCGTTGTAGCGCATCTTGACCCCCGTCTTCAAACCGGGACCCACCACGACCGGGCGCCTTCCCGTCAGGCTCTTCACGGCGGCAGTCCACGCGTCCGTCAAACCGGGAACCACCGACGCCACAATGCCGTCGTCAACGGAAACGGGATTGTCGAGCGTCGCCAGAAACGAGGATATCCGAACGCGAACCTCGTCGGCCGTCATGCGCTCGTACGTTGTAGCCGTCCAGGTAGCCGTCAGCTCGCCCGCTTCGAACAAGCCCAGATTGGTCACCGAATTCCCCACGTCAACAGCCAATACCGACTGAAACGCGCATATACGCTGCCCGGCTCGACCCTCGCTCATAGAAGCCGCCTTCCTTCATGAATTACACAATCACGCGAATTTAACGATACTCGTCGCGCGCCGCACCGATTATACTGTACGCGTCCGATCAGTAACCCGACTTCCTAAAACGCAAGGGGAAGCGGATATACGAAAAGGAGAAGGATATGGACTCTGTCAAAGGGCAGCTGACGCTGCGCGGCGTTCTTATAGGCTGCGCGGGCTGCGCCATCATCACCGCGGCATCGGTGTACACGGCCCTCAAAATGGGGGCGCTCCCTTGGCCTATCGTGTTCGCGGCCATCATCTCGCTGTTTTTCCTGAAAGGCCTCGGTCGCGGAAAAGCCAGCCTCAACGAAGCGAACGTCACGCATACGGTTATGTCGGCCGGCGCCATGGTGGCGGGCGGCCTCGCGTTCACCATCCCCGGCATCTGGATGCTGGGCTATGCCGACGAAGTGGGATGGTTCGAGATGCTGCTGGTTGCGCTGTCCGGCGTGATCTTGGGCCTTATCTGCACCGTTATGTTGCGGCGGCACTTCATCGAGGACGCCGAGCTGGAATACCCTATTGGAGAAGCGGCTGCGCAAACGCTCATCGCCGGCAACGCAGGGGGCAAGGTGGGCCTCAAGCTGTTCGGTTCCATGGGCCTTGCCGGCGTCTACACTGCGCTGCGTGATTTCTTCGGCGTGATCCCGGCCATGCTGTTCGGCAACGTAGCCGTTCCCGGAGTCGCATTCGGCATCTACAACTCGCCCATGCTCTTAGCCGTAGGCTTTTTGGTGGGCACGGGCGCGGTGATCGTATGGTTCGCCGGAGCGCTGTTCGCAAACTTCGGCATCATCGTAGGCGGATCGGCAACCGGGCTGTGGGACGTTGCATCCGGGCAGGGAATCGCGTCCAGCTTGGGCATGGGCGTGATGATGGGCGCCGGCCTGGGCGTCATTTTCAAGAACATCCTGCCTAAAGCATGGCAGATGATCAAGAACACGAAAGGCTCGCTCACCGTGGCCGCCAGCTCCGCGCCCTCGAACGGCTCGAGCGACAATCCGGCAGCACGGCGCCGCATCCGCCTAAGCGCGGGCATTGCCGCATGCGGCGTGGCAGCCGTGGCGCTGCTCATCTGCTTCGGGCTGCAGCTCGGCCCCGTACCCGCCGTGATCGTGGTGGCGCTGGCCTGGGTGGCTACGGCCATGAGCGCGCAAAGCGTGGGCCAAACGGGCATCGACCCCATGGAGATCTTCGGCCTTATCGTGCTTCTGGCCGTGGCGGCCGTATCGAGCGTACCGCAGGTTCAGCTGTTCTTCGTCGCAGGCATCGTGGCCGTCGCATGCGGCTTGGCCGGCGACGTGATGAACGATTTCCATGCCGGCCACGTGCTGGGCACGTCCCCGAAGGCGCAGTGGATCGGCCAGGCCATCGGCGCCGTGCTGGGCGCGATCGTGGCCGTGGCCGTCATGGCCGTGCTGGTGAGCGCTTACGGGCCGGAATCGTTCGGCCCCACCGGATCGTTCGTGTCGGCGCAAGCGTCGGTAGTGGCCACCATGGTGTCGGGCATCCCGTCCGTGCCGGCGTTCGCCCTTGGGCTTGCGGCGGGATTCGCGCTCTACCTGCTGAACTTCCCCGCCATGATGCTGGGCCTGGGCATCTACCTGCCTTTCTACATGTCGCTCACCGCGTTCATCGGCGCCATGGTCAAGGTAGTCTACGAGAGCGCGTGCAAGCGCCGCCGCGCCAAGCTCTCCCCCGACGAGCGCGCCGCGAAGGAGAAGGAGCAACAGGAGACCGGTCTTGTGGTATCGAGCGGCGTTTTGGGCGGCGAGTCCATCGTCGGCGTACTGGTGGCCTTCGCCGCCGTGTTCGCCGGAATGGGCGCGTAACGCCGAGCCTGCAGCAACAATGCGACCTGCAACGATATCGCTGCAGGTCGCATCGCGAACCACCGGCTGCGTGCTGCGCCCGCGTCGCAGCACGCAGCCGTGGCGTCCGCAGGCTTTAGCCCGCATTGTCGCCCGAAACGTACGGTTTCAATGAGAAAACCGTACGTTTCGGGCGACAATGTTCGTCCTACGAACCGAATGTCTGCCGTCCGCCTGCACGGATTCTGTGAAATGATAGGTCAAGGTCTCATGGGTCGGATGATGGTGGGATGCGATGAAAGCCAATGATGCAGAACTAGCCGGGCTGCTCTTGCAAGCCGAACGTACGGAAAAATGCCTGGTTCCCTCTTGCGATCGCGTTCGGGCGGCCTTGCGGAGACGCGCCGAATGCGGGGCAGTCGTTCGTCCGATGCGAGGCGTGTATGCAAGCTCGTCGCGCTGGAATGGACTTTCGAGGTTCGATCAGGCACTCTACGTGCTCCGCACCGTGCAGGAACTGCATCCGGATTGGGTTTTTGCCACGAATCGGCTGCCGTTGCATTCGGCCTGTCCGTTTCGTACAGCAGCCTGGACGTGGTTCACGTTGCAACGTCCCGGTCGAGGCGCAACGTCAGCTCGAAGAGCGTTCGATGGCACGTGATTTCGGGCGACGAGCCCGTGGTCGTTCGCGGGCTTCGGGTAACGTCGCTTTCACGAACCGTTTTCGACTGCATGCGCACTTCCGGCTTCGAGCAAGCGCTTGCCGTTGCCGACAGCGCGCTGCGCGTGAGCGGAAAACCATCGAGTTGGTTCGTTTCCTGCTTCAAACGCTTGGGAAGCGGCCATTCTCGTGTCGCCGATGCTGTTCGCACGATGTACCACGCTGACCCTTTGAGCGAAAGCGGAGGCGAATCTATTGCGCGCGCCGTGATGATCAGGCAGGGTTTTGCGCTTCCCGAGCTTTAGGTCGTTCTACCGCAGCCCTTGCATGTGGGACGGTTCTATCGCGTCGATTTCCTTTGGACTCGCTTGGATGGAGGCAAGGTCCTTGGGGAGTTCGATGGGATGCAGAAATACGAGGATGCGAAATTGCTCGGTGGCCGGTCTTCGTTGCGGGCGCTTGCCGACGAGCGTCATAGAGAAGCCCAGATTACGCTGTACGGCATGCCGATCGTCAGGTTTTCGTACGAAGACCTGACAAACGAGGCGCACTTCGTGAAACTGCTCGAGAGGTATGGGATTCCTCGCAGCACCGAAACTGCTCTTGCCGAGCGGAAGCTCGAACGCTCCCGCTCGGATTCGGCGCAGGTTTTCACGGTGCGCAGCTTCGAGGAGGGTCCTTTCGAGCCTTTTGGCGTCTAGTTCAGGAAATTGTCGCCCGAAACGTACGGTTTCGACGAGAAAACCGTACGTTTCGGGCGACAATGAGCCACGAAGGAGCGAGAACGGGAGCTGAGGGTCGAGGGGTCTCGAACTGCAAAACGATGATCGGAAACAAAGAGCAACGGCGTGGTTCGAAAACCGGATCCAAGAAGCAGAAAGCGGGCCGAAGGCCGCTTTCGCTCTAGTTGGTTGCGCTCTAGTTGAACTTGAAGATCTTCTGGGCCATGCGATAGCCCGTGATGCCTATCTTGCGACCAAGGCCGGTAGGCAGGTTCGTGCCCATGTTGAGCGCGCTGCGACGTATGCGGCGATACACATCCGGATCCTGGCGCTTAAGGTAATCCCAGATAGCCTCGCGCTTGTCCTCCGCCTCGTCGGTGTCGATCATGCGCAAGAAGATGGAGCAAATGCACATCATCATGGACAGGTAGTTCTCCATGTAGCGCTCGAGTCGCTTCTCGGGCACGTCGTCAGGCAGGCGCACGGCATCGATCATGGTGCGCGTGACACGCAGCTGCTGGTCGATGCGGCCGATCATCACGCTTTCGTTGACGCTCTGATCCTCGCGACCGATGAAGTACCGGTACATGTCCAAATCGCGATAGTAAATGGTCTTGACATGCGGCAACGGCACGTACACGAAAATATTGTCCACATAGAACGTGTGCTTCGGCAATTCAAGCCCGATATCCTTCAAAAGCTGGGTGCGATAGATGACCGAATGCATGAGCAGGTATTGGCTAGGCAGGAAATGCCCCACGTCGGACCAGCCGAACACGCGGCCTTCGGGGAACACGTTACGGTAGTGCATGACGGTGCGCGACCCCTCGTGCACCTTCTCGTACACGTAGTTGCCGATTACCAGGTCAACGGCGTTTTCCAGCTCGCACTGGAAGCGCAGGTAACCCATGATCTCGGACATGGAGTGCTCGTCGAGCCAGTCGTCCGAATCAACCACCTTGAAGTAACGGCCCGTCGCGTTCGCGAGACCCGTGTTCACCGCCTGACCGTGGCCGCCGTTCTCCTGGTGCACGGCGCGGATGATGTCCGGATACTTCGCCGCCCAAGCATCGGCCTTCGCCGGCGTCTCGTCTTTGGTCGATCCATCGTCCACGATGATGATCTCTATATCATCGCCGCACTTCAGGATGGACTCGATGCACTTGTCCATGTACGCCGCCGAGTTGTAGCACGGAATGGCGAATGAAATGGTCTTCATGGTTCTTATCCCCGTCGTCTTGGTAGAGCGCGGCAGGAGCGCCCCCGCCGCGCAATCGATGCCTGTTACCCCGCCAGCTGATCGGCCAGCGCAAGGGCCCGACCGATGATGACATCCATGTTGTAGTAGCGGTACTCGGCCAAGCGACCCAGCGGATAGAAGTTCGCAAGGGGCTTGGTCAACGCCAGATAGCGCTCGTAGTGAGCGTTGTTCTGATCGTTGATGATGGCGTAGTACGGAATCTGCTTCTTGGGATCGTCGTAGGAGTGGCTGTACTCTTTCATGATGGTGGTCTTGGGAGCCGCCTGACCCGTCAGATGCTTGAACTCGGTGATGCGCGTGTAGTCCTCGGTCACGGTGAAGTTCACCGTTCCGCACGGAAGAACCTGCTCTTTGTCGTGCGTTTCGTACACGAAGTCCAAGCTGCGGTACGGAAGGCGCCCAAAACGCGAGAGGAACAGCTCGTCAAGCGGGCCCGTATAGACGATGGGGCCCTCGAACGCCTGGTCCTTGACGTTGATAGCCGTGAGCGGGGCATTCTCGTCGCCGCTCTCGAACTCCAGGTCGAACACGCTTTCCGCTTCGGTATTCAGGCATACCACAATGTTCTCGTGGTCGAGCATGCGCTCGAACAGCGGCGTGTAGCCGTCTGCAGGCATGCCCTGGTAGGCGTCCTGGAAGTAGCGGTTGTCGCGCGACACGAACACGGGCACGCGCGCGGTCACGCTGGGATCGACCTCTTCGGGCGTGAGGCCCCACTGCTTCTGCGTGTAGTAGAGGAAGACGTTCTTGTAGATGAAGTCGGCGATCTCGGTAAGCTCGGGATCGTCCTGCGCGCGCAACTCGTTGATGGTGACCTTGCGCTCGTCGCCGAACGTCTCGATCAGCTTTTCGGTCAGCTTGGCAGCCTTCTCCTGGCCGAACGCTATTTCCATCGAATTCTTGTTGAACGGCACCGGCATGTACGTGCCGTACCAGTCCGCCAGCACCTCGTGCTGGTAATCGCGCCAATCGGTGAAGCGGCGCACGTAGTCGAAGGCGCGCTTGTCGTTGGTATGGAAGATATGCGGCCCGTAGCGGTGCACCAGGATGCCCGCTTCGTCCGCCTCGTCGTACATATTGCCGCCGATGTGGCTGCGCTTCTCGATGATGAGAACGCGCTTGCCGGCGCGCTCCGCCAACTCGCGCGCCACCACGCTGCCAGCAAAACCGCTGCCCACAACGATGACGTCGAAATCAGACCTGTCTAGGTCAGTGAACTTCCGGTACTGCACACCCATGAAGCTGCCTTCCTTGTCCTTCCCGCCAGCTCATCTGCGCCTGCGAGGGAATCCTATGCTTGAAACGCGCGCTTTGCCGCGCCAAATATGCCGCACGTTATTTTACCGGGAAGGGTCGGGGCTGCGTGGATTATCATATAAAGTGGATAAATTCGGAAACGAATGCGAGCGCGGCCGCAGCGCTGGAAGCGGCAATTTGATACTTGATCGTAAGGACGGTGCCATGAGTTCATTTCTCGATTCCATGCTCGCCCGAGCCACGGAGAACAAGCAAACCATCGTGCTCCCTGAAGGCGACGACGAGCGTACGCTGGCGGCTGCGGAACGCATCCTGGCCGACGGCGTGGCCGACCTCGTCATTCTTGGCGACGCGGCCGCCATCGAAGCCTCCGCATACCGACTCGACGGTGCGCGGATCGTGGACCCGCGCACGTCCGAGCTGCGCGCCGAGCTTGCAAGCCAGTTCTACGAGCTGCGCAAAGCGAAGGGCATGACCCCCGAAGCCGCCGACGAGAAGCTGAACGACGTTCTGTACTTCGGCGTCATGATGGTGAAGGCCGGCCTTGCCGACGGCATGGTGGCTGGCGCTTGCCACTCCACGGGCGACGTGCTGCGCCCCAGCCTGCAGATTCTCAAGACCGCACCGGGCGTGAAGCTGGTCAGCTCGTTCTTCATCATGGTGGTGCCCAACTGCGATCTGGGCCAGGAAGGAACCTTCCTGTTCAGCGACTGCGGCCTGGAAGTCCAGCCCGATGCTGAAAAGCTCGCCCATATCGCCGTGAACTCGGCGCAGTCGTGGAAAACGCTCATCGGCACCGAGCCCACCGTGGCGATGCTCTCGCATTCGTCGTACGGCTCAGCGAAGAACGACGACGCCGCCAAGGTGGTCGAAGCGACGGCCATCGCCAAAGAGTTGGCGCCGGAATTGGCGCTTGACGGCGAGCTTCAGCTCGATGCCGCTATCGTTCCCTCCGTGGGCGCATCGAAGGCTCCGGACTCCCCCGTTGCAGGCCGTGCCAACGTGCTGATCTTCCCTGATCTGGACGCCGGCAACATCGGCTACAAGCTGGTGCAGCGTCTGGCGCGCGCCGAGGCGTACGGCCCGGTAACGCAGGGTATCGCCGCCCCGGTGAACGATCTGTCGCGCGGATGCACCGCCGACGACATCGTAGGCGTCATCGCCATCACCTGCGTGCAGGCCCAGGCAAAGAAGGCCGCTGAATAACCTACCGGAACGGTACTTGCAAGCGATAAGAAAAGGCGACCGTAGTCGCCTTTTCTTATCGCCGATTACCCTAGATCAACGGCTCGTTCGCCTTCTCGTGCACAATGTCGAAGGTGTCGCGAGCGATCATGTACTCCTCGTTCGTGGGAATGATGATGATCTTCACCAACGAGCCGTCCGTCGAAATCTCGCGCTCGAAGCCGCGCTGGCGGTTGCGCTCCTCGTCCAAGACGATGCCAAGGGGCTGCAGGCCCGAGAAGATCATGCGGCGCATTTTCTCGCAGTTCTCGCCCACGCCCGCCGTCAACACGATAGCATCCACGCCGCCCATAACGGCGATGTACTGGCCAATGTACTTTTTCACCGAGTTCGAGTACATGTCGTAAGCCAGCTGCGCACGTTCGTCGCCCTGCTCGGAGGCGTCGCGCACGCTGCGCAGATCGTTCGAGATGCCGGAGATGCCCAGAAGGCCCGACTTCTTGTTCATCAAGTCGTTCATCTCGGCGCCGGTCAAGTTCTCATGCTCCATAACGAACGGCACGATGGCGGGGTCGATCGCCCCGCAACGCGTGCCCATCATGAGACCGTCGAGGGGCGTGAGCCCCATGGACGTGTCCACAGCCACGCCGTGATCGATGGCGCTGATGGAGCAGCCGTTGCCCAGGTGGCACGTGATCAGCTTGAGGTCTTCGATCGGCTCGTCGAGCACCACTGCCGCGCGCTCGGAGATGTAGCGATGGGACGTGCCGTGCGCACCGTACTTGCGAATGGCGTACTTCTCGTACAGCTCGTAAGGCAAGGGGTACATGAACGCCTTCGGCGGCAACGTCTGGAAAAACGACGTGTCGAACACGGCAACCATGGGCACGTCCGGCATATGCTTCATGCACGCATGGATGCCCATGAGGGCGGCGCCGTTGTGCAGGGGAGCAAGCTCTGCCAGCTCGTCGATCTTCGCGATCACGTCATCGTCGATGAGGACGGACCGGTCAAAGTACTTCCCGCCCTGAACGATGCGATGCCCAACGGCGTCGATCTCCGAAAGGGAATCGATAGCCTTGGTGGGTCCCTCGGTCAAAGATTCGAGCACCAGCGCCATCGCGTCGTCATGATCGGCCATCTTCGCATCGATGACCTGCTCGTTCTCGTCGAGCCCGTGCTTGTGAAACGCTTCAGCCGAACCGACGCGCTCGCAGATGCCCTTCGCCAAAAGCTCATGCTGCTCAACGTTGACCAGCTGGTACTTCAAGGAAGATGATCCCGCATTGATAACTAGGACGTTCAACGATCTGCCTCCTTATTTACTATTCCCAAGGGATATATTTTAGGCGCATGCGCAAAAGGCCGTATTCAAAGGAGGTGTCCTATCGGCAAGCGGCGCGCCGTTCACCGAAAACAAAGCTGGGACTTTATGCCGAACACAACGAGAGCCGGCAAGGCGGAAGGACATCCCCCCGCCTTACCGGCTCTGTCTCGTTGGTCCTGCGCCCTTGCGGGCGAAAAGACTATTTTTGCGAGGGATCGCCCGAGTTCATGGGCGCGCCGCCCAAAACGTGCACGTGAATATGGTGCACGGACTGCTGTGCGTCGTCGTTCGTATTCACGATCACACGGTAGCCGCTCTCGGCGATGCCTTTGAGCTCAGCTACTTTCTTTACCGTGTTGAACAGGTACCCCATCTCATCCTCGGGGATGCCGTCGCCGATGTTGTCGTAGTGATTCTTCGGCACGATGAGCGTGTGCACGGGCATCTGCGGATTGACGTCCTCGAACGCCAGCACCCGATCGTCCTCGTACACCTTGGTCGACGGGATTTCCCCCGCCACGATCTTGCAGAACAGGCAATCCTCTTTGATCATGCTAATCCCTTTCTCCGGTTCCAGCGTATCCTGGGGCCGCCGTCGACAACGGCACGTCCCGAAACCTACCAGCTCCGCCGAGCAATCGAGGTGGGGTCCGCAAGATCCTTGGAGCGAAGCGACGGTCTTGCAAGACCCCATCTCGAACACAGGAACGCATTAAGACAGGCTGGTGTCGCGCGCGCCGTCGTCGACGTCGGCCACGAGCTCGCCCATGAGCACGTCCACCTTTTGCTGTGCCTCGGTCAAGCGGCCCTGCAAAGCGCGCAGAAGCGACACGCCGCGCTCGTAGCTTCGCAGGCTGTCCTCCAGTTCGAGCGAATTGCTCTCCAAAACGCCTACGATGCCGTCCAGCTCCGCCATGGCCTCGCGAAACGACAGCTCCTCAATAGGTTTAGGTTCGGTATTCTCCATCATGACACGTCCTCCCAAACTACGACTTCGGTATCAATTCGATGCGCTTTCTCCACGCGGCAAGCAAGCACGCCGTCAGACACCGACACGTCCACCAACGATCCGACAGGCGCAGCCTCCACGCTTTTCACCACACCGCCCTCGGCGGTGCGCGCAATAGCGTAGCCGCGACCCAATACGGCAAGCGGCGAAAGGTCGTTCAAGCGAGCGGCGGCAAGACCAGCCTGCTGTTCGAACCGCGAAACGACCGCGTTGCCCGCAAGGGCGAGCCGATCGCGTTCGCGGGCAAGCCGATCGCGATCGCGCGCCACGTTCTGTGGAAGGACGCGCGCAAGACGTTCGCGCTGTCGCTCCAAGCGCTCTTGATCGCGCTCGAGATTCGCGGGAATGGCGCGGAACAAACGCTCCGCAGCCATATCAAGCCCTTGCGCCTCGGCCGCGAGCAGCAGGTTCGCATCGCGCAGCACGGGCCGGGTCGCAATGCGTCGCACCTCGGCCGTCGCTCGTTCCACCGCCCGCCCGGCGCTCGCCGCGAGCGAGCGCGAGCGCGCCTCGAGCACATGCTCCAAGTTTTCGCGTGCCGGGCTTACCGCTTCGGCGGCCGCCGTGGGCGTGGAAGCGCGCACGTCGGCGACCATGTCGGCGATGGACGTGTCGGGCTCATGCCCGATGCCGGTCACCACGGGCACGGGGCACTTTGAGATCGCTCGCGCAAGGCCCTCGTCGTTGAACGGCATAAGATCTTCGAACGAGCCGCCGCCGCGCACGACCAAGATCACCTCGGCGCCCGCGCGCAGTACGCAGCGCATGCCCTCCACGATATCCTCCGGCGCGCGCGGACCCTCTACCGGAACGCCCGCCAAGACCACGCGCGCCACAGGGAAACGACGCCGCAGCGTGCGCAGGACATCGTGGACCGCCGCGCCCCTCGGAGACGTCACCAAGCCAATCGTCAGGGGAAACGCCGGGACGGATAGTTTGCGCTCAGGCCGCATGAGCCCTTCCGCCTCCAGCTTGCGAGCCAGGTTCGCAACCTGCAAGCGCAAGTTGCCCTCGCCCGCCAACGCCACGGAGAACACGTCGAAGTTCATGCGGCCCTTCGCCGCGTACAGCGTGAAACGCCCGGTCAGCTCAACCAGCTGCCCCACGTTCAGCTGCACGCCCGACGCCTGATAGCGATTGACCCACATCATGCATGGCAGTGCGGCGCTCTTGTCCTTGACGGTGAAGTACACCGCCTTGTAGCCGGGCTTGTTCGACAGCTCGGAGACCTCGCCCACAAGCCGCACCGTCACGCCCTCGAGCGCGCCCTTCGCCAGCGCCATCGCGGCGGAGACGGAAAGCGCCGAGGCTCTTTCTTGCCCATCCATGCGCCGAAGCTATTCCTGACGTTGGCCCAGCAGCCACAGCAGCTGGAGGACGGAGGTGAGGGCAGCCGCCACGTAGGTGAAGGCGCACGCGCGCAGCACGCTGAACGCGCCAGCCTGCTCCGACTGCGGCAGCGCGGCAGTGTTCATGTACACCATAGCGCGTTTGGATGCGTCGAACTCGACCGGCAACGTGACCAGCTGGAACAGCACCACTGCGCCGTACATGATGATCGCAAGGGTGGTCAGACCGGAAAGCTGCATGAAGATGCCGAGCATCAGCAGGAATATCCAGGCGTTCGACGCCAGGTTCACCACGGGCACCAAAGCGCCGCGGATCTTCATGGGCGCATAGTTCTGCGCGTACTGGTACGCATGCCCCACCTCATGGCAGGCGGTGGCGGTGGCGGTGATGGAACGCCCGTCGTAGGAATCGGGGCCCAACGTCACCGAGTTCGTGCGAGGATCGAAGAAGTCCTGGCCAGGACCGCCCCTATGCACCTCAACGCCCGTAATGCCGTAGTACTGCAACATGCGACGAGCCGTCTCGGCGCCTGTCAGCCCCGTGGAAATGGGCACATGCGTGTACTTCTTCAACTGGGAGTTAACGTACCACGTGGCAAGGCCGCCGACGGCAAGCGTAACGATGATCAAAAGCAAATACGAACCACTCAACTTGAAACACTCCTTCAAAGGGGTAGCTTCCACGGCCGCCTCGGCCGCTGCATCTCTTACCCTTTCAGTATACAAGACCGGGAAATCACGCTGAAAACAAGCCGAAAAGCTATGTGAAATCACCAAACGTCCGTCACCGTTTCGTGAACTGCAAGATGCGGGGTCAGGCCCTCTAAAGCAGGTGCTTACGCGATGCGATCCACCTTGAGCTCGCCGCCGTCGAGCCTGAGCGACAGCTTGCCCTCCAAAAGCTCCAAAAGCTCCTCGCCCACAAGCGAGCGACGCCATCCGCGCAGAAGGTCGATGTCGTCGCGATAGCCGCGTGCGACCCGCGCAAGATCGTCATGGCTCGCCAAGGTGGGAAACGCCACGCCGCTCTCCTTCGCACGCAAGCGCACGACAGCCGTCATCATATCCACCTGCGCGTCGACGTTCGGCTCGTTTTTGCTGCAACGATCGACGTCAGGCCAGGAATCAGGCGGCGCGTCCAGCGCGGACGTCATGAGAGAGACCACCGTGCGCGCGTCGCGCGTCGACAGCTTGTCGGACATGCCGCGCACCATGAACAACTCGTCGATGGAGCGCGCCTCGCGCTTGCACGCCTCGACGATCTGCTCGTCGGTGACCACCCATTTGCGCGGCACGTCGCGGCGCTGGGCCTCCAGCTCTCGCCATGCGGCCACTTCGCGCGCCGCGGAAAGCTGGCGGCGCGACAACTGGGAAACGCGCTTGAGGCGGCGATACCGGCTGCGCTCGTCGGTTGCGTACTTGGCCGGATCGCTCATCTCCTCGAAATCGCGTTCGAGCCAGTCCAGCCTGCCCCTGCGCTCCAGTTCCGCACGCATGCGCTTGTACATGCGCGGTAGGTACACCACGTCGTCGGCAGCGTAATCCAACTGGGATTCGGACAAAGGTCGACGCGACCAATCGGTGAACGAGTCGATCTTCTTGAGCGTGACGCCGCATTCCGCCCCCACCAGCGCGGCGTAACCGATCTGCTGCGTGTGGCCCAGAAGGGCCGCCGCCACCTGCGTGTCGAAAATCGGCCGCGGCAGCACGCCCACTTCGCGCAAAAGAATCTCCAGATCCTGAGAGCCCGCATGGAACAGCTTCACGACGCTTTCGTTTTCCAGCACCGGCTTCAGTGCGCCCAGATCGCCGACGGAGAACGGGTCCACGATAACAGCTTCGTCGTCGGTGGCCAGCTGAATAAGGCACAGCTTCGCGTAGTAGGTTTTCTCGCGAAGAAACTCCGTATCGATCGCCAGAACGCTCGAACGCATGGCGCGCTCGACGAACGCCACGAGGTTTTCTTGGTTTGCTATGTACACCGGGGGTTCCTTACCTTGTGTTTCACGCTCTATGTTGTACCATGCCATCATAGCAACTGAAAGGGAATCTGTGAAACTGCTCGTCATCAACAATCTCTCGTCCGGGTTCGGAGACGGCTCCGTATACGACTTCATCCGTTCCGCCGTCCAAGACGGCGACGAGGTGTGCGTCCGCTCCACCGACGGAACGACCCCTGTGAGCGCGCTGCTCGACGACGCCGCATCCTACGATGCCGTGGTTGCAAGCGGCGGCGACGGCACGGTGGCGACGGTCAACTATCTGCTGGCGAACACGGGCGTGCCCGTTTTGCCGTTTCCCGCGGGAACCGCGAACCTGCTTGCGCTGAACCTCTCCTCGCCTCTTGAGCCGCACGCCTTGGCGAAGATGGTTAGGGAGATGCGCACCCTCGACTTCGACATGGGCGAAATCGAGGTGGCCGACAAGCGGTTCGGCTTCGGCATCATGGCCGGAGCAGGCTACGACGCCGCCATCATGCACGGCGCCGAGCCTGCAAAGCGCCTGTTCGGACCTATGGCCTATCTGTCAGCGGCCATTGCGAACCCTCTGCCGCAAACGTCGCGCTTCACCATCGAGCTGGACGGGGAAACCGTGCAAAGCGAGGGCGTGGGCATCCTTTTGGTGAACTTCTCCCGCATCCAATTCGACATCGCCGTCACGCACGAGAACAAGCCGCGCGACGGCGTGTTCGACGTAGTGGTGCTCAAAGCGCAAAACGCCTTCGAACTGATACCGGCGCTGTTGGCGGGAATCCTGGATCGAGGGGGCGATTTTCCCGATCGAACGGGTGCCCTGGAAATCCACCGCGCACGTGCGGTACGCGTAGAGGCCGATCCGCCCATGGAAGTGCAGTACGACGGCGAAGCCACCCGCCTCACCACTCCCTTCAGCGCCCGCATCCTGCCCAAGGCGGCGCGCCTCATCGTGTCCGAAGAAGGCTACGCCCAGTTCGCGGAATAGCTGCTTCGCGCCTCGCGCTCGCTGGCTGCGAAACGCTTCCGCGCCAGCATCGGAGGCGTTTTCCCCGCGAACCTCGCACCCCCGCAACCTCGCAAACCTTGCACCCCGTTGCGAACCCTGCACCCCCCGTGAACCTCACGAACCCTGCACCCCCGCAAATCTCGCCCGCGTGTCAAAACGGACGAGTTTTGCGGGGATTTTGCGCTTCCGCCCGAAGGCTGCGCGCCAAGGTTTTTTATCGTCCCAGTTCACGGAGCTGCCGGTTGCCTTTATTCTCGCTTAAGGACCAGTAAAACTCGTCCGTTTTGACACGCACGGCAACGTTCACGCAACACCGACTCGCCAGCGCAGCAACAGCACCCGGCGGCACACCCGCCAGCGCAGCAACAGCACCCGGCGGTACACCCGCCAGCGCAGCAACGCGCACCCGGCATCGCGCACTCCAGCACGGCAGCGCGCGCAAAACGGCCGTGCGGCTTGTTGCAGCTGCACGGCCGTTCATCGGCGAACCTTCGGGAAGGAGCGGCCCTATTTGCCCTTCGGCACCTCGTAGGCAGGATCGTCGCCGGAAACGTCCTCCACGTGCGCCCCGATCTCGAGCGGCGCGCTGAACGACTCCCCGGCCGCGGCAGAACCGGCCATCAGCTCTTTGAACGACGCGGCATCCTCGCCCACCATCGGCATCATCACGTACACGTTGTTGCCGATGATCACCGGACGGACGCGATCGGCAACGGCGTCGCGCGCAGCGTCGGCCGGCTTGCCGGAGGCCACGTCGGCAGCCGCCTCGCGCTTGAGTTCTTCAAGCATCTCGGTGCGCACGTTCTCGATCTGGGCAGCCGTCTCGTTTTTCCAGCGCTCCTTGCGCCATGCGAGGAAGTTCGCGTTGTAGCGCATCTGGATAAGCTCGAGCACGATGCAGAACACCATGGCGAAGTACACGATCAGCTTCTCAAGCGGCATGTGAAGAAGCTCGATGCCCGTATGGAAGCCGGCGCTGTCGATGACGAGCAACCCGCCGATAGCCACGATGAACGTGAGCGCGAGCATCTTCATCTCGGGATGACCGTTGATGAAGTTGGAGATGGGGTCGATGAAGATCATCATCAAGAACACGGCCGACATGACCGCGATGATCATGATGATAAGGTGGTCGGCCATGCCCACGGCCGTGATGACCGAGTCGATGGAGAACACCAGGTCCATGACCATGATGGTGCCCACGGCCTGCGGCAGCGCGATGCGGTGCAGCGCCTTGTGCTCTTCGCAATGCTCGGCCTTGACCTCGGTGAGCTTGAGCGTGTCGCGCAGCTCGGCGATACCCTTGTAGATCAAGTACCCGCCGCCGATCAGCAGAACCAGGTCGCGCACGGAGAATCCGTGGGTGTAGGGGCCCAGGTCGACCGTGAACAAAGGCTCGGTCATGTGCACGAGGAACGAGGCGAAGCACAGAAACACGATGCGCATGACGAGCGCGCCGGCAAGGCCGAGCTTGCGACCGATGTGCTGCTTGTCCTCGGGCAGGCGGTTCGTCGTGATGGAGATGAACACCAGGTTGTCCACGCCCAGCACGATCTCCAGGAAAATGAGGCTGACCAAGCTGATCCAAGCCTCGGGTGATGCGAAGATTGAAAGATCCACGGGTTGATTGCTCCTTCTGCTGCTTCTTCGGTTGCTCGTCTTTTCCCGGGGAAGGCGCAGTTCACAAAAAAAGACTCATGGCGCGGCTGCAGATGCATGCGAACCGCGCCATGAGTCTCGTTAATTAAGACACGCCAGACCTTACGGCCATGATGTTGAACGTGTCGCATGCGCGCTAAAGCCGCATGCCAACTACTCCCCCACGGGCGGATCGTATCCTAACACGAGGTTCCCACGTCGGCAATGCTATACTACGCAATGCACAAAATCATCCCGGACGAACCCGAGACCTCCTGCAGGAGATGCCATGCAGTTCAATTTCTTCAACAAGCGCAACGACTACGTCGAAAGCGACGGTCCCGTCCGCTACCTGGACGCCAGCGGACTTCAACGCCCGCTCGACATGCCGCGCTCCCAAATGGCCATCATGGGCCTGTTCGTGGTGGCAGCCGCCGTCATCGGCGGGTTCATGCTGTTCAACGTGCTTGACGAGGTACAGGGCAAAGCGGCTCGCGCCCAGGCGAGCGTCGAGCAGAACCTAGCTCGCGAAGTTACGTACGACCTGCCGG
This sequence comes from Paraeggerthella hongkongensis, assembly GCF_003726035.1. Lineage (GTDB taxonomy): Bacteria > Actinomycetota > Coriobacteriia > Coriobacteriales > Eggerthellaceae > Paraeggerthella > Paraeggerthella hongkongensis. Next base: position 115,409 of record NZ_QICD01000003.1, read on the forward strand.
TTTTGCCATCCGTCATCCAAAACGGCGACAATGCCAGCATAAAGCAAGGATTCGTGGACGCCGGCGCAACCATCTACGACACCACCAGCGAAGAGGAAGCCGCCGCCGGCAACATGGACATCATCAAGCTGCCCTCCGACGTGAGCGAGCTTGACGCGGGCGTTCTGTACAGCAAGGGCATACCGAACCTGAGCGCCGCCGAAGCCGCGCTGCTGCTGAACGGGTCGTGGACCCTCGAGGTCGACCGCAGCGAAGGCGTTTCCATGCGCGTCACGTACGCGGACTTCACGTCGGGAACCGTGGAAGCAGCCGTGCAGGCGGCCATCGCCTCCGAAGGATTCGACCCGGCCACCACCCCCGAGGGCGGTGCGGGCGTCGACGAGGTGGGCAACACCTTCCAAACCGGCACCGTCGACGTAGGGGGCACCGTCTACACCTGGAAGGTGTCCGCCATCGCGCTTTCCAGCGTCTACAACATCTCCGGCCTGCCCGACACCGCCGTGTACGTCGGCATTCGCCTGACAGCCTAGCACCTGCAGTCCCCTCCAAGGGAATGAGACGAAGGGACGGGGTCAATGACTCATTTTCTGGCCTGCGGCCGAAAATGAGTCATTGACCCCGTCCCTTCGTCTCATCGTTTTCCCACGTCCCTAGTATTCTCGTATAAAAATAGAAGAAAACCCGTACGATGGGAAGGGTTTATCCCCCTCTCGTGCTCGGACATACCCCGATAGGCATAATGCCCGTTCAAGCGCATGATACGAGTCACGAGGAGGAGATTCTATGAAAGTATCGAGCGTCATAGCGGGCGCATCCGCAGCCATCGTTGCCTTTCAGGCCGTCGCCTACGCAACCCGTGGCGAATCGAGCCTGCTGCGCCCGCCGGGCGCTCAAGGCGAATCCGACTTCATGGCGCGCTGCATCAAGTGCGGAAAATGCATCGAAGCATGCCCCTATCAAGCCCTCGGACCCGCTGGCGACGATGCCGGCATGGCCGTGGGAACTCCGTGCATCGACGCACGGAGCCAGGCATGCCGCCTTTGCGAGGACTTCCCCTGCGTCGACGTCTGTCCCACCGATGCCCTGCGCGACGTATCCGCGCGTTCCGACGTGCGCATGGGCGTGGCCGTCATCGACGAAGAAGGGTGCATCGCGTTTCAGGGCATGCGCTGCGAAGTATGCTATCGAGCTTGCCCCCTGATCGACGAAGCCATCCTCATCGATTACCGCATGCGCGAAGGCGACGCCATCCACACGTTGTTCGCCCCCGTCATCGACGAGGACGCATGCGTGGGATGCGGCTTGTGCGTGGAGCGCTGCGTGGTCAGCGAGCCAACCGTGCCCATCCGCATCGCCACCGATGCGCAACGCACGCGCGAACGAGGGCAGTAGCAAGGCGCGCCGCAGGGCGCAATCAAGTTCCGAACCGTCCGGACGACGGTGAAGATACGAGTGCAACGGGAGAGAATACGGGAGAAGGAGGGGTGTCATGGACATCTCGAGACGAGGGTTCGTCAAAGCCACGGCAGTAGCGCTGGCAAGCGCCGCTGCAGCAGGCACCATGTCGTCGCTCGTTGGATGCGCCGACGGCGGTCAGAAGGGGGCTTCCTCCGGGGAGGGCCAGAAGTTCACCTCGGTATGCCGCTTCTGCGGCTGCGGCTGCGGCGTCATCTGCGAAGTGAAGGACAACAAGCTGGTGTCGGTCACGGGCGACCCGGACAACCAGTCCAACAAGGGCCTCAACTGCGTCAAAGGCTACTACCTGGCGAAGATCCTCTACGGAGACGACCGCCTGACCGTGCCGCTCATCCGCGACGACAAGTCCACGAAGGGCACCGACGAGGGCCTGCGCGAGGCAACTTGGGACGAAGCGCTTGAACTGGTGGCCGGCAAGCTCAAGGACACCTGGAAAAAGGACAAGAGCCGCCTGGCGTTCTGGGGATCGGGCCAGCAGCCCATCACGGAAGGCTACGCCACCGCCAAGTTCTGGAAGGCCGGCCTGCTGTCCAACAACATCGACCCGAACGCGCGCCTGTGCATGGCCAGCGCCGTGGTCGGCTTCATGAACGTGTTCCAGACCGACGAGCCGGCCGGCAGCTACAGCGACCTGGACGAAGCCGACGTGTTCGTCACCTGGGGCGCCAACATGGCCGAAGCGCACCCCATGCTGTACTCGCGCCTGACCGCGCGCAAGATCTCGGGCACCAACGTGAAGCACTACGACTTGACCACGCTCAAAACGCGTACGAGCGCAAGCGCGGACAAGGTCATGGTCTTCAAGCCCAACACCGACCTGGCCATCGCCAACTGCATCGCAAACTACCTGGTCCAGAACAAGAAGTACGACGCAGCCTTCGTCAACGACCACCTGCAGTTCAAGCAGGGCACTGAGAACATCGGCAACGCGACCGACGACGGCTACGATGCCAGCGACATCGGCAAGTCGGTGGACAAGGTGGAGCCCATCACGTTCGAGGAGTACGCCGCGCGCCTGGAGCCCTACACCTTCGAGCACACCGCGCAGCTGTCCGGCGTCGCCATCGAGGACCTCAAAGAGCTGGCCGAGGTGTTCGCCGACCCGAACAAGAAGGTCATGTCGCTGTGGACCATGGGCGTGAACCAGCACAACCGCGGCACGTGGATGAACCATAACATCTACAACGTCCACCTGCTGTCGGGCAAGATCGCGCAGCCCGGCAACGGCCCCTTCTCGTTGACCGGCCAGCCCACCGCCTGCGGCACCGCGCGCGAAGTGGGCACCTTCAGCCACCGTTTGCCCGCCGACCTGCTGGTCGCCAACGCACAGCACCGTCGCTACACCGAAGTCATCTGGAACCTGCCCGAGGGATACCTGGACGAAATCCAGAAGCCCGGCTTCCACACGGTCAAGATCTTCCGCGAAATGTCCAAGGGCAACATGGACTTTTTGTGGTCCGCGCATAACAACTGGGCCGTCTCCATGCCCAACCTCACCCGCTTCTTGGGCAAGGGCGACAAGACGGGCGTCATGGACACGTTCGTCGTGGTGAACGAAGTCTATCCCACCCTGTCCACCAAGTACGCCGACGTGGTGTTCCCCGTGGCCATGTGGGTGGAGCGCGAAGGCCAGTTCGGCAACGCCGAGCGCCGCACCGCCGTGTTCGAGAAGGCCGTCGATCCCCCGGGCGAGGCGAAGTGGGACCTGTGGGTCATCATGGAAGTGGCGCGTCGCGTGCTCGATGGCGAGAAAATCGACGGGCAGGATGCGTTCGACCGCCTGTTCGGCGCCATTTACGACAAGAACGCCGCCGACTTCAAGGGAGATTCGCGCGAAACGAACCGCACCATCTGGGAAGAGTACCGCATTTTCTCCAATCCCAGCCTCAACGACAAGGCGAAGGCGATCAACGACGACGCCGACGGGAAGTTCGAGGCCAAGCTGAAGATGGAGAACAAGCAGCTGGCCCCTTACGACGAGTACCTGGCGCATCACGGCCTAACCTGGCCCGTGCGCGAAGTGAACGGCACCTGGATGCCCACGAAGTGGCGTTTCTCCACCGGCAAGCAGGAAGACGGCTTCGACGAGATCGGCGTGGCGCAGTACGGCAAGGAAGGCCTTGCCGGCGGTGTGAGCTTCTACAAATCCGCCAAGATGAAGCCGTCCGTGGTGTTCCGTCCCTACGAACCGCCCGCGGAGGAGCCGGACAAGGAATACCCGTTCGTGTTCTGCACGGGCCGCTTGCTGGAGCACTGGCACACCGGCTCCATGACGCGCCGCGTTCCCGAGCTCGACCGCGCGCTCCCCGAAGCGCTGCTCAACATGAGCCCGGAGGACTGCGCGAAGATGGACATCAAGGACGGCGACATGGTCAAGGTCAAGTCGCGCTTCGGCGAATTCGACATCAAGGTGTCGACGGCAGGACGCACCGAGCCGCCCGCCGGAACGGTGTTCGCGCCCTTCTTCGCGGAGGAAACGCTCATCAACCTGGCCGTGCAGGATACGTACTGCCCGCTGTCCAAGGAGCCCGACTACAAGAAGACCTGCGTGTCCATCACGAAGATATAGAGGTGAAACCGATGAAGAAGAAAGCTATCGCCACCGCCCTCGTGCTGACCATGACCCTTGGGGTGGGCGCGCTGGCCGGCTGCTCCACCGAGCGCGCAGGCTACGCCGGAAACGACGACATTCCTCCCGGAGCGGCGCCGCTCATGCCGCCCACGCATGTTGGGCGCGCGGACAGCCTGGGAGCGGCCGGCTGTTACGGCTGCCACGGCGCGAACGACCAGGCGAACCCCATGCTGAACGGGGCCACGGCGCTGCCCGACGACCACTACAAGGACGGCGACGTGGGATCCAAGCAGATCGAGCCCACGCGCGAGCAATGCATCACCTGTCACCCGCAGGGTTAGCCCGGATATGCCGGCCCTTCGCGATAGGCCGGCATACATCGGGTTGATCGCCCATCCCGCGGTTGCGCCCGTTACCGTCCGCAACCGCATTCCCTCCCCATCCCGCCTCCCCTGTTGAGGGGAGGCGGGGCACCGGAAGGATAGAACGAGTAAGGAGAGCACCATGGTTATCTCGAGCCTGGTCATCGAAACGGCGCCCGCGCTCACTGCGGACGTCGCCCGCGAGCTTGATCTGCGCGAAGGCGTGGAGGTTCACGAAGTGAACGAATACAAGATCGTCGTCACCATCGAGGCCGAAACGGTCGATGCGTCGCATGCCGTTGCAAGCGGATTCATCGGCATCGAAGGCGTCACCGGCATCAATCTGGTATACGCGAATTTCGAGGACGACCCCACGCTTGCAAAGGCCGGATCGCGATGAGCGACGCAGGGACCGCATCGCACGGGTTTCGCTGGACATGGCTGCGCCGCGGCGTGCAGGCGGCCGCCCTCGTGCTGTTCGCGTTGCCGCTGATTGCAGCCGGATGGGGTCTTTTCGGCCTGTTCGCCGGAGGCGAGGAAACGGTCTCCACGCCCGCGCAGCTGCCGTTCTTCGGAAGCCTGTCGTCGTCCTCGATCTTCGGCATCGAAGTGCTCGATCCGTTCGCCATGCTCCAAACGGCAGCCGCATCGAAGGCCTTCGCGCTTGACTGGGCACTGGCCGCTTTGCCCGTTCTTGTCTTATACGGCCTGATCAGAGGGCGCGCGTTCTGCGGATGGGTATGTCCCGTGAACCTGCTCCTGGAACTCTTCGACGCGCTGCGCCGCAAGCTGGGCATGCAGGTTCGCGAAATGCCCGTGCCCCGACATGCGAAGATGGGGATAGTCGCTGCCGTCGTGGTGCTGTCCGCCGTCACGAGCATCCCGGTGTTCGAAGCGTTCTCGCCCATCAGCGCGATCAACAAAGGCATCCTGTTCGGCGCCGTTACGGGCTTGTGGGTGCTGGCGGCCATCGTGCTGGCCGAGCTGTTCTGGGGCCATCGCGTATGGTGTCGTTCGCTCTGCCCGCTTGGCGGCTTCTACGAAGCGCTCGGACGCATCGGCCAGGTGAACGTGCGCTTCGATCGCGAAGCCTGCATCCATTGCGATTCCTGCAAAAACGCCTGCCTGTGCGATCCCGCCATCCTCGACCCGGTGCTCACCGAGCGCGACGTCATCGTGCGAGCCGGCGACTGCATGGCATGCGGATCGTGCATCGACGCCTGTCCGGCGAACGCGCTTTCGATGAGATTGGGCCGACCGAAAGCCTAGGGGGCGCTGATCAACTGCGGGAAGCCCGAAAGCCGAGCGCAGCGTATACGAGATACGCAAGCGAAGCTCGAGCGCTGCATGCTTCAACCAGTGCTTCCAGCCGACGTTTAAGGGACGGCGCGTCCCTTAAACGTTGAGCAGCTTGTGCCGCAAGGCATAATCCACCAGGTCGGCACGGGTCTTCAAGCCCAACTTTTGATAGATCTTCGAACGATGCGCCTCGATAGTCTTCACGGAAAGGTATATCTGCTCTGAGATTTCCTTGTTCGTGAATCCCTTGGCCAAGAGCTGAAGCACCTCCAACTCTCGATTCGAGAGCTGCTGATAGGATCGATCTTCTTCCTCTCCGCCTTTGACCAACTGTTTCGTAAGAAGCGCCGTCATCTTCGGATGAATGTAACTACCCCCTTCAGCAACGGCATGCACCGCCGCAAGCAGTTCTTCGGAGCTTGAGTTCTTCAGCACGTAGCCTGCCGCGCCTCCGCGCAAGGTGTAGAACAGGTACTCCGGCTCGGCGAACATCGTCAGGATGATCACCTTGGTGCACGGAAAGTCCTTCGTGATCTTCTCGCACGCAACCAGTCCGCTTTGTCCCGGAGGCATCGAGATGTCCATGAGCAGGATGTCGGGCTTTTCGCGCGCGACGATGGCGTACGCCTGCGCGCCGTCCGCCGCCTCCGCCACTACCTTGAGGTCGGGGTCTTGCTCCAAGATCATCTTGAATCCTGCGCGCACCACCTCGTGATCGTCCGCAAGCATGACACGTATCATGCGTCCACCTCCTTGCCCTCGACAATATTCATCGGCGAAACGAGCGTGATCTTCGTACCGTTCGGGCCCGATTCCATAGTCAGCATCGCGCCGATGATGCTCGCACGCTCCCGCATGCCGGAAAGCCCGCAGCCGCTCCCCTTGATCACGGGGCGTTCGGTATCGAAACCGCAGCCGTGGTCGATGACGGACGCATGCAGCCATCCGTCAGAATCCTCCAGCGTCACGTATATTTTGTCAGCCTCGGAATACTTGCACGCGTTGAGAATGGCCTCTTGGCAAATACGGTACGCCTGAGTCTCGAGGGCTTGGTCGAACCGGTTACGCGATAACGACCCCTCGAAAACGATCTCGGTGCCGTACGTTTTCTCGTAGACCGACGCTTGGGAGTGCAGCGCCGCCATGAACCCCAGGTGATCGAGGGTCGAAGGACGCAACTCGACCGATATGTTGTGCAGCTCGTCCAAAATGCGCCCGATGTTGTTGTTGGCCGACGCCAACACCTCCGCGCCTGCCTGGTCGACGTGCCCTTCCAGCAGTTTGAGCGAGAACGAAACGGTAAGCAGCTCCTGGGCGATGCCGTCGTGCAGCTCGCGCGATATGCGTTTTCGCTCGTCCTCTTGCGCCGCGATCACGCGCGACAGATCCGAACGCACGAAAATGGGATTGTGCTGCGTGTCGACGCGCTTTTCCGCCGCAATGCTCTCGAAGTCCATGAAGTCGGTCGAGACCACGTCCATCCCAAGAAGGGATCCGTCCAGATTCAGGATCAAGTCTCGGTACACCTCTTGATGATGGTCGCTCACCGAGCGAAACGCCGTCAGCAACACGGCGACCACGCGTCCCTTTCTGGTCAAGGGAAGCGCGCAGAAGCTGCGCAGGTCCTCGGCGAACACGATCGGGTACGACGAGTACTCGCGCGGATCTATCTCCTCGTCAATATCCGTGAACATCATGGGTTTGCCCGCCTTGATGGTGATGCCGCCTATGCCGTGGCCGGGCGCCAGTACGATGCGCCGATGACGCTCGCCCGTGGCGCCAGCGCTGTAAACCCACTTGAGCGGCGCGCCGATGAACGCCGTCAAGCCCAACGAGACGAAATCGAATCCGTACGAACGCTTGATGTCCTCAACCAGGCGCGCGTATTCCGCGCACGTGCCCGCCAGCTCGCATTCGCTGAAATTTGATGCCCCCACGCGCGTCCCCCGCCTTCCCTGCACGCGACCGTTTCTTTCAGCGTTTCATTATCCCCTACTTTACCGGTAATTGCACGGACGCTCCTGTCGGATGCGCCCGGCTCGTCAGCGGCGAGCGTAGTCGGCCATGCGGCATGCGCCCGCCGCCCCGCAGGCGCGTACGACCTGCTCGTTTTCGTCCGTTATGCCCCCGAGCGCCAATACCGGAATCCGGGCTTGCTCGACCACGTCCCGCAAAAACGCCGCACCGCCAAACGGCGCGCCCGGCTTGCACGAAGGGGCGAACACGGGACTTGCTATCAGCAGGTCGGCGCCGAGCGCTTCGGCCTCGCGCACCTCCCCCGTCGCATGCACGTTGGTTCCGACGCACGAAAAGCCCTCGGGGCGGCCCTGCGCGCGCAGAAGCGGCAGCGGCAGGTGGACGACCGAGCAGCCCATGCGGCGCGCGACGTCAACCTGCGTATGGACCGCAAACGCCATTCCGACGCGGGCGCATGCTGCAGACACGTCTTGCGCGAGCGCTTCGTACTCTTTTGCGCCCAAGTCCTTCTCGCGCAGGATGACCAGATCGACGCAATCCTTCAGCAACGCCACGTGATCTGCGAGAGGCCGGGCGCACGAGCGTCTGTCCGTGACGAACGCCCGCACGAAAGTCCCGCTGGCAAGAACGTTTGCAAGCTCGATGGAAGGCTGCATTTCACACCCGCACGTAATCGTTCGCGACCGGCTCCAAGCCATGCGCGCGCAGAGCTGCCGAAACAGCCTCCACGTCGCGGTCGTCGGCGATCTCGAACTGATCGTCGCCCGCCGACGCAGCGTTCGACCCTTCGGCAGCGGCGTGCTCTCCCACGCCCGTCGACACGCCCGCCGAGATCTTCGTGGCCGCAATACCCATGACCCGATCGCGGAATCCCGCACGCTCTCGCGACGAAATAGTGATGCCGGCTTGAGGGAGGAACAGGCGGTACGCGCACATGACCTGGAGAAGCTTGCGCTCCCCTACGCCGCGAGGGCCCAATCCCTCGTTGCCGACGATGGGCCGCAAGCGCGGACAGGAAAGCGAGAGCTCCGCCGCCGGATACGCGCGCTGCAAAAGCCAGGCATGCAGCCCGCAGGCAAACGCGTCGCGCCGCGCATCGCCCAATCCCAGAAGCGCGCCGAAGGCCACGCCGCGCATGCCGGCCCGCAACGCGCGCTCCTGGGCGTTCGCACGGTACGGAAACACGCGCTTACGACCGGCTCGGTGCAGTTTGCCGTACAGAGCGGGATCGTAGGTTTCCTGAAACACGGTCACGTAGTCCGCGCCGCTTCGATGCAGCAGCGCGTACTCATCTTCGTTCAGCGGATAGACTTCCACGCCCACCGTGCGGAAGCGCTCCGACGCAAGCCGGCACGCTTCGGCGATATAGGCGGGATCGGTGCGCTCGCGGTCCTCCCCCGTGAGCAGCAGGACGTCCTCCAAGCCGGTTTCGGCGATAGCGTCAAGCTCGCGCACGATGCCGAGCTGGTCGAGCTGGGCGCGGCAGATGTCGTTTTTGCGATTGAACCCGCAGTACACGCAGTGGTTGTCGCAATAGTTCGCCAGATACAGAGGGGTGAACAGGTACGCCGTGCTGCCGAACCAACGACGGCGGACGCGTTGAGCGGCGGCGGCCATCTCCTCCAAAAACGGCTCGGCTGCCGGAGAAAGCAGCGCCCCGAAGTCTTCGGGAGAAAGCCGCTCGGCCGCCAAGGCGCGACGGACGTCGGCGGCGGTCGCAGATACGAAATCGAAGGCGGACGCCCGCTCGAGCACTTCCGAGACGACCGAGGAGTCAAGCGCATCCATGTCGGGAAGGTAGGAAAGCGAGTCGATGCCGCAATCGCGCACAACGTCTGACGGATCGACCGCCTGCGCGCGCGAAAAGCCAGGGGCCTTCCAGCCAGGTTCGCCCCATGCGGGCGCGTTCAAACGCTGCTCGTTTTGCACGACGCCTCCTAATCCGCTAGGAACCCGGTCAAAGGCGACGACGCCTCGGCCCGTTCGAGAACGCGCCCGAATCCCGCACGGTACGCCGCACGCCCCGCCTCGACCGCATGCTTGAAAGCAGCCGCCATGAGCGCGACGTCGCCCGCGGTAGCAACGGCCGTGTTCGCCATGACCGCGGCAGCGCCCAGCTCCATGGCTTCGCACGCCTGCGAGGGGCGCCCGATGCCGGCGTCCACGATAACGGGCACGTCCACTTCGTCGATGATGATCTTGATGAAATCGCGCGCGGCAAGCCCTTTGTTCGAGCCGATGGGAGCGCCCAGCGGCATCACCGCGGCCGCGCCGGCGCTCACCAGGTCGCGCGCCGTGGTAAGGTCGGGGAACATGTAGGGAAGCACGACGAAGCCCTCGTTCGCCAAAAGCTCCGTAGCGCGCACCGTTTCCGCGTTGTCGGGCATGAGGTACGCCGCATCGCGGATGACCTCGACCTTGACGAAATCCCCGCAGCCCATGGCGCGCGCAAGCCGCGCGATGCGCACGGCTTCCTCGGCTGTGCGCGCGCCCGACGTGTTGGGCAGAAGCGTCACGCCTTCCGGGATGGCGTCCAGGATGTTCTCCTCCTGTCCCGTGTCGGCGCGACGAACCGCCAGCGTCACCATCTGGGCGCCCGCATCGCGCACCGCCGCTTCCACGAGTTCCAGATTAAATTTGCCCGAGCCCAAAATGAAACGCGAGTAGAACGAGCGCCCTCCAAGCGACCATGTATCCGGTTCGTATCCCATAAACATTTCCTTTCCTAGGCCGATCCGGCCTTTTCCCTGCAGCGGGGCAAACGTCGAGCCCTCAGCGCTGCTCAAGCCCCAATATCAAACGAACCGTCGCCAAGGCCTGCTGCGCGGCGCACAGCGCCACGCGCGGCGCGTAAAGCGCCGCATCGGCGACATCGGTCGTCCCATCCCCGCAGATATAGAGCCGCTTGCCCGCTCGTCGCGTGACCATGTCCGAAGCCGGACCGGCGCCGGCCATGCCGCTTCCCGCAACCACGATCGTATCGGGCGAAGCCGTCAACAGGGCGTTCACCAGGTCCGCTTTGCACGCCGGGTCGTCGAACGCCTCGCACACGATGCGTTCGCACTCGAATACCCACGCAGCGTTCTCCACGTCGACTCGTACGCAATCGATATCGACTTCGATGCGCGGATCGATTCGCGCAAGCTGCTCGGCAAGCGCTTCGGTCTTCGGGCGGCCCAGATGCTCTCGAAAGTAGTGCTGCCTGTTCAGGTTGCTTTCATCCACCAGGTCGAAATCGACCAGATGAAGCACGCCAACGCCCGATCGCGCCAACATGACGGCGATATGGGACCCCAAGCCGCCAAGACCCGCAACGCCCACGCGCGCCTGCCGAAGCCGCTCGCGCGCATCGCCGCCGATGCGCGCCGACAGCGCGTCCTCTCCCGCCTGCCGCGCGTCCATCAGCCGCCCCCGACGAACCGCACCACTTCGAGCGCGTCATCGGGCTTGAGGATCGCCGTCGCGTACGCATCGGGCGACACGATGACCTCGTTCAGCTCGCAAGCAACCCGCCGTGCGTCGAACCCGTCGAGCAACAAGACGTCGGTAAGCGACATGCCGTCGACGTCTTGTCGCTGCACACCGTTCACTTGTGCCACTCGCCCCTCCTTCTTTCCCTGGTCGTTATCAATCCAGAACGCAAAAAAGCGCGCACGAAGAAAACCGCACCCGAGGTGGTGCGCCCCTTCGTACGCGCTTGCGTAGTCTGAGAACGTAGGATAGCGAAAGAGCGCCGCCCGCGCAATGCCAAGACGGCAAACGGCGGTGGCGCATACAAGCCGAGATGGCGACGTGCAGCCTGGAATGCCAAGTTGAAGCGCCGATGCGCGAGCCGGAATGCCAAGTTGGAGCGCCACCCCAACTTTCTGCCGTGCCGCTCAACTCCGCCTTTACCGAAAAGGCGCTCGTTGCCGCCTGCGCGCCGTGCAAGCGGCAACGAGCGCATGAAAAAAGCCCGGTGAACACTTCACCGAGCTTTGCATGTAATGGAGCGGACGACGGGGTTCGAACCCGCGACCCCGACCTTGGCAAGGTCGTGCTCTACCAGCTGAGCCACGTCCGCATGTTAGCGTATTGCTTTTTCAACTCCACCGCTCTTTCAAACGATGGAGGCGACGCCCGGATTCGAACCGGGGGTGAAGGCTTTGCAGGCCTCTGCCTTACCACTTGGCCACGTCGCCGTCTTGGCCTTCTGTCATTAAAAGGCCGGCCAAAACTTTTCGGCCTGGCCGGCCTTGCACTGACGATGGAGCGGACGACGGGGTTCGAACCCGCGACCCCGACCTTGGCAAGGTCGTGCTCTACCAGCTGAGCCACGTCCGCATCGGCGAGGAAATATATTACGTGAACTCCCCTGGTAGCGCAAGCCCCAATTTCAACTTTTTTGAAAATTCTTGGAAAGCGGCGGATGCATAAGGCGATCGCACGAAGGCGCTACGTTCTGAAGCCATCGAGCCGCCGTCTCATCAAAGCTGCCGCCGCCACGCAAGCCCCTGAGGACGCTTGCGGATAGCCGCCCACCCGTTCGGACCTTCTGCCAAAACGAACGAGTTTTGTTGACCCTCAAGCAAGGATAATGACAGGCAGTAAACCTCTGACCAGGCATGATAAAAAACGGCCCTCGTCGCATCACTTCGACAAGGCGGAAAATTGCCGCAAAACTCAACTTTTTTGACATAAGGCCGGCGCCGGCCGGTTCGTACCGGATGGGCAAGGTCGCGAACCGCTACGGAAGGCGGGCGCCGGGAATTCAACAGCTGGGCGCGAATCGGGACCTGCGATAGAGAAGTCGAGCTCCGCCAGCGCGCTTCGGAACCGCCCGCCTCGCAGTCCCAGCCGAGGGACACGCTCACTTCGTACCTTTCGGGCTTTCCGGGATCACTGATCAGCTTGACGGTGCCGTCTCCGTGCGCCACGCTCATCACCTCCCCCCCCCCCGTCGATCGCGACCGATCGACCCCTACCGTAAGGGGCATTTTCGTCCGCCGGGAGAAGGATTCTCGTTTTCACGGCTTTCGACCTGCATCGATGCGCCGTCCCGTGAAAACCAGGAGCGGATTCGCCCCTTCGGGTAGGGGTCGGGGCGACCACGTCGTTCAAACCGTGCATTCCAGCCCCCTTAACAGGGTTAATGCGCAGTTTGGCGGTCCGACGGCTTTTCCCCGCATGCAGATCGTGCAAATCGTCCGCGTCCGGGAGAGGAAGGGGGTTCACCTCCCGGCGCGCCGCCAAAGGGGCAGGGCAAATAAAAAAGCACCTGCGACCTGCGCAAGTGCTTTCTGCATTTCATGGTGGGCGATACAAGATTTGAACTTGTGACCCCTACCGTGTCAAGGTAGTGCTCTCCCCCTGAGCTAATCGCCCATGAAAACTCGGCGTTGGAATCTCTTCCGTGCCAGCGAGCAAACAGTCTACCAGAACTCGCCGGCATGTCAAAGAACTTTTTCAAAAAAGTTTCCGACTTTTTTCGCACCTGGCTTCGCACCCGATGGAGCATTCGAATCGGGCCGCACGTTCAACCTGTTCAGCCTAGCAATTTGTCAATGTCGGTCAGCACTCCAACACGTTCGTAACCGCTTTCGGTCTCGGTATCGTGTCGGTCGATGATGATCGGGCGAATACCGGCCGCACACGCGCCGTCGCCGTCCGCATCGGGACGATCGCCCACATGCACCACCGCGTCCGCGCACACGCCCAGCTGCTCGCACGCAAGATCGAATATAACCGGATCGGGCTTGCGATACCCCACCACCGCCGAAGACACCACGGCATCGAAGTACGGAAGCAGCCTCAGATCGCGCAGAAGCCCCTCCAGGCCCGCATCCCAGTTCGACACCACCGCCAGCGCCAGCCCCCGCTGCTTGAGCGCCCTCAAGCAGCCCATGACGTCGGGATACAGCGCCCAATGATCCCCTTTGCGGTACGCTTCGTGCACCGATTGCGCCATACCCTCGGCATCATGGGAAATGCCCGTCAAGTGGCACACGTAGCGATACTGGTCCATCCAGATGGCAACCGAGCCCTCGTGGGAGCACCAGAAATCGCCGTCGCGCAGGTATTCGGCCTCGTAGTAAGCATCCATTGCCGGCATGTGAGGCTCCACGTCCCGCACGGTCAAATCATGACCGCGCTCCTGAGCCACCCGCGCAAACGTCTCCGCAACCGAAGGGCCCGGGTACAAAAGCGTGCTTCCCACGTCGAAGAACACGGCCTTCACGGCCGCAGATCCCCCGTTCATTCGCTATGCCCGTCGTCTGGCTCCACATGCACGAGCACATCCACCACGTTTTCGAACCGTCGGCGCACGGATTGCTCCACCTCATCGGCCAGATCGTGCGCGGCCGCAACGGTCATCTCGGGCGCAACAAGCACGTGCAGGTCCACGTAGATCTCGCCCTCCGTGCCGCGCGTGCGCACGCGGTGAGCGTCCTGAACCCCGGAAACCTCCATGACGGCCTTGCGCACGTCCTCTTCAGGAATGCGCGCATGGTCCGACAAGGTTGCCAGCGCATGCTTGAACACGTCGTACGCGGTTGCCAGAATGGCCACGGTCACGATGAGCGCCATGATAGGGTCGGCCATGGGAAAGCCCAGGGAAACAAGGGCCAGCCCGATGATGACCCCGATGGAAACCATCGCGTCGGACAAGGTATGGCTCGCGTCGGCGGCTAGGATCTCGCTTTTCAGCAGCTTTCCCTGCTTGCGCTCGTATACGGTCACGCCCAGGTTCACGGCCAACGTGCCGATCATAACCGCGAAAGACAGCGGGCCCACCTCGGCGGTGTACGTTTGCGTGGCCAGCTTCCCCACTGCAGAGCTTCCCACCTCGAACGCCGCGAGCAAAAGCAGAACGCCGATCACCAAGCTGGCGTACGTTTCGAACTTGGCATGGCCGTAGGGATGCCCCTCGTCGGCCGGGCGCGCAGCAAGGGCGATGCCCACCAGGCCCACTACGTTGCCGGCCGAGTCGAATACCGAATGGATGCCGTCGGCCTGCATGGAGGCCGACCCGCTGTACGTTCCGTACAGGTACTTCGCCGCGGCCACGGCAAGGTTCAAGAACAGGATGCCCCACAGAACACGCCTTATGGAGCGCATGCGATCGGACACGGGGCTTTTCGTCGTCAATGATCGGGCCATGGTTCGTCCCCTTTCAAAGGATGCGCGCAAATGCAAAAAAGGAGAGCCACTCGGACTCTCCTTCTAGCTTTACTGGTGTCGGAGGCGGGATTTGAACCCGCACACCCTATACGGGCACTAGCACCTCAAGCTAGCGTGTCTGCCGTTCCACCACTCCGACTTGTTGCGAAAAGCAACGGTGGTTATTCTACCCGAACCTCTTCGCGTTGTGAAGGGGAAATTTTGACGAATTTTCACCTCTTGCCGCGGCCACCGCAAAACAGGACAACCTCCCGGCCGCACAGCCGCTGCGCGCTTCGATTCGCACGGCTCGAAAACAAGCGTTGCGCAACCGATCCCCAAGGATGCGTCTGCAACGCGAAAAGGCGCCTGTTACGGCGCCCGTTCATACTGCTTCGTTCCCGCTGAAACCACGTGCGCCGACCACAGACGGCGCTGCGTGCTACCTCCCCGCGATCGTACCGTGCGGGTAGATGATCATAAGTACGATAAGCGACAGCAAAAACACCGCTGCCAAGATAATGGTGATGCGATCGAGGTTCTTCTCGACAATGCTCGTGCCGGTCTGCGTGGAGTACACGGAGCTGGCGATCATGTCGGAGATGCCCGTGCCCTTGCCGGAATGCAGCAAGATGAAAATGATGAGGCCGATGCCCGACAGAACGAGCAGGGCGATCACGATGATGAGAAGCGGGTTCAAGGTTCGTCTCTTCTTTCGTTCGGAATCAAACGGTATGCAAGTTGCCTAGTATAGCGAAACGCGCCGCCAAGGGCAAGCAGCGACGCGTTTCACCACCGATACGGGAGCCGACCTGGCCGACCTGCGCGCGTCCACATCGGCTCCCGCTATCGCGAAGCTATGCCAGCAGGCTTCTTCCCGTCATGGCTTCAGGGACCGGCAGCCCGATCAACTCCAGCAGCGTGGGCGCGATGTCGCAAAGTGCGCCCCGAGAGCCATCGAGCGTGCGCCCGGTTCCCGCGAAATCCACGAACGCCAGCGGCACGAGCGCCGTGGTATGAGCCGTGAACGGGCTGCCGTCTTCGGCCAGCATCTTGTCGGCGTTGCCATGGTCGGCCGTGATCAGGGCCATGCCCCCCGCCCGCTCGACGGCGGCGAGCACCTGTCCCACGCCCGCGTCCACCGCTTCCACGGCGGCCACGGCGGCGGAGATGACGCCCGTATGCCCCACCATGTCCGGGTTGGCGAAGTTCACGATGTACACGTCGGCCTCGCCGGAGTCGATGGCGGCCGCCAGCGTGGACGCCACGTCAGGCTCGCTCATCTCCGGCTTCAGATCGTACGTGGCCACCTTGGGACTGGGAATGAGCGCGCGCTCCTCCCCCGCCTTCGGCTCCTCGCGGCCGCCGTTCAAGAAAAACGTCACGTGCGCGTATTTTTCCGTCTCGGCGATATGGTATTGGCGAAGACCGGCGGCTGCCAACACGTCCGCCAGCACGTCTTCGGGAAACTCCTTCGCGTACGCCACGGGAGCGGCGATCTCGGGATCGTACTCGGTCAGGCAGACGAACGACACCTGCGGAACCCGGCTGCGCTCGAAGCCGTCGAACGAAGCATCCACCAGGGACCGGGTCAGCTCCCTCGCACGATCCGGCCGGAAGTTGAAGAACACCACCGCATCACCGTCGCGCACGCCGCGCTCCGACAACGCCACGGGTTCCACGAACTCATCGGTAACGTCGGCGGCATAAGAGTCGGTCATGACCTGAACCGGAGCGCGGTCGACGCAAGGCTCGGCCTCCACGACGGCTCTCCAGGCTCGCTCGACGCGCTCCCAACGATTGTCGCGGTCCATAGCGAAGTAGCGGCCGGATATGCTGCCGATTCGCACATCGCACGTTTCGTCGGAAAGCTCTGCCACCACTGCTTCCAGCTGCTCCACGAAATCCGAGCCGCTCTTGGGCGGCACGTCGCGACCGTCCATGAAGCAATGCACGACGATGCGCCCAACGCCCGCCGCCTTGGCTGCGCGCATAAGGGCGTACAGGTGCTCGTTGGAGGAATGGACGCCGCCATCGGACAACAGGCCCATGAGGTGCAAGGCCGCGCCCGGCGCAGACGCCGCAGCGAACGCGTCGTTGAGCGCCGGATTGGCCGCCAGCGACCCGTCCGCGCACGCGCGGTTGATGCGCGTGAGCTCCTGGAACACCACGCGGCCGGCTCCTATGTTGAGGTGCCCCACTTCGGAGTTGCCCATCTGGCCGTCGGGCAAGCCCACGGCCTCGCCCGACGCTTCGAGCTTCGTCCAAGGACAATGCGCGAACACGTCGTCCAAACACGGCGTGCTCGCAAGCGAAATGGCGTTGCCCGGCCCCGGCTCGGCCAAGCCGAACCCGTCCATGATGATGAGGCAGGCCGGCAAAGCAAAACCGGACGCGCCGCTCATAGGCACGCCTTGACAAGCTGCACGAACGATTCCGCCTTGAGGCTGGCGCCGCCCACCAGGCCGCCGTCGATGTTCGGCTGGGCCAGCAGGTCGTCCACGTTGCCCACGTTCATGGAGCCTCCGTACAGCACGCGCATCTGCTGCGCGATGTCGTCCCCGTACAGGTCGGCGAGCGTCGCGCGAATGGCGGCGCACACCGCTTCCGCCTGCTCGGGCGTGGCCGTGCGGCCCGTGCCGATGGCCCAGATGGGCTCGTACGCCACGACGCACGTTGCGGCATCGCGCGCGTCGACGCCCGCGAACGCAGCGCGCACCTGTGCGCACACGTACTCCTCGGTCGCCCCTTCGTCGCGCACGGCAAGCGACTCGCCCACGCACACGATGGCGTACAGCCCGGCTTCAACGAGGGCCTTGACCTTCCGGTTGACGTCCTCGTTCGATTCGCCGAACAGCTCGCGACGCTCGGAGTGGCCCACGATGGAGCACGCGCAGCCGATCTCCTTGATCATCGGCACCGAGATCTCGCCGGTGAACGCGCCCGACGCCTCCCAGTACACGTTCTGAGCGCCCACGGACACCTTGGTCTTGTCGAACTCGAGCACCGTCTTCGCCGGCTTGAGGTCGATGAAGGGAGGGCAGATGAGGATGTCGACATCCTCGCCCCAGATGCCCTTGTCGTACTGGTTGGAAATCTCCTGCGTGAGCACGACGGCCTCGCCGATCGTGTTGTTCATCTTCCAGTTGCCCGCCATAAGAGGGGTTCGCTTCATACGTACCATCCTTTCAGATAGAGGAAACGCGATGGATGCGGCCAGCTAGCGCAATGCCTCGACGCCGGGGAGCTTCTCGCCCTGGACAAGCTCCATGGACGCGCCGCCGCCGGTGGAGATGAAGGTCATCTGCGCCGCCAGATCGAACTTGTTGACCGCGGCAACGCTGTCGCCGCCGCCGATGACGGTGTCGGCTTCCGCGTTGTCGGCCACCGCCTGCGCCACGGCCTTCGTGCCGGCTTCGAACGCCGCCATCTCGAACACGCCCATGGGGCCGTTCCAGAACACGGTGCCCGCCTCGGCCACGGCCTGGGCGTACAGCTTCGCGGTCTCAGGTCCGATATCGAGGCCCATCATAGCATCGGGAATATCGTCCACCGAAACCGTGAGCGTTTCGGCATCTTCGGCGAAACGGTCGGCGCACACCACGTCGACGGGAAGCAGCAGCTTCACGCCCCGCTCGTCCGCCTTGGCGATCATGGCCGCCGCGCGCTCGATCCAATCCTCTTCCTTGAGCGACGAGCCCACCTGCTTGCCCTGCGCCAACAGGAACGTGAAGCACATGCCGCCGCCGATGACGAGCGTGTCGCACTTGTCCATGAGCGCGTCGATGACCTTGATCTTGTCGGACACCTTCGATCCGCCCAGGATGGCCACGAACGGGCGCTTCGGCTCCTCGAGCATGCCGGCGAGCGTTGCCACCTCGCGCTGCATGAGATAGCCCGCGTATGCGGGAAGCAGCGCCGCGACGCCCGCCGTGGAAGCGTGCGCGCGATGCGCGGTGCCGAACGCGTCGTTCACGTACACGTCGCCGAGCTTTGCCAGCTCTTCGCAGAACGCAAGGTCGTTCTTCTTCTCGCGCTTGTCGAAGCGCAGGTTCTCCACCACCAGCACGTCGCCTTCGCGCAGGGAGGCCGCCTTGACCTGCGCGTCCGCGCCTACGGTATCGGCGGCGAACACCACGGGCTTGCCCATGAGCTCGGAAAGCTTCTGGGCGGCCGGGCGCAGCGTGAACGACTCCTCGAAGCCCTCGCCCGACGGACGGCCCAGATGGCTCATGAGAACGACGCGCGCGCCTTGCGCGACAAGCTTCTCGATCGTGGGCAGCGCCGCGCGGATGCGCGTGTCGTCGGTAACGACGCCGTCTTTCACCGGCACGTTGAAATCGACGCGCACGAGCGCGCGCTTCCCCGCCGCGTCCAGCTCGTCGATGGTCTTGATGTCAGCCATACAACCCTCTTCCACAGACTAATGATACCTATTGATTTCCGTTTCCCGGCGTCGTGCTTTCCTCGATTCGCGCGAAGCGCGAAAACAGCCGGACAGGTTGGCGCAGTAAAACAGCGAGGGGCGCTGCGGTGCCCGAGATTCGCGGGAGGACGCGGGCGAAGCGTACTTGGGTACGCGAGCCCGCGGCATCGTGCGAAGATCGGGTGCCCCAGCGCCCCGCAGCGTCGAGCGGTTCCGCCGGCCTGCGGGCCGGCGGAACGAGCATTCCTTTACAGCAGGATCTTCACCAGGTCCTTGACGCGGTTGGAGTAGCCCCACTCGTTGTCGTACCAGCTGATGCACTTGACGAAGTTGCCTTCGCCGCCCATCACCATGGTCAGCTTGCTGTCGAAGATGGAGGAGTGCGGGTTGCCCACGATGTCGATGGACACGATGGGATCCTCGGTGTATTCCAGCACGCCCTTCATCGGGCCCTCGGCAGCTGCCTTCATGGCTGCGTTGATCTCCTCGATGGTGGCGTCGCGCTCAAGCTCGACCGTCAGGTCGACCATCGATCCGTCCGGCGTGGGAACGCGCGTAGCGAAGCCGTCCAGCTTGCCCTTGAGCTCGGGAAGCACGAGCGAAACCGCGCGGGCGGCGCCCGTGGTGGTGGGGATCATCGACACGGCTGCGGCGCGAGCGCGGCGCAGATCCTTGTGGGGAAGGTCGAGGATCTTCTGGTCGTTGGTGTAGGAGTGGATGGTGTTCATGTAGCCGCGCTTGATGCCGAACGTGTCCAGCAGCACTTTCGCGAAGGGAGCCAGGCAGTTCGTGGTGCACGAAGCGTTGGAGATGATGTGATGCTCGTCCTTGTTGTACTGATCGTCGTTCACGCCCATGACGATGGTGATGTCCTCGTTCTTGGCGGGCGCGGAGATGACGACCTTCTTGGCGCCGGCGTCAAGGTGCGCCTTGGCCTTCGTGCCGTCCGTGAAGAAGCCCGTGGACTCGACGACCACGTCGACGCCCAGCTCGCCCCAAGGCAGGTTGGCGGGCTCGCGCTCCGAGAGCACCTTGACCGCATGGCCGTCGGCCACGAAGCCGTCCTCGGTGACCTCGACGGCGTCGAAGGCACGACCGTGGATGGAATCGTACTTGAGCAGGTGGGCCATCGTCGGAATGTCGCCAAGGTCGTTAACCGCCACGACCTCGATCTCGGGGTCGTTCGCCATCGCGCGGAACGCCAGGCGGCCGATGCGACCGAATCCGTTAATGCCTACTTTGATTGCCATGCGTATCCCCTTTCATAAAGATACTCAGTTTCTCGTTTACGGCACAAAACGATAATACAACACAAGCACTCGCCATTCTACCCGCACTCGTCCTGCATCATCCGTGCGATCCGACAAACACGGTGGTAAGCGGCGCTTTTGAAGAGACAAACCGGCTCTTGCCGCATCGAGGCATCAGAAAATCCAGGCGTGTGCCTTCATTTATCGTTGCGATTCCCGTCACGATAGCATCACGTGCCGAAGCGCAAACCCACCGCCTGCGCCAGCCGACGGCAACCAGTCCCCCATCGAGGGTCAACTCCCCGTGAAATAGCAGATAAGGTTGACGATCTGAGGAAAGAATGCCATGACGAAAACTGCTCGTATCACCTGCATGACAACCACGTCGGTGTTCTTGACGTTCAGGTCATCGATTATAAGAGCCATGTCGGACGCCCCGGCGGGAGACGCTATGAGCATCCCTTCCTTTCTGCCGTACCCGAACAGCTTGCTTTCAAGCTTTCCCGTAACAAAGCAGTTGAGCGTGTAACCCACCACCAGAACGACTGCGGGAAGCACCAAATCGGCCAAGCCCGTCAGTCCCTCAGCAGTGAGCAACGTTCCAAGATAGCATCCGGCAACAAGCTGGCAAACCTTCTTAACCCATTTAGGGATGAAAGCAAAATCGAACACGAGCTTCAGGATAAGCACGGCAACGATCGCCGCAGTGAAGGTAAGCCCCGCAACGCCCATCATCCTCCCAAGGACCCCCGCCAGCGCGGCAACAGCCAAAGCTGCTACAGTCGATGCTGGAGACTTCTGATTCGACTTCATGCGGTTCTCGCCGGGAGCAGTTTCGGCGCCGCGCGCATCAGGGTGCCCATGCGCCGTGCGGTACCCGTCGAACAACGCGATCATCACCGGAAACGCCCCGATGCCGAGCACCTGCCTGATCAGCTGCATCACGGTAACCGCAGGAGCGTCGGCCCCCATGTCCGCCGCGACAATCGGAGTGTCGTTGATGCCGCCCGGCACGGCGCACATGAGGGAGGTAACCAAATCGAGCGGAGACACCGCCCAGATGACGAATCCAAGAACAAGGTTCAAAATGAGAAACGCGAGGAGCATCAGCGCGACCGGCTTCGCGAATCGCCTCAAACGCACAAGGTCGCTCCGCTCCATGGAGCAGCCTACGAACGCGCCGGCGATGATCTGAACCGCGGTTCGCGTTTCAGCAGGCAGCCAGGTGAATCCCGTCGCAACGCTCAACACGGCAACGCCCGCGAAAGCGCCGATCATATACCCAGCAGGCACTTTGAGCCTCTTGAACAGCAATCCGCACGCGATGCCGACCGACAACGTGGCGAGCAGCGGCGCTATCGTCGAAGTATCCATGCGCACGTCCTTTTCATCGATTCTCGCAGGAGTATAATCATCGACACACCGGCAATCAAACGAATCGAAACGAATACGCTTTCTTAACCCCTGTTCATGCTGTTTCGTCCCAATTCGTAGAATCGAGGCTTTGTGAGAAACGACGAGGCGTTAACCGTGGACGAAGTAGCCGACATACTGCAAGTAGGTCGCAACACCGTCTACGCGCTCAAAGACCGGGGGAAGCTCAGCTCGTACAAGGTCGGCAGGAAGCTGCGCTTCACCTACGCGGACGTGCAGAGCTATATCGCAAGATCAAAAAACCCGAACCGATTCGAGCGCCAAAACGATCCGAGCGAGCGAAAGCGGCAATTCGTGATATGCGGGCAAGACATCATCTTGGACGTTCTTTCCAACTACATCGCCCAGACGGGAGTAGAATCGCTGCGCTCCTATATCGGGAGCTACGATGCCTTGACCGACCTTTACAAAGACAAAGTGCAGGTTGCCTCCGCACATCTCTGGGACGGAGACGCCGACGAGTACAACGTCTCCTACGTCAAGAAGCTTCTCCCCGGCACCCCGACCGTCATCGTGAACCTCACCTACCGTATGCAGGGCTTTTACGTGGCAAGGGGAAATCCGAAGGGCTTGACCACCTGGGAAGACCTGCTTGCGCCGGGAGTGAAGATCGTCAATCGCGAGAAAGGTTCGGGTTCCCGGGTACTGCTAGACGAGCACGTCAGGCTGCTGGGCGCGCAGCCTTCCTCCATTCAAGGCTACGAGATAGAGACCCAGTCCCACATCGCCGTTGCAAGCATGGTGGCTCGAGGGCGCGGGGACGTGGCGATCGGAAGCGAGAAAGTGGCAAAGCAGGTGGAGGGCATCGATTTTATACCCCTGCAAAAAGAACGATACGACCTTGTAGTCAAGCAGGAGAACTTCGATACGCGCGCCGTGCGGACGATGATGGGCATCCTGGAGTCGGGACTGCTTCGCGAAGAGTTCGCAAGCCTGGGCGGATACGACACCTCGGACATGGGGCGCATCATGTCGATCGGCTGACGACGCGCGACCCCTACCCGCGCACCTCTTTCGCCATCTGCTCGATCCGGCGAACGCGGTGGTAAACGGCGCTTTTGGACAGCGGAGGGTTCGCGCGCTCCCCCAACTCTTTGAGGGTGGCATCGGGATACCTGACCCGCAGCTTGATGAACTCCTGCAACGCTGGCGGCAAGTTCTCCATGCCATGCGCCTCCAGCACCATGCGAATTGCGTACAGCTGGTCAACGGAAGCGTTTGCCGCTTTGGCCTGATTCGCTATCTCGGCGTTGGTCTGCCGGTTCACGTCGTTGCGCACGCTTTTTATAACGCGCGCGTTCTCCATGGCGAGCGCGCTTTGATGAGCTCCCGCGAACGCTAAAAATTCCAGAATAGCCGCGCCGCTTTTGAGGTAGACCATGTACGAGCTGCGCCGCTGCATGACGCGTGCGTTGATGCCCTTGCGCTCCAGCAAGCTCACCAGGCTGTCGGCCAAGTCCTCGTTTTCAACCGTGATCTCGAAATGGAAATCGCCGCGCGGATCCGAGACGAACCCGCTTCCCAAAAACGCGCCGCGCAAATAAGCCGCAGTGCAGCACTCCTTCGCCACCAGGTCCGAGGTAAGCCCCATCATCAGGCCGCCCTCAGCGGAAAGCACGCCCATGTCGACGAGCGATTCCGCCAAGCGCGCCTGGGAAGGCACCTCGATGAGGTAGTTCGGCGTCTTGTGCAGCACGCTGCGGCGCACCGTGAGGTTCGTCTCCAGGTGGTACAGCTCGTGCAACAACTTGATGACCAGGCGCGCGACGGACGGGACGTCCGTCGCGATCTCGATGCGGTACTTGCCTTGCCCGCTGAAGAACAGCGTGCCTTCGATGCGCACGAGCGCCGCCAACGTCGCCTTCTCGCAGTGCGAGCAGGTGGGCGGAACGCGAGCAAGCTCGTCTTTTACTTCCGCCGTGAACGACATAGGCGCAACACCCCCGAAAACGCTTCCCGCAACGCAGCCGGATCATGCCAGGTAGGCCGCAGCGGATCAACCAGATTGCGCGCGATGACCACCGGCCCGCGCGCCTGGATGGCCTGCACGTCCTGATAGCTGACGCGTACGGGACGCACCCGTCGCGACAGCTCCAGATCACCCATGTCCGACGTCGAAGCATGCTCCGGCTCAGCCCCAGCCAAAGCGCTGAACAGGCCCGTTGCCGGACTATCGGGCCGCAGCGGAACCGGCGTGTGCACCAACACGTAATCGAGCAGCCCGCGCATGCCGTGGTCCATGAGAGCCTCCACATGCTCGCGAGCGGCAAGGCCCCACGTCTCCCCTTGCATATCGGCAAGCGAGCACACGAACAGCGTGCTGCCCTTCGATGCGCGTATGGCATCCACCACGCCGGGGACCAACAGGTTCGGGATGATGGACGTGAACAGCGAGCCCGGCCCCAGAACGATGAGGTCCGCATTGCGAATGGCCTCGAGCGCAGGTTCGTAGGGCACCACGCCGCGCTCTGCGCGAAGCCGCACGCATTCGAGCGCAGTGCGCGAATGACACGCCACCGCCTGTCCCTCTAAAATACGCCCGTCGCACGTGCGCGCGGCAAGCGAAACCCGATCGAGCGTGGACGGGTACACGTGTCCCCGCGCTTGCAGCAACCGCTCGCATATAGCGATAGCCTGGGGAAACGACCCTGCCGCATCCTCCAATGCCGACAGCATGAGATTCCCCAAGGTGTGGTTGCGCGCAAACGAGAACCGGTACTTGAACGCTTTGGTCAAAGGATCGCCCGGGTCGGCCGCCATGGCGGCGATGCACTTGCGCACGTCGCCGGGAGGGGTGACGTCGGCCTCCTCGCGCAGGATGCCGGTCGACCCGCCGTCGTCGGCCATCGCCACGACGGCGCTCGTTTCGACGCCCATCGACAGCAACGTGCGGATGGACACCGGCGCGCCCGTGCCGCCGCCTATCACGACGGCGCGCACATGCTCGCCGCCGGCGACGGCAGACTGAGCCGGATTCAAAGACGCGAACGCCGCGGTCATGGACGGATCGTGCGAGAACGGTTGCGTTGCCATGCAAAGCCCTAGCGCCCGGCAACCGGAGCGGCGGCGGCGGAATCCGTTACCAGCAAACCGTCGGCCCCTTCGGCCAGCTTGAGGTCGCGATGGGCGATGCTCACGCGGTAGCCCTTCGCCTTGAGGTAGTCGGCCGTGGCCTCCGCCAGCGCCACGCTGCGATGCTGGCCGCCCGTGCATCCGATGCCGATGGCAAGCTGCTGCTTGCCCTCGGCCACGTAGCCCGGCATCACGCAATCGAGCAGCGCGCGCCAGCGCTTCTGGAACTCTTCGGTTTCGGGACGGTACAGCACGAAGTCGCGCACCGGGGCGTCCAGGCCCGTGAAGGGGCGCAGCTGGGGATCGTAGTACGGGTTCGGCAGGAAGCGCACGTCCATGACCAGGTCTGCATCGAGCGGCGCACCGTGCTTGAACCCGAACGAGTACACCGTCACCTGCAAGCCCGTGCGGTCCTCGCCGGGTGCGAACAGGGCGCGGATGGTGGTGCGCAGCTGCGGCGGCAGCATGTCGGTGGTGTCGATGACATGATGCGCGCTCTCGCGCAGCTCGAACAGCAGGTCGCGCTCGCGCTCGATGCCGCGCGCGATGGACGCGCCGTCCACGGAAAGCGGATGACGGCGGCGGCTGGACTTGTACCGCGCTATCAGCTTCTCATCCTCGGCGTCCAAGAACAGGACGCGGTAATCGAGCCCGCGCTCTTTGAGCTTTTTGAGCTCGCTTGTCAAGCTGGCGAAGAAATCGCGGTTACGCGCGTCGCATACCACGGCCAGGCGTCGCCGCTCGTCGGGCTGGCCGGGCATGCCCGTAAGCTCGAGCAGGTTCCCGATCAGGCTGGAGGGCAGGTTGTCCACGCAAAAGTAATCCAGGTCCTCGAACACGTGCATCGCTTCGGTGCGGCCCGCGCCGCTCATGCCGCTCACGATGACAAGTTCGGGCATGTGCTCAAGATCAACCGTCGATTCGCTCATCAGCAACCCCTTCGTCGGTACGGGAGCGCTCGCCCGTGCGGGCAAGCGCGTCGGATTCGCATTGCTGCGCGCCGCCCACGACGCGCACGTCCTTTCGCTCCCTATTATACTGCTGAAGCACGCGGTACAGCTCCTCGGCCACCTCTTCGGGCACAAGGCGCGCCGCTTTGATGTCGTCAAGGGCGGCGTCTTTGAGGTTCTTGAACGATTTGAAGTGCTTGAGCAGCGCCTTTTTGCGCACGGGCCCAAGGCCCGTCACGTCGTCGAGGATGGAAGCCGTCATGCCCTTGCCGCGCAGTTCCCGGTGGAACGTGATCGCGAAACGGTGGGCCTCGTCGCGCACCTGCTTCACCAAATACAGGGACGCGGAACCGCTCGGCAGCACCACCGGGCCCGTGTCCTGCCAGGGAACGAACAGCTCTTCGTCGCGTTTCGCCAGGCCGCACATCGCAATGTCGTGGATTCCCAGCTCGTCGAACATTTCGAGCGCCGCGGACAGCTGCGGCTTGCCGCCGTCCAAGATGATGAGATCCGGCTTGCTCCCGAAGCGCTCGTCGGCCATGCGCTCGGGCGCGTAGCGACGGCTCATCACCTCCTGCATGCTCAGGAAGTCGTTCGCTTCGTCGAGCGGCGTCTTGATCTTGAAGCGACGGTACTGGTTCTTGTCGGGCTTGCCGTTCGTGAACACCACCATGGAGGCCACCGTGTAGGAACCGTGAATGGTGGAGATGTCGAAGCATTCGATGCGCATGGGAGGCTCGTCGAGGGCCAACGCGCTTTCCAGCTGCAAAAGCGCCTCGTTGATGCGCTTGTCCTCGTAGTTGGTGCGCACCTTGTAACGCATGAGCGTGTGCTTCGCATTCGTCTCGGCCATGCTCACAAGCTCGTGCTTCTCGCCTTTGCGCGGCGCCGTGAACCGCACCTTCGCGCCATGGGGGCTTGCCAGCTTCTCGGTGAGCCACGCTTCCATGGCCTCTTGGTCCTCGGGCTCGTCGCGCACGATGATCTCGTGCGGAATGGAGGTGGTGGCATCGTAGTAGCGCAGCAGGAACATGTGCAGCAGGTCGTCGTCGGGCACGTCTTTGCCGCGGTTCAGCACGAACTCGTTCGAGTTGATGATACGGCCCTCGCGCACCATGAACACGTGCACGCCGGCGATGGTCTCCTCGCGGAATATCCCCACCACGTCGGCGTCCAGATTGCGCGTGGACACGGCATGCTGCTTGTCGGTCAGGCTGTTGATGGTATCGATGCGCGCCTTGATGCGCGCGGCGCGCTCGAAGTCGAGTTCCTCGGCCGCAGCTTGCATGTCAGCGGTCAGCTCGTCGACGAATTCCCGATGCTGCCCGGACAGGAATCGTCCGATACGCTTCACGTTGACCTGATACTCTTCGGGCGTCACCGCGCCGCAGCACGCACCGGGCCCCAAGCCCACGTGCGCATCGAAGCACGGGCGCGCATCGCTCGCCATGAGCGCGAGCGGGTTCTTTTCCAAACGGCGCTTGAGCTGGCGCCAGTCGGCGCACGACGTTGCGCACAGCGGCACGACGCGCCGCGCGATGTCCACCATATCGCGCGCGGCGCGGCTGTCGGTGTAGGGGCCGAAGTACTTCGTGTCGGGCTTGTGCTTCTCGCGCGTGTACTTGATGGCGGGAAACACGTCGCCTTTCGTGAGCGCGATGAACGGGTACGACTTGTCGTCTTTGAAGTCGGCGTTGAAAAACGGGCTGTGCTGGTTGATGAGGTTCTTCTCCAGCACGAGCGATTCGTGCTCGTTCTCCACCACGATGTAGTCGAAGCTGTCGATCTGGTCGACCAGCAAGGGAATCTTGGCGCGCTCGTCCTGGAAATTCACGTACTGGCGCATGCGCGCGCGCAGCTGCTTCGCCTTGCCTACGTAGATGACCTGGCCGGACTTGTCTTTCCATAGGTACACGCCCGGCAGCGCGGGCACGGCGTTGAGCTCCTGCTTGATGCGCTCGAGCTTGCCCGATGCCGCCTGGCCTTCCGGCAAGGTCGGCTTCCCATCGGCCGAAACGGCGGAACCGAAGCCGCGCGTCGCCTGGTCGAGGTCGGAGCGATGCCGCTCGCGCTCGATGCGCGAGCGCCGCCCCGCCGACTGATCCAGGTTGTCGAAGCCAAGGGCGTCGCCGTCGTCGAGCGCGGAAAAGCCGGCCGAATCGGCAGCTTTCCCTTCTTCGTTCGCAGCGTTCGCCTTGATGGGTTTGTCGAGGTATTCGTCCATGAACGGCAGTATAGCAAAGCCCCGTTGCGCGCCGGTCGAGCCGCCGCTGCGCGAACAAACGCTTCATGTTTGAGAACGGGCCGATAACGTGGTCCGACGACCAGGCAGGCTGCTCGCATCCACGCGCCGCTATATGAACGGGTGGAACGCCTCTATCAGAACCGGGACCATCGCCGAGCAGATAACGCCGTTGAGCACCGAAAGCACCACTGTCTCGCCGTTCGTGCAGCGAATGAGCATGGGCAGCGTGGTGTCCTCGCTCGTCGCGCCGGCGGGCGCGATGCACGTAGGGTAGTTGAGGTGCCGGGCGATCCAGGGAATGCAGAAGAATGACACCAACTCGCGCAGCAGATTCGACAAGAACGTGATGCTGCCCACCTGCGCTCCGGCGATCTCGGTCATCATGACGCCCGACAAGCTGTACCAGCCTAATCCCGACGCGATGGCTCCTCCCGTCGGCAGGGAAAGCCCCGTCAAGGGAGCGCACAGCAAACCGCCCGCAACGGATCCGACCACGATGCCGAAGGGAATGATGAGCACGCGCACATGATACTGCCGTAGCTTGCCCAAAAGGCCGCGGCTGCCGCCCACGCTAACGCCTACGAACAGCATGAGACCGTACAGGACCAGGTCGGAATGGTCGGCCAACGCGTCGAGCGGCGCAAGGTGCACGCCCGCCAATCCGTAGGCTATTCCCAGCGCAAGCGCCCCCACCGCCATGCCGATCATGACGGCTTCGCCATTGCCGGCAGGCTCCCCCGCCGCTGGCGCCTCCTGCGCAGCAGCCACGTTCGGGCCGGCCGCTTTGCGGGTTATGTCGCTCATGAACCAGTTCGTCAGGCCGTACACCACCAGAGTCGAAAGAGCCACCGGCACCAGGCAGAACAAGGCGCTCGCCCACCCGACGGTGCCCAGTTCCTCCAAAAACGTGTCGCGCCCTCCCAGCAAAGCCCCCATCGAGAAGATGAGCAGCGCCGTGAACAGCAGCGTCAGTTTCTCGTTCGCGCCTTTGAGGCGCGCGGGGAACACCGTCGCGCCCACGAGCACGCCCACGGCCATGATGACGAGCACTTCCAACCTTGATCCCCCTTTGCTGCGAAAACATCCATTGTAGCGCAAAGCGGCGATACGGGGCTTCAGGTTCGCGGGGCATGCGTTCGGCTCGCACCGGTTCGCGCCGCGAGCCACGGGACTTCAGGTTCGCCGGGAGCGCGGTCGGCTCTCCTTCGCCGGAGGCGCAGCGGCGCGAACCCGCCCGCGCCCCATGCGCACGGCTACCGCCAGCTTGGCGGCGCCGCCCACAGCAAGGAGCGCCGCGCTTGCCGCCAACACCGCGGCCACGTCGGGAGCGAAGGTGATCACGTCGCGCCACGGCACCCCGCGCAGGATGGGAAGCGTCAAAACCGCAAGCGGCGCAACAACGTGCAAGGCGACGGCGCGCGCAGCCAGCATTCGCCTCGCGCGCAACCGCAGCACCGGCGATGCTTGCGATGCGTACGTCGCGCGCATGCGGCGCATCCACCGCCGCAGCAACCCCAGCGGCGCTGCGCTCGCCAGCAAGACGCAGGCGTACAGCACGTCGTTGCGAACATGCGCCGCCTGCACCCATGAGGCGTCAACCGGGCCTGGATCGGCTCCCACCGCCGCAGCCACCACGCCGTTCGCCAGCTCGAAGAACAGGTTGTCGCCGCCCGCATGATCGCTCGCATCGCCCAGCACCACCACGCCCAAACCGCGCTCGGGCAGCAGGCACATGCTTGCCACGTAGTTCTCCACCTGCCCGTCATGAGACAGCACCGTCTCCCCATCGTCCCAGGAAAACGACGTCCAACCCATGCCGTAGTACGTGTCGCCTTCGGGATCGGGGACGCGATCCATGAACATCGAATCTATTCCCTGCGGCGAAATCACGCGCTCCCCCGCGTCGCTTCGCCCGCCGTTAAGGTACATCCGCAGATAGCGCGCCATGTCGGAAACGCTTGCCGCCACATAACCCGACGGAGCGGCTCCCCATGCCTCGTCGCTTGGCGCATGCGCGAACCCATCGGCTACGGACACGCCGAACCAACCGCGATGGCCGGGCGCCATGCCCCTTTCCCGCGCTATCGCGCCGTCGGCCGTCGAGCGGTCCATCCCAAGGGGAAGAAGCACGTGATCGCGCAGGTACGCCGCGTACTCCTGTCCTGAAGCCGATTCGACGACGCGGCCCAGCAAATCGTAGTTGGCGTTCGCGTACGAGAACGTCCCGAACGACGCGCCCTTCCGCGCATCGGCAAGCGCATCGTAGTACCCGAAACCGCTCGTCTGATTAAGCAGGGATCGCACCGTAACCTCCGGCGGAATGCCGTACTGCGGCACGTAACGCGATGCGGGCGCATCAAGGTCGATCTCCCCCGCCTCCACCAGCTGCATCACCGCAAGAGCCGTGAACGACTTGCTAAGCGACCCTATCGTGAAAAGAGCCTCGGCATCCGGGCAATCCCCCAGCGTACGCAGGTACCGAACGCCCGAAGCATCCACCACGGCCACGGCAACGCCCGGCACGCCCGTACGGGGCACGTTGTCGTCCAGGTAGGAATCGAGCCGAACCGCAAGCGCGCCGCCTTCGGGCTCCATCCCCTGGGGAGGCGCTTCGTCGGCCAAATCTCCCAGGTCGCCGCCGTCTTCGACGCCAAGATCCGCAGGCTCGTCGGAGGGCGCCGCAAGATTGGGCTCCTGGTCAGGCACGTCGGCGACAGGTGCGCAGCCGACAGCTGCACCGGTGCACGAAAGCGCCAAAAAAGCCGCAATCGCCGCACGCCTGCCGATGCTCGCCATCCCGTTCGCCATCACGATTGCACCCGGCTTCCTAGAAACTGTCGTATACGAATTGAACCGGTTGGGAAAAACCGGAGAACACGATAAACCAAGCAAGCAGGGCAACCAGGAGAACCACGGCTGCGCCGGCCGCCGCAACCAGCAGCCCGGGACGCCGTCGCACCGCGGCGCGCACACCGTCCGCCCACCGACGAAGCGGGCTCACGATGCGCTCCCATCGGCTACGCCGACAAGCGAGGCGCCCGCATCGCCCGCCGCAGCCAAGCCCTCGGCTCGACCGAAGCCAGCCCCGCCCAGAAACGCGTCGTCGCGCCCGTTCACAAAGTTGTAGAACGCCTGCTCGATGCGCACCCAACCGCGCCAGCCGGGATGCACGGTATCGCACAGAAAGTACTTCTCGTACTCGCAGCTGGAGAAGTCGGCGTACGCAGCCCCTGCCACATCGCACGCGCCGCGCACGCGATCGTAGAACGCGCTGCGCACATCGGCCGTAACTCCCTCGCGGTCGTACCAGGCGCCGTGCATCGGCAGGATCACCACAAGCGGCTCCAGACCCGTTTCGCGACACACGTCCAAAAAACACGAGAGATCGTCGTATTCGGCATTCGCCTCCGTGAAGTTCTGCCCGCGCTCCACGTTGTAGCGGGAATTCTTCTGCCAATAGGCGTCGTAAATACCGTACGGGTTGGTGGTGCAGGCGGCAGCGCCGGATGCATCCGCCTGCGACAGCAGGGCCCTCCAGTCGGGTTCGCCCGTCGGGTTGCCGATCGCGCGAGCAGCGCTCTTGTGCGGAGCCTGCTCGATCACCTGGGACAAGCGGCTGCGAATGCGCGCGTCTTCCGCAAACGAATACGCCGCATCGTTCACGACGTCGAACGGCGTGTCCCTGTTGGCTGCGGCAAGCTGCCCCGCGTTCACCCCAAGGGCCGCCATGCGGGATCGAACGTAAGCCTTCGTTTTCTCGGACAGGCGCGGATTGTCGACGAACTGCCGGTACAGGCTGTACGAGAACTTCGAGGGAAACTTCGCCTGCGCCCCATTGCCCTTGAAAAACCATTGCGGCGACACCACGATCATGACCTTCTTGTTCTTGACCTTGTCGCCGTACGCACCGGCCGCAACAACTTGCCACAGGCTTTGATCGTACGCTTCGCCGACGAAAGTCAGATCCACTCCGGTCGCGTTCTCGCCAAACACCACCTGCGGGCACTGCGCGACCTTGTCCTTCGAAATGTAGAACTCCGACGATCCGAACGCCAGGTGGCCGCCCGCGCTCATCGAAGACAGCGTGAACGCGGTGCTCTCGGACTTCACGCCCGAATACACGTAATCGTAAAGCCGTGCCGGATCGTGGTCGGTTTGCCGGGGCAGCCCCCAGGCGCAAAACCCCGCGAACGCCAGCACGGCCGCGAGCAGCGCCGCAACCACGCCGCGCAGCAAGGCCATGCCCGCAAGACCGGTCGATGCCCCTTTCGCCATGGTCCCGCCCGCCTACAGGCGGATCTCCACTTGGCGAATGATCAAATCCACCGTGTTCATCTCGTCGCGCTCCACCTCGGTAGGAGCAATGGACACGCCGAACTCCTCTTCGATGGTAACCAAAAGCTCGATAGCCCCCATAGAGTCCAAAAGGCCAAGTGCGAACAGGTCTTCGCTTCGGCGCTCGCGCACCTCGTCATCGTCGCAGATATCCTCCAAAATGCAGAGCATGCGCTCCTCAAGCTGATCGTGCGTGACGCTACCCATTGATCGCTCCTTTCACGAGCATCGTTGCCTGCCCCGAGAACAGCGCGAACCCGATCATCACCAACTGCAGCGTGACAAACCAGGACAGCGCCTTAAACCAGGGGTCTTTCTTATGCTGCTTGTAGAACTTCGATTTCTTCTGAAACGCCTCCGTACCCGCCATCACCAAGCCATGGTACAAGCCGTACAAAAGGTAATTCGGCGTCAGGCCGTGCCAAGCGCCCATAAGCACCATGTCGAACACGAAACCCCAGCACGCCGTGGTCAGACGGCTCTCGAACCAGCGCTTCTTGAGCGCCAGGCGCGAAAACCGCATGAACACGAAATCGCGCAGCCAAAACGAGAGCGTGATGTTCCATCGGTTCCAAAAATCCTTGATGTCGATCGACGCGAACGGCGCACGGAAGTTGCGCGGCGTGCGGACGCCGAAGCAGTAGCTAGCGCCCATCGCCATGAGGCTGTACCCTGCGAAGTCGAAGAACAAGTACAAGCCGTACACGTACGCGGTCTGCACCTGCGCGCCCAGCTCTGCAAGAAGCGGGCCGCCGCCCCATGCGGTCGGCGCGTACAAGCGATGCAGCCACACCGCGATTACGAACGTGTACGCCATTCCCACGAGCAGTAGCAGGATACCGCGCGCGAGCAAGCCCGCGTACTCGTCGCGCGTCCGTACCGCATCGGCATCCTGCGCGAAACGGCGGGAACGGTCGATGGGGCCGGACGTGAACACGGGGAAGAACAGCAGGAAGTACACGTAATCGAACAGGCTCATGCGCTCGATCAGGCCGTCGCGAATTTCGAAGAGCACCTGCAGCGCTTTGAACGTAATGTAGGAAACGCCCATAAATCCCAGCAGATTCTGATCGAGCACCGCGCCCGCCTTCGCGGACACGAGCGGCACAAGCGTGACGGCAACGGCCGCATAGA
This sequence comes from Paraeggerthella hongkongensis, assembly GCF_003726035.1. GTDB lineage: Bacteria > Actinomycetota > Coriobacteriia > Coriobacteriales > Eggerthellaceae > Paraeggerthella > Paraeggerthella hongkongensis. Next base: position 149,081 of record NZ_QICD01000003.1, read on the forward strand.
AGCGCGCGTTCGATTTCGGGTCGGCTGAAAGCCACCGCATGCACGCCACGGCCACCAGCACGAACCCCGCCGCGATCGTAAAGCCGGCAACGTCCTTCGAGAACAAGCACACGAGCAGCACTACGGACACCACCAGGCCATAGCGCTTGAGGGGCTTCTCGCGCAGGCCGAGAAAAGCCGCGCCCGCTACCGCTGCGGCCAGCGCCACGAAAAAGCTGGGGTCAGCGTAAAACGACATGTGCGCGACCCGTTACGCCTCGGCCAGAGCTTTTCGATCAAGCTTGCCGTTGCAGGTCAGCGGCAGCTCGTCGAACAGCTTCACGGTACGCGGCACCATATACGCAGGAACGCGCTCGGCCAGGCCGCGCCGAATCTCCTGGCGAGCGTCAAAGGCGTCGAGCGCAGCAGCCGAAGCGTCCAGCACCACGCATGCCTTCAGATGGGAAACGCGCCCGCGGCGCAGCACCGGCACAACGACGGCTTGCTTCACCTGCGGCAACGAAACAATGTTTCTTTCCACGTCTTCGAGCTCGATGCGAAACCCGTTCACCTTCACCAGCGCGTCAAATCGTCCTTCGCAGTGCAACACGCCTTCCTTGTCCAATCGACCCAGGTCGCCCGTGCGATACGCCCGCATTTTGCGACCGTCGGAGCGCATCGACCACGAGAACGCCTCGGCAGTTTTATCGGGATTGCGGTAGTAGCCCTTCGCCACCGTGTCTCCCACGATGACGATCTCGCCGCTTCTCCCCGGCTCGCACGGCGCCCCCGTTTCGGGGTTCACGATGCGCAGCTCGGTCCCCGGACGAGGACGCCCCACCGGCAAGGGGGTCGCATCCGCAAGCTCGGCGGGACCGATTTCGGCGTACGTTACCGCTACGGTGGACTCGGTAGGTCCGTAGGTGTTCACAACAAGAGCCTGCGGAAACCGACGCATCAAGTCTTCGGCCGTCGCATGATGCAGGGTCTCCCCGCAAAAGAGAAACATGCGAACGTCGGAAAGAAGCGCCTGATCGAACGAAGGATCCGCCAGACATAGATCGGCGAACGACGGCGTGGAAACCCACACCTGCACGCCCGAGGCGCGCAGATCCTCGAACAGCATGCGCGCATCCTCGGTTTTCTCGCGCGGCACCGCATGCAGGCAACCACCCGTCGACAGCGCGCCCACCACTTCGTACTGCGACAGATCGAACGAGTACGGCGGCTGGTCCAGGAACACGCGCGCACCGTCCGATACCACCGGAAACGCGCAGAGCCACCGCATGAAGTTCGCCACGTTGTCCGCACTCACCTCGATGCCCTTGGGTCGCCCAGTCGATCCGGACGTGAAAATAAGGTAATGCGTTTCCTCGCCGGAAACCCAGCAGGAGCGATCGGGGATGCTCGCACGGTCAAACGACAAACCTGCAACCTTGCGCGCATCCACAACGCGGTCCTTGCATGTCAGCTCTCGCAACGCATCAGGAAGCTCCACGGTGGTCAACAGCACCGGTTCTCCCAATTGCAAAGCAATGTCGGCCAACCGCGATGCCGGCATCTCGACATCGACGGGCACAAAGGCGTGCCCGCTTTTCAAACAGCCCAGAAACCCGACGATCATCAAGGGGCCCTTATGCCCCAAAACGACAACCGGCTCGCGATCGCTCGAGCGTTCGCGCAGCGCGCACGCCACGGCATCGGACATAGTCCACAGCTCGGCGTAGGTCATGGTCGCATCGTCTGCGCGATAGGCCAAAGCATCCGGCGTCGTCCGCGCCCATCGCTCGACCTCCAGTAAAAACCCGTTCTCGTTCGCCATACTCTCGCCTCTTCTCTCGCCCCGTTGCGCACCAAGCCGCCCCATGCGACCGGGGTTCAAGATAGACTTCGAATATCTACGGCGCATCGAGGTCACAGACTGAGCACAAATCGGTAACCGAAACGACGCTCAAAAAGCTGCGCCTTCACATGCTGCACACGACAACGAACCGGCGATGCGCGCAGCGGGTCGACATCCGCGCAGCGCGCGCCTTGGACTTCGATCCTATGCGGAAGCACGCGGGTTCGCAACCTGAGATGCCTGCCGCTATACTGAACCAACCCAAGAGAAAGCAGGTCCATGAAGCCCACCGTGTACATCGACGCCGACGCCTGCCCCGTCACCGCCGAGACCATCAACATCGCACGAAACCGCAAAATTCCCGTTGTTATCGCAGGCAACTCAACACAGAACCTGCTTCGGCACGTGCGGCGAAGCGACCCCCGTCAACCCACCGACGGATTCTGGGTCGACACCCTTGCCGTGGGCATCGGCGCCGATGCGGCCGATTTCGCCATCGTACAGGAGCTGAAGCCCGGCGACATCGTAGTGACGCAAGACATCGGCCTTGCGGCCATGGCGCTTGGGAGACGCGCGCGAGCCATCGGCGTGCGCGGGCGCGTGTACTCGCGCGCGACCATCGATGCCGACATGCAGATACGCCATCTTGAGAAGAACGTCCGCCGACAAGGCGGCAGGACGAAGGGCCCTGCGGCGTTCGAAGACGAGGATCGCGAACGCTTCGCGGAGAACCTGCAACGCCTGGTGGACGAGTCGCTTCGCGACGGGGACTAGCGCAACGTCGAGGGCGGCAAGGCTCCGGAAAGCGAAATCGGACGGCGCACCCCATCCCGCCGCCCGGACATTGGCAAGCCGTACCTATTCGGCAACGTCGGCACTACCATCCTCAAGCGCTTTGAAGGCAGCTTTCATGGTGGGATTATTCCTGGTCAAACGCTTGATAGTCAAGTCCTGCGCCTTGTTGTTCGCCAGGCGCAGGTTGTTCTCGGAGGAAAGCAGGGCCTCTTTGGTTTTCTGCAAGTGCGTGATGGTCTTGTCGATCTCGTCGATGGCCGTCTGGAACCTCCTGCTGGCAAGATCGTAGTTGCGGGCAAAGCCCGACTTGAACGTCTCCATCTGCTCTTCGAAGTTCGTGATATCGATGTTCTGGTTGCGCACCACGGCCAGCTCCGCCTTGTAGGCAAGCGAGTTGAGCGCCGCGTTGCGCAGAATGGATATGATGGGCAGGAAGAACTGCGGGCGCACTACGTACATCTTCTCGTAGCGGTACGACACGTCCACGATGCCCTGGTTGTACAATTCGCTGTCCGGTTCCAGCAACGACACGAGCACCGCATACTCGCAATCTTTTTTCTTGCGATCGACGTCCAGCTTCTTGAAGAACTCGTCGTTTCTATGGTGGCGGGACGGATCGTCCGACTCGTTCTTCATCTCGAACATGATGGACACGATCTCGTTACCCGCCTCGTCGCACTCCCGGAAGATGAAGTCGCCCTTCGAGCCGCCGGATGCATCGTTGTCCTTCTCGAAGTACGCCCGCGGGAACGCCGTTGCGCGAATCTTGTTGAACTCGGTCTCGCAATGCTGTTCAAGCGACTCGCCTACCATCTTGGTAGACAGGCGCGCCTTCATGTCGCGATAGCGCTCGATCTCGTCTTCCTTGTACGCGATGATGTCGTCTTTCGCCTTCAACTCGATGGACAGCTGCTCCTTGAGCGCGCTTTCAACCTGATTGCGCTCGGCATCCTTGAGCGCCACCTGGGCGGCCAGGGCATCGCGCTCGCGTTCGATCTCGATGCGCGCCTGCTGCACGGCCAGCTGCTTCTCGGTTTCGCTGGCGTGTTGCTGCGCGGACAAGCGCTGCTCGAGTTCGACGATGCGGGCGTCCTTCGCCGCTGCAATGTCGGCAAGGGCGCGCTCGCGCTCGGCCTGCGCAACGCGCTCCCGAGCTTCGCTTTCGCGCTTCGCTGCGTCCAGCCTAGCCTCCAATTCGGCAATGCGGGTCTCCTTCTCGGAAGCCTTCGCCTGCGCCGCTCCCAAAGCCTGCGCCACCGCAAGCTCGATAGCCTGCTTCTTTTCGATTGCCAGCAGCTGCTCGTGCCGTTTCACTTCCTTGTCGAATTCGCTGTCGCGCACCTGCTTCATGATGGCCGCGAAACCGGTCTCGTCAACCTGAAACACCGTTTGGCAATGGGGGCACTTGATCTCGTTCATGCACGCTCCTTATCTCTTGCCCCGATTCTACCCCATCGGCTGTTTTCGAGAGGGTCGCAATAGGGACAGTCAGGCAATTCATCGTTGAAATTCGCAACGAGCCGGACGTTCCGAATCGCTTCGATCGCGACCTTTCGGCGCAAAGGTTTGTTTCGAATCGTTTAAATAATCATTACGTGCGCCCGGCTCTCTTTATAATGATGCTATTGCGTACTGCATTTCCCAAAGGAGGTCCGAATTGAGTTACGTCGATCGAGTTATCGAGCAAGTCAAGGCGAAGGACGCCAGCCAGCCGGAGTTCATCCAGGCCGTCACCGAGGTGCTGCGGTCCCTCGAGCCGGTCATCGAGGCGCATCCCGAGTACGAGGCCGCCGGCCTGCTCGAGCGCATCGTGGAACCCGAGCGCGTGATCATGTTTCGCGTCCCCTGGGTCGATGACGCGGGCAAAGTGCAGGTCAATCGCGGCTTCCGCGTGCAGTACAACAGTTGTCTGGGACCCTACAAAGGCGGCCTGCGCCTGCATCCGTCCGTGAACCTGGGCATCATCAAGTTCTTGGGCTTCGAACAGATCTTCAAGAACAGCCTGACCACGCTTCCCATGGGCGGCGGCAAGGGCGGCTGCGACTTCGATCCCAAGGGCAAATCGGACATGGAAGTCATGCGCTTCTGCCAGAGCTTCATGACCGAGCTCCAGCGCCACATCGGCGCCGACACCGATGTGCCGGCCGGTGACATCGGCACGGGCGCGCGCGAGATCGGCTACATGTTCGGCCAGTACAAGCGCATGAAGAACGTTTGGGAAGGCGTGCTCACCGGCAAGGGCCTGTCCTACGGCGGCTCGCTCGCTCGAACCGAAGCGACCGGCTACGGCCTGATCTACTTCGTGCAGGAATACCTGGAGTGCCACGGCGACTCGTTCGAGGGCAAGACGGTATCGGTTTCCGGCTCCGGCAACGTGGCCATCTACGCCACGCAGAAGGCTCAGCAGCTGGGCGCCAAGGTGGTCACCCTCAGCGACTCCACCGGCTGGATCCACGACCCCAACGGCATCGACGTTGCCCTGGTCAAGCAGATCAAGGAAGTCGAGCGCGCCCGCATCTCTGAGTACGCGAAGCGTCGCGAAGGCGTGGAATACCACGAGGGTCGTGGCGTGTGGAGCGTACCCGTGGACATCGCCCTGCCCTGCGCAACCCAAAACGAGCTGTTCATCGAGGATGCGCAGCAGCTGGTCGCGAACGGCTGCAAAGTGGTCGCGGAGGGCGCCAACATGCCCACCACGATGGACGCGACCGATTACTTCCTGGAAAACGGCGTGACGTTCTGCCCCGGCAAGGCCGCCAACGCCGGCGGCGTGGCCACCTCCGGCCTGGAAATGTCGCAAAACTCCGAGCGTCTGTCCTGGTCGTTCGAAGAAGTCGACGCCAAGCTGCAGGGCATCATGAAGAGCATCTACCATGCAGCCGACGACGCAGCCCGCGAGTTCGGACACGAAGGCAACTACGTCATGGGCGCGAACATCGCAGGCTTCAAGAAGCTCGCCGATGCCATGATGGCGCAAGGCGTGGTGTAAACCGCAAGATCCAGCGAAAACCAAATCCCGTGGCATAAGAAACCCCTAAAGTCGTGACCGATTTTATTAAATCTGGTCTAACTTTAGGGGTTCACTTCATCACTGGCCGGGCTTTTTTCATGCTCCCGCGGTGCACGACGCACGGAAATCGCACCGCACCCCCATCGAGCAGTCCGCGCGCGATGCCGAATCTCGCACAGTTCTGTCAAAACGATCGAGTTTGGGGGTGCGGCAGGATTCTTGGACTGCTCAGGCTGCCAGCCCGAGTCTTTTGCGACGACCTTCGATGGTCTCGTAAGACGTCTTCTTCCCATTGGTCTTGAACGCCTTGAGACGACCGTC
>NZ_QICD01000004.1 GCF_003726035.1 Paraeggerthella hongkongensis
GGCTGGGCGGGCGCGGGCGGAGCGCGGGCGCGGGGGCTCCGCTGTCAAAACGAACGAGTTTTTCTGATCCTCAATCAAGGATAAAGGAACGCCACGCGCGTATGACCTGGTACGATAGAAATCACGCGTACGAGGATTTGCTTCAAGGGAAGCAAAATCCCCGCAAAACTCGTTCGTTTTGACAGAGATGGCCGCCGCGCCTCAAATCCCGGCGGCAACAGCCCGGCCGCGAAGCTTGAAGAACGCGAACCCGTGTGTCGAGAGCGCCGCAAACCCGAACTCTCGACACACGGGCGCAGCTGCTACCGGGCTTCGGTCTGCAACTCCTGCACGTACTCGCGGTCGATGGCGCCCTGCACGCTTGGCGGGTCAACTTCAAACGGAACCGGCTTCGTGAACAAGCTGACAAGCGGCACGATGATCAAAGAGAGCACCATGGCTATGGCGCCGCAGTTGATGGGAGAAGCGATCAAAGGCGCTCCGAAGAATCCGGAAGTCATATTGCCCGTGGTCAGCCCCACGCCCACGATGAAGCTCGCCCACACCGCCGGGCGTGAAATGCGCTTGGAGTACAGACCCCAGAAGAACGGCCCCAAGAACGCGCCGGCAAGCGCACCCCAAGAAATGCTCATGAGCTGCGCGATGAACGTGATGGACGAGTTGTACTGCACAAGCGCGATCACCGCCGAGATAATGATGAACACCGCGATAAGCACGCGCATGTAAACCAGCTGCATCTGCTCGGGCATCTTCTTCACGATGTTGCCTTTGATCAGGTCAAGCGTCAGCGTGGACGAAGACGTGAGCACCAACGAGGACAGCGTGGACATGGACGCGCTCAAAACCAAGACGATGACGATGCCAATCAGCAGGTCGGGAAGCGTGGACAACATAGTAGGCATGATGGAGTCGTACACCGGGGTGCCGGCGGCGGTCATCTCAACGTGGTCGGCATACAAGCGCCCGAATCCGCCCAAAAAGTAGCTTCCTCCAGCAACCACCATGGCGAACACCGTGGAAATGATGGCGCCCTGCTTGACGGCAGGACCGCTTTTGATCGCGTAGAACTTCTGCACCATCTGCGGCAGGCCCCACGTACCCAAGCTGGTCAACACGATGACGCCGATCAAGTCAGGAAGGTTCGGGCCGAAGAAGCTGACGAACGGACCCGCCATTTCCGATCCCTCGGCCGGAATGAACGAAAGCTGGTTGATGGCTTCCGTAAAGCCGCCGTTGTTGACCAGCACGGCCACGATAACCGCCACGATGCCCAAAAGCATGACGATGCCCTGGATGAAGTCGTTCACCACCGTGGCCATGTAGCCGCCGAGCACCACGTACACGCAGGTGATGACGGCCATGCCGATGACGCACACCTCGTACGGCAACCCAAACGCCATGCCGAACAAACGCGACAACCCGTTGTACACGCTTGCGGTGTACGGGATCAGGAACACGAAGATGATGGCGGCGGCCGCAATGCGCAAACCCTTCGAACCGTAACGCGCACCGAAGAACTCGGGCATGGTGGCCGCTTTCAATCGATGCGTGATCTCGCGCGTGCGCGGGCCGAGCACCCACCACGCAAGCAAGCTGCCCAGAATGGCGTTCCCGATGCCGATCCACGTGGCGGCGAGCCCGTATTTCCATCCGAACTGGCCTGCGTATCCCACGAAAATGACGGCGGAGAAGTAGCTGGTCCCGAACGCGAACGCCGAAAGCCACGGGCCCACGTTGCGGCCGCCCAGCACGAATCCGTCCACGCTGGTGGTATGTCGTCGGCAGTATATGCCCACGCCAACGGCAACGCCGATGAATATGAGCACCATGCAAATTTTCTCGATCATGTGAAGTGTCCCCTACCTTGAATGCCTGTAACGAAAAGCCCCGTCAGGGCTTGAAGGCGCACACGATGTTCCCGCACGATGCGTCGCAGCACGGCGACACGACGGCAGAACCCCGTGTGCTAGAGGTATCGATAGGAATAATAGGAAACGTAGCGAGGCGCGGGCGCCTCATGCTTAGACGCGTTCGGCGATGCGTCGAGCGGCGCGAGCGTTTCCCCGGCGCGGGGCGCGAAGGAGCGGCATACGGCGGCAAGCGCCAATTCCAAACGCCAGCGCTCATCGGTGATGGTATGTCCCTTCGCAAAATGCATGGGGATACTCTACCACAGCGAAGCGACTGCACGAAGCAGAATGCCGCGAATGAAGTAGGTTGGCCTTCGCGCGCCTTCACCCGCCTTGCGGAACTCCGCTCGTTGCGACGGCTACGCGAGGGGCCGCTCGTTGCGGCAACAAGAAGGGACCCTGCAGCGCCATCGTGCGCACAGGGTCCCTGCTGTAGTCCTTGCATGCCTTACCGACCGGCGACGCCCTAGTATCGGCTGTCGAAGATGCGCTTGGTCTTCTTCTCGCTGCGAGGAAGCTCGCCCATGGGAACGCCCTTGGCATCCGGCGTGCAGCCGCATTTCGCCTTGAAGATCATGGCAAGCTCCTGCTCGGCGCGCTCCTTGGCCTCGTCTTCGTACGGCGTTTCGAACAGCACGGTGAGCACGTCCTTGCCGCTGATGTTCTCGATCATCACCTGGTATTCGCTCGACGCGCCGTCGGTGAAGGCGATGACTTCTTCAACCTGAGCGGGGAATATGTTGCAGCCCTTCACCTTGAACATGTCGTCGGTGCGGCCCGTCAGCGTGTCGATGCGCGGATGGCGCAGGCCGCACGCGCAGTCGCCGGGGATGATGCGCGTCAGATCGTGCGTGCGATAGCGAATGAGCGGCGCGCCCTGCTTGCGCAGCGTGGTCAGCACCAGCTCGCCCACCTCACCGTCGGGAACAGGTGCGCCCGTGACGGGGTCCACCACTTCGATGTACACGTAATCGGCCCACACGTGCATGCCGTGATGCTCGCTGCACGAAATGCCGATGCCGGGGCCGTACACCTCCGTCAGTCCGTAGATGTCGAAGATCTCCACGCCCAGCTCGCCCGAAATGCGCTGGCGCATCTTGTCGCCCCAGCGTTCGCTGCCGATAACGCCCTTGCGCAGGCAGATCTTGTCGCGCAGGCCGCGCTCGGCAATCTCTTCAGCCAGCAACAGCGCGTACGAGCTGGTTGCGCACAACACGGTGGACTGCAGGTCCTGCATCATCTTGAGCTGCTTTTCCGTATTGCCCGGCCCCATGGGAATGGCCATTGCGCCCAGTCGTTCGGCGCCCAGCTGAAAGCCGATGCCCGCCGTCCACAGGCCGTAACCCGGCGTGATGTGGATGCGGTCCTTGTTGGTGATCCCTGCGGTTTCATAGCAGCGCGCGAACTGGATCGCCCAATCGGTCACGTCCTGCTGCGTGTACGGCACGATAACGGGCGTGCCCGTCGTGCCGCTGGAGCTGTGGATGCGCACGATTTCCTCATCGGGAACGGCCTGCAGGCCCAGCGGATACGCATTGCGCAGGTCGTCTTTTTCGGAAAAGGGAAGCTTTTCGAAATCTTCCTGGGTCTGCACGTCCGACAGGTCGATACCTTCGAACTTGGCGTTGTAGAACGAAGAGCGATCCTTCAGGGTTTCGAATTGCTTTTTGATAAGGGAAAGCTGATCGGCGGTCATCTGCATGATGGGTCCTTTTTCTCCGGAAGCGAACGTTCGATTGGCACATGCTTCAAGCCTGCACAGAGCGAGACTTGAAGCTAAAGCCATCGACCAGCCGAACCCACGGCTGCAAGGGAGATGATGTCGAATACGAATTCCATGCGTTCCATTCTAGGCGAATACGCGAACAATGCAAAGTGTTTTGAAGGGCTTGCCGGGCGCGGGGCCAAGATGCCCCGCGCCCGGCAAGCGGCGCCGGCGCGCTAGTCGGGCCAGCTGAAACCGTTCTTGCCCATACGCTTGCTGCGGTACAGGGCCTCGTCGGCGCGTCGGTACAGCTCGTGGAACCCCAGCGCGCCGTCGCCAACGCGCGCAAGGCCCACCGAGCACCCCAAGCTCACGCCGTGTTTCGCCGAACAGGCGGTCCAGCCGTCTATGAGCTCTTGAACCCGCTCCTCCACCAATGCGGTTTCGCAGGGAGGGAGCGCGAACACGGCGAACTCGTCGCCGCCCATGCGAGCCAGAGAAAAGCCGTCGGAGAACACGTCGGCCAGCAATTCGGCGAACGCAACGATCACCCTGTCGCCGCCGGGATGGCCCAAGGTGTCGTTCACAAGCTTGAAATCGTCAAGATCGATCATGGCGAAAACGGCGCCCTTCGCCCCCTGCGCCAACGCCTGGGAAACCGCGTGCTCGAAGGAATCCCTGTTCAGCAGCTCGGTCATCGAATCCAGCGAGGCCCGATGCTCGAGCGTCTGCGAGTAGGCGATAGCCTCGTTCACGCGCTCGGTCGCCGTTTTGGGATAGTACTCGTCGCGACGCTGGTCCACGTTCGGAGTCGAATGGTGAAGATGCACCAGCTGCCAACGCCCGGCATCGCGATGAAGCACCATGGTGAACCGCGTGTCCATCTCCACCAGAAACGGCTTCGGCTCTTCGGTGCGCTCGCGCACCCATAGCGTGCCCATGACCACGCAGCACGCTTCGCCCGCCGCATGGGCAACGTAGTAGTCGTCCAAGATGTCGAAGGAGATATCCTGCGCGCCTTCCAGATCGTTGCTCAAAGCCGCAAGGAACTCCGGAGCATCCACGTACATCTCATGCTTGCCGGTTCCGATGATCGACAGGTTCGACAGATCGACGGACTCCATGATGAACCGACCGCCCGCTTCGCTGGGCTCAAGAAGATATGCGCGCCACAGCGCCCGTGCGTGCGCGGTCGCCTCGTCAAGCAGCGCCCGATCCATTATCGGCTCCCCCGTGCAGCCGCCACGTCGATGGCGGCAAGATTGATGTCCACGAACCGAGGCTTGACGCACGCGACGATGGCGCGGCGCAAATCGTCCACGTCAAGCGGAACGCTTCCCGTAGCCAAAGCGCTCGCGAGCAAAAGCGTGTTGAGAACCTTGCGCCCGCCCGCCTCCTGCGTCAAAGCAGCGTCATCCACGGCGATAAAGCGCGCTGACGTGCCCGAGAGCGTCCGGGCGACGGCATCGACCACGTCGGTCGCACGATACGGATGCGCGCCGAGCGCAGCCGTAACCGGCTGTATCGCCGTCGTGGCCGTAACCAGCACGCCTTCGGGAGCCAGGTACGGCAGCACGCGCGCCGCCTCGGCGGGCTCGAAAGCTATCACCAGATCGGCCGTGCCCAACGCGACGAGCGGGGCGAACACCTCTTCCCCCGCGTCCCCCATGCGCACATGGGAAACCACGTTGCCGCCGCGTTGCGCCATGCCGATGGTTTCAGCCGTGCGCACATGCCAGCCTTTATCCTGCGCGGCCTGGGCCAGCACCTTCGCAGCCAACACCGTTCCCTGACCGCCCACGCCCGTCAGCAATACGTTACGCATGGCGGCCTCCTTCCGTCGAAGGAGCATCCGGCGCCGCTTCGCAAGAACCTCCCGAAGCGCACGAGGTCATCGTTATGGCGTCGAAGGGGCACACCTGCGTGCACAAGCCGCACCCGTTGCACAAGCTGGCGTCCACGAACGCCTGGCCCCGCTCCCTGCTCTTCGGCCCGCGCGCATCCGCATCGAAGCCGATGCCGGGGCAGCCGATCTCCGTGATGCACTTCTTGCACCCCGTGCACCGGTTGGATGCTATCGAAGCGGGCGCATCCGGCCTGGTCAGCTGGATGCACGGCGATTCGAACAGGATGGCCGACGGGCCTTCGAACTCCACGGCCGTGCGCGCGGCCGCCACCGAACCGTCCAGGTCCAGCGGATCCGCGCGCACGATGCACTCGAACCCAACGGCCTCCAGAACGCGCTCTATGGAGATAGGAGCGCGCTTCGCCCCCATCAGCGTCACGCCGGTTCCCGGATGGGGCTGAGACCCGGTCATGGCCGTTGTCGCATTGTCCAGCACGCACACCGTAATATCGTGCCCGTTGTACACGGCGTTCACCACGCCGGGAAGCCCGCTTGCGAAGAACGTGGAGTCGCCGACGAACGCAAGCGTCTTCTTGTGGGGTTCGGCCACCGCGAAACCCTGGGCCATCGTGATGCCCGCGCCCATGCACAGGCACGTGTCGACGGCGTCGAGCGGCTGCGCGTTGCCCAAGGTGTAGCAGCCGATGTCGCCGCATAGAACCGCAGGCGTCTTGCCGAGCGCGCGCTTGATGGCGTAGAAGCTGCCGCGGTGCGGGCAGCCGGCGCACAACACGGGCGGACGGACGGGCAGCGAAGCGTCGGTTGCGGCTTCGTAAGAAACAGGAGGCGGCGCGGGGGCGGCATGGGGGACCCCCAGGAATCGGGCGATGCGCATGGCGGCATCGTCCACGTCGTTCTCGCCGCGGTCGCGCGCATCCCCGGTAAGCTTGCCCTTCACGTCGAACGGCGCATGCGTGCGTCCGGCGAAAGCCAGCAAGGCGTCCTCCAGAACATGATCGAGCTCCTCGAGCACCAGGACCTGCTCAAGGCCCTGGGAGAAGCGCTCGGCAAGCCCCTCGGGAAAAGGATACGGGGTTCCCACTTGCCAGAAACGGTACGCGGGCACCTCGACGCCCTGCGTGGCGGCGCTTTCCTCGATCATCCGCAGCGCTTCGCGCGCGTAAGCGCCCGACACGCCCCCGGCAACGATTCCCAGGCGCGGGGCGCGGGGCGAGGGCGCGACGGACGCCGCATCACCCGCCGCAAGCCCATCGGCGGGCGCGGGGCGCTCCATGATGGGATTGAACGCCAGGAGCGCAGGGTCCTCCGCGTAATCGCGCGCGATGGCTTTCAGCCGGTCGTTGATCTCGCCGTGCGCCTCGAACGCGCGCCGGGGGAAGATGATCCACTTCGGGTCACGCTCGAAACCCTCTTCGGGGACCTCGAGCGCGTCCGTCTTGTCGGCGACGTCGAAAAACGTGGACGCATGGCATATGCGCGTCGTGGGGCGCACGATGACGGGCGTGCGATACCGCTCGGACAGGTCGAACGCCGCCTTCATCATGGCGAAGCCTTGGTCGGGCGTAGCCGGGTCGAGCACCGGTATCTTGGCGAACGAGGCGAAGCGCCTTGTATCCTGCTCGGTCTGGGACGATATGGGGCCGGGATCGTCCGCCACGAACAGCACGGTGCCGCCCTTCACGCCGACGTAGTTCAAGCTCATCAACGGATCGCTGGCCACGTTGAGGCCCACCTGCTTGCACGTGAACAACGTGCGCGCTCCGCAGTACGCGGCGCCGGCAACCACTTCCAGGGCGCTTTTCTCGTTCGTCGACCATTCCACGTGCACACCGCGGGCGGCGCCTTCGCCGTGCAGCTTCGCCACCGTCTCGATCACCTCGGACGACGGCGTGCCCGGGTATCCCGCAACAACGCGCACGCCCGCCTCGAGCGCCGCGTGAGCGAACGCCTCGTTTCCCATCAGCAATTGCTTCGTCATACGCCTCGCCTGCCTCGCTTTCCGCATATCGCGCAGCAGTCGTGCGCGAACGAGCGTTTCGCATGAAACGCTTCCGATTCCATGATAGCAAACCATCCCTGTCGATTACGGACGACTCGTGCCTCGTCGGTCGCAGAAAGGGGCGGGCTTCTGCGCACCCCGGCCGGCCGCACAGCAAGGAAGCGAAGGAAGCGCGATTCTGCGCCAGAGCATCAGCGATTGTCAAATCCAGGTAAAACTTCAAAAGCGGCGAAACCGCCGGCCTCTCGGAGCAGTACCATTTCACCTATACCCACAAGAGCAGGAGGTTTCCATGAAATGCCCCCTCTGCAACGTCGACCTGATCATGAGCGAGCGCCAAGGTATCGAGATCGACTACTGCCCGCAATGCCGCGGCGTATGGCTTGACCGCGGCGAGCTTGACAAGATCATCGAGCGGTCAACGTCCTTGGCGGCCCCCGCTGCCGCGCCGAGCGCATCGTATGCAAGCGCGGCCGAGCGCTACGATGAACGTCGTTACGAGGATCACCGTTACGAGGACAAGCGCTACAACGACGACTATTACAAAAAGGGCAAGAAGAAAAAGCGCGGGGATTTTTTGGGCGACCTCTTCGATTTCGGCGACTAGCCAGCATCGCGCGAGACGTGGCCGGGCGCTGTCAAAACGGACGAGTTTTGTTGGTCCTCGCATCAGGATAATGGCAGACTGCAAGCTTCTGACCTGGTACGTTGCAAAACGCCCGCAGCCGGGGCGCTCTGGAAAGGCTGAAAATCGCCTCAAAACTCGTCCGTTTTGACAGCGAGGGGAGCGTCCGCCGCCAGACCACCATTGACATATGTCCGCACCGTTTCCCCATGGCCCACCCGTTGGCGCAGCTCATGAACGGTCGGAGCGCCGCTCTTGCCGGGCGGGCAAGAGCGGCGCCGGCCCCCCGATGCTCGGTCGCGTTCGCTTGCCCTTATGCTTCAGCCATGCCCTGCTTGAAGTCGATGATCTTCTGACGCGCGTCATCGCAACCCGTGCCCAGCATTTGAACAGCCAAGATAGCGGCGTTCTTCGCGCCGTTGATAGCCACGCACGCTACGGGAACGCCGGAAGGCATCTGCACCATGGAAAGAAGAGAGTCCAATCCGCCCAGGTCGCTGGTCTTCATGGGAACGGTGATAACCGGATTCGGCGTGTATGCCGCCACCACGCCGCCCAGGTGGGCCGCCTTGCCCGCTGCGGCCACAATCACGCGGATTCCGCGCTCGTGCGCCGAAGATGCCCACTCATGCACTTCGGCCGGCTTGCGATGAGCGCTCGCAACCTTCACTTCATAGGGAATGCCGAACTCGTCCAACTGCTTCATGCACGGCTCCATGGCCGGCATGTCGCTTTCGGATCCCATGATAATGCCCACAAGCGGGCTCTTCTGTTCGCAAGACATGGCTGCTCCTTCTCCTCGTTCGCGCCACAGCGCGGATCCCGCGCGCGATGCGTCTGTTTTCGTTCGCCTGCAAGTGTATCATCCGACGATGCGACGAATGACGTCCTCCACGTCCTCTGCCGACATAAGCCCTTCGGACGGATTTCGCGCCGCGCGAGACAACGCGAACTTCGCTGCCTCCAACGCCTCCGAAACCACGATGCCCGCCTCTTCGGAAGACGACAAAAGCTCGGGGCATGTGCGTAGCTGCGGGTGTTCGTCCAGATACGAAGCTACAAGCGTCCTGAAATCAGCCACGAATTCAAATGCGTTGTCCAGGAACATCTTCATAAGCGACGGGGTGTCTTTCACCAAGGCAACGCGAAGCGATGATACGTCGCTCTCCCAATCGAACGATTCAACTACCTGCAAGAACAGCGTCAGCGTGGCGGTGAACATGGTAGCGGGCATCAGGCGGTCGAGCGCCGCATGAACCGCATCAGGGTCAAGGTTGTATGTGCCAATGCCCACGATTGCGGCGTCTTTCGTAGGGAAATAATTGAAGAACGTGCCTTGAGACACCTGAGCGCGTTCGGAAATCTGCGCAACCGTTATATTGTCGTACCCTCGCTCTTGCACCAGCGTGATAGCCGCACGCTCGATAGCCGCGCGCGTTGCACGGCGCTTTCGCTCGCGCAAACCGTGCGGAGCCGCATCGTTAGGCATAGTCAACCCTTCGTTCGCAATGTTGATTCGAATTATACGAAGCCGTGCTGAACCTTACAGCAATATTGTTGTTTACTTATAAAATTATAGTGACTATAAATTTAATGTTGCTATAATGCAAGTCAAATGCACGCAATCGCGCAAACGCGCGCGCAGAGAACCACTCAGCACGGAAGCTTGCTCAAGAAGGAGTGCAGTATGAGGATATTCGGCATGGGAATGCCTGAACTTGTTTTGATTCTGGTAGCCGTCTTGCTTATCTTCGGTCCGAAAAATCTGCCCAAACTAGGAGCCATGCTCGGCCGAGGCGTGAAGAAGCTGCGCGGTCGCGTCGAAGACGACGACATGGAACCGAGCGCCAAGCAAGGAGCGTAACGTCGCTTTTAACCGCATTTGCTTTATGCCCCCGAAAACGTCCCGATCACCGGGGCGTTTTCGTATACAAGAGCCGGTAAAACCGGGCGTGCGAGCAGAAACTCGCAACATCCAGCGCCGACCACCTGATCAATGGCAGAAACCCAGATATGAAAAAGCGCCCCGAATGGGGCGCTTCGCAATGCAATGGTGGTCGGAGGGGGACTTGAACCCTCGGCACGCGGATTTTCAGTCCGCTGCTCTACCAACTGAGCTACCCGACCATTTCGCTATCCGTAAAGGACGCGGATTGATATTTTACCGATGTATCCGCCTGCGGTCAAGCCCTACTTTGCGCTTTTCTCAACAAGGCCCCCAAGATTCGTGGAGCCGTTCGTCGTTTCAAGGTACGTAACGTTGAACATCGAGGCCACGCTTTCGACCGACCCATTCGCCAACAGCTTCCCTGTCATGGAAAAGTTCGTAATCTCGCACCGATAAGCGCCGTTCTCCAACGCTCGAACCACATCAAGGGCGGCGCCGTAACTGGAAGTCGTAAACGAAACCGTCACCGGACGACGAACCAGCTGCCCGTCGAGCATAGGCTGCTCGAACTTCAGATCGTACGTAATAGCAGAAGCCATCAAGGCGTTGAGCTGGTCAAGCTCGTTTTTCAAGTTGTCGTACACCGCCACCTCGGGTACCGGCTGCTGCCTGCCCAGCTCATCCAGCTCGGTTTGCATACGCTGACGAACGCTTGCCAACATAGTCTGCTGGTCAACTTGCAATTGGATGTCTTCAAGCTGCTGCTCGTTAGCAGCCACGGTATCGGCTACGCTCTTCACCACAAAAAAGTAGTAGCAGGCACCCACCAGCAGAACGACGAGCACTAGCAGCAGGCCCTTCTCGCGACCGGAGAACGAGCGATTCAATAAACTACGCCGCGCCATTGCTGCCTCCCTTCTTCGCCGCGCCGCCCTGCGCTTCCGTCATCGCCTTGTCAGCCGCCTGGTCAAGCGCGCCCCTGAAGGTTATCTCGATGGTAGCCGACGCAACCGCGTCGGCTTCTCCTTGCGCGGTGGAAACCGTTACGTGCGCCACGCGATCGTCGCCTTCCAGGTCTTGGACCAGGTGCGACACCTTGGTAAGATCCACTCCTAAACAGGTAACGGTCGCTTTGTTTCCCGACACCTTCAGCGAAGACAAGTACCCCACGCTCAATACCTTCTGTTCCAGCAAATCGAGCACCGTATCGCGGTCAACCAGGTTCATCTCCTCTTCGGAAAGCCCTGTGACCACGTATCGAGCGTACTGCTTGTTCAGTTCTGCGTAGTCGGCGTTCTGCTCCTTCAGCGCATCAAGCTGGGCTTGCGCGGCTGCAACGTCTCGACCGCTTGCCGCACTTGCAGCTAGCGGGTCCACAACCGCAAACTTGGCAAACAGGGCAATCAGCACCAAGCCTATTGCGAACAAGGCAACAGAGGTCGCACGCGACCCACGCTGCTGTTCGACCGCCACAAGGTTGATGAACGTTTTCGTGGGATAGGAATCCTTCTTCGCCGAAGACGAGAGCCCTTTGATGGAAACCGGTTTCTTCAGATCCACGCCCCTCACCTCGCATTCCTGGTAGCGCCCACGGCGGCCGGGCACAAGGCGCGCAAGTCGCGATCACTTGTGGTGAAGGGCATAAGGTCGATAATGGGGCGAAGCTCGATGTTCGTGTGGGCGTCGACGGTTTCCATAAGAGGCTCCAGCAGTGCTCCGCCGCCGCAGCAATACGCCACCTCGATAGCTGTCGTAGGATTATTGAAGCTGTAGAAGTTCAAAGCCCTTCCAAGCTCCACGGCAATGGACGCGTATATCGACCGGACTTCCTCGGAATGTTGCGCGTCCTCGAAATCCGCCAACTTGTACTTCACAGCAACATGCTCGTCAACGCCGCGTTCGCGGGCGAGTGCACGATCGATATCCATCCCGCCGATTTCAATAGAACGAGCAACGTCGTACATTCCATCCAAGAAGAAATGCAGCTTCGTGGCGCGATACGAAAAGTCGATGACGCAGCAATTCTGAAACGCAATCGGGTTTTTCCTGATCAGATTCTGAAACGCCGCCTGCTCGGGCAGCGCAACACGCAATCGCAAGCCGGCACAACGAAACAGCTCCTCAAAGTCGGCGATCGTCTGCCGAGGCGATGCCACGGCCAAAAGATCCATGGTTTCAGGCGTTCCGTCCGGAGCTTCGTTCATGGAGAGCACGGCGTAATCGTACAGGTACCGGTCTTTTCCTTGCGCTATGTAATCGCGAAACTCGTAAGGAAGGTTGAGCTTCAGCTCTTTCTCGGCCATGGCGGGCAGCGTAAGCCGACGCACTAGATTGTCGGCCGCAGGAAGCACCAACGCAACGTCCCTGGAAACACCGCCTACGCTTTTGGCCAGGCTTTTTATGAAATCGGCCATGGCGTCGCGACTCACGATGCGACCGTCGACAACAAGGCCCTCGGGAAGGGACTCCACTACCACCTTTTTAACAACATCCCCCTCGCAAACCGCAAGCTTGATGCTGCTTTCGCCGATGTCGACGCCTGTGCACGTTTTGCCCATGCGGCGTGTTCCTTTCAACCTTCTTTTGAACCCTACAAGAACAATCCCGTATACCACGTAAGCGCCGCCGGTCCTGCCAGCAACGTCAGCACCGTTGCGAAAGAAATAGCGGGACCGAACGGGATCGCCTTTGTCCGGAAGTTTTCAGAACCCGAATTCACCATGCCGTCTGCAACGGCATCGGGCGAAGCGGAAAGCCCCCGGACAAGGGCGAACACCAAGCCAGCAATGCAAGCGATCAACAAGTTCAGCAACGAACCGGCCAATCCCAGAAACAACCCCACCGCAAACAAGAGCTTTACGTCGCCGCCGCCCAGGGAAGCGCGCTTTGTCACGGCATCGAACACGATCGAGAACAACAGGATGCCACCGCCTACGCCAAGGCCGCCTGCCAAGCCGTCGAGCGCAACCGACGCCCACCCGAAACCCGTCAAGGAAACGAACAGGCTGCCCACGCCAAAGCTTCCGTTTGCCGGAGGAGCCATGAACCCTACGGAAGCCGCCCAAACGAGCAGGGCCGCGATAACGAACCCGTTCGGGATGGTAAACGTGTCTAGGTCGACCAAAGCCGCGCCCATGAGAATGGTCGCAAGCGCCATGTACGCCAGCATAGGAATGCCGAAGCCATGCACCACCGCAAGCGCAACGAACACGATTGCCATAACAACCTCGACAAGCGCGTAACGAGGGCTGATCGGGGCTTTGCAATGACGGCATCGGCCCTTCAAGGCCAACCACGACACGATAGGCACCAGATCAAGCGGGCCGAGCGCATGGTCGCACGCCGGACAATGGCTGCGGCCATGCAGGACGCTTTCGCCGTGCACCATGCGCCATGCCAAGCAGTTGATGAAGCTGCCCATGCACGCGCCAAGGAGGGCGACC
Organism: Paraeggerthella hongkongensis; assembly: GCF_003726035.1. Classification (GTDB taxonomy): domain Bacteria; phylum Actinomycetota; class Coriobacteriia; order Coriobacteriales; family Eggerthellaceae; genus Paraeggerthella; species Paraeggerthella hongkongensis. The sequence goes on from NZ_QICD01000004.1 coordinate 13,438, forward strand.
ATCCCCAGAAGGATGGCCGCCTCACCTGGCGTGAAAATGTTGATGGGGAGGGACAATTAGGGCGCAGGGGTCAGATTTTCACCTTCGACCTTCGCTTTAATGGTCCAGGTACCGTCATCATTCTTGGTCGCCTTATCTTCGGGGTTGGTGCTTTCTTCAATAGCCACGTCGCCCAAATCTCCCTCTTTGCTCACCGTCGCCGTTGCTTGATACTTTTTGGTGAGATCATATTTACCCTGGCCCGTACCCTCATTCAGCATAATCGTAGAAGCCGCCTGAACCTTTACCGTGCGAATATTAGCATTCCCCACCGCCTCATCCGCTTTACCTAACGCACCCGTGAACACCGGCACGGCGATCGCGACCAGCACGAGCACGATCGCAACCACGATCAGCAGCTCGGCCAGCGTAAAGCCGCCCTTCTCCTCGCGAATCTTCTTGATCATTTCCTTCATAGTTGTTCCTTTCTCCTTATCCAGCACGTTCGTCGTGCCAAATTCACGTTATATTCTGCACAATGCAACGAAAGTAAGTCATAGCTTATCTATTTCATTACATTGCAGCATACATGGTAAACAGCGGCAAGTACAACGCCACCACAATGAAGCCCGCAAATATCGCCATCAGAACCAGCAGGGTCGGCTCCATAAGCGAAAGCGCGCGGTCGGTCACGCGTTGCGTTTCGCTATCGTAAAACGACCCCATGGTTTCCAAAGTCTCTTCAAGCTCTCCGGTATGTTCGCCCACAGTGGTCATCTCGATAAGCGTGCGCGGGAACCAGCGGCAGTCGACCATGCATTCGCCCAGCGTCCGTCCTTCCTCCAACCCTGCTTCCATACGCCCCACTTCGCGCGACAGCACGTAGTTGTCCATCACGCGAGACGTCACCGACACCGCACGAGGCATGGAAAGCCCCGACGATATGAGCATGGCCATGGTGTTCGCAAACTGCGAAGCACCCGAGTACTTTCCTATCACGCCAAGAACCGGCAGGTTCAGCCGCATCTTCGCAAACTGCGTTTTCCCGGACTCGGTGGTGCTGTACAGCTTGACACCCAGCACCAACAACGCAACGATCACCAGCACAATCACGATGTTCGCCGAAACCCAGTTGGAGGAATCGATCAAGAACTGCGTGATGCCCGGCATGTCGCTTCCCAGCGATGAAACCATGCCTGCTATGGCCGGCACCACCATCACCATCATCACCGCCACTACAACCACAGCAATGATCAACACGAAGATGGGATACGTAAGCGCGCTGGCCACCTTGGCAGCCACCTTGGATCGCTTGTCGTAATACGTGTGCAGCCGCGCGAAGCACTCGGGCAGGTGCCCGCTTTCCTCACCGGCGCGCACGGTCTCGATGAGCACGCGCGGCAGGTTCTCGCCCTTGTTTTCGAAGCTTTCAGCAAGCCCATGCCCCGCCGATACGTCGGCGGCAACTTCGACCAGCACGCGCTTGAGGTACTTGTCGGCGGTCTGGTCGGCCACCAACGACACCGCGCGCCCAATAGGCAAACCCGCTTTCAAAATGGTCGAGAACTGCGCGGCCATGATGGCGATGCTCTTCGTCTTCGCCTTCGGCTTGGTAATGTCCATAGTCAAGATGTTGGTACCCTTTTTAACCTCTTTGACGCTTTGGACCACGCGGCACAGTTCGCGGGCCTTTTCCATGGCCTCGATCTCGTCGAACGCCTCTACCACGCCGTTGATGCGCTGACCGTCGTTGGCAAGTCCCATGTACGTGTATGCAGGCATTAGCGCGCATTCCTTCTCACGTAGTCTTCGTCGTACGCTGCGGCAACCGCCGTGTCCAGGCTGATGGCGCGCGTGCGCACCAACTGAATCAGCGCATTGTCCATGGACACGCTGCCTGCCGCCGCCGAAGTGGCAAGCGAACTGGCAATCTGCGGCGTTTTCGCCTCGCGAATAAGGTTGCGAATAGCGGGCGTCACCATCATGAGCTCGCAGGCCAATGCGCGGCCCGTCCCGTCGCGGCGCGGCAGCAGCTGCTGCGAAAGAACGGCCACCAGGCAGGTGGAAAGCTGCATGCGAATCTGCCGCTGCAATCCTTCGGGGAACACGTCCACCATGCGGTCGATAGAATCCGCCGCCGACTTCGTGTGCAACGTAGCCAGCACGAAGTGACCGGTTTCCGCAGCGGTCAGCGCCGTTTGAATGGTTTCCAAATCGCGCATCTCCCCAATAAGGATGACATCGGGGTCTTCGCGCAGAACGGCACGCAGGGCATCGTGGTAGCTAGCCGTATCCTGACCGATTTCGCGCTGAGAGATAATCGAGCGATCCGGCGTGTAGATGTACTCGATGGGGTCTTCCATGGTGATGATGTTCCGACCGCTCGCGTGGTTGATGCTGTCGATGAGCGCAGCCAACGTGGTCGACTTGCCGCTGCCCGTTTCACCCGTAACCACCACGATGCCGCGCTGGATGCGGGGGAAGTCGAGCACCGCAGGCGGAAGCCCCAGCGATTCGAGCGCGGGTATGACGTCGGACAAAAGGCGCAGGGCGGCGCTGACATGGCCTTGCTGCCGGAACAGGTTGATACGAACGCGCACGCCGGCAATAGTGGCGGCACGATCAAGCTCCCCCGAGCGCTTGATGCGCTCGAAATCGTCGCCGGCCAGCTGCCGTGCAAGCTGCTCGCAATCGTCATGAGTCAACGGCGCGTCGTCGGCGAATCCCGCGTTCGTCAATCGACCCGCAACGCGAAACTTGGCCGGAAGGCCGCATACCAGATGCACGTCCGATGCCTGCGCACGATGCGCGGCGACTATGAGTTCCTCTACGTTCATGAGCGGCTCCTTGCTACTCTAACGCCGTAATGGTCTTACGGGCTTCCTCAACGGTCGTCACGCCGGAAAGCACCAGTTCACGGCAGGAAGCTTCCATGGTTTTGAACGAGCCCGAACACTCGATGGCACCTTGCAGTTCCTCGCGCGTCGCACCTCCCGTGATCGAGGCGCGCAAAGCACGGTCGAGCGTCAATATCTCGAACACGCCGGTCCTTCCGCGATAGCCCGTTCCAAAGCACAGCGGACAACCCGTCCCGCGGTAGAACTTGACGTGCGCGTCGTACGGAAGCCCGATCGCCTCGAACTCCTCAGGCTGAGGGTCGTACTCCTGCCGACAATGCGGGCACACCAAGCGAACCAGGCGCTGGGAGATGATGCCGCGAATGCCGCTTGCGATAAGGTACGGCTCGACGCCGATGTCGACCAGGCGATCGATCGTAGACGCAGCGTCGAACGTGTGCACGGTGGACAGAACCAGGTGCCCGGTGATAGCGGCGCGCATGGCTATTTCAGCCGTCTCGCCGTCGCGAATCTCGCCCACCGCCACAATATCGGGATCTTGCCGCAAAATAGCGCGCAGACCGTTCGCGAACGTCATGCCCGTTTTCTCGTTGATCTGAACTTGGTTCACCCCGTCGATGTTGTATTCCACGGGATCCTCGAGCGTAACCAAGTTCACCGAATCGGTATTGAGATGGCGGATCATGGTGTACATGGTGGAGCTTTTGCCGCTGCCCGTGGGCCCGACGATCAGAACCATGCCGTTGTTCGAGCTGATCAGGCGATTGTATTTTTCCAGGTTCTCCCCGGTAAGGCCGATGCCCTGAGGATCGAACAGGCTGTCGTTTTTATCGAGCAGACGAATGACCACCGTCTCGCCGTGGATAGTGGGCAGCGCGTTGATGCGCAGGTCGATATCCTGCTTCTTCAGGCGAATGCTCGCGCGACCATCCTGGGGAACGCGGCGCTCCGAGGTGTTCATACTGCCCATGATTTTAAGGCGCGAGATAACGGACGCCTGAAGTTCCTTCGGCACCGTCAGTATCGTTCGCAGCAAACCGTCGATGCGCATGCGCACGTGCAGGTCGGCTTCGCGCGGCTCGAGGTGAATGTCGCTCGCCCGCTCGGTCGCCGCGCGCTCGATGATGCTGTTTACCAGGCGAACCGTGGGCGCCGACTGAGCGTCGGCATCGTCGCCGAGCGATGTAGCGGCAAACCCGTTGGACGAATCGTCCGCCGGGCGCGCGTCGCGCTTCATTTCCTCGATTGCACGGGCGGCGCCTTCGTTGCCGTACAGCGTCATAATGGCGCGCATGATGGCGTCGTGCATGGCAACCATGGGGACGACGCGCTTGCGGGTGGCATGCTTCACCGCCTCAATGGCCATGAAGTTCAACGGATCGCTCATAGCCAGGTACACTTCGTCGGGCGTAGTGCGAACCGGCACGACGTTGTACTGACGCGCGACGTTTTTTGACACCACGCGGCTCATCTCGGGGTCAAGATCAATCTGGGACAAATCGATGAACTCGACGCCCAACTGCATCTGCAGCGCCTCGATCACGCCCGCTTCCGTGATAACGCCCTCTGCAATAAGCTCGTCGCCAAGGCGGCGCTTGGTCGTCTTTTGTTGCAAGAGCGCATGCTCTATTTGCTCCTCGGTTACAAGGCCCGCGTCAAGCAGCACGTCTCCTAAGCGTTTGTAAGGCATTTACGATCCTATTCTCAGTATGCTCATAGTGGTTTCGACAAGCGGTGCATCGGTCTTGGAGTCTTCATAGACGGCCACGGTGAAACCCCACTCGTTCTGTCCGGCCAAAACTTCATCGTAATCATCATATCTAGGGCGATATTCGATGTTCTCAACCTTTGGGATCAACCCGTATTCGCAAGGGACAAGCGCGGTCTCCTTCCCGTTCACCAGCGTAGTCAAAACAATGCCTGCGTCGTTGCTGACGATCCGGGACGAAGCCTTTGTCGAGGGGCTCGCAAACGAAGGATTGTCAAGGACGATTCGCGCGTCCGATCCTTCCACGGACAATGCGTACGTGAGTTGGTCGCTCACCTCTTCAACCGCGCGAGCCAACATCGCATCGGCCTTCGTCTGTTTCGTGATGGCGGCATACGACGACAAAGCCGCCGACAATCCAGCCGCGATGGCGATGCAAAGAAGTCCTAGGAAAACGATGCTCAACACATGTTCTCCCAGCATGAAGCCGCGCGTATCCCGCAGCCGCGCGGCTGCGGCAAGCCGCATGCATTGCATATGCCCCGACACGCGATTCATGAAAGATCCTCGGATCGATACTGCTCGTCTGCATACCGAATCAAAGACCCGTCTTCGGAAACGTAAAGCTTCACCTTGATAGAGTCTCCTGCAACTTTGCCGCAGGCGATCTTCACTGAAGCGGATGCCCCTGTATCCTGATGCATGCCAGCTTCCTGCCGATACGAATCCAGAAGGCCGCTATGGCTGGCCGATACGGCGCTCGAAGAAGCCATGGCCATAGTGGCCAGCAGCGTAGCGCCCATAACCGCGATCAGCATGGCAACCAGCACCTCGGCAAACGAGTCGCCGCGCTGATCGTCGCGGAGCCGGTAGAAGAAGCGACGGACGCGCATCATCGTCTTCTTCATGAGGCACCGTCCGTTTTCTCCACCACAGCATGCTCATACGAAAAGCCCTTCAAAACGCCGCGCGCATCATACGTGGGTACGCACTGCATCGTAACCATCATGCTGTAGGGGCGCTTTTCGGTTGCCTCCGGATCCAAGGAGAGCTCAACCTTAATGGTAAGATCGGGATCTACGGTCAAAGTACCGGACACGGGAGGCAGGCCGATGCTTTCTGGAGTTATAACGATAGGTCGCTCGTACGGCCTCTCCCCGCAATACGCCTCCATCACATCCGCGCCGTTCTCTTCCCAAAACGCTTCTGCAAACGAAAGGGAGCTGGATTTCATGCGCGCATCTACGGGCTTTCCCGACGCGTCGTAAACAACCTCCAAATCAACTGCGCTCATCTGGTATCCAACAACTTGCGCCGCAGATCCTACGGCGAACTCCGCCTGCTGCAACTCCTTGTGAGTCTGCACCGCTTTCGCATTCACCGAAGCAGCCGTTATCACCACGGAGCCGACGATCGCGCAAATCAAGAAGAACACGAGCGCGATAACAAGGGAGGCGCCACGTTCGTCACGTAGGGTATGTTGAAGCAGGCGGCTCATGCCGCTTCCTTTACCGTAGGATCGTCGGCATCCGCAGCACCCGGGGACGCATCCTCAGGTGCAGGTTCGGTTGACTGTGGTTGATCAGGGTCGGGAACAGGCTGCTGGTCGGAAGGACTTCGATCTACAGCAGCCGCCGAACGCTGATCGTTAGACCGCGAGGAGGCCTCAGCGAAGCCGCCAACGTTCGCGGCAAGCAGCGCCTGCGCGTGCTTGGTCTGACCACCTATCACATCCTTCTCTCCAAGCTCTTTTCTGTTCCCAACAGCATCGACGAAGTACACCTCCGTCCCAACCAGATGCTTTACTTGCCCGTAGCCGATATGGCTGCCCTTCGCAAAGCCGATGAGCGACCCTACGTACGAATCAACCGGACTTTCTGGTCCGATCGAGCGCAGGGAAAGGTCAGTATAGGAAACGGCGACCTTCTGACTGTTTTCAAGATAAGGGAACTGGCCGCTGAATCCAAACATGCCCAGCAATCCGCCCATCCTGACGCTCGCTTGGTCCTTCGAAGAATCGAATCGAACGCTGGCCTGCAATGCGATTGCAAAGACCTCGCAGTCTTTCACTCCAACTTTTTCGTCGTCCTCTTCGCCGTCCTCGTCGGGTTCGTCCGACTCCTTGGCATAACCCACCAAGCCGCCGATATTGAGAACGGGACCTCTGTAAGAGGGATACGAGTTCTTCATGATCACGGCGAGGTTCGCAGCAGAGCTGTCGGAAATATAGCAATCCTTCGCTTCGCCAACCAGCAGGCCAACGTTCGTCGTTCCATCCGTCACCGGGACGTCAAGGATCAGCGAAGGATCGGTTAAGCTGGGCTTTCCTTCGCCTGACACGGAGCAGTTTTCAATCGTGCATTCCTTAGCCAAACCCACTAAAAGACCTATGGATCCAACCCTGGTTATAACCAGTTCTTTTGAATCGCGATCCAGAGGATTCTGTTCAAACCCTACAATCTTGATATTCTTCAAAGTTGCATCGCTTGCCTTGGGGAATAGCCCCGCATAAGCCCCTACGTCGCCTATACCCGACGCCAGCTGATAACCCGTTATCCGGTAAGTGCCCCCGTCATAAATCCCTTCGAACGCATGAGCGAAATTGTATTTCCGAGACGCGTCGCCGCCATTTGCAGCAGCCGACAAATCCACGTCGTGCGATTGGAGGAAGGCGTGCTTTACGTAATGCTCCTGCACGTCGTACGCAGACAGGCGCCCTATGAACTGATCCGCATGACGAACGTTCCAGGGGCTATCGATCTTCCCCCAACCGGTAGCCACGCTGCCATCAAGGCCGATTGCAGCTGCAAAATTCACGTTGTACCAATAGTCGTGTTTGTTCGCCCCAAGTCGGAACGGGTAGTGCAGCGTGTTTTTTTGAGACTGCCCCCAAACCGTACCGGGCGCTTTGTACACATCGTACCGAACACCGTCAACAGAGAAGTCTACGTCGACCTTGCTCTCTTTCAGCGATGCCCAATTATCAGGGTTCTGCCCATTGCCGCCTTGCTGATACTCCGGCGCTTTCGCTCCGGTAGGCACCGCAACGTAGTACCCCCATGTGGCTATCTCGTTGTCTTTGGGCAGGTTTTCTACATACGTCGATCCATCAAGAACACCGTAATAACCCGTCACTTTATTGCCATGGTCGAACTCAAGGTACATCAGGCCGACGGAATCCTTCGGAGCTTCCTTGTACTGCGCCTTCAGTTTGATCGCGCCATACGCAAGCTGCGAGTCCCAATCGCCCACCAGAGAATCCGAGGTAGGCATAATGATGAACGGGACGGATTGATAGGTACTGTCGCCTTCAACCTTCCAGCCCGTAGGCACGAAGCCCTCTTTGCTTGGAAGCGCTCGGATAGAGGCGTATGCTTCGTTGCCTTGAACGGTGTAGGGCACGTACTGAACATCGTATCCGTCAAGGCGCTTGCCATTGTTATCACAATACTCGACAGCTCGATAGAAGAGGTAATCCCTCTCGGTAGACAGCTCGTAATCGGCGGACGAGGTTTTGCTGAGCGCGTAATCGCTGCTCGCGCCCGAACGCGACGACCTCACGTATGCCGACGGATTGCTCGACAAATAACCGTCGGACTTCTCGTACAGCCACAATTGCGCACTGGGTAATTCGGTATAGACCGTTACAGCGTCTAATCCTTTACCCCACGCAACAGCAGGCGTAGCCGTGTAATACACGCGCACGTCCCCTTGACGAGGGAATGCTCCGCTCGAAAGATTCAAGCTGCCGCCCTTGGTGGTCGCATTGTACAAAGCAACGGTAGAAGAGGCGCCGAACTCGTTTTCAAACGGCTGGCGGATCGGTGCACCCAAGTTCACGCCGCGCGATCCCGTTGTACGCCCATCCTTTAAATAATCGGCAACACGAGGTGCTAGTTGAGAGAAATACGCTTGAACCTCATCTGCACGCGGCGTGGTGCGAATGTATATCTCATACCCATCGAAGTCTTGCTCAACCAAATCGTAAAGCTTGACGGTGTCGATGGTAAGCGAGGTTGTATCTTCACCTATCGAACTTACACACACCGCCAAATCTCTTCCAAGCTCAGTGTCTTCCCATGTCCAGATACCTTGATTCAAATACCCCGCACGCTCGCCATTGACCCATATTTCGTATATCTGATACTGATGTTGTTTACCACTTGGATAAAATTTGCCCCCGTTTTCCCATAACAGCGGACGACCAGAAGCGCCGGGGTTTCTCATGCTGCTTACATCTACGTAACTTGCACTATTAGACGTGTACGAACCCGTCAAAACAAATACGTTAGCCTGTTGCTGTTGAGCGTCCGCAAGCTTCACCCAGGCGCCCGAATACGACTGCCGCGTTGATTCGATATTCTCGGCAGCAAGCACTGAAGAGGTTTCTATCCCCGCCGCGCTGAGCTCAAACGTCGCCTCGGTCGACATCATGGAAATGCCCGTAACCGGCGGCTCGCCTGCAGTGGTGACCAGCTTCACCGAAGGATCGGCGTAGACACCCGATATATGAGCAGCGCGCGACTTTCCGCCATTGTTTTTAGCTTCAAGAGCAGGATTGGTTACTAAAACCGAAAGCTTCGCTACTTTTTCAGGCCACTTGAAATAGGCAGATGCCGTAGCGGGAACGGACGTTTTCTCCGAGCAGGAAACTCGCGCATCCGCGCGAATATCATCCGTCGAGCTCGACAAAGCACCGATCGTAGCAGCAAGGTCCCCTTGACCCCCATTCTTTTGCAGGACACGCTTTAAGTCGTTCAGATCGATTGCGAACACGTCAGCTTGAGCAGCATCACCCTTCAATTCCAGGGAATACACCTTGGTTTCTTTGACGGTATTGGAGTTGGGCTTGGTTTCCGACCCTGCTTTCACGATGTACGAGGTCTCCGTCCCGTCAAGCCCTGAAATCGAAAGGACGCTCGAGCCTAAAGACACCGTCACTTCGGTTGAGGTTTTCCATTCGGGGTTTCTTGACAGATTTCTATCCTGCACGCACAACTCGCCGCTTTCGTTCAACCATACCACGGGGTTTTGCAGAGCAAGTTCAGGAGTTGCCCCATGCGGAGTGGAATCGACGTATCCAATCATGTAATCGGCAGCCATGCGGGCGGCTCGGTCGCGTGATTGCCCCGCTTCATAGTACTCTTGCGCGGCATTCGTGCTATCGGGGGCAAAGCTGAAGAACCCGCTTTTTCCATCCGCGTAAAACACGCTGACCACTGTCGCCGTGGTCACATTGAACTCTATGATGAAATCGCCCCGGCGAACGCTATCATCCACAGCAAGAGGAGGGATGATGCCGCTCTTTCGGGCTTGGTCAGCCGTAATGTAGAACGTGTTTTGGGCATCGGTCGGCCTCCCGTTGATCGTGCTGGGAAGATTCACGGCCTTGGTCCGGGCTAATCCCTCGGACTCGACAATCGACCACCACGCGCCCGACACCTTCTTAGCTGTCATTTGGGATTGCGCAGCGTTTGCTACGGACTCGGCAGCGTTGTTCAGCTCGACCATGCGCATGTTGTTCTGAGCGCTTACGATAGAAGGGAACGCCAGTGCCGCAAGCACCAAAAGAATCGCTACCGACAGCAACAGCTCGGCAAGCGTAAACCCTTTCGTATGCGCCTGATGCGCTTTTACCAAAGAAGCGCCCCTATCTCATTCGTTCAAGTTCTTAACTAATTGTGCTGGTATGATACCATCATCAGGCGTAAATGAGACTACATCACTACGACAATTATAAAGAAGGTCAACGCTCGAACGAAATCGGTGCGAACGAGCGACCCGACCCCTCGAAGCGATCATAGAGTTTTGAGAAACAGGCTGATCCAACCTGCACTCATGGCGGTTTTACAGCGAAAAGCCCCTTCAAGAAACCGCTTGGCCGCAACCTCGTTTTTCGTGCGAAACCAAGTCGCCCGAGCAGTGGGGCTTCGCTCTGCGAACCCTCGACGCTCGGGCGACGCTGCATTGCAAGATGCTCGGGAGGTGCTGCGTTGCAGCATCGCTTTCAAGAACCTCGCGAAGAGCACAGCGGCTAGCCGAAAATCAACTGTCGCTCCTCGCCAACCAAGGACGCGCGCGCTTGATCGCGCAAGTTGTTCACGCCGATGAAGAACTGGCGCATCATCACAACCATGAGATAGCGGCCCTTCGGCGTGAGCGTGAACTCATCAGGCGTATCGCGATCGAATGCGCCTGCCGCTTTCATGAAGCCAACCTCTACGGGAAGGCCACGTTCCACCGTGCATCCGAAATCGCGCTCGAACTGACGCTTGTCCAGCCTTAATCCGAACAGCTGCATCATGAAGCGGTATCGCATGCGATCATGCTTCGAAAACTCCGTCTTTCCCATAAGCGACATACGGTCAGAAGCGATTGCGGCATTGTAGTCATTCACGCTGAACGTGTTTACGTACAGGTTCTTTCCCAGGTACGTGATACCGCCGCTGCCGATAGCCGGGTACTCCTCGTAGTCTACAACGTATTCGTCGATCATCGCACCATCGCCCGCAGCACCTGTACCGCGCTTATTGAACGTCCAAGCGCTTCCGTGCTCGAACAACGGATCGGAACCGCCGGCAAGCAGTTCGCTGATGATCTCGTAGAAACGCCGTTCACGCTGATAATCAACCTTGCCAACCGTCCTGGCCAGAGAGCGCGCGACGCTCGGGGAGGCCATCAGCGGGTAGAACGTAGTTTGACTGGTCCCGCTTTCCACTACGCGCTCGATGTCCTTGATCAGCACATCCTCGGTCTGTGCGGGGAAGTTGAAGATCATGTCCACGTTGAGCGACGTAAAGTACGGGCTGGCGTCTTGCACGCGAGCCAAAATCTCGGCCGCGCTACCGTACTTGTCGTAGCGATCCATCTGCTTGAGCAGGTCGTCATCGAAGCTCTGAACGCCAACGCTCAAACGCTGAACGCGACCTTGCAGCTTGTCCAAGTAAGAAGGAATCAGATGATTCGGGTTCGTCTCGCTGGAAACCTCATTGATAGAGAACGTCTCGCGAGCAAGATCGATCGTGTCGCACAGCTCGTCGATCATGATGGTCGGCGTGCCGCCGCCCACATACAGGCTGTCGAAATCGTAGCCCAGATCTTTGAGCATCATCATTTCTTTGCGCATGCTTTGGAAGTACGGTACTGCGCGGTCCTCCGAAAACGGGAAGCGGTTGAACGAGCAGTACGGGCACAAGCGCTCGCAGAAAGGCACGTGCATGTAGAGCATGTATTTCTGACCAGGCACGGGCGCCGGCACGCGGTGCTCGTCGGTGGGCTTGAGCTTCAAGTACTGGTTCGTGCATTGACGGACTACCGTCGTGAGCATGCGTTCAGATAACATAAACTCCTCTGTCCAAAAAAAACCGCCGCCCTTTCGGACGGCGGAAACTTTTATTCCCAAGCGGTCCGTCCAGCAGCAGCTTTTTTGCCGATGTCGGTTCGGAATTGTTTGCCTTCAAAATTGATATAGTCGCACGCTTCGTACGCCTTTTCGCGGGCTTCGTCGAACGAATCGCCCAAAGCCACTACGTTGAGAACACGTCCGCCTGCGGTAACAAGTTCTTCGTCGTAGTTCTTGGCAGTACCAGCATGGAATACGGTAACGCCCTCTATGGCTTCGGCTTCGTCGACGCCAAGGATGACCTTTCCTTTTTCGTACGATCCGGGATAGCCTTCGCTCGCCAAAACCACGCACACCGCCCACTGCTCGGACCAGCGCAAGACAATGTCGTCCGGACGACCTTCGGCAACAGCCATCATGATATCTACCAGGTCGGTTTCCAGACGCGGCAGAACCACTTGCGTCTCAGGATCACCGAAACGAGCGTTGAACTCGATGATCTTAGGACCTTCCGGCGTCAGCATGAAACCGCCGTACAAAACGCCGCGATAGTCATGGGCAAACGGCGCGCGGGCTGTAGCAGCGGCTGCCGTCTCCATGATCTGATGCATAGCGGCCAGTTCTTCAGGAGTAACGATGGGCACCGGCGAGTACACGCCCATGCCGCCCGTGTTAGGGCCGCGGTCGCCATCGAACGCGCGCTTATGATCCTGCGCGGTGGTCATGCAGTGAGCCTTGCCGTTGCTGACGAACGCAAGCAACGAGCACTCGGGGCCCGTCAGGCATTCTTCGATGAGCACGGTGGAGCCGGCATCGCCGAACGCGCCGTCGAAGCAGGAACGAACAGCATCCTCTGCGGTTTCCAGGTCGTCGGCAACGACAACGCCCTTGCCCGCCGCCAAGCCATCCGCCTTGACAACGATGGGAGCGCCCAATTCGCGAACGTAAGCAAGCGCCTCGTCCAAGTTCGTGAAGCTGCCGTAACGAGCCGTCGGAATGCCGTTGGCTTGCATGAATTCCTTGCTGTAGGTTTTGCTGCCCTCCAGCAAGGCTCCTTGAGCATCGGGCCCGAACGTAGCCACGCCCGCTTCGCGCAGAACGTCCGCCACGCCGGCGACCAAAGGAGCTTCGGGGCCGATGACAACCAGGTCAATCGCATGCTCCCGCACGAACGCCAGCACGGCATTCGCATCCTCGGGATTCAGCCCGGCAACGTTCTGAGCAACGGCATCGGTTCCGCCGTTGCCAGGAGCTACGTACAGCCGATCGGCGCGAGGGGACTTCGCCAAGGCCCACGTGATGGCATCTTCGCGACCGCCGCCGCCCAACACCAGGATGTTCACATTCGTTCCTTTCATCAACCAACGCGTTTCACGTGAAACGCTCGAAAATCGAAAGCCTGAGAAGCTACGCGCGATCCCAGCCGCGCATGATGGTTTGGTCGCGATCGGGACCCACCGCGATGATGCTGATGGGAACGCCGACGATGCGCTCAAGGTACTCGACGTAGCGCTGCGCCGTTTCCGGCAGGTCCTCGAAGGTACGGCATCCGGTGATATCGACGTCCTTCCAACCGGGAAGCTCTTCGTACACCGGCTTCGCATGGAACAGAACGCTCTGCTGCATGGGGAAGTAATCGTAAACCTTGCCGTCGCACTCGTACGCCGTGCACACCTTGATAGTATCGAATGCGCTCAAAACGTCAAGCTTGGTCAGCGCCACATCGGTCAGGCCGTTAACCTCGGCCGCATAGCGCGCGATAACTGCATCGAACCAGCCGCAGCGGCGCTTGCGGCCCGTAGTCACGCCGAACTCGTGACCGACAGCGCACATAAGCTCGCCGGTCTCGGCTTCCTCGCCTACGCCGCCATCTTCGGGAAAGCGCTGCTCGGTGGGGAAGGGGCCGCCGCCGACGCGCGTGATGTACGCCTTTTGAATACCCAAAACGCGATCGATGGCCGTAGGGCCAACGCCCGTTCCGGTTGCCGCACCACCGGCGCAGCACGAAGAGGAAGTCACGTAAGGATATGTTCCGTGATCGATGTCGAGCAGCGTGCCTTGCGCGCCCTCGAACAGGATGGACTTGCCCGCGCGCACGGCCTCGTTCAGCAGCTGCGCCGTTTCAGCCATATACGGTTTGAGAATACGAGCATACGGCAGGTACTCTTCGCAGATTTCCTCCACCGTGTACGTATGCAGACCGTAGATCTTCTCCAGAACGGGGTTCTTTTGAGCAAGCACCGCTTCAAGCTTCAGGCGGAAGATCTTCTCGTCCAACAGGTCCTGGATGCGAATGCCCTTGCGAGCAACCTTATCCTGATAGCAGGGACCGATGCCGCGCTTCGTGGTGCCGATCTTGTTTTCACCGAGACGCTTTTCGTCGGCGCCGTCGAAGTCTTTGTGGTAAGGCATGATAACGTGCGCATCGCACGAAATCTTGAGGTTCTTGCAGGAAATGCCCTCGGCCTCCAGCATAGCCATCTCTTTGATGAGCACGCCCGGGTCGACGACAACGCCGTTGCCGATAACCGGCACTGCGTTCTCGTACATGACGCCGGAAGGCATAAGATGAAGAGCCAGTTTCCTGCTACCGTGGATAACAGTGTGGCCGGCATTGTTTCCGCCCTGGTAGCGAACCACGTAGTCATATTCGCTCGCGATGAGGTCAGTGATTTTGCCTTTGCCTTCGTCGCCCCATTGGGCACCGATCAGAACCGTGCTGGGCATGTGCGTGAGTCCTTTCAACGCCCCGGTTTCATCATGCGGGGCAGTCCCGTAACAACCCTTGCATTATAGTATAGTTGCGCGTTCGGCCCCGCGCTTCCTCCGTCTTTATCGAGAAACCCCATCGAATGGGCCCTTATCAGCCGCATAACCAAGAAACAGGCCGGAGTTCAGGGCAAATTACAACTCCACCTTGTTCAAGGTTGGCTCAACGGCGCGCAAGGCCTTGACCACTTCCTCATGGCAGGTGAACAGAAGCACCTGTCGCATACGCGCAAGCTCCACAAGGGCGCGCGCCGCTCCGGCACGACGTTCCGAATCGAAGTTGACCAGGATGTCGTCAGCCAGGATGGGTATTGAGCGGCCAACGTTGTCAGCCGTCATCAGCAAAGCAATACGCAAGGCAAGGTAGAGCTGCTGACACGTCCCCAACGACAGATGAAGGGGGTCTCGGGCGGTTTTGACTGCGTCAACCACCTGCAACCGCCCCTCGGCGGTCATGGCCACCTTAACCCATGTGCCATCGGTCATAACGGAAAGCAAGCGACTTGCCTGGCGATACACTTCAGGCTGGCTCTTGCTCTCCCAAGCACCGATAGCCGTTTCGAGCATGCGTTTCGCCAAAAGCAGGCGCGCATATTCGCGGGAGCTCTCATCGATACGCGTCTTCACTTCTTCCGCTTGCAGCTTGAGCGCGTCGAATTCCTTTTCTTTGACGGCATGGGACAGCTCTTGCTTCAGTTCGCCGTACCGGCGGTTCAAATGCTCGCTTGTTTCCAACAGGCCGCTGCGCTGCTGCACCTTTTGAACCAAAGCAGCATCAAGCGCTTCCACGGTTCGCTCAGCACGCGAGTCTATACGCTCGAACAGGCGCTTGCGCTGACGCTTCGCGAGAGCCAAGCTTTCTTCAAGTGAACTGCGCCGCGACACAAGGGCCTGCTGCCGCTGTCGATACAGGTTGGATTCGGCGCGGGCGTCCTTCGCCTCGTCCAACAACGTACGAGCGCGGCGAAGCGAACCCTGCGCCTCTTCCAGCCCAGCTGAATCAAGTTGAGCGCGCGCTTCCCGGCGAAACGACTCCCTGCTTTCCACGCATGCTTCAAGCTTCTTCTTATCCTGCAGCATAACCCACTGCGCATCTTGAAGGCGCTCTTCCTTTGCGTCGGCCTTCTTATCAGGTCGAAACAGCATCACCATCGCAGCCAAAGCCAACATGATGGCGAAAACGATCAAGCCTATGCCGCCAACGGTGAACGAAAGACTGGTTATCTCTCGACCGTGGATGAAAAGCGGTACTCCGGAAAGCATGAACAAGAGCGGCAGCGCGATGGACAGCACGATCTGCGTTGCGCGCTGGCGGCGCATTACCCCCTGCACCGACGTTGCATCCTCAGACTCAAGCAGTACTTCGTACGAAGCCTTCGAAGTGGAAAAGTTATCCTGGGCGAGATCAACGGCATGCTCGAACTTTGCCTCGTCGACTGCCAAGGACTCGATCTTATCCCGCAACGCACGGTCTTCCGTTGTCGTCAAGCGAACGAGCGCGGCCGAATCCCCTCGCTCGCGCAGACGATGCTCCAGTCGCAGCGTTTCTTCTTCGGTCCTTAAAGAGGCAATCTTATCCTCCAGATCGTCCATCTCCTGGTCGATCTTTTCCACGCTGGCGCGACAAGCCGTCAACGCCTCTATATCGGAGTTAAGCGAGTCCAGGCGCGCAAGCAGCTGGTCCCGTTGCGGTGCAAGGTCGTGAAACTCTTTGTCCTGACGCTTGAACCGCTCAACCGTCTCAGCGGCGCAAGACAGTTTTTCACGCAGCTCGTCCTGCTGGATACCTAGGCTGAACAGGGAATGTTCGATGCCAGCGGCGCGCGAGGTGTATTCAGCCAGACGGTTCTGGATCAATGAACGAGCATGGGCGGGAGAGGCTCCGGTTCCCGACCCTGCCGTTAACAGCTTCGCCGTAACGTCCGATGTGTTCCTGAGCGTGCGAAGTTCATCGCTTGTAAGCGAGAACATGGTCTGAAACGTTTCCTTGTCGATATCGGATACCAATGCAGCATCGCCTTGAAGCCCGTCGGCGTTACGACCACGCGAGAGTTCGATTTCGTTTCCGCCAGCCTGAAAGAACAAGGACCCGGCGCGTTCGGCATTCGCAGGCTTGTACGTGTTGCGCATACCGCGCGCGTCTTCCCATCCGAACAAAACGCCGCCGACAAACGAAGCCAAGGTTGTTTTACCTGATTCGTTTCGGCCGAATATCACGTTGAGACCCGGCGTCAACGGCCCCACCGCCATATTGGAAAACGCGCCGAAGGACGCTATTTTCACGCGCTCAAGATAAGGTCTGGTCATCGGTCCTCCCCTTGAGAGAGAAGATCGAGCACAAGGTTTTCGGCTTCTGCGGACAGCTCGTCGACAAGCCGCGTGCAAGCACTGGGCAGCTGCATGCCCTTCGCAAGGAATTCCTCTTGAAGATATGCTATTTCATCGTCGGGATTCGAGCGTTGAGCATCGGCAACTTGAAGAAACACCGCGGGGAACAGCCCCTCCCGGCGCAACGCATCTTTGTCGCGCGGCTCCACCGTTGCGTCAAGCAGCGCGTCGCAGAAAAACGCCGGATACGAATCGTTCAGGTGCTTTCGCAGGTCAGCGCGTATATCATCGCGTTCGAGCATAGCATGAAGATGTGTTGACCCTACCAATGAAATGCGCGAAACCATTTCCTCACAGTGAGCTTTTCCGTTTTCGCGAAACAGCTCGCGCATGATTTTATCGGTTACTGCCGGAAGGTTCGCGCAATCGGAAACATCCACCCGCATGCGCTGCCACACGACGCTTGCCGTGGGAATAGGCTCTATCGTATTCCGCGCGCCCTCCGCAAGCGTAACGTGATAGATTCCGCGCTCGCCCGTCTCGTTGATATCGCGACCCTGAATGCAACCGGAAAACACCAGGCGAGGATCTTCGAAAGACGGGTAGGCGTACCGAAGGTGGATATGTCCTAGCGCCCAGTAATCCATCCCTGCGTTCATGAGAGTTGATGTAGCAACGGGCGCTTTCAGATTATCGAGATTGAGCCCCGTATGCAAAACCCCTACCGCGAACGGAGCCCTGGCAACTTCAGGATATCTTTGAACAAGCGCCTCTTCAGCAACGCGACGCGTCACACCCTCGGCAATGCACTCGTCAGCCGGCCATGTTTGGTTGTAATATCCGCGGCCCCCTATAATGCAAAGAGGACGGCCATCGCGCTCGTACAGGGCGAATCCCGGGCGATCGCCCGGCAACATGACCGCATTCGAAGGAAGCGAGAAGCTGTCGTGCTGCCACGAGGTATACGGATCATGGTTTCCCGTTATCAGGTAAACGGGTATACCCGCTTCCTCAAGCCTGCGCAAGCCAGCGAAAAAGTGCAGGTAGTCGCCGTACGAAGGACGGGCGTTATCGAAAATATCGCCCGCCATCACCACAAAATCGACCTCGCGAGCAAGAGCGGCCTCTATCACGCGGTCGTACGCTTCCGACAAAGCCGTGAGCAGGCGAGTTGCCCACGCATCAGAAAGCGCGCGTAACCCGCGAAACGGCGCGCCAAGATGAAGATCGGCGGCGTGAATGAATGTCAGACGTTCGGTCATGCAAGCAGTGTACCTCGAATGCCTGCGACAAGGGAATTACATATAGCCGCCCGCGCGTGAATCGTCGATGAAATCCATGAAGCGCGTAAACTCGGCATTGAAAGCCAGAGGGATGTCGCGCGTAGGACCGTTACGGTGCTTCGCCACAATCAACTGGGCGGTGCCCAGGTCGGGACGATCTTCGCTTTCAGCCTCAATCTCGTCCATGCTTCGGTCGATGAAGGCAACAATATCGGCGTCCTGCTCGATCGAGCCCGATTCTCGCAGGTCGGAAAGCATCGGGCGTTTCTTGCCGCGCATTTCGACCGCACGGGACAACTGCGACAGAGCGATAACGGGCATGTCCATTTCTTTTGCGAGAACCTTCAAACCTCGGGAGATCTCGCCAACCTCGACGGCTCGGTTGCCATCGGCGCGCGCTTTAGGCGGCTGCATGAGCTGCAGGTAGTCGACGATGATCAACCCTTTTTCGGCGTTCCGCAACTCTCGGCGCGCTTTTGCGCGCAACTCGAGGATAGAAAGTGCCGGCGTGTCGTCGATGTACATTTTCAGATTGGAAAGCTTGCTCGAAGCTTCAACGATGGCGCTCCAGTCAGAATCTTGCAACTTGCCCGAGCGCACGTTCGCAAGACCCACGCGGGCCTCGGCGCACAAAATACGCTGGACCAACTGAGACCCGCTCATTTCCAGGGACAGAAACGCAACCGTCGCGCCCAGCTTGGCGGCATTCGTTGCAAGGTTCAATGCGAACGATGTTTTACCCACGCCGGGTCGGGCGGCAAGAATGACCAAGTCTCCGCCGCGGAAGCCGTGGAACAGGTCGTCAACGTCCTTGAACCCCGATGCAACGCCAGCGATACCACCATCTTGAGCGGCTATTTCCTGGATCTCCTCGAACGCATCGACCAGCAAGGTATCGATGCCGGTGAACGCCGACGAGACGCGCTGCTCGGTAACGTTGAACAGCGTTTTCTCGGCCTCTTCTACCACAACGCCCAAATCGTCGGGAGCATCGTAGGCAAGGGCCGTGATAGACGCCGATGCGCGGATCAAGTCGCGCAAAATAGACGTGCGCTTGACGATTTCGACATGGTTCTGCCAATTGGTAAGAGCGAACGTATTGTCCGCAAGCTCGATCAGGTACGGTTTTCCGCCGACGGCTTCAAGCTGCCCCAAACCCTTCAAGTTGTCAGCCAGCGAGATATGGTCAATGGGGATATGCCGGGCGTACAAATCGAGCATCGATTCGAAGATACGCTGATGGGAAGCGCGGTAAAAGTTCGTGGGAACAAGTTTCGCAGCAACTTCCTCGATAGCTTCCTGCGTCAGGATACACGCAGCCAACACAGACTTCTCCGCTTCGATATTCTGAGGTTCAAGGCGACGGCGATCTTCGACGCGTTCGTCCTCAGGAGCAAAATCCGGGCTGTAGGGTGCAATGGGACCTGACATGAAATCTATCCTTTCAAAGGTATCGGCTCCCTATGATACCCCAAGCATTCCCCCAGGTCATCAGTAATTTCTATGAGCCAGAAACACCTAGTTTCGTTATCCACCGCAGTAAAAGAAACCCCTTTGCCCGCTATCAGGGGCAAAGGGGTTTTCCTCAAGTTTCCACAGAGTCTTGCTGTGGAAAACTATTTTTCAAGCAGGCTGCAATCGCTATTCAGCGGACTCGGCAGCTTCCTCGACAACCTCCTCGGCGGGAGCGGCTTCTTCAGCCACTTCCTCAACCACGGTCTCTTCGACAGCAGCCGCGTCGCCAACGAACAGCTTCACAGTGGTCTTGATTTCGCGGTACAGGGAGATCTGAACCTCGTGGTCGCCAGCCGTCTTGATGGCATGACCCAGCGCGATGCGGCGCTTGTCAACATCAACGTCGGTCGCAGCCTTGATGGAGTCGGCGATCATCTGAGCGGTAACGGAACCGAACAGCTGACCCTCTTCGCCAACCTTGGCCTCAACCTTGACGACGGAGCCTTCGAGCTTGGCTTTCACAGCGTTAGCATCGGCAATGCGATTTTCCTCGCGCTTGGCAATGTTGTGCTTGCGCTGCTCGAGCTGCTTGAGGTTGCCCTTCGTGGCCAGGATGGCCAGCTTGTTCGGCAACAGGTAGTTGTTGGCAAAACCGGGAGCCACGTCGACGACGTCGCCCTCACCGCCCTTGCCCTTCAATTCTTGGAGCAGGATGACTTTCATGGTTCCTCCTAGCGCCTAGCGGCTGCGACGGTCGCCGCGACCGCTGATGGCGGGAACCGCATAGGGCATCAGAGCCATCTCGCGAGCGCGCTTCACAGCGTTCGCGATGTCACGCTGGTGCTGGGTGCAGGCACCCGTCACGCGGCGCGGCTTGATCTTCCCGCGGTCGGTAACGAACTTACGCAGCATCTGAGTATCTTTGTAGTCGATGAACTGCGAGTCCTCCTTGCAGAACTGGCAGAACTTGCGACGCGGCTGCTTCGCGTAATCGGACATTTCAATAACCTCTTTCGTATCGCTTAAAACGGGATGTCTTCGTCATAAACCGAAGAAGAGGCATCAACCACCGGAGCGGCCATTGCGGGAGCAGCTGCCGGCGCGGAGTACCCGCCGCCCATGCCGCCGCCGTATGACGAATCGCTGTTTCGGCTGGACATGAATTCCAGCTCGTCAACGATCACTTCGATCTTGCTGCGCTTCTGTCCGTCGCGCTCCCACTGGCTCCAACGGAGCTTGCCTTCGATGGACACCTTCGTGCCCTTGCTCAGGAATCGCGACAGGCTGTCGGCGCGTGCGCCGAACATCGTGCAGTCGATGAAGTTCGGGTAATCCTCCCATTCGCCGGTCTGCTGGTTCTTGCGACGATCGTTGACCGCCACGCCGAAACCCAGAACCGGAAGCCCGCTCGCAGTGGAGCGAAGCTCGGGATCGCGCGTCAGATTTCCGCTGATGATCACTCGGTTAATGCTCATGGTGTCTTCCTCTTCTCATGACGGGTACCGGGTTTCGAACCGGGACCCTGCGTCGTATCCTTAATCGCGATCGGTGCGCTTGACGATCATGTGACGGACTACAGCATCGGTGATGCGCAGAACACGATCGAGTTCGGCAACGTCAGCGGGATCGGCGTGGAAGTCGATGAGAGTGTAGTCACCATCGGTCAGACCGTTGATCTCGTAAGCGAGTTTACGCTTGCCCCAGTTGTCGACGTTGTCAACCGTACCATTAGCATCGGAGATCGTGGTCTCGATACGCTTCATAACATTGGCGCGGATTTCTTCGTCGATAGACGGAGCGACAAAAAACAGCAATTCATAAGCCTTCATCAGCTCACCTCCTTTGGACTGTACGGCCCCGGGCTGTGAAGGCGTTAACCGGGGCAGGAATTAGCCTTGCTAGTTTAGCAAAGGAGAAACGAGTTTTCCGTCACAACTCGCAGTATTCCGCCACTACATCGTTTCGCCACACTTCACAACCGTCGCGTTTGCCCAAACATCATTGTCGAACACGTTAAGGACATGATACCAAGGCAATCTAGCCAACACATGACGTGCGTCCAGCGCGCAGATATCTTCGATTCACCCAAATCTTACACGGATCTAGCTTCCGTATGGTCTTATTCTGTTCCGAATCTAGTGCCGCGCTCGCTCAAACCTTGCACGGATCTAGTAAGAATCTACACCGATTCTAGCATAGGAGGTCAGAGGCGTAAAAAACCGCGGCCCTTTGCAGGCCGCGGCAATTAATTCAAACAAGATGTTCAGGGGAAAACGATTTACTCGGCAACGTCTTCCTCAAGGTATTTCTCTTCGATATCTTCATCGGTGTAGGAATCGGCATCCTGAAGCGCGATCATGAAGTTGGGAGCTTCGCCAATATAAGCCGGCTCCTCCTCGAATTTCACCTCTCCGTCTTCGGAAGTCTCGTACAGGTATCCCACGGCGTATCCGGCGTCTTCGCCAGGAATGCCGCCTTCGGCGATCAAAGCGTCCTTCACGCCATCGTCCACCTCGATGTAACCGTCGTAGCACAGAGCGTACGCCGCCGCGCCGCGAGCATGCTCCACGGTGTGACGCGCAAAGTTGAAGCACTCCTCAGCAGACTCGCCAGGATGATTCTCCAGGAACAGGTTCTCTTTCACCACCAAGGCCGTAAAAGGAATAACCTCGGATCCTTGGGCCAGTTTCTCTTTAGCCTCCTCAAGCGAGAACAGCAGAACCTTTTCCAGGGTTTCAGGAATCTCGGGAACCTCTACGTCAGCGCTCTCGACCATGCGATCAGCCATAACCTCGTCCTTTCAATGAAACGCTCGTATCTTTTCTCAAGCGTGTCTCATAACGGCAATACCGTTTTTCGTTGCGTTCAGTGTAGAGCTTGCCGACCCTAACGCGCATGACTGGTAGTGGTATGCGTTGTATCTTCAGAATTTTCAGGCTTACGCGCAGGCTCTTTTGTTTCACGTGAAACGAAGGCGATGTCCGCATCGAATCACATGCATAATGAAAACTGAGAGTTGAGCACCTAAAAAAACCCTGCACCACCGAAGCAATGCAGGGTACTTTGCTTTTGAAACGGTGCACCTTAGTGGCAGCTGCAACGATGGGCTTTGCGGCCCTTCTTTTTCCCGTTGATGCCCTTATCCTTCATGGACAGAATAAGCTTCTCGGTGATCGCGTTCAACTGAGCGACCTCTTCTTCGCTCAGGCAAGACAGGATTTCATCAGCTGTTTTATCCTGCGCGACAACGCGCTTCTGGGCAACAGCGCGGCCTTCGTCGGTCAGCTTGACTGCATAGGTGCGCTCGCCGTCCGCATCCTCGATGGTCGCGTATCCGTTGCGAACCGCCTTCTTCACGATATCTTTAAGCTCGCTGCGACTCATGCCCATTACGCCTACCAGATCGCGCTGGGTTGCTCCGTCGTTTTCGATCAAGGCATTCAACAGTGCGCCCTGACCGCGTTTATAGCTTTTCGGACCGTTCTTATGAAATCCCAGGCGCGTAAGCTTGCTGGCTTTCTTCAGTTGGTTCAACGTCATAGTAGCTTGATTCATAGGTATTCCTTCTGCATTTTATTGATTTCCGTATGACAGAAGCTACTATACCGCTTGTTTTTTAACCGCTTATATTATTCATAAATTTATCGTGATTAATAGTTTTCGCTGATTATAAGCAGTATTTATATTATTCACGAATAAGTATTTATCAGTTTCTTAACACCTTCTCCAAAGGTTTCCCTTTTGCCAGTTCGTCAACTAGCTTGTCCATGCGGCGGATGCTCCTCATAAGCGGATCCTCTATGGCTTCGACGCGTACGCCGCACACGACGCCGGTTACCTTGTCGGCGCAAGGGTTGATCTGCGGTGCCTGCTTGAAAAACGCGGCAAGGTCGGTGTCGTCGCGCGCCTTTTCCTGCAACTCTTCCTGACCGTATCCCGTCAGCCAACGAATCGCCTCGTCAAGCTCTGTTTTCGAGCGTCCCTTTCGCTCTACTTTTTGAAGGTAAAGCGGGTAGACGCGGGAAAACGGCATGGAAAACACCTTCGAAGGATCTTTGCTCATGTCATTCACGCTCCTGCACGGTTACATGAACCGTGTCGCCGATATCCTTGCCAAGTTCGCTGCGTATGCCTTTCAATATGCCCACTATATAGCAAACAGAGCCGTCTTCATTTTTCACTCCCATGTTAACGATGCTCCCATCGTAGGGAACCCCGTCGAACGTAGCATGAACCTTGACGCGGCCTTTTCCAAACTCTTGGCGCACCTCGTAAGGAAACGGAACGTACGCGCCGCCTTTTCGAATTTCAGACGAACGAATAACCGCATCATATTCGTATACCGTAGGATTCGCGTTGCTCCTTGCTTCGAGCATCCGAACGAACAAGGAACATGATAAAACAAAAAGCGCCCGAAGGCGCTTGTTTGAAAACTGGCGGAGGAGGAGGGATTCGAACCCTCGTCACCGGGGTTGCCGGTGAAACGGTTTTCGAGACCGCCGCATTCAACCACTCTGCCACCCCTCCGCTTGGGGTGTCGAGGCTATGCCCCGTACTGCAAACGCGCCCTTAAAGGGCGCGGAATTAATCTGGCGGAGAGATAGGGATTCGAACCCTAGGTACTCTTTTGGAGCACACACGATTTCCAATCGTGCACCTTCGGCCAGCTCGGTCATCTCTCCGCTTCATGGAATTGCATACCCGAATCGAAATCAGGTCGTGCAGCGAGTATGTAGTATACAACAGCCCTTACGTCCCCACAAGCAATAAATTTCACCTTCATGAGCTTCCCAACCACAGCCCTCGTCAATTCAAACCCAAGCAACCGTGCGGAGAAACCTTCGCTCAACAAGCACGGTGCCTCGCCTGAAAATCACGACGCATTACCGCGTCGCGGCGCGCAGCCGCCGAAAGCAAGCCTTAAAAAACAGCAAGCCGGTCGCACGTAGCGGCCGGCTTGCTCTCAACTCATGAGAAGCAACTATTACGAAGCTTCTGCAGGCTGAGCGGATCCTTCGCTCTTCTGCTCGCCTTCGGAGGAAGCATTGCCAGCATTTCCGGAGTTGCTGGAAGAGTTATCGGCGTTGCCCGCCTGCGCGCTCTGATCGGTGGGATTGCCCGACTTATCGGAAGATTCGTCCGTCTTGTACTTCGTCACGTCCACGTTGTAAGACACATCGGCGGGCATATCGTTGATCTTCACGTCAGACGCCTCGCGCTGCTCATCGACCCACTTCTGGTACGCCTCGGACTGAGCCTGGGACTTTAAAGACTGCTTGATCGTATCCAGCCAGTCGGAAGGAATCTGATCGACGCTGGTGATCTCCACCTTTTCAGTGCCGTCCTCGGCCTTGGTCTTGGGAGCCTCGTACACATCGGTACACTTGATGATATGGATGCCGTACGTACTGCTTACCAAACCGCTCACTTGGTCTTTTTGCAGGGTATTGAGCGCATCTTGATACTCGGTCACCAACTTAGAAGTCTTATCCCAACCAATATCGCCGCCCTTTTCGGCAGAAGCGGTGTCGTGCGAATACTCCTTAGCGGCTTCGGCGAAATCAAGCTCGCCGGAGTTGATCTTGCCCAACACTTCCTGAGCGGTTGCCTCGGCTCCGCTGTCGAACAGGATATGGGAAGAGCGGCGCGCACCATCATAGGCGGTCGCATACATTTGGGCATACTGAAGCTGGTCGGCCTCGCTAGGATCCTCGTCGATGACGAACGATTCCTTCAAGTACTTATCCATGAGCTGCAGTTTGACTTCTGCACGATAGTCGTCTTCAGTCATGCCGGCTTGATCGAGAGCCGCCTGCCACTTCTCATCGCTTTCGTAGTTGCTCTTCATCTGGTCGACGTAGCCATTCACTTCCGCATCATCAACCGTAACGCCGCGATCGGCCGCATGAGCCCTGATAACCTCGCGCGTTACAAACGCATCGATGACCTGCTCTCGGAATTCCGCAGGATTTTTGTCGAGCTGGACAAGATACTTGCCCCAAGAATCCTCGTCGGTCATGCCGTACTGGGTCCTCAGGTTTTCGATGTACTTAGTCACATCGTTTTCGGAAATTTCGACGCCGTTCACCGTGGCTGCCACGCTGTCGGTGCCGGAACCACCCGAGGATCCGTTGCCTCCCGTGCAGCCTGCCAGCCCCCAAACGCACGCAGCGGAGATGCCAACAGCACACACGGTCTTTACAAGATGCAGCTTTTTCATAAGACCCTTCCCTCGAACACGCGTGGTCTTCGCAGATCATCTGCAAATAACCTGCATGTAAAGATACTGGGCCGTATTTTCGCATACGCGCGAAACAGGGTCTCACCTTGCACAAGAAGCCCATGTTCGATTCACAGTCCCCACGCCAGGTTCAGGGAAAACCCTGATATGAAAAGCGCCGCCTCGCATGAGACGGCGCTCGGGACTGCCTTGGCTGAAAACCCTAGTGCTTGTTGGCCTTCTTGCGCTCGGTTGCGGAAAGGATGCGCTTGCGCAGGCGGATGCTCTTCGGGGTGATCTCCACCAGCTCGTCGCCTTCGATGTACTCGAGCGCTTCCTCAAGCGTGAAGGTTTGCGGGGGGGTCAGCTGGATAGCCTTGTCGGCGCCCGACGAACGCTGGTTGCCCAACTGCTTCGACTTGGCGATGTTGACCACCATATCGCCTTCTTTCGCGGACTGGCCCACGATCATGCCCTCGTAGCAATCCTCGCCCGGACCGACGAACAGCTTGCCGCGCTCCTGCAGCGCGTCAAGCGCATACGCAACGCTCTTCTCGGTGGACATGCTGATCAACGAGCCGTTCTTACGTCCGCCGAACTCGCCGCGATACGGCCCGTACTCGCTGAAGTGGTGGAACATGGTGGCTTCGCCGCGCGTGACGTTCAGAAGGCGCGTGCGCAAGCCCATGGTGCCGCGCGAAGGGATCTTGAACACGAGGTGCGTCTGGTCGCCGCGCTGGAACATGTCGGCCATTTCGCCGCCGGCGCTGCCGAACACTTCGATCGCCTTGCCGGCGTACTCGCTCGGCACGTCAACGGTTGCTTCCTCGATCGGCTCAAGCTTGCGTCCCTGCTCGTCCTTCTTGATGAGGACGCGCGGACGGCCCACTTGGAACTCGAACCCTTCGCGGCGCATGGTCTCCATGAGAACCGAAAGGTGCAGCACGCCACGACCGGCCACTTCCACGCCGGACTTGTCCTCAAGCTCCTGGATGCGCATGGAGATGTTGCTCTCCGCCTCGCGCATCAGGCGCTCTTTCAGCTGGCGGGCGCCCACGATGTCGCCCTCGCGACCGACGAGCGGGCTGGAAGAAGCTTCGAACACGATGGCGATGGTGGGCTCTTCCACCTGGATGGGATCGAGGCGGATCGGGTTGTCGCGGCTGGTGACCATGTCGCCGATGTCGGCGTCGTCAACGCCCACCACGGCCACGATATCGCCTGCGTGGACTTCCGGCTTCTCCTTCTTGCCCAGCTCCTCGAAGGTGAACACCTGCTTGATGTTGGTGTTGTAGCGCGTGCCGTCGTTCTTGATGACCAGAACCGGCTCCCCCTTGTGGATAGTGCCGGAGAACAGGCGGCCGACGCCGATGCGGCCGACGAAGCTGGAATGGTCGACCGTGCAGATCTGCAGCGCCACCGGGCCGTTGGGCTCGCAGTCGGGGGAGGGGACTTCGTTGATGACGGTCTCCAGGAGCGGCAGCATGTTCATGTTGTCGTCGGTGGGAGCATAGCGGGCGTAGCCGTTCATGGCGCTGGCGTAGATGACGGGGAAGTCCAGCTGCTCATCGGTCGCCTCAAGCTCAACCATCAGGTCGAACACCTCGTCAACAACTTCTTCGGGACGCGAACCGGGGCGGTCGATCTTGTTGACCACCAAGACGATGCGCAACCCCAGCTCGAGGGCGCGCTTCAGAACGAAACGCGTTTGGGGCATGGGACCTTCGAATGCGTCGACGATCAGCAGGGCACCGTCGGCCATGTTCAGAACGCGCTCGACCTCGCCGCCGAAGTCGGCGTGGCCCGGCGTGTCGATGACGTTGATCTTCACGCCGTCGTAGGTCACGGAGATGTTCTTGGACAGGATGGTGATGCCGCGTTCGCGCTCCTGGTCGTTGCTGTCCAGGACGCGCTCTTCAACCTGCTGGTTCTCGCGAAACACGCCGGACGTGTACAGAAGACGGTCGACGATCGTCGTCTTGCCGTGGTCGACGTGCGCGATGATGGCTACGTTGCGGATATTCTCTTGTTTCACTTTCGCTTCTTTCTCTTATCGATGAAGACGGCTCGCGCGGGCGAACGACCTACTCTTCGTCCAAGTTCTTTGCGAGACGCCGTTCTTCCTTGTTCAATTCGTCGATATGCTCGTTCAGCGTATTGAGCGTTCGCTGAGAGGAAACCACCTGCACGATGCCCCACACCGCCGCAGCGCCGGAAATAGCGGCAACGATGCCGAACAAGCCGAACGGACGCCTGCCCGTTATGAACGCCACGATACCGCCCACGGCCGCCATGGCCATGCCGTTACGGCGTTCGTCAAGAACCACGTCGCGCTGCTTGACCAGCTGAATGCGCGCGGCGGCGATACCCGCCATGCGCGCTTCCGCCTGGCTTCCCGTTGCGTAAACGCGGCCCGAACCGTCTTGCGCGCTGCGACGCGCCGAAGCGCGCGACCCTTTGCCCTTGGTCAGGTACTCGTATGATTCTTGGAGGTTCTTGAATTGCTCGGTGGCCCGCTCTTGAAGCTTCTTGTTGCTGGCGAACCGGTCAGGGTGCAGAATCTGCGCCGTTTCCTTGTAAGCGGTCTTGATGTCCTCAGGCGTCGCGTCCTCGTCAAGACCTAAGATGCGCAGTGCTTCCGTTCGGTTCATAGCTCCCCATGTGCGGTTTTCGAATGCAGCCTTCCGCGAAGGCTTGCGATGGTCGTACGAAAGAAGATTCTACCACGCTCGACGCTTTTTCAAGGAGCGGGGCGGCGCTCTCACAGAATGGACGAATGAAAAAACGGCCTTGCGGCCGTTGAATACATGGTGGAGCATAAGGGGATCGAACCCTTGACCTCAGGCTTGCAAAGCCCGCGCTCTCCCAGCTGAGCTAATGCCCCATGTTTTGAACCCATAAGGTTCCGAACATTAATAAACGCTCCACCGGCTAACTCGGCTCACGGTGGAGCGTTATCGCAAAAAAAATGGTGGGCCCGAATGGATTTGAACCAGCGACCTCACGCTTATCAGGCGTGCGCTCTAACCAACTGAGCTACGGGCCCCAAAAAAGTGCCTGGCTAGTATAACCCACTTTCGAACGATTGGTCAAGCGTCGATTTTCTTAAAATTGAAAATTTTTTATCATGCCTGGTCAATGGTGTAATATGGGCTTTTCAGACACTGATTGAATACGAAACGAGACAGGTCCGGCAACCTGACGAAAGCGATACCGCTATAATCGAGGAAAGGATCGCATCGAAAGCTCTCCTGCGCTTCGATGCTTAGGCGAACCTTGCGAAAAGGAGCATCGATGGTACCCGTCAACATCCAAACCCTGATAGTCTCCGCCGCTCCCACGCCCTCTATCATCGTTTTGCAGCCGATCGAGGAAGCCCCCCAACAAGGCAAGTACCGCATCGTCCCCATCTGGGTCGGTGTGAACGAGGCAACCCAGATGGGCGTTGCGCTTGAGAAAGCGCGATTCTCGCGCCCTATGACGCATGATCTGTTCCTAGACGCGCTCACGAACCTCGACGCCTGCATCGACCACGTGGTCATCAACGACGTGAAGGGCTCGACGTTCTTCGCGCGGCTTGCTCTGCGCCAGCATGACCGGCTGATAGACCTTGACGCCAGGCCGAGCGACGCGCTGGCCTTAGCGGTGCGCCAGAAGGCTCCTATCTACATCGAGGAAGACGTGCTGGAACGCGCATCGTTTCCCTATGTGCTCAAGAACCCGTCAGACGGCGTGGCCGAACACGAACTTGAGGAATTCCGGCAGTTCCTTGAGGGAATTGCTCCCGAAGACTTCGAAGGTTAATGAGACAAAGGGACGGGGTCAATGACTCATTTTCTGGCCTGCGGCCGAAAATGAGTCATTGACCCCGTCCCTTTGTCTCACGCGGGGCTTTGCCTTAGGCGGCACGTGGGACGGCAAACCAAGCAGTGGAAAAGAAGGGGTCGAACCTGTTGCCGGTTCGACCCCTTCTTCAATGTTCAAGCCGTTGAACGGCCTGTTTCCTTAGCGGGAAGCGCGTTCGCGCTAATCCTCGACAGGCGTTTCCTCAGAGGCGGCCGCCGTGTCAGATACCTGCACGTCGGTCGACTCGTCTTCCATGTCGTCGATCTGCGACTCGTCCAGCTCGTCAGCAGAACCCGGCTTCGCGGACTTCTTCTTGCCGCGGCTCGAAATAGCCACTGCGGTCACGCGATCCTTGTCGGCCACCTTCATGACGCACACGCCCTGCGTGGAGCGGCCCAGCTCGGAAATACCCGAAACCGGGGTGCGCACGACCACACCCTCTTCGGACATGATCATGATCTCGTCGTCCGGCCCGACGATCTTCATGGCCGCCAGCAGACCCTTCTTCTCGGTCATGGTGATGGTGAACACGCCTTGACCGCCGCGGTGGTGCTCGGGATACTCGGCGATGGGGGTGCGCTTGCCGTAACCCTTCTCGGTGATGACGAACAGGTCGGTTTCAGGCTGCGCGATCTCCATGCCCAGCACCTTGGCGATAGGCGGCACGTTCATGCCGCGCACGCCCATGGTGTCGCGACCCATGGCGCGCACTTCGCCCTCGTCCCACATGATGGCCTTGCCGGCCGAAGAAACCATGAGCACGCGCTCGCCTTGCGCTACGCGACGCACGCTGATCAGCTCGTCGTTGTCCTTCAGGTTGATGGCAATGAGACCGTCGCGGCGCGTGCGGTCGTACAGCTCCATCGACGTCTTCTTCACCATGCCGTGGGCCGTGGCGAACATCAGGTACTCGTTTTCCGGGAAGTCCTTCGTGGCGATGACGGCGCTGATGGTCTCGCCGCGCTCAAGCGGCAGCAGGTTCACGATAGCCGTGCCGCGCGCGTGACGCGACGCTTCAGGCAGCTCGTAGACCTTCAGGCGGTACACCTTGCCCTTCGTGGAGAAGAACAGCATGTACGAATGCGTGGAGGCGATGAACAGATGCTCCACGTAGTCGTTATCCTTGAGGTTCACGCCCTGCATGCCCTTGCCGCCGCGCTTCTGCTGGCGGTACGTGGCAACCGGGAGGCGCTTCACGTAACCGGACTTCGTAACCGTGACCACCATGTTCTCCTCGGCGATCAGGTCCTCGACGTCCAGATCCTTCGCCGCGTCGGACAGAAGGGTCTTGCGAGGGGTACCGTACTTCTTCTTGACCTCCAGCAGCTCTTCCTTGATGATCTCGCGCACGAGAGCCGGATCGCTCAGAACGCGCTTGTAGTACGCGATGCGCTCGAGCAGCTCGTTCAACTCGCCTTCGATCTTCTCGCGCTCCAAGCCGGTCAGGCGGCGCAGGCGCATCTCCAAGATGGCGTCGGTCTGCTTCTTCGACAACCCGAAGCGCTCGGTCAGGCGCTCGCCGGCCTCTTTGTCGGTTTGGGACGAGCGGATGATGCTGATGACCTCGTCGATGTTGTCGAGCGCGACAATCAAGCCTTCCAGGATATGGGCGCGTTCTTCAGCTTTCGACAACTCGTAGCGCGTACGGCGCACGATGACGTCTTCCTGGTGGGCGATGTAGTAGTGCAGCATTTCTTTGAGAGAAAGGACGCGCGGCACGCCGTCCACCAGCGACAACATGATCACGCCGAAGCCCACCTGCAGCTGCGTGTGCTTGTACAGCTTGTTGAGCACCA
Organism: Paraeggerthella hongkongensis; assembly: GCF_003726035.1. Taxonomy (GTDB): domain Bacteria; phylum Actinomycetota; class Coriobacteriia; order Coriobacteriales; family Eggerthellaceae; genus Paraeggerthella; species Paraeggerthella hongkongensis. The sequence goes on from NZ_QICD01000004.1 coordinate 45,022, forward strand.
CCTGCGGGATGGCGTCTTTCTTCAGGTCGATGATGATGTCGATGCCGTGGCGATCGGCGCCGTCGTGGATGTTGCTGATCTCCGGGAGCTTCTTCTCGCGAACCAGCTCGCCCAGCTTCTCCAGCAAGCGCTGGCGGTTCACTTGATAGGGGATCTCGGACACCACGATGGAGCTGCGGCCGTTCTTGCCTTCCTGCACCGAGCACTTCGCGCGCACGGTCAGGGAGCCGCGGCCCGTTTCGTACGCGTCCAGGATGCCCTTTTTGCCCATGATGATGCCGCCGGTGGGGAAGTCCGGGCCGGGAAGCGCCTTCATCAGCTCGGCGGTTTCGATCTCCGGATTGTCCAGCATGAGGCACGTGGCGTCGATGGTCTCGCCCAGGTTATGCGGCGGGATGTTGGTGGCCATGCCCACGGCAATACCCGACGAGCCGTTTACCAGCAGGTTCGGGAATCGAGCTGGAAGAACCGTGGGCTCTTCCAAGCTCTCGTCGTAGTTCGGCTGGAAATCGACCGTTTCCTTGTCAAGGTCGCGCAAAAGCTCCATGGCGGCCTTGTCCAGGCGAGCCTCGGTGTAACGCATGGCGGCGGCGGAGTCGCCGTCGATGGAGCCGAAGTTGCCGTGGCCGTCGATCAGCGGAACGCGCAGCGAGAACGGCTGGGCCAGGCGCACCATGGTGTCGTACACCGCGGAGTCGCCGTGCGGGTGGTACTTGCCGATGACGTCGCCGACCGTACGGGCCGACTTCATGTGCGGGCGGCTGGGCGTGTAGCCGCTTTCGTTCATGGCGTACAGGATGCGGCGATGAACCGGCTTCAAACCGTCGCGCACGTCGGGCAAAGCGCGCGACACGATAACGCTCATGGAGTATTCCAGGAACGAAGTCTGCATCTCTTTGCCCAGGTAAGCGCTCCGCACGATAGTGCCCTCGCCGCCGTTGGCGCCCTCTACAATGGAGCCGTGCGGGTTGCCCATGGACGACGTGTCGATCATCGCGCGCGCCTTGTCCTCCTCGGAAATGCCGACGCCCACGGCGGGCTCTGCGGATTCCTCCGCGGGTTCCGCTTCGGTGTCGGCGTTCTCCTCGGCATCGGCGTCGGCCTCGGCGCGGGCGACCAGCTCGTTGAGCTTATCGTCGCGCTCGTCCGAGCCGTCGATGGAATCGAATTCTTCAGTGTTGTCTGCCACTTGCCTTCTCCTTAGATGTCCAGGAATCGGACGTCGCGGGCGTGCTTCTGGATGAACTCTTTACGCGGTTCCACCAGGTCGCCCATCAGCTCGGACACGACGCGCTCGGCTTCGGCGGCGTCGTCGATGTTCACCTGTAAAAGCGTGCGGGTGGCCGGCTCCATGGTGGTTTCCCACAGCTGCTCGGGGTCCATCTCGCCTAGACCTTTGTAGCGCTGCACGTCGAATTTGTTCGGATCGTCGTACTCGGCCAGCGTCGCGGACAGGGCGGACTCGTCGTAGATGTAGCGCTCGATCTTCGGGTTGCGCGAGTTCTTCTTCTTGAGGCCGAAGATGGGCGGCTGCGCGATGTAGATGTAGCCGCGGTTGATCAGCTCGGGCATGTAGCGATAGAAGAACGTGAGCAGCAGGCAGCGGATGTGCGCGCCGTCGACGTCGGCATCGGTCATGATGATGATGCGGTGGTAGCGCGCCTGGTCAGCGTCGAAATCGTCGCCGATGTTCGTGCCGATGGCCGTGATCAGCGAGCTGATGGTGTCGCTTGAAAGCGAACGATGAAGGCCCGCGCGCTCCACGTTGAGGATCTTTCCGCGCAAGGGCAGGATGGCCTGCGTCTTGCGGTCGCGGGCCTGCTTGGCGGAGCCGCCTGCGGAATCGCCCTCTACAATGAAGATTTCGGACTCGGCCGGGGTTTTCGACGAGCAGTCGGCCAGCTTGCCCGGCAGCGCGAACGAATCCAGCACGCCCTTGCGGCGCGTCATCTCGCGCGCCTTGCGCGCGGCTTCGCGCGCCTTGAGCGCTTGGGTGGCCTTGCCGATGATGCGCTTGGCGGGGGTGGGATTTTCTTCCAGGTACTCGGCCAAGCCCTGCGTGACAGCGTTCTGCACGAGCGGGCGGATCTCGGTGTTGCCGAGCTTCGTCTTCGTCTGCCCCTCGAACTGCGGATCGTGCAGCTTCACCGAGATGACGGCGGCGCAGCCTTCGCGCGTGTCGTCGCCGGAAAGGTTGGAATCCTTCTCCTTGAGAATGCCCTTGTTGCGCGCGTATTCGTTGATGGTGCGCGTGACGGCCTGCTTGAAGCCGTCGAGGTGCGTCCCGCCCTCGTGCGTGTTGATGTTGTTCGCAAACGCCATGACCGAGTTCGTAGAATAGGACGTGGACCACTGCATAGCCACTTCCACCGTGCCGTCGGCATTTTCAGCCTCGAAGTAGATGGGCTTGTTCAGCGTTTCCTTGCCTTCGTTCAAGAACTTCACGAAGTCCACGATACCGCCGGCGAACTGGAACACGTCCGTGCGAGGGTTGCCGTCGGCGTCGGTCACGCGCTCGTCGTGCAGCACGATTTTCAGGCCCTTGTTCAGAAAGGCCATTTCGCGAAAGCGGCTGGCCAGAGTGTCGTAATCGTACACCGTGGTCTCGGTGAAGATCTCAGGATCGGGCCAGAACGTCACCGTAGTACCGGTGTGCTTAGCCGGACCTGTTTCGTGAAGCTTCGTAGCCGTCTTGCCGTGATCGAAATCGATCTCGTACGCCTTGCCGTCGCGGCGCACGCACACGGCAACGCGGCTGGACAGCGCGTTCACAACGGACACGCCTACGCCGTGCAGGCCGCCGGACACCTTATAGCCCTCGCCGCCGAATTTGCCGCCGGCGTGCAAGATGGTGAGAACCACCTCGACTGTAGGGATTTTCTCCTTCGGATGCTTATCCACCGGGATACCGCGACCGTTATCGTCGACCGTGATCGAATTGTCTTCATGAATCGTTACTTCGATCTGGTCGCAGTAACCGGCCAGGGCTTCGTCCACGGCATTGTCGACAACCTCGTACACCAAATGATGAAGGCCACGAGGACCCGTCGAGCCGATATACATGCCCGGACGCTTGCGGACCGCCTCCAGGCCCTCGAGGACCTGAATGTCAGAACCGTCGTAATGGTCAGGTTTCTTTGCCACTGACATGCTCCTTTTGTAGTGCGATGCGTGAGTGAGGCGCGTCGGCGCCAACCTATAAAGTTTACCACAGGTATTCGTGGTACGAATAAAATACATCACGTTTGAAGGCTTTGAGAAGCCTTGTAAGACACGATCTTAGAACTGAACGTCGTTTTTAACGTCTTTCGATGTTTTGCGTTGCAAATCAGCAATCATGGCTTTCTCAAGCGCACGGCGAACGGCGGCGTTGTCCACCGTGGCGACAAGCTCCTCCACCGCCGCGGTCTCCTCAGGTGCCAAAGAACGGCGCGCAGCGGGACGCGTGGGCGCGGCGGAAGCCGCGACACCAAGTTCGTCAGCGGAGTCAGGCCGAAACGGATGCCTCGATTTCATATCGAAGCGCGATGGCTTGATGCAGAACGCCTCCACGTGCTCGCCTTGCTCGTTGAGCTTCATTTTGAGAAATTCCTGCCGCGCGTCAAGGTCGGACCGAATCATGCTGTCGTCTGAATACACCACCAACACGGTGCCGCCATCCGTCACCCTCGCTGCAGCGCGCGCGTCGTCCACATCATCCGCCCGCATAACGTACACCGCGTTGATATGGTCGAGAACCATAGGCGCCGCATCTTTGTAAACGGCTTCGACGGCTTTTCTCCACATGACCTTCACCGCCGCCGCGCGACGAGCGCGGGCGCCGGAATCATCCCCTGCGCCAAACGAAGCCATCAATTCCTTCAAGCCGCTTCCCAATGTTTTCACGACCGATCGCCTCGATCCCCTAAACGAACCACCCGAGCGCGCGCAAGCAGATCCTCGTCGAAATACGACAAATTCGTCGTAGTTATGAACGTCTGAATATCCCCGGCTACAAACGACACGAGCGCGCGACGTCGAGCGGAATCAAGCTCGCTCATCACGTCGTCGAGCAACAGCACGGGCTTCCGTCCTAGAATATCTTGGATAAGTGACGCCTCGGCGAGCTTGAATGCCAGAACCACCGATCGTTGCTGCCCTTGGCTCCCGAACACGCCCGCATTGCTTTCATCTATGAAGAACTCGATTTTATCCGCATGAGGTCCTATGAGCGCTCGGCGGCGCGCGATTTCGTCAGGAAGCCGCTTCTGCAGCGCACGGGACAGCAAGGCGCGCGCCTCGTCGCGGCCGAACGAATACGAGCACGGCACGCTTGGATCGTGATCTTCCCACGACGGCATATAGCACGCCGTCAAAGACTCCCGACCTTCGGTAATCTCGGAGTAGTAAGAACTCATCGAACTTGCCAGCTTCTCGAACAACGCGCTGCGGTAGCACGCCAGCTGCGCGCCGCAGGTGACGATCATCTCGTTCATGCTCTCGATGAGCAACGAAGACGAATCTTCTTTGAGAAGATGATTCTTATGGCGAAGCACTTTTTCGTAGTCGCGTCGAATCAAGTAATGATTCGCGGAAAGCTGGGAGCCTAGCGAATCGAGAGCCGTGCGGCGGACGGACATGGAACCCTTCGACAACTCCAAATCATCGGGCGTGAACGTCACCGAAGGAACAAGGCCCTTCAAATCTGCCGTACGTTTGGGCTTCCCGTTCAGAAGGTGCTTCTTCTTTCCGTCAGCCAGCTGAACGCCCAGAGCCAATTGGCGGCTTCCGTCGGTGACATCCGCCTGCAACCGGCTAAACGAAGCGCCCGCACGCACCAGTTGGGGTACCGTAGGATTCCTGAACGACGATTGAGCCGTTAGAAGCTGTACCCCTTCGATAACGTTCGTCTTGCCTGCAGCGTTCGGCCCGACGAACACCGTCAAAGGACCGATGTCGCTCAGGTCGAACGTTTCATAGCTTCTAAAGTCGCAAAACGAGATATGAGATATGCGAAGATCCACTGCGGACGCTTCTCACGCTTTACGAAATGCGAACTGGCATGACCAAGTAGAGGTAGTTCTCACCTTCGTCAGCCTTGAAGATACCGGGCTTGAGCGCGGACTGAACCTCCAGGTACACCTTATCGGTCGCGACCGACGACAAGCCGTCCAAAACGTACGCGTAGTTGAACGCGATCTCGACGTCTTCCCCCTCGCCTTCGCATGGAAGAGTTTCCTGAGCGGTACCCACGTCCTGAGCCACGGCCGATAGCTGGGCGGTTTGAGACGCTATGTTGATATCGAACTTAACCGGAGAACTCGTCTGCCCCAGAAGAGACGTGCGCTTCACGCCGGCCACCAAATGTCCAACCTCCATGCTCACGCGCGTGACGTACGAATCAGGGAGCAGTTGGCGGTAGTTGGGGAAGTTTCCCTCAATGCGTCGGTTGATGAACACGGTGTCGTGATAGGTCACGACGATCTGGTTCTCGGCCAACGCAAGCTTGAGCGGATCGTCGGTACGCTGCATGGATGCAATCTCCTGCAAGAACGAACCCGAGATAACCGCTTGAAAATCCTCTGCTGCCGAATCGGGAAGGTCGGCTTCCGTTATAGCCAGGCGATACGAATCGGTGGCGACCATCTTGAGCAGCGTTCCTTCCAGCGTGATAAGCACGCCGGTCAGGATCGCGCGGCTTTCGTCCTTCGATACCACGCGAGCCACTCGCTTGACCATCGAGGCAAATTGCGAGAATGGAATAGAGATTTCCTGCTGAACGTCAACATGCGGAAAACCGGGGAAATCCTCGGCATCAAGCGTTTTGATCGAGAACGACGACGTATCGCAGGTGATAACTGCTGAATCGCTTTCAGCATGAACGTGTACGGCGGCGTCGGGAAGGTTCTTCACGATTTCAGAGAACAGTTTGCCGGGGAACACGGCTTTACCCTCTTCCTCCACTAAAGCCGGCACGGCATACTGGATGGAAAGCTCAAGATCGGTTGCCTGGAGCGTGAGCGTGTCGCCGTGCGCATCCAGATAAATGCCCGACAGAATAGGCAGCGTCGAGCGTGTCGCGATACCCTTCAAAACGACGGACAGGGCATTCTGCAATTCCGTTTGGTTGATGCTGAATTTCAAGCCGCTCCCTTTCTCTTGCTCTCTATGGTTTCGGTTCAGTATCGCACAATCGAGTCGTTTTCACGTTTGCCACCACGATAAAAGCTCTGCCGCGCGCCCAAAGCGCATGTGAAGAAAAGGACTTGGAGCATGGCGGCGCACATGCATCTAAAAAGTCTGCTTGCAGGAAGTACGACAGCGCCGCGCGCACATTCGAAAGAAATGGTCGCTTGGTATTGGAGAGACGCGATAAGAGAGATGCCCTGTAAACATAGCTGCAACGTGCATGTTTCACGTGAAACATGCACCGAACGAAAAGCGTAGGCATAAGCTTTTCGTGGCACTTGCAAAATATCATGATCTTCGGGTTTTAGGTTTTAAAGGGTCTTCTTTAAATATATATAAGGTTTTAATAGTTGTAATAATAAGGGCGGTGGAAAAGTGGATAACTGCTAAATTACCAGTTCAGCAGCTGAAAATAATACCTTTTCAGATGTTTAGATCCAGTACCCTCCATCAACATGAATTATTGCTTATATTATCTTTCCAGAGGGTTTCGGGGCTTTTCTTCAACTTGTCAGTCATATTTCAAACGTCTTTCCTCCGAACGTTCGTCCGCCCGTCGAATAGATCGGGCGGACGAATAAGGCTATATTTCCCTGATGATTTGTCGGAGCGTTTCGAGTTCTTCGCGAAGTTCCCGGTTCTCTTTCATTTTCGCCTCGATATTAGATACCGAATACATAACGGTTGAATGGTCGCGGTTGAACTTCTTTCCGATGTCGTTGTACGGTATGTCGACCATTTCGCGGCATAGGTACGTGGCGATCTGCCGTGCATAGGTGATATTGCGCGTTCTTTTCTTCCCTATGAGATCAGCATGGCTCACCTTGTAAAACGCTTCGACTTCCTTTTGGATATCCGCGATGGTCAGGCGTTTTGACGGGCCCCCTGAAAAATGGTTCTCAAGCAGCGCGCGAGCATCGTCAAGCTTCAGGTTCGGTTGGTTGAAAAACGTCATCTGGTAGATAACCTTCGTGACGGCGCTTTTCAATTCTCGGATGTTCGAGCTTGAGCTTTCCGCTATGTACATCTGAATGTCTTCAGGGATGTTGAAATCTTGAGATCCCTCTGCATCCCGGTATTCCTGAACGAAGCTTTTCACAATGCCCAGTTTCGTTTCGATCTCGGGAGGTTGGATATCGAACGTGCCGCCAGAATTGAAACGGCTTTTATAGCGCTCGTCGATATCGATGTTTTTAGGCGCGCGGTCTGCGGAGAGCACGACTTGCTTTCCCTGGCTGGTCAGCTTGTTGAAGATCTGGAATACGATGTCGAGCGTCTGCTTCTTTCCTTGCAAATACTGAACGTCGTCGATCAACAGCACGTCGGCTTCTTCGTAGCGCGTTTTGAAGTTCTTATAGCTGGACTTCTGCTTGTCGTGCGCGGCGCTCGCTTCGGTGTATTCCGATAAGAATTCAGCCGAATCCACGTAAATGGTGGACAGGTGAGGGATGTTCTCGCTAATGTAATTTTGGATCGCGCGCATGAGGTGCGTTTTCCCTAATCCTGATTTTCCATAGATGAACAGGGGATTCAAGTGCGCTTTACCCGGCATTTCCGCAACGGCGACTGCCATGGAATACGCCATGCGGTTGGAATCGCCGATAACGAAGTTCTCGAACGTGAGCGTGGATGTCGGGCCGTCTTGTCCGGCTTCCGCGTCCCCGTCGTCTTCGGTGGCGCTTTCCTCTATGCTTGGGGCAACGTCTTCCGCGCGCGGTTCTTCCGGGCGTATGGCGGGTGCCGGCTCCACCTCAGCTGCTGGTGGCGGCGTCGGCGCAGCAGGCCGTTCCTGGCGCGGAGCGCTGCTCGGCGTGGGCGTTTGCATCTCGTCGGCGGCGGTGATGTCCACTTCTATGATAACGGTGAACGAAACATGGAACAGGTCCTCAAGCGCCTGCTTGATGAACCCGGCGTAATGGCGCTCTATCCATGTTTTGATGAAGTCGTTGTCGGCCGTCAGCATGAGAAAACCCTCGCTCATCGCCTGGGGATGCAGGCGGGAGAAGAAGGCGCTGATCTGCGACGGGTCTATGTTGTTGTAGCTTTTGACCTGGTCGCATACTTCTTGCCAGGTTTCTTCGAGTTTTTGGCTGTTCATACGCTGCTTCCTTGGTGGGTCCGCCCCCGCCTGGGGAGCGACGATGGCGTGCTCCCGATGGCCGTCCGCTTCGTGTTCGATTGTATATAAAACGATAGGGTCAGGCAAAGGGTTACAGGGAAATGGCTACCTGGTATCCCAGATCCGTCAGAATGCGCTTCTGCCCCGCGGTTTTCTCTATCAGTCCGGCTTGCTCGAGCTTCGTCAGCGTTACATACGTGCTCGACTGGGGAACTCCAGTGATGCGCACCAGGTCGGTTACGCCGAGTGCCCCTTCGTTTAAGAATATAGGAAGGAAATCTCGCTCTCGTTGAGACAAGGGCGGCACCAGCGGCGTGACGGAGTGCTGCGGATAACCTGCTTGAGGCATAGGAGACACCGACGCCGCGGGGTACCCGTAAACGGGCGCTTGCATCGGATATCCTGTCGTACCGTACGGTTGCGCCTGATGGCTAGGGTAAACGGTTCCCGGTATAGGGTTCATTGGGACTACATGTTGAATGGGCTGCATGGGTTGAATAGGCTGCGCCGGCACCGTATAGCCTTGTGCTTGGGGCTGGTATGCCTGCTGCTGATAGAGGTTTTCCTGGTAAGGCTGCCCGCCCCGCGCGCCCTGAGCCTGTGGCTGCCTTGCGGGTCCTTCCGCCACGGCGTCAAGCAGCTCCTGCACTGCCGACTCGCTCGGCTGTAGACTGATGGTGACGACGGAGCCGGTGCCCAGGTTGTCTTCTATGGTTATGGTCCCGTGGGAAAAATCCAGGTACTCTTTAACAATGGGAAGACCCGACCCTACGCCGCGAATGTAATGCTTCATGGATTCGACTGCCGAGGAGAATCCCGGAAGCTGCGCCTTGTCTTTCTGGAATATCCCCGGCCCCTGGTCGGCGAAGCGAATCGTGTTTCCGCCATCCAATATGGACACTGTTACCTCTGCGAATTGGGCATGGATGAAGTTTTCCGACACCTCCCGTATCACCGTGTACGGGATGGTTCCTCCGCTGAGCTTCGCTTGTTCGTAAATGCTCGATGCGAGGTTTTCGATGTAATCCGCTGTTGGCGCGGGATTGATCTCGGTGACACGCGGCGCGCTCTTGAGATCGTCGTACAAAGCTATGCGCGCGATCGAGTCGACGTGTGCATAGTCGTACAATGCCGAGTTTTCATCGGGCGTTTTACCTTGATGATCTGCTTTTTCAGTCTGGTTGTTCAATTCTGTTCCGTTTTTCAGATCCGAGATTCAGCATTTTTCAATGACTTTCAACGGCATTGTATACGTTTTCAACTTTAGAATCTATCCACCTGGGATATTCAATGTGTTTCATTGCGGATATTCTCGTTTTATAGAAAAGAAAATCGACTATCTACACGGCCTTTTCAGCGTTTTCCACTTTTTATTCAAAAATTGTGGAAAACTTTGAAGAAAAAAGGAACCGAGGGAAAACCCATAGTGAAAAACTCTTGGGAAATGTTGATAGAACCGTGTCCGGGCATGGTGAAAAAGCGTCTGCTTAACGTATCTTCGGGTATGGCTGAGAGGTTTTCCCGAAACAGTAGATTTGTCTCATTCATATCAAAGAACACCCTCTTCAAAAGCTAGAACTTCATAAAACACCAGTTCAGAAGCCTGGTTATTTGGTTGAAAACAACTAATGCCTGATGAGGGGCTTGTAAAAATAAGCAAATTCGCATCTTGACAAAACGGTGAAACTGGAGATTTCCACAATGATGCTCGAATGAAACAAGAGTTTTCAACATTTTCCACAATTTGATTTCTCGTTTTTGGGGATAAGTTTGTTCGGTAGGACTCTTTTCACGTTTTTGAAGGCGATTCAACGCTGTTTTCGGCATGAGCATGGGGTTTGACATCGATGAGGGAAACGGGCGTTCTTGTTGGCGGGGTGTTGAAACGCGCATTCAGGAGTCTTTTCGACCGAGTCGACGAGTAGCGAATACGCAGCGGCAGACCAGTGCATAGACATGAAACAGAGTTGGCTTGTTCTTGTGAGTTTTGCTTGACTACGCCGTAACCTGCGCTATACTTTCGAGGTTGCTCTAAAACCATGAAAGGGAATCAATATGAAGCGCACGTATCAACCTAACACTCGTAAGCGGGCTAAGTGCCACGGTTTCCGTGCTCGTATGTCGACGAAGGGCGGCCGCAAGGTGCTGGCTGCTCGCCGCGCAAAGGGCCGCAAGCGTCTCTGCGTGTAAAGAGAGTGAGATTGGAGACGATAAAGTCCCGCGAGGACATCTCCGATCTGTTCTCTTGCGGCAAGCGTTTGCATACGCCGTACCTTACGCTCATAGTGTTACCCACGAAGCAGCACGGCCTCAATGGTCGTGTTGCTTTTGTTGCGGGCAAAAAGCTAGGGAACGCCGTCTGGCGCAATAGCGCAAAACGGCGTATGCGCGCAGTCTGTCATGAGCTCGGAGGGCCTTGGAAGGGCTTCGATGTGATATTTCTCGCGAAGTCGGGTATTTGCAGGGGTTCTTATAGTAAAGTGCTAGCAGCATGCGACGAGACGTTGGAACGCGCGGGGATCCGATAAGGTCGATCGATATGAAGGCTTTTGTAAAGCGCTTGCCGTGTACCATTGCGGTGATGTTGATCACCTTCTATAGGGCCGCTCTATCGCCCCTGTTTCCTTCTTGCTGTCGTTTTACGCCGACATGTTCCGAGTACGGACTCATAGCGTTTCAACGTTACGGGTTTTGGAAAGGCTTGAAGCTCACGTTCAAACGTGTGCTGCGCTGCCGTCCGGGAGGTCCGCACGGCTACGATCCGGTACCGTAGGATTGTAGAAGCGGCCTTCTTTGGTATAGAGGAAGGAACAATATACAATGTGGGACGTAATCAAGGATTGGGTGTTCAATATCATCCATTTCTTCTACGATTTTTGCGGCGACTGGGGACTCGCCATCATCGTCGTTACGGTGATTTTCCGTGTGCTCATCTCTCCTTTGATGCACAAGCAGACGAAATCTTCCTATCAGATGCAGAAGGTTCAGCCTCTGATGCAGGAAATCCAGCGTAAGTACGCCGATGATCCTCAGCGTCAGCAGGAGGAGATGCAGAAGCTGTACGCCGAGGCGAAGTTCAACCCGCTGGCCGGCTGCCTGCCCATGCTGCTTCAGATGCCTATCTTCATCGCGCTGTTCCAAGTGCTGAGCGAGATGGGTTCCCGTACGCAAGGCACCACGTATGAGTTCTATAACCTGGTTCCTAGCTTGGTTATGCGTCCTTCCGAGGCGTTTTCCATGGGTTTTGGAACATTTGTTCCTTATTTGATCCTGATGGTTGTGTTCGCTGCCGCCACGTTCTTGCCCATGATTCTCATGCAGATGGGCAACAAGGACAACCCGCAGCGCAAGCAGACTATGATCATGGCGGCCGTCATGAGCGTTTTCATGCTGTGGATCAGCTGGGGCTCTCCTGCCGGCGTGCTCTTGTTCTGGGGCGCTTCGTCTCTTATCGGTATTGCTCAACAGCAAATTTCCATGCGCATTATGAAGCGGCGTGATGCTGAAGCTGCCGAAACTATCGAGGTTAAGCCTATCGAGGTTGACGTTACCCGCAAGGTGAAGAAGCCGCGCCCGACCAAGAAGGACACCGGCAAGAAAAGGTAGCTCGGCGGTGTTTCACGTGAAACACTCCAGCTTTTCTATTTCGATAAAAGGAGTCTGTTATGGCTGAAGAGTTGGTTGAAAACGTTGAGGAGTGCATCGATCCCTCTGAGATTGATTCCACCGAGTTGACCGATGAGGAACTCGATCGTATTGCTGATACTGCGATCGGGGCCTTGCAAGATATCCTCAAATACTTCGATGTTGGAGAAGTTACTATCGATGAGTACGAGGGTGACGAGGGCGAACTAATTCTTGATATTACTGGTGACGATTTAGCTGTGCTTATCGGTCGTCACGGTAAGACGCTCGATGCTCTGCAGTTCTTGGTGTCGGCGATCACGGTGAGGACGATCGGCTTCCGTTATCCGGTCATCGTAGATGTCGAGGGCTACAAGGGTCGTCAGCGAGAGAAGCTTGAGTCGATCGCTCGTTCTTCGGCAAGCCGCGCTGCGAGCCAGCACCGCAGCGTCAAGCTTCGTCCGATGACTCCTTACGAGCGCCGGATCGTTCATATTACGCTTCGTGACGACAAACGTGTCGAGACTGCTTCTGAGGGCGAGGGAAGCGCACGCCACGTGGTGATTCTTCCTCGATAGCGGTACGTTCCTTATTTCGATCGAAAGCCCGTATCTTCGGATGCGGGCTTTTTCATGTTTGAAAGTTTCACGTGAAACATTCCTTTATACTACAGAGAACATCTTATAAAGGAGCATGCATGCACGAAGATCTACTGAAGCGACACCTCGAGCTTGTTATAGAGGCGAATAAAACAACGAACATCACGCGAATTTCAACATGGGACGAAGGCATGCTTCTGCATGTGCAGGATTCTCTCATAGGTCTGCCGGAGTTGAACGATGCTCCTGAAGGTTGGTATGTGGATATAGGGTCGGGTGCAGGGTACCCAGGGATACCGTTGGCAATAGAAAGCGGGAGAAAGACGCTCCTTGCCGATTCTGTAGGCAAGAAAACCGCTATACTTGACGATATTATTACTCAACTTGGTCTTAGCTCGGTAGAAACCTACACGGGGCGAATAGAGGACCTCGCGCGAGAGCATCCGGGTGAATTCGCTGTAGTCACTGCTCGTGCATTATCTCGAGTTTCCGTGCTTATGGAGTTCGCTTCACCTCTTCTACGAAGAGGCGGGCGCTTGATCTGCTATAAAGCTCGTATGGAAGATGATGAATTTGAGCACGCGTTATCGTTGCAGGAAACGCTAGGGATGACCCTTGTATCTGATCGAACGCTTGAATTGGAAGATCGGTGTCGTAGGATCATATGTTTCGAGAAAACGGCGAAGCCAAGGATAAAACTTCCCCGTAAAACAAGTTTTGCCCAAAAACGTCCTCTCTAAGGGTGTTTCACGTGAAACATAGACAGAGTAGAGCGGTTTTAGAAATGCTCCGTTTAAAGGGGCTCACTTTATATAAGATGCAAACAAGGTATACTGTCGTTGCGGTTAAGAAAGGGGGTCCCTGTGGGACTATTCGATAGTCTTAAACGAGACAAAAAGCCAGCCGAGACTGTCAAGCGTGACGAAACCATACTTGTTGAGGATGATTTGTCGATCGATCATATAGAAGTGGTTGAGAGAGAGGTTCCCGCTAAAGTGGAGGAACCTGCTCCGCCGAAGCCTATCAAGTCGTTCAAGGATAAGGCTCCGGTAAAACATGTGGTTGGTCAAACCAAGGTTATGGCCATTATCAACCAGAAAGGCGGCGTTGGTAAATCTACGACGGCGATAAACCTTTCGGCTGCTTTAGGAGAGCTCGGCAAACAGGTTTTGCTCGTTGATTTAGACCCTCAAGGGAATTCTTCAAGCGGTTTAGGCATTGAGAAGAGTCAGGTTTCTAATTGTATTTACGATGTCCTGCTTAACGATGTGCCTATCGAAAACGTGATTATCCCCGATGTGTGCGAAGGTCTTGACGTTATCCCGGCTACCATTAACCTTGCTGGCGCTGAAGTCGAGCTTGTCTCCGAGATGGCAAGAGAGAACCGTTTAAAGGACTCCGTTGGAAGCCTGCGCGGAAAGTACGACTACGTTTTCATAGATTGTCCGCCTTCCCTCGGTCTTCTTACCGTGAACGCGTTGGTAGCTGCTGATAAGCTGCTTATTCCCATCCAATGCGAGTTCTATGCACTGGAAGGTGTGACAAAACTTCTTGATTCGATGAAACGTGTCAAAACTCGCCTTAATCCCACCCTGGATATCTTCGGCGTGCTTTTGACTATGTACGATGGACGTACTACGCTCTCGCGGCAAGTGGTAAGCGAGGTGCGCGGTTATTTTGGAAAAACCGTCTTTACGACATTGATCCCTCGTACCGTTAAGCTGTCTGAGGCACCAAGCTTCGGACAGCCTATTACGCAGTACGACCCGTCGGGAAAAGGTGCTCAGTCGTATGTGGAGCTTGCAAAGGAAGTGATTCAGCGTGGCTAAGTCGACGAAAAGTGGTTTGGGACGAGGTCTGAACTCGCTGCTGGGAGGTGCTTTCGAAGAGGCGGCTCCTATCGAGGCAGCCCCGAAGCGGGTGCTGGTGGAAAACGAGCAAGAGGAAGCACCTCGTCCTCCTCGCTCGGCACCGAGCGACCCGGTGCGTCCTCTTGACGATGCAAGCGTGAGAATCACCTCTTTTCCTGCTGAAGGCGAATCTATCGTCGAGGAAGGAAGTCAAGTAACCATTAAAAGTGTGGTTCAGCGTAATACGGACGAAGTTGCTATTGAGTCCATTAGCCCGAACCCCGATCAGCCTCGCACGAATTTCAAACGGGAGGAATTGGAAGAGCTTGCTGCTTCCATTGAGAAAGACGGGTTGTTGCAGCCTATCTTGGTACGACCGCTTGGTCAGCAAACGTATCAAATCATAGCTGGAGAGCGCCGTTGGCAAGCGTGTAAGCTTGCTGGTTTGAAGAAAGTTCCTATTCGAATCAAAGAAGCGGACGATGATCGATCTTTAGAGCTTGCGCTCGTTGAGAATATTCAGCGCTCCGACTTAAACCCTATCGAGGAGGCGTACGGGTATCGTCGCTTGATGGAGCGTTGTAACTTCACTCAGTCTGAAGTTGCGCAAGCTATGTCGAAGGGTCGTTCGACCGTTGCGAACGCGTTGAGGTTGCTTGAACTTCCTGAAGAAGCGCAGCAGCTTTTATTTGAGGAGAAGATTACAGCAGGCCATGCCCGTGCAATTCTATCCATTCCGACCAAAGAAGGCCGTCAAAAGCTCACCGATAAGATTATTGCGGATAAGTTGACGGTGCGGGAAGCTGAAGCAATCGCGCGCTTGATGTCGGGCAAGAAGAACGAATCTACTCAACCGAAAGCTCCGCTGCCCAAAACTTACAAAACCGTCGCTCGCGCTTTGAAAGATGCTCTGCATACGAACGTAAGGGTTAAATCGGTCAAAGGGAAGAATAAGATAGAGATCGAATTCAAAGACGAACAGGATCTTGAAAGATTGTTCGAGGAGCTTCTTTCTAAGACCTCGTAATGATTTAGACGAGTTTGTACTCCAGAAACACCAATATATGACGTCAGAAGGGCTTAGAAGAGCCCTTCTGACGTCATAGTGCTTTCAATAGGTTATCTACCCCTGGTTTTTACGATACGTGTTTTTCAACTGTCCGCACGCTCCGTCGATATCGGAGCCGCGAGAATCGCGCAAGGTAGCTTCGGTGCCATGCTTCTGAATTTCACGGAGCCAGGTTTCAATGGTTTCCCGATCGCTCGGTTGAAAAACGGAGCCAGGTACAGCATTGATGGGAATCAGGTTAACATGGCAGTGAAGACCGGAGCAGAACTCCCTCAGTTTGGAAAGCTCTGCGTTCGAGTCGTTCACGCCTTCTATCATGATGTATTCCAACGTCACGCGACGGTTGGTTTTTTCGACATACGACTGCAGCGCCTGTTTGAGATTTTTAAGCTTGTAACGATCGACTTTTGGCATAAGTAGATCGCGGGTCCCTTGTGCGGCGGAGTGGAGCGATATTGCAAGTGTGAACTGTTCGGGTTCTGCGGTGAACTTTTCTATACCGGGAAGTATGCCGCAGGTTGAAATGCTGATATGGCGCGCACCGATCCCGACTGCCTTCGGATCGTTGAGTATGCGCAGTGCGGCGAGCGTATTGTCGTAGTTGAGGAACGGTTCGCCCTGGCCCATGCCGACAGCGTTTGTAACCCGCGTTCCCATATCCTTCTGGATTAAGAGTACTTGGTCCACTATTTCACCTGGAAGGAGGTTCCTGGTGAACCCTTCCCTTCCCGTCGCGCAAAAAGCGCACGCCATGCCGCACCCAGCTTGCGTAGAGAAGCATACCGTCAAACGATCTCCGCTTCTTGAGGGTATGGCAACCGTTTCGACGCACACGCTGTCTTCGTACGATATAAGGTACTTTCTAGTGCCGTCGCTCGATATTTGACGATCAACTACTGAAGGAGCATCTATCGAGAACTTCTCTGCAAGAGACGATCTGAACGATGCAGGGAGATTCGACATTTCATCAAACGACTGCACGTTGTGTGTATAGAGCCATTCGTAGAGTTGCTTTGCGCGGAATGCCGGCTGTCCCAGATCTTTCGCGATCTGAGCAAGACCGTCAAGTGTATAAGCTTTAATTGAAGTATTCATGCCGGTCATTATACATGTTTCACGTGAAACATTGCTCTTCTCGCGTCATGGTTTTAGCTCGGTGTTGTTCGTTTTGCTATACTGCTGACGTTCGTATCCATAGGGTGAAAGAAGGACGCATGTCTGAATGCTTCGATCCGCGCGAGTGTCGCGTGGCGTTGCTTGCCGGGGGAAAAAGCGGGGAGCGAGAGATATCGTTGGCTTCTGGAGAAGGGGCTTCTCAAGCTCTGAAGGAAGCGGGATTTAACGTGACCGTCCTTGATCCTGCTGAGAAAGAGGATTTGAAGCGTCTGATCGACGAACCTTTCGATGTTGCGTTCCTATGCTTGCACGGAAAACTTGGCGAAGATGGCACGGTGCAGGGCTTTTTGGAAGTGATCGGGCTCCCTTATATTGGTTCAGGGGTGTGGTCGAGTGCCTTGGCTATGGATAAGGCGAAAGCGAAATTATACTATCAGCAGCATGATATTCCTACGCCTCCTTCGGTGGCTGTTCGCGCAGGCGATTCCGTTGACGCTCATCGGGTTATCGCTCTTCTTGGGGATCACTGCGTGGTGAAGCCTGGTACGGAAGGCAGCGCGCTCGGCGTGTTCATCGTCGAGGGAGAACAGGCTATTCTGGATGCGGTGGAAAAGGCACTTGAGATAGACGACGAGGTTCTTATCGAACGATACATCAAAGGCACCGAGCTGACTGTTGCGGTTATCGGAGGGAACGATCTACAGGCTCTTCCCATTATCGAAATTGTTCCTAAAAGCGACTTTTATGATTTCGAGTCGAAATACGCTCCCGGTGGGTCGCAGCATATCTGCCCTGCTCCACTTTCTGACGAAACAACGAACATGGTGCAGGAGTTGGCTATCAAAGCGCATAAGGCCCTTGGATGCGACGGGGTTTCGCGCTCCGATTTCATTTTAGAAGAAGATGGGTCGTGCTGGATTCTGGAAACCAATACGATTCCCGGCATGACCGGCACCTCGCTTTTGCCGGATGCTGGCAGGGCGGCGGGAATTTCCTTCCCTGACCTGTGCACGAAGTTGGTGCAGTACGCACTTCGCGTCTAAATTTTCAACGATGGGATAAAATGGAGCGCGGTCATGAACCTCGCTCCATTTTTTTGCTAGCGTTTACAGTATTCCGCAGGACTTCAATCCGAACAACGCCAAGGCAACGATTGCAAGAAGGAATATCCAGCTTATCGCATAACATCCCTTGTTTCCCTTACGCCCTTGTTCGATCAGTTTCTCGCTCATTTTGCGGCGGCTTTTCATAATGACGGTTCCAGGCTTTTTTTCAGGAAGAGGCACGGTGTCTTTCGGTTGCCACGATCCCTCGCTTTCGACGATCTGCTGAACCGCTTGATCGCCGAACGAGACATCGGGACGAACTCCATCCGCCAAGCGCGCTGAAATTCCTTGTATAAAGGAACTCATAGGATGCTCAAGTTCTTTCTCATAGCAGACGAGCGCGACTTGCCCCCAGTAATGACCCGGATCGGGTGCGTCGGTGAACGCTATGAACGACAGGATTGCCTTGAGGTTCCATCCGCGGGCAACAAGAATGCTGAGCGTGCGAGAAGTTTCGTCGTCAAGGTACCCGATAAGCCCGCCGAAACGGTTTTTCAGCCAGGCAACGCTCTTCTTGTCTTGCACGATGAACTCTAGTTCGAACACATCGCCAACCAGGTTGTCGGCGCCAAGAAGAGCCGCCGCATCCTTCTTGGATTTTGTCTCGAATCGAGCGTATGTTCCGAAATAGCGTTCCGCCTGCATCTTTTCTCCTCTACCATGGTGTATCTCAGGGTGTGTCGGGCGTGTAATCACCGTGTTTTAGGTTTGTGCGATCCTATGATAGATGATAGGCTGATAGCTATGGATAATCAAAGTATGCTCAAGCAGGATACCCTGCAAAGTTTCATAAGCGATGGAACACTTCAGTCCGTATGCGACCGCTATGCATCGCTTCCTTCATGGGCGGACTCCCTTGATTTCGGCGAGCTTGACCGCAACGTGGTTGTGCTCGATACGGAAACCACGGGTTTCTCGTACAACCACGATGAGTTGACCCAAATTGCTGCTGCTCGCTTCGAGCAAGGTGAGATTGTGGATTGGTTCATCACGTTCGTGAATCCGGGAAAGCCTATTCCGGAGGAAGTTGCTCGGTTGACCGATATTCACGACGGTGACGTTGCCGATGCTCCGTCTCCTGAGGAAGCGCTTGCGGCTTTGGCGGCGTTTGTCGGCGATGCGAGCGTGGTTGCTCATAACGTCGATTTCGATCGCACGTTCACGACACGCCACCCCAGCGGGTATCCACTTTTAGAGAACACTTGGATCGATTCTCTCGATCTTGCTCGCATAGCTTTACCACGTTTGAAGTCTCATCGGCTTCTGGACCTCGTGCGCGCTTTCGGCGCACCGCTTTCCACGCATCGTGCCGACGCCGATGTAGCAGCCACATGCGCCATCTATCGCATCCTTCTTGCCGGCGTGGCATCTATGCCTCCCACGCTGGTGAAAGAGATCGCTCGCATGGCAACTCCCGATCAGTGGTCTACGCAAGTTGTGTTCGATCGTATTGCCGATCTTCAATCGAGTGAAGCGTACAACGAGGTCTTTTCCAGTTTTTGGAACGATGTTTCACGTGAAACATCGTCGAATGCTGCCGTTGAAGCGGGTGATGTTTCACGTGAAACATCACCGGTTGATACAAAGCACCACTTCTCCCTTCGTGCTTTGAGAAGAGATCGACTGGGCAAAAAAGAGCATGCCCCCAAGATGGATGCAGACGATATAGCTTCTAATCCCCAACGAGAGCTTGTGTTTCCTTCTCAAGAAGCTATCGACCAAGCATTTTCCGAGAAGGGACTTGTGGGAGCTTTGTACGGCGACTTCGAGCCGCGCAAAGAGCAGCGCATTATGGCCGAAGCGGTGCGCGATGCGTTCGCTAGTTCTGAGAATCTTATCGTCGAAGCAGGTACGGGCGTTGGGAAGTCGATGGCTTATCTGGTGCCGGCTGCGCTTACGGCGCAGGCGAACAACATTACGGTAGGCGTTGCGACAAAAACCAACGCGCTGCTTGATCAGTTGGTGTACCATGAGCTTCCTGCGCTCGCTGAAGAACTCCATGCAGTCAATCCTGAGCGACCGCTGTTGACGTATGCCCCATTGAAGGGATTTTCTCATTACCCGTGCCTGCGGCGCATAGACCGCATTGTTTCTGACGGCCCTCAGATGAGGCTTGTGAATGGCAAAGAGCAAACTCAGGCTCCGGCGCTGGCCGCTCTTCTTTCTTACGTGGAACAGACCTCGTACGATGACATGGATGGGTTGAAAATCGATTATCGAGTACTGCCCCGTCGAGCGGTAACCACGACGAGTCATGATTGCCTTCGCCGTAAATGCCCTTACTTCGGAACGTCCTGCTTTGTGCACGGCTCTCGCCGTCGCGCCGAGGCTGCCGACATCGTTGTGACCAATCACAGTCTTCTCTTTTGCGATTTAGTAGCTGATGGCGGATTGCTCCCTTCTATTCGATACTGGGTGGTGGACGAGGCTCACGGGGCCGAATCGGAAGCGCGCAGGGCTTTTTCGGTCTCTCTGGCCGCTGAGGATATTACGCGTCTTGCTCATCGCGCCGGTGCTGACGAAGCTTCCCGTAACGTGTTCGTCCGAGCCGAGCGCCGCGTGGTGGTTTCGGGAAGCGAAGAAGGAAGCTCTCTGTTCTATGCGTTGACCAGCAAAGCTCGAGCTGCCGGGAAAACGTATGCCGAAGCCGCACAGGAATTTGCTTCCCATATGAAAGATCTGCTGTTCTTCGATCAAAACAAGCGAGGCCGAGGATACGAAACGGTAGAGCTCTGGATCAATGGAGATATTCGCAACAGCGCAACATTCGGTCAGGTTGCATTGTTGGGGCGGACTATGGCGGACGCTGCGGAGAAGTTGGTGGCAGCGTGTCAGAATCTGGTTGCGTACTTGGAAGAGGTTGATGGGGCGGCTGAAATTCAGCGCGAGATCGCGTCGATGGCTATCGAACTGAAGGAACAGATCGATTCTGTTGACATCATATTGACCAAGGCACCCGAATCTTGCGCGTACTCCGCTACGATCAATCGCAAAAAAGATCGCGTTGCTGAAAAACTCGAAGCGCTGATGGTCAACATGGGCGCGATTATGAACGAGACATTGTTCGCAAAGACTCATTCCGTAGTATTTGCTTCGGCTACGCTGTCGGTTGATGGGAGATTCACCGCATTTGAGAATTCTCTCGGATTGAACGAAACCGAATTCTCTCAATCTAGAACCTGCAAGCTTGATTCAAGCTACGACTACGACGGCCACATGACGGTGTACGTTGTTGACGATATGCCCGAGCCGAGCGACGCAGCCTACCTCTCTTCGCTGCAGCGCCTTCTGGTGGACGTTCATCGTGCGCAGCAGGGGTCCATGCTGACGCTGTTCACAAATCGTCGAGAAATGGAGAAGTGCTTCGACGAAGTGAGTCCGCAGCTTAAAGAAGACGATCTTCGCGTTGTTTGCCAGAAATGGGGCGTGTCGGTAAAGGGGCTTCGTGATGATTTCCTTGCCGACGAGCATTTATCGCTGTTTGCCCTCAAAAGCTTTTGGGAGGGGTTCGATGCTCCTGGGGCTACGTTGAAGGGCGTGATTATTCCCAAGTTGCCGTTCTCCAAACCTACTGATCCCCTGTCGTGTGAGCGTGCGGCACGCGATGATCAAGCATGGCGTCGATACGTGCTTCCCGCTGCTGTCCTTGAAACGAAGCAAGCGGCAGGAAGGCTTATTCGCAAGGCCGAAGACGAAGGCGTGCTCATTCTTGCTGATAAGCGATTGCTCACTAAGAGCTATGGCAAGGCTTTTTTGAATTCCCTACCAAGCCGAACTATTAAAATCATGTCCGCGTGCGAAATAGCGGACGATGTGCGGCGCGGTCGTGCGTGATCTAGGCTGCGACGGGGTTGTATGGCCAGGAGAGACGACAAGCTAACGCGAGCTGCACATATTAAGAGGCATACGAAGGGCACGTCGAACGAGATTTCGTTCAGCGTGCTCGATGCCGCTCGAGAGGCTCTTGACGGTGGTCGCGCAGAGAAGGAAAAGCGCGGCCCGTTCGGTCATGTGTCCTTGTTTACGTTGCCCGCTCGTAGAAAAAAACCCTCGGGAACCCCCACTAAAGAAAAAGGACTTCCTCTTTCGACGGGTGACTTTGTGTCGGTGGACGACAAAGAGGTTTCTTCGCGCTTCGACGCATTTGATTTTGCAGCTCCAACGATGGGGGGCGCTCAGGTTGCTTCCTCGGATAAGGCAAGGCGTTCGAGGTCGTCTTCGTCAGCCTCTGCGGCATCGAGGAAAGCATCGATTCCTTCTAAACCTGTTCGATCTCCTGAAGAGGAAATAGCCCTGCGCAAAGCTCGCCGCAAATTGAGTAAAGTGGTGGCCGCTGTTGTCATATCGCTTACGATGGTGGTGTTGCTGTCGCTTGGTGGGATGTATCTGTACAACGATCTCAAGAGTCATCAGAGCAACGTCGCGCAATTGGACGAGGCGCTTGATTTGGTGAATCAGGCTGACGAGGTGATCGTGGAGCTTGACGATGTGATCTCGCATCCTTTTGACGAGGGAATGGCTCAACGGCGCAAAGACGTGTACTCGCAGCTTGAAAGCGCGTCTCTTCAATTGAATCAAGCTGACGAAAAAGCCCGCGCTTCATCTCTGAATCTGAACGAATCGCGTGACAAGGAAGCGGCTAATCAGACTGTGGCTGCTATTGCCGCTCGTCGGTCGCTTATTGAGTCGGGTGCGGAGCTGCTCAAAGAGTCTTCCAAGGCTGAAACTGCCGCTATCAACCTTCGAAATGCTTGGAACGAGGTTCTGAGGGCCGATAGCCTCGCGCGCGACGCAGCTAAACTGGTGAAAAATACGACAGCTGAGAATGTCCAGGCTTCAAAAGATAAGACCAACGAGGCTCTTGCTGCGTTCAATACCGCCTATAGCGCTCTTTCCGAGGTGCAACGTGCTTACGGTGAGGCCGATATGAGCGCATTGTTCTCTTATGTGGAAAAAAGAATAGAGTCCCTTGGCTATGCGATAGCTTCGGATGACGCGTTCCTAGCTAAGAATAAAGAAGAAGCGTCTGCCCAGAACGAGGCGTACAACGTTGCCGACGCAGAGGCGGTCGCTCTTGCGAAGGCAATTCCTGAAAAACCCGAAACGCTTGTGTATGAAGCATACGAACAAGTTGTGTCCAGCATGGAAGGGTCGTACTCAACAGCTCGTTTACAAGCGGGGACGGCCGATGCTTTTATTCGCGATTATTTGGGCGCGGAAAGCAAATAGCGTATACTTGCGTTATATGTGCCTTGTAGAAACACCAGGGAACGAAAGGCAAAGCTAATGCCGGAAATAGTAGATCACGTTGCGTATCTGTCCCAGGAAATCGGCCCGCGCCCAGCGGGAACCGAAGAGGAGCAGCAGGCGGCGCTGTACATAACCGAGCAAATGCAGAAAGAAGCTGGCCTTTCCGCAGTGATCGAGGATTTTAACGGTTCTCCGGACGCCGATATTCCCCGCATGATTTGCTGCGGTTGCTCGCTGGTTGTCACGGTTGCGGCTTTGTTCGTGCCTGTTCTGGGCATCGCCTCGGTAGTCGTTACATTGATAGCAGCGCTTTTGTTCGCAGCGGAGGCATTCGATCGACCGGTTCTGTCTAAGGTTTTAGCGCGCGGCGTCAGTCAAAACGTGGTTGCGAAGTACGATCCGGGTTATTCTGCTGAAGCGGGCGGATCTCGTCGACGTAAAGTCGTGCTGGTGGCTCGTTATGACAGCGGCAAGGTTCGCGCCGAGCTGAACGGTCCGCTTACCCAGGCGCTTCCTGCCATTCAATGGACGACGTTTGGGGCTATGGCCTTGCTGCCCGTTATTTTGCTGCTGCGTAACGTGGTGTTCTTGAACGATGGTGGAATGGTTTCCACGGTTCTTAATGTGATCGTTGTCATCCTGCTGGTTCTTGCCTGCATTCCTTTGGCGACCGGCGCTCTTCATAAATTCGCTGCTTACAATGAGGGCGCGAACAGCAACGCTGCGGGTACGGCGGTGCTGCTTGAAGTGGCGCGCCGTGTGGGTCGCGGCCGCGTAAGCGAAGCTGAGCTGGTCGAACGTGGGGAAGCTGCCATTCATGGTGAAGATGCGGCCCGAGCTGCCGGATTGGTCCCCGAGGGAGTCGAGCTGGTATACGAGGCTGAGAACTTGAAGCCTCCCGCGATGGCCCCTCAGACGCCCGAAGCTCGTTTGGCAGCTGCAAAAGCGGCTGTTGCGGCTTTAACCGGAAAACCTGTGGCGGGCGCCGCTGCCGCTGATATAGCGCAGAATCTTGTCCAGATCAAAGAGCCTCCCCTGCCTCGTCCTTCCGACGACGATTATCACGAGGTGCGCGGAGAGGTTTTGGAAGCGTTTTCCACTATTCCTCCCGATACCATGCAGGAAGCGCTCGCTAAGGCTGAAGCCGCCGCTCAGGATGCTGAAGGAATCGTTGCAGTGGGCGATGCTGCCCTGAACGTGGTTTCGTCGGTCGAGCCGACCCCGTATTCCACCGCATTGACGGGTGGGGTTCCCGATTGGTTCACGAAGGCACAGGAAAAGGCAAAAAAGCCCCGAACCGTTGAAAAGCCCGTACAGCGTTCTCGTTATGCGAGTGCGCTCGACGCGGCAGTAAGCGAAAGCGCTGGTCATTTTACTGAGGCGAATATGGCTGTTGAGCGCCGCTTCGAACAGCAGATGGACGCAAGCCGTGATGGCATTCGCGAGATCAAGGCTCCCCAGTGGAACGTTTCCACCGACCATGCCGAAGCTCCTGACAGTGCTTTGAAAGACGGAGAAGCGGTCGACAACGCTGTTTCCGCCGCCGAGCATGGCGCTGAGAACGTGCATTCGTCGGATTCTTTCGATGGATCTGCGACTTCTGCTTCACAGAACTCAGAGAACGATCCGCTGTCCACCACTGCGATGGCCCCTATCGATGTCAGCGGCCTTCGACCGGGTGATCTGCCTTCCATGCCCGAACTCTCCATGCCGTCGTTTTTGGATCCTCGCAAGGTCCAGGAAGAGGCTTTGGCAACGCGTCAAGACGAGCACCGTACGGATAACCGTGTAAACGTGACCGACGGCGTTTCTGAAGAGGAAGAAACGGTGTTCGGGCTTGTTCAGGATACCCCGTTCGACGAGGCGGCGCGCAAACCCATCGTTCTGCCCGATATCGGCGTTTCTGCGGCGAATCCTGCTCCTATCACCGAGCTGCCGAAACAGCGTGCTCCTTTGGCGGACGTTGAAAGCGCTGGCAAAACCGCTGCGAAGAGCCTGCTGACCATGCTTCCTTCCATCAGCTTGGGTTCTTCCGACGGAAACGACGGATTGGATTCGACGTCTGCCGAAGGTTCCCCATCCGAAAAAGGCGCTTCCCTTCGCGCTATGCTTCCGTCTTTGTCGGGGGCTATTGCACGCGCCAATGCGTCCGATGCGAAAAGCTCTAACGTAAATGCTGCGGGATCGTTCGCGCCTGCTGGAGCCACCGGCGCCTTCGCTCCTGTTGGCGATGAACTGCTTGATAACGTGGACCCTGACGACATTTACGTCGACGATGCTGACGACTCGGCGTACGACGCTAACTTTACCGAAACGGGTGCTTTTGCGGGACCTGGGTACGTGGAAATGCCGAAATCGCGCGTCCGTCGCTTGTTCGACCGTTTTCGTCGCAAAGATAAGGAAGAAGCGCCGAGCGCTCGGGAGTGGTTAAACGTAGATGATACGTTCGATGCTCGCACTGTAGGTGCCGAGCGTGGCGGATGGGAAAGCTTCCGCGAGGAAGATGAGTCCGCGGGCGATATCGACCCTTCTGCAACTACGCGTATGGATGCGTACGAGGGCGATTATCTTGACGAGTCGTTCGATGCTTTTGATGAGAACGCTTTTGTCGGTCAGGACGATCGTTTTGAATCCGAAGGATTCCATGACGAGGATCTTGATGTCGAGGACGATGAATTCGACGACTACAGGGGCAACGCTTCTCGCCCGTGGAACGGCGGGGCGTTCTCGGCTCGTCGCGTGGAGAACGCGGATTTCGATTCCGAAAGCCTTGCGGAAGAATCGGCGCAAGCCGCTGCGTCCGAGATCGAGATTTCTGACGAGCTTCAGCAGATATACCAGTTCCGCAACCCTGATATCAATACGGAAGTATGGTTCGTTTCGCTGGGATCCGAGCTTGCTCAAAACAGCGGTATGAAGTCTTTCTTGGCAGAGCATCAGCAGGATTTACGCGGTGCGATCATTATTGATCTTGAAGCTTTAGGCGCAGGCGATTTAAGCATGATTGAGCAGGAAGGCCAGTTCAAAACCGTAAAAACTTCTTCTCGTATGAAGCGGTACGTAAAGAAGGCTTCTCAGGCAACCGGAGTCAGCGTGTCGAGCGGACGTATTCTGTGGCAGGATAGTGCTGCCTCGTTCGCTATCAAGCACGGCCATCAGGCGATGCATTTGGTGGGTATGGCGGGGTCTAAGCCTGCTTACTTCGCCCAAAGCGATGACGTTTTGGAAAATATCGATGAGGAAACACTGTCGTCGAATGCAGACTTTGTTATGGAGTTGTTGAAGAATATATAGTCACCTGCGGATATACTCTTCAAGCATGTTCCAGGTGACCTATAATGGGCAATTGCGCATCTTGGGATGCAAGTTCACAACCTTGATTTAAGAGACGGGCCGCTTTGCGGTTCGTGAGAGTAAAGAACAGAGAGGTGTTTTTCAGCCATGGCTATTGAGGCATATTGCGTGAAGTGCAAGGCAAAGAAGATCATGAAGGATCCCGTTGAGAGCACGACGAAGAACGGCAAGCCTATCACGAAGGGCAAGTGCCCGGATTGCGGCACCACGATCTGCCGCATCGGTGCTGCAAAATAGCCACCATCTCTTTTAAGATTATTGAATGCCCGTCCTACGACGGGCATTTTTATATATACCGAAGGTCTCGTATAATACTCCTTCACCATGGTTTTCACCGATAACTCCCTTTGACTCGTTGTACGGGAGGTTGTTGCGCTTTATCATGGTAAAGATTTCATTCTCCACTCTACAGGTACGCAAGGCCGTCGTTTCAGATTGGCCGTATCCGCTTTATCGAAAAGCCGTTACTGCGGCAGGAAGGATGCGCTATGGGAGACGAGAGAAAACTCGCGCTATACGAAAGTTTCAAAACCATTAACTCGATCGATGTCGACAACTACGATCTATACGACGTTAAGCGCGGCTTGCGCAATGCCGATGGCACGGGTGTCGTAGCGGGATTGACTAATATTGCGAACGTTCATGGCTATGTAATTTCGGATAACGAAAAGATAGCTGATGACGGGATGCTTCGATATCGCGGTTACGATATCTACGATTTGCTTGATACCGATGCTATTGATCGTCGTTTCAACTATGAAGAAGTTGCCTATCTTCTTTTAATGGGAGAACTGCCTACGCAGGATCAGCTGGATCGCTTCGTTTCTGTTCTGGATGCCGAGCGCGAGCTTCCCGATGGGTTCACTGCATCGATGATCATGCGCGACACTCCCCCTGACATCATGAACGTTCTTGCGCGTACCATTCTTTTGCTGTATGCATACGATCCCGATGCTGAAGACCGCAGTGCTCATCATGAGATACATACGGCTATCTCGCTTATATCGCGTCTGCCTCGCATCATGGTCCTTACGTATTACGCGAAGCGCGCGCGTTACAACAATGAGTCGATGATCATGCACCGGTTCCTGCCGGGGCAGTCTACCGCAGAGACTATTCTGTCTATGCTGCGCCCGGATCGTGCATTTACGCCCGAAGAAGCGCGGATGCTCGATATTATGCTGTGCCTGCACGCTGAGCATGGTGGAGGCAACAACTCTACGTTCACGACGCGTGTTTTGACCTCGTCGGATACAGATGCATATTCCACCTACGCAGGCGCGATCGGGTCGCTGAAAGGCCGTAAGCACGGCGGCGCAAACCATCAGGTGCTGGCTATGCAGAAGGAAATCAAAGATCACGTTTCAGATTGGTCTGATGAAGGCCAGGTTGCAGATTATCTGGCGAAGATCGTCAACAAGGAAGCGTACGACAAGACGGGCTTGGTATACGGTATGGGTCATGCCGTATACACGAAGTCGGATCCACGTGCGGTGATCTGCAAGAGGTTTGCGGAAAAGCTTGCGCGGGGAACGGAATACGAGGCGGAATTCCAGCTGCTTGAGAATATCGAGCGTCTTGCCCCTGAGGTTATCTTGAAAGAAAAGGGCACGCGCAAGGATATGTGCGCCAACGTCGATATGTATTCAGGCTTCGTGTATTCGATGATGGGCATTCCCGAAGACCTGTTTACTCCCCTGTTCGCGTGTGCTCGTATGTCAGGATGGGCTGCGCACCGTTTCGAGGAAATTGTTTCAGGCAAACGTATTATTCGACCGGCTTATAAATCCGTTCGCAAAGGAAAGCGCGATTACGTTCCCATGACGAATCGTTAAAGAGCACAGTATTATTCAGGAAAAGCCGATGTTTCACGTGAAACATCGGCTTTTCCATTTTAGAGCATATCGCTACCTGATCTATAAAGGACGGGTGCTAGATTGGTTTGCATCTGATGCGCCGTTCATGTCCAAATATCTGGGAGTTTAAGATGTTTCACGTGAAACACTGGGATAATCCCTAGTTCCAAATCAAATCGATCATTTCCTGCCTATCGTGAACGTTCATCTTCGTGTAGATATGAGTTACATGGGTTTTCACGGTGCTGCCGGACAAAACAAGTTCTTCCTGGATAAAGGAGCGAGTCCTTCCCTGCGCGAGCAGTATGAATACTTCAGTTTCGCGAGGAGACAAGCCATATTTCTTAGCCATATCCATACAGGTATCGGTGACAGTTTGAGTGAGATCCGCTTCCTCTTTCTGATTCGATGGGTTTTTCTCGCTGTTAGATAGGCTTCTTTTTTCATCGAAGCTTTGCTTATCACGACGAAGCGTTGAAATGACATAGAGGGAAACGATAACCAAAGCGTAGGTTGCGAGCATGGTTATCAAGGTGATGATGATGGGCGCTTTGCTCAAGAGGATTACCCATGCTATTGAAACGCCGGCATACAAAGCTCCTGCCAGCCCTATTACACGATACGATGGAATGTCCAGCACGTCGAGCGCTGTAATGGCGATGACCCAAAATAATAAATGAGCAAATAGCTCATCTATTTGGATAACGCTGGTGAGCATGGTGAGCGTTGCTCCATCAGGGCTTGCTTGTACGGCTACGACTAAAAGCCCGAAAAGAATGAGCAGCAAGGCTGGTTGGAATCGCGTCGAAAGCGAATATCCGGCTAATGCAATGAGTGCAAAGTAGGCAAAAGCCATCACGCATGCAGCCGGGATCAAAAAACCGCTGAGCCAAGGGATGTCCGTGGAGATGGTGGCGTTCGTGTCGCCCCACATCCCCAAAAAGCTCACCGACCGTATAACTGCCAAAACGACAGCGGAAACCCCTAGCAGGACGAAAACGCTGCGACGATCCGCCTCGGGCGCTTTCCCGGATTCATGCTGCTTGATGGGGATTCCGAACACCGTGCGGGAATCGCTTCCTGCACTACCGTTCGCCGCCTCTTCAGCTTGGCTGAATTTTCGCACCTTAGCGCACGAGGCTTCGAATGCGAGCGCTGAAGCTATGGGGACCGCCATGGCGATGAGCATTTGCGTTTCCGGGCCGACCAGGGCGCTCAGGCAAAGCAGAAGGGGCAGCTTTATGATGAGCCCGCCCGAGATGCAAAGGACTATCGTGATGAATCCCTGAGTTCGCGCCAGCATGAGGTTGTAGCGCGCCACAAGCCAGAAATAGCAGGCACCTGATACGAAAAGCCCACCTATAGCCATGAACACCGGGTCGAAGAACGTTTGATGGTACGACATTCCGAAGCATCCGGTTCCGAAAGCCGCAGCAAGCGGAAGTATGAAGCGCAGCGTTGCGTCGGCGTGTTTGAGCGCCCGCGGGATGGCGATATAGGCAAGGGAAAACGCAAGGATGCCTGCTAAAAAGAACAGTCGAGGATTCGCCCAGGAGTCGATGCCCGACGCTGATGAGAAAAATCCAAGCGTATGGCCCATGAGGGTGCACCATACCAGGTTCAAACCCAAACCAAGCGAAGCAAGCATGATTCCAGGACAGGGCATCCCCTTCCTGCAGTTCTTCCGTATATTCATACCCTTTTTTCTGAACCCCTCTAGATATAGCCGTCTGCACGAGCGTTTCCCCTGATATAGCCGCTTCTCATTATCTCATGTCGGCATGCGGAGCGCATCGCATTGCCAAGCTAAATATAGCCAGCCTTTTCTCGAACCCCTATCGGCCACTTTGGCCGATAGGCGGTCATCAGGCAAAACGTGATTCGGACTTCTGGGTGATAGTGGGATTTTCATCGGGAATCTACTATAGGGGCTCGCGATTCCGCTCGCCTGGGGAAAGGGGAAAGGGGTGGCTGATTCGGTGAGGCGCGAATTGCGCATGCGATAAGAAACCGTAGATGAACCAAGAGGAAAGGGGGCCTTATGCATCTCAAGAAGACGATTGTAACAACGACGATATGTTTGGTATGCGGCTTGAGCTTGGTCGCCGGCTGCGCGCCTCAGCAGTCGGAGCAGGCTGCGAACAAGGCGAACGAGGGGGCCGCGAAGCCGCAGTCCCCTCTCACGGATGAGCAGAAAGCGGTCATCGAAGGCCGCGAGGGCATAACGAACGAAGATATCAACGAGGACCAGTACCCCGGCAAAGAGTACCTTGACGGGCTATGGGATCGTTGGGATTCCATAGCGTCCGAGGTGGCGCCTGAAATCAGGACGCTTCCCAACGGGCAGATGGTCCAGCGCACGCCAACGGAATACGAAGTGAACCCCGACGCATGGCAGATCCAGGCTGGGAGCAACTCGTACAACACGTATTGGCTGGATTCCGACAACCGTGGCTGCGAGTCCTGCCATGCGGATATGAACTCGCTTTTGAAGCACCTTCCCTACGAGCATCCCGTTGCTTGGAACGACGAGCTCGACAACAAGACAACGCTGCAGCAGTGCTTGTTCTGCCACTCGTACGCGCCGGGCTACCTTGCCAAGCAGTACGAGTTCGGAACGCTCATGCACGGCATCCATTTTGGCGCGCTTGGCAAGGAGAAGTTCGCGAACGAATACGGCGGCAACTGCATGTCCTGCCATAACGCCACCGAAAACGGCGCTGGCCTGGAGATGTGGGATCTCACGAAATACGATCGCCTGTGGGGCATCAACAAGGTGGAGAACGTCGAAGGCGAATTCGCGATCGACCAGGAGATGACCCAGTATCAGAGCGGCGTGTTCTCGTACGACTGGATGCATGCCTACTATGACAATATGCGCCACGGCGCAGGCGTGAACGGCTTGAACCTCGAGATGCCCCAGTCCTTGTTCGATGAGTGGACTATCACGGTGGACGGCAACGTCAATTCCGAATACACGGCAAAGCTTCCCGACCTCATCAAAGAGGCTGAGGCTGCAGGGGCCGTTGTGACCAAAACCTCCAAAATGGTTTGCAACTGGAATCCGGTCGGCGGTGGCGGAGTAACGAACACCGAAGTGACCGGCATTCCCGTGAGCTGGCTTATCGAACGCGCAGGCGGGTACAAGGACGACACCACGGGTGTTCGCGCCTTGCGTGCGGATGGCAGTTCGAAGCGCGCCTTCCCGATGAACAAGGTTGATTCCAACGAGGCTTTGCTGGTGTACAAGATCGGCGGAGAGTACCTGGACGCCACGCGCGGCTACCCGTGCACGAACTGGGTCGAGGGCGTGGATGCGCAGATCAACTCGAAGCAGGTCGGCACGTACCGTGTGACGAACGAAGATATCGATTACACCGACAAGTGGGCTGGAAATCCCAATGCTTGGCAGAACGAAGCCGGCGATATGATGAACAAGCCGAATGCGACCATTCTGGGCGTTCCCGATGGCTTGCTGGTGCAGAACGGCCAGCCGTACACCTTCAACGGGTACGTCGATGCTTACGACGAGAAGGTGACGAGCGTCGAATTCTCCATGGACAATGGAGAGACCTGGACGAAGTACGACATCGCCGACATGGATCGCAACAAGATGGTGTGGTGGAAGTACACGTACACGCCCCAAATCGAGGGTGCGTATTGCCTGACCGTCCGCGCGACTACGGAAAGCGGCCTTACGAGCTATGAAACGCAAACCGTCATGTTCAATGCGAAAGACAAAATGCCGAATCCGGAAGACACCACGGTGTTGACGAGCACCTCGCTTGTTCCTCCGAAGGTTGAAGCTGCATCCGATAAGGCAGAGAAGTAAGGAGGAAGCCATGTCTCATAGAACACCGATCAAAATCGCCTCGGGCGTGGTTGGCTCTGCATTGCTCATGTTCGGAGCGACCGCCGCGTTCGGCGCACAGGTAGATGGTTCCGACAAGAAGGGCCCGGATGCAACCGGCGCTACGCATGAGGTCAGCGGCGGCGCGTTGTCGTCCCATGTTTTCGATCCCGAAGCAGACCAATACACGCAGGTGGCAAACGTACAGGGTTTGTTTGCGTTCAACCAGGAGGGGGTTACCCCGAACGATGAGCTGTTCAACGTCTTCGGCACGGCTTTGACTTCGATGTGCTCGAAGCCTTCCGACGAACTGGTTTCATCCAAGGACGGCGTTGCCAATTTCTACGTGAACGTGGGCGGCAACGTGAAGAAGAGCTTTTCCATCAACGTTCAGGATCTCGCCGAGGAAAAAGGCAAGGAGACCTTGATGGGCTGCTCCTGCGCAACCGGCTCGCCGTTCGGGCAGGCAAGAATCATGGGCGTGCCCCTTGCCTCGGTCGTCGAGATGGCCGATCTGGAAGACGGCGTGAACACGGTGACGGCATATGGCGCCGACGGATACGGCCAGCCGTTGCCCCTGCGTTACGCAATCGATCACAATGCGATGCTGGTGTACCAGGTCAACGGCGAGGAATTGTCTTCTGCCGAAGGCAGCAGCCTGCAGTTGTGGATGCCCGAGACGGTTGCCAGCTATTTCACGCGCAACATCACCGATATCGAGCTGACGCGCCAAGATTCCGAGCCCGAAGTGCAGCGCGTCGATCCTTGCTATCGCAACAAGATCAACCTGCTGAACTACGCCGACGGCTGCGTGTTCCCCGTTGGTCATGAGATAACGTTCGAAGGCGTAGCCGACGATCTGGGCAGCCCCATCGAAGCGGTGGAATTTTCCTTCGACGGGGGCCGTACGTGGACGTCGTGCGCCACGGAAGGCGCCACGGCGGACAAATGGGTGAATTGGCAGTTCTCCACCTCGTTCGATGAAGCGGGCGACTACCGTATGACCGTCCGTGCGAAGACCGCCGACGGCATGGTTTCTCCCCTTGCGGCCACGTTGCTGTTCGAAGTTTCGTAGACGCGTTCGAAACGATCCGCGCAAAGAAGCCGGTAGGCCAAACGGTCGGCCGGCTTCTTTGTTTCATGGCACGTGGCCGCCCCGGGTATTTTGGCATGGGGCCGTCGAAGAAGACGTCTTCCAGAATGCTCATCGTCGTTTTTTGTTGGTATCGAAAATCGCCACCTGTTGTCATTTTTTATCTTCCATTAGTTTGAACAGGCAAAACGCCCAGTATTCACTAACGAATATTGCCATCTTGACGCTCTTCCTACCGGTTTCGTATACTGGCGAAACCGGTAGGGGAGATCTGCAGATCCTTCATGTATGACAATGGGCATAGCCTTGCTTCGGAAAGGATCGGTCATGGGAGATATGGGACAAAACCTCGAAGTTCGCAATGGGAAAAAATTCACACGTCGAGAAGCTTTGTTCGCGGGTGGAGTGGTAACCGTCGGAGCTTTGGCGAGCGGCTTGCTTTCCGGCTGCTCTCAGGGAGCGAGCACCGCTTCTGCGGAATCTTGGGACAAGGAAGCCGATGTGGTCGTCATCGGCGCAGGCACGGGTTTGTACACCGCGCTGCGCGCTCGTGAAGACGGGTTGAGCGCGATCGTCCTGGAGAAGGGCGCCAAGCCAGGTGGCTCTACGCTGTACTCTTCTTCGGTTGTTTGGGCTCCTGCAAACAAATTGATGGAGCAGAACGGGGACAAAGATTCGAAAGCCGACGCCCTTGCCTATATAGAGGCGGGATCCGCGGAGACGTATCTTCCCGAGCATGCCGAAGCGTTCGTGGACAACGTGAACGTCGCTTTGGAGAACGTAACGCGTCTTGCAGGTGTCGAGTGGGTGTACTGGGCGTCCGGGATCGACTATCGTTCCGATTTGCCCGGAGGCAAAACCATCGGACGATCCCTGTGCCCGAAGGTTGAGAAGGGACAGGCTATAGCGGGAGTGCTCGGCGGCGCGCTGGTTTCGCATGCGCAAGATGCGGGAGTGGAGATCATGGCGAAAACCCCTGCTCGCCAGCTGATCACGCGCGAAACCGAAGCCGGTGGCTTGGAAGTGATCGGCGTGCTTGCCAACGATGGGAAAAAAGACATCCGAATCCGTGCAAAGCGGGCCGTGGTTCTGTCCTCAGGCGGGTTCGATTGGAATGAGTCCATGATGAAGACCTATCTGCGCGTTCCCGCTCGATACAGCTGGGGTACGCCGGACGGCACCGGCGACGGGCACAAGATGGCCATGAAAGCTGGCTGCGATTTCAGCTTGATGAACGAGGCATGGTTGTCGCCGGGTTACAAAGTAGAGTATGAAGAGGCCCGCTCTCTGGGTGCCAGCAAGCTTTCGACGGCGATTCGCGATGATTGCAAGCGCGGCGTAATCTACGTCAACAAGCATGGGCGGCGATTCACGAACGAATGCTCGAACTATGATTCTGTGGGAAGATCGTTCTGCGCCCTTGAGAACGGCGCGGAGCCGCGCGGCTGGAAGAATCTTCCTGCGTTCGCGATAGCCGACCAAGCTGCCGTTGACGCGTATGGGTTGAATGGGGGTAAGCCCGGGGAGCCCGGTGCTGCCTTCAAGCAGTATGCTTCGCTTGACGAGCTTGCCCAAGACTGCGGAATAGACGCCGACGGCCTCAAAGAAGAGGTTTCCCGGTACAATGAACATGCCCGAAACGGAGCCGATCCTGATTTTGGCCGCGGACAAGACTATTACGGCCAGAACTATACGGGAGGAGACTCCAACTTCGAGGGCGCGGCTCGTACGCTGGCTCCCTTGGAACAGGGTCCTTTTTGGGCAGCGGAAGTGGTTCCCGTTGTTTTGGGCACGATGGGCGGCGTGAAAACCACTCCCGCCGCGCGTGCTTTGGATGCCGAAGGCAACGAGGTCGAGCGTTTGTTCGCTCATGGAAACTGTTCGGGTGTGGGTTGCGGCGGCGCATTCTACACAGGAGGCGGCGGCACTCTCGGCCCCTCGCTTGCGTTCGGCGAGGTTATCGCGTCGCAACTACCCGGGCTTGATCCCTGGTCTTAGGAAAGGGAACCGGCGCGGGAGCGGTTTTCCTGCGCCGGCCCGAAGACGAAGGAGGTTCCCGTGTCTCTGGAGCTGCTGAAAAGCCCTGAGTTTCAACTTCTTCTCTGGAGGACGGAGCGAGCGCCCCTGCTTAGACGGGAACTCGATGCTCGGTTCGTCCCTCGCGGTTTTACTGCGGACGAAGTTTGGGACGTTCTCGCAGCCGTTCGCAAGGGGCAGGCGTTTTACGGCCCCATCGTCGAGTTCGTGCCGGAGGGCGTACGGAAAAACTGGCATACGATGCCGGCCTCCCTTCGGTACTATTTG
Organism: Paraeggerthella hongkongensis; assembly: GCF_003726035.1. GTDB lineage: Bacteria > Actinomycetota > Coriobacteriia > Coriobacteriales > Eggerthellaceae > Paraeggerthella > Paraeggerthella hongkongensis. The sequence continues at coordinate 80,380 of NZ_QICD01000004.1, forward strand.
CGACAGATAACCCGCAAAACGCAAAAGGGCTCGTTTCTCGATGTGCTGATCAGGGAGCGGTCTGGTTCTCGTTTCGTCACGCAGTATTACATCGAGGAAGCCGTGGCCAATCTCAAGCAGGATGGTTTCGAGACTGATTACGAGAGCATTCGGGCGGCTTTTTCCGGGGAGCGCCCGTGCATGACGCGGGCGGAGCGTCTTGCGGTCAATTTCCATGGGATCATGAGGAACTTGGATTCCTACGAAGAGTTTCCTTTCGACCGGTCGGTCCTGCTTCGTTTTTACCAGGAGCTCACGGAAGGCCTGTCAGACAGGGAGCTTTCCGGCCCCGAGACGGTCCCTCTCCTAGACCAGCATGCCGTTTCTTTTCGCGACGATCATGTAGTGGACGTCATCGTGGCCACGGGAAACGATTTGAATACCGAGCCCGTTCAAGATCCCCTTATGGTTTCCATGCTGGTCAATTGTCATTTTTGGAGGCTGTCCCCGCTTCCCTTCTGCAACAACCTTATGGGATGCATAGCAAGCAGGTTCTATTTGCTCAAGAAAGGGCTTCCGGCTTTTCGGTTTCTTCCGAAAACGAAGATCCTGGAAGATTGGAAAGCCGGCAGTTTCTTCTCTGGGAGCGCGCGCTATTCGTTGGAGGAATCCATCGTGGCGGATGGGTGCGAAACGGATTGGACCGCTTACTACGATTCGTTCATGTCCATAATGCTGCATATGCTCCAGCTTATGGAAGAGTCGCTTGCCAGCCTTAAAGAGTCCGATGATCTTATCTTGGACTGGATAGCTTCTGTCGAAGATCTCAATCATCGACAGAAAGTCATACTTCGCCGTGCCGTGCTCTCCCCGGAAACGGAGTTCTCCATTTCCGAGCATAAGGCTGCGAACGGGATAGCCTATTCGACCGCGCGTACGGATTTCGAGGTTCTTGTTGCACGGGGCCTTCTTCTCCGAACGACGAAGGCCATGGCGAACGTGTACCTATGCGTGCCCGATCTAAGGGTTTCGCTGGCGCGGTTGATGGGAAGCGAGCCTTCGCGATAGACGATCCGGCAAGGATCTGGAAGAGTTTCTGGCGGAGGCGGTAGGATTTGAACCCACGAACGCGTGAACGTTAACAGTTTTCAAGACTGCCGCCTTCAACCACTCGGCCACGCCTCCGCATTTTTGACCCCAGGGCTTTGCGCGACTAGTCTGGCGAACGTGTTTGGGCCCTCTTGTTTCACGTGAAACAGATATTTGAGCCGTTCCGTCATTCTGACCATGCGGAAATCGCGTTGAATCCCTGAACGATTGGTAGGATACCATATAATATGCGACATGACTGATGAAGACTACATGCGCATGGCTCTTGCTGAAGCGCGCCGTGCCGAACAGTTGGGCGAAGTTCCTATCGGTGCCGTTGTCGTATACCAGCCTATCGACCCTGCTACTCGGAGGGCGCTAGCTGATCCGCTGGTTGTTTCTCGAGCTTGCAATATGAGGGAAACGACGAAAGATCCAGCTGGGCATGCGGAGTTTTTGGCTATGAAGCAGGCTGCTGAGTATTTAGACGCATGGCGTCTGACGGGTTGCACGGTGTACGTGACGCTCGAACCCTGTATTATGTGCGCTGGGCTCATGCACCAAGCGCGCATTGATCGGTGCGTTTTTGGCGCACCTGATCCGAAAGCTGGCGCGACGGGCACTTTGTACTCCGTTAACGCTGACGAACGGCTTAATCATACTTTCGAGGCGACTTCCGGCGTTCTTGCCGATGAATGCGCCCAGATACTACGCGACTTCTTCGCAAGCAAAAGAAAGAGGCGAACGAAACCTTTATGACGAATACGACCGAGCTTCCGGAATCCAGGCCCGTTTCTTCAGGTGCGGAGGGGCTCTCCTCTCGTGCAAACGACCCGCATGCTGTTGATATGTTCGAGGTTGCGCGCATCGCTCAGGGGGTGGATGTCGCCGCGTTCAATGCTTTCGGCTCCGTTAAGCTGGTTGCTCCTGCGAAGGTGAACCTGTACCTCGACATAGGCGAACAACGCTCGGACGGATACCACGAGGTCACTACGGTCATGCATGCGCTGCTGCTGCATGACGTCTTGCGCATGAAAACCGCCCCGGCGGCGCCGGGTGCGGGATTGGCAGTTGATCTGGTTTCACGCTCATGCGAGGGGCTCGCGCCGCTCGACGTTGCCCCTTCGGACAATATCGTGAGCAAGGCTGTTCGCCGTTTCGCCGCCGCGCTTGGACGGCAGCAGGATGAAACGATCATGGTAAGCATCGAGAAGCACATTCCCGCAGAAGCCGGTCTTGGGGGCGGGTCTTCCGATGCTGCCGCCGCTTTAGTGGGGGCGGCACTCTTGTGGGGTGTTCCAGCCGACGATGCTTTGATTGAGGAAACCGCTCGGTCCCTCGGTGCCGATGTGGCGTTTTTCCTGCACGGCGGCTGCGCGTGCTTGACCGGCGTAGGGGATGTGCTCGACCATAAGCTGACGCCTATGAACGGGCCGGTGGTGTTGATCAAGCCTGAAGGGGGCGTTTCGACGGCTGCTGCTTATCGCGCCTTCGACAAGAGTCCTTCGTTCGTTTCAGCCGATCAACGTGCTATTGCATTACGTGCTACGCGCGCGCAAGATGTCCCTTTGATCAATAACTTGGTCCCGGTCTCCGAGGGCATGCTTCCGGCTCTTGCGGATATTCGAACATGGGCAAGCTCTCATGAGGATGTGGATGCGTCGCTCATGTCCGGAAGCGGATCAGCCGTGTTCGCGATGTGCAAGTCGATTGATGCCGCAACACGCGTGGCGGCGCAGGCTCGAAGTCGGGGTTGGTGGGCTCGCTCGACAACCTTCGGTCCTTCGCGTGCGGCTTCCGTGCCGGTGAGATAGTTCCCGGCCTGCTTGGTACGAGACGGCGGCGGTTGATCGACGAGTCTTACCGTAAGGGAACGGTTACAGAATAGTGGCGTACGATAGTCTCGTTCCCGGCGATGGTAGAATGAGCCGTACGCATTAACAAAGGAGAGCTATGGACATCGTATGGATCGTCGTGCTTGTCATTGTCGTTGTGCTTGCTTTGGCTGTTATCGGGTTGTACAACAACCTGGTCAAGCTGCGCAACATGGTGGACAACGCCTGGGCACAGATCGACGTTCAGCTGCAGCGTCGTTTGGATCTTATCCCCAATCTTGTTGAGACCGTCAAGGGTTATGCTTCGCATGAGCGCGGTACGCTCGACGAAGTCACGCAGGCCCGCGCGGCCGTCATGAACGCCGGTACTCCTGAAGGGAAAATGCAGGCCGATGGTATTTTGACCGGTGCTCTGAAAAGCCTGTTCGCCGTTGCGGAGGCGTATCCCGACCTGAAGGCGAACGTGAACTTTCAGCAGCTGCAGGCAGAGCTTTCCAACACGGAAGACAAGATCAGCTACATGCGCCAAAGCTATAACGACACGGTCATGAAGTTCAACACCGCTATCCAGACGTTTCCCGCCGTGCTTATTGCCGGTATGATGGGTTTCAAGGAACGCCAGAGCTTCGATGCCGCATCGGGTGCGGAAGTGGCTCCCCAAGTTCAATTCTAGCAAGGTACAGCCCCTCGTTTCATGTTTGGGACGAGGGGTTTTGTTCTATACCGGGATCGTGCTGCTGAGTTTTGACGATTGACGGGGGCTGGTACAGTGACCCGGTTTGATACGTCCTGCTTCCCTTCCCTGGTTTGTCAGACGGAGCGGTTTATGGGCAAGCGCGAAGATCGACAATCGAAAACGTTTGACCGCCTTCTGGATTCCTCGGGCGTCTTTGCCGTTGTCGCGTTGATTCTAGTGGCGTTTCTGGTTGGTTTCTACGTTGTTCTGTCTATGAACATGAATGAGGTAGATCAGCGAACCGAGCGGTTGAAAGACCACCCCTACGCGGTGACGCTGGCCGCTGGTCGGGCTGAGACGTATTTGATGTCTATGAGAACGCTCGACGATCGCCTGGGTTTCGCGCGCACTCCTGAAACCGTGGAAAGCGTTCGGGTCGAGTTCGAGGAAATCGATCAGCAGATGATCAAAGAGCTCGAGCAGGTTTCCGATCGGTTCGTTGCTGCTCCCGAGCTTGCCGTCGAGCTCGCAAATCGGTACGAAGAGTTCCGTCTTCAACAGCAAGAGCTCATCGACATGAGCTTGGGCGATGCGAGCGATCATGATGTAGCTCGCTTTCTTTCCGATAATATCGACCCGCGCATCAACCACATGCTAACGATCAACACCGAGATCATTGACGTTGCCTCCGAATCGTTTGACAGGACGTACGCTCAGATAGCCGATGCCCGGAAAGAGGCTATAGATACGGCAACGGTTCTCTTGAGCGTGTTCATTGTTGCGCTCATCCTGTTCATCGTTGTGATCATGAGGAAAAACAATCAGCAACGCGCGCTTCAGGAAAGCCTGCGTTGTGCGCTTGAAGCTGCGCAGGAAGCCAACGAGGCGAAGTCGAGGTTCCTATCGAACGTATCCCACGACATTCGCACGCCGCTGACCGCGATCATCGGGCTGGCGAACATAGCCAGCGAGCACGAGGATGACCGCGAGCGCGTGGGGGAATCTATCAGCAAGATAAAACTCTCTTCGCATCACCTTTTGAACCTGGTTAACGACGTGCTGGATATGAGCAAAATAGAAAGCGGGCAAATCGATCTAACGCACGCGCCGTTCAATGTGTGCAGTTTGGTGGAGATGATGGTTTCCATTGTTCGTCCACAGGCCGATACGAAACAACTTTCGTTCGAGGCGGTTAATTGCTCGCTTGGACGCACGATGGTGGTTGGCGACGAGATGCGCGTGAGTCAGATTTTGGTCAACTTGCTGGGCAATGCGGTGAAGTACACGGAGCCGGGTGGTCACGTGTGGTTTTCGGCGGCCCGCATGCCGTTCGGCGAAGTGGCGGAAGAGCTGAGGCTGAGCGAGCAGGATGCTCAAAAAACCTGTGTAGTTCGCTTTGTAATCGAGGACGACGGCATAGGGATGTCATCGGATTTCGTTGAGCGTATGTTCGACCCGTTCGAGCGGGAGGAGCGCCCATCGCGTCTTGCGGTGGAGGGAACGGGTTTGGGAATGTCTATCGTGAAGAACCTGATCGATGTTATGAACGGGTCCATCAAAGTGGAGAGCGCTCAAGGCAGGGGCTCGAAGTTCACGGTGGATCTTCCTTTTGAGATGCAGGAGGAAGCTTCGGCGGACGACGAAGATCTTTCGACGGCGCCAGACGACGTAGAGCTTCCTGATTGCGACTGTTCGGCTGATTGGGCGAGCGTGCGGGTTCTGCTTGTTGAGGATAACGACATCGTGGGAGAGATAGCCGAGGAGTTCATCAAGAGCACAGGCGCTTCAGTTGATCGCGCTTGGGACGGTCTTGAAGCGGTCGAGACATTGAGGTCGGTGCCGGAAAACTATTACGACCTGGTGTTCATGGATATACAAATGCCGCGCATGGACGGTTTGGAGGCCGCTCGCACTATCGTGGAAGAGAGCTCTTGCGTTCATCGTTCGCATCCGCCGATTATCGCCATGACGGCCAATGCGTACGTCGAAGACAGAAAACGTGCTTCCGAGGCGGGGATGGATGGCTATGCGGTCAAGCCAATTGGAAAAGACGAAATCGTTCGGCTGCTTGAAACGCATGTGAAGCCGCCGAGCGCTCGTTAGAATCGATGAGCCTTCGCGCGGCCTCTTGCGAGTCTGGTATGATGCGAAATCAAGGAGTTCGTGCAAGCAAGACGCTTGCTGTGCCGAGAGAGGAGTTCCGTCATGATCGCCCGCTTATCGCGCATCGCTGTGCTGTTGGTTGTTTTGGCGGTGGTCGCGTTAGTGGTCTATCTGGTTGCCACGTATCGCTACTCGCCAACCCGTGCAAAGGAAATCCTCATTAAGCTGTTCACGGTTATCACCGGAGCTCTTTCCTCGTTCTTTGGATTATTCAGCCTGTATGCGTGGTTCGAGCGCAACGTGGGCGTGTTTGATCTGGCATTTAGTTTTTTGCTTACTGCTTTGGTTGCGCTTGGCGTGACGCAGATATGCCGCGCTGTTTTCCTCAAGCATCATCCGGCGTACCGTAAAAAGCCGATGAAGGCGAAACGGATAGGGTCGCGCTTCAGAGGCGGCAAAGGCTGATCGGCTTCACTCGTCGGTGTTCGAGCGGACCTGCGCAACAGCGGGTCCGCTTGCTTTTCCAACCTATTCGTAACTGCTCCTTTTCGATCTGCCTTCCTTTCTGCACTGGCCCTTGTCTCGACCAAGACCAGTCATACGATGGCATTCGTGCAACGTATGGTTTCGACGCTTGCCAGCGCCGGCGATTGGAGAGGAAGGATTTGCATGAGGTACACCAACGGTAACTACGAAGCGTTTGCTCGGCCTAGAAAACCCAAGGGAGTCGATGACAAATCGGCGTATTTGGTAGGCGGCGGCCTTGCCGGTTTGGCAGCTGCGGTGTTTTTGCTGCGCGACGGTCACATGCAGGGCGAGCGTATCCACGTGTTTGAAGAAACGGCTGTTCCGGGAGGGTCTTTAGATGGCAAGGCGGCTCCGCTTGATGGATTTGTGACGCGCGGTGGGCGCGAGATGGAGAACCACTTCGAGTGCTTATGGGATTTGTTTCGCTCCGTTCCCTCGCTTGAGGTGGAGAATGCGTCAGTTCTCGATGAATTCTACTGGCTTGATCACGACGATCCGAACTCCTCCAACTGCCGCATCATTCACGATCGCGGGTGCCGGGTTGAAGATGATGGCGACTTCACGCTTTCCAAGAAGGCGAAAAAAGAGCTGATCGAGCTATGGATGGCTTCTGAGGATTCGCTTGAAGGCAAGCGCATAGAAGACGTTTTTACCGAAGAGTTCTTCAAATCGAACTTCTGGCTGTACTGGTGCACGATGTTCGCGTTCGAGCGTTGGCACTCCGCTATAGAAATGCGTCGCTATATCATGCGCTTCATTCACCATATCAAGGGGCTTCCTGATTTCACCGCTCTTAAGTTCACGCGCTTCAATCAATACGAATCGCTGGTCAAGCCGCTGGTTTCGTACTTGAAGAAGAACGGAGTGCAGTTTGAGTGCAATGCGCGGGTTGTTGATGTTCGCGTTGATGTTTCCGACGACGCGAAGGTTGCCCGCGAGTTGGTGGTGGACCGGAGCGGCCGCATCGATCGCATAGGGCTGACGGAAAACGATCTGGTGCTGATCACGAACGGGTCCATAACGGAAAGCTCCACGCAAGGCAGCCACTTTGATCCGGCTCCCATTACCCATGAGCTGGGCGGCAGTTGGACGTTGTGGAAGCGATTGGCCGAGCAATCGCCCGAGTTCGGTAACCCCGATGCGTTCTGCGAGAACTTACCCAAGGAAAGCTGGTTCGTTTCCGCAACGGCTACCTGGCAGAACAGCAAGATCGACCCCTATATAGAGCGGTTGACGAACCGAGGCCTCAGGACCGGAAAGGTTGTGACCGGCGGCATCGTTACCGTGAAGGACTCCAACTGGCTCATGAGTTTCACGATACATCGTCAGCCTCATTTCAAGGAGCAGCGTCCCGACCAGACGGTCATGTGGATATACGGCCTGCTGTCGGGCGTTCCCGGCAACTACGTCAAGAAGCCCATCGAGGCGTGCAGCGGCCAAGAGATCGCGCAAGAGCTGCTGTACCATTTGGGCGTTCCCGAATCTCAAATCGAGGCCATGGCGCATGATGATTGCACGGTGATACCCGTGTACATGCCGTTCATCACGTCCTACTTCATGCTGCGCAAGCCGGGAGATCGTCCTTTGGTGGTCCCCCAAGGCTCGAAGAATCTTGCGTTCATCGGCAATTTCGCTGAAACCGAGCGCGACACGGTTTTCACGACCGAGTATTCCGTGCGCACCGCCATGGAGGCAGTGTACCAATTGCTCGACGTGGAGCGCGGCGTGCCTGAGACGTTCGCGTCTGCATATGATGTGCGCGCCCTTGCGAGCTCTCTGTACTATCTGTCGGATTGCAAGAAGCTTGTCGACATGGATCTTCCCTTTGTGGAGCAGCGAATTGTCGATTCGTTCGTCAAAAAGACCGAGGACACCTATATTGGCGATATTCTCAAGAAAAGCCATTTGGCGTAAGCGTTTTGGCGCACGCTGCGTTGCTTGTTGCGCGGCTTTGCTTGGACTAAGCATCGTGGGTCGGTTTTGCCTGAGGAGCGGTGCACTGGTACCTATCCGTTGCCATAGGGAAACCGGTTGGACGATATAATGAAGCCCGGCAGTTGGAAAACTGTCGGGCTTTTGAAATCGGTGGCGGAGAGCTGGGGATTCGAACCCCAGACACCCTTTTGGGGTGTACTCGCTTAGCAGGCGAGCACCTTCGGCCTCTCGGTCAGCTCTCCACAATATAATAGGTGCGGTTTGCTATGATACCGTGACCACCTCCAAGTTGCAAGGAGCATGATTGTGCAAAACATGAGCGGTACGCAACTCCACATTTCCTTCGCTATGCAGCGTAGGCGATTCGTGCTTGCATTCGCCTGCTTGATCGTCTTAGCTGTGGGCGTTCTGGTGTGCTCGCCAGATTATGCCGACGCGAAGTCGTACACCATGCCTAAGGTTGATATTCAGGCGCAGGTTGAAACCGATGGGTCCTTGCATGTGGTTGAACAGCGCGCATTCGACTTCAGCGGCGATTTCACTGCTGTGTGGTGGGAGCTCGGCAACGGTCTTCCGTCGAATGCGTCCATCAAGATCAACGGCATGCGCATGGGCCAACTTGGCGCTGACGGATCCATTTCGGGCTCATGGACAACGCTCAAAGACGTGCCGTTCGTGCTGGGTTGGCGCGAATCGGGCGGGCCTGGCACGGATGCGTACTCGTTCGACGAGCCGAAGAACACCGTGTACGCGTTCTTCAACCAATCCGATACGCAGGCGATGATAGAGCTTGACTACACGGTGGTCAACGGCGCGCAGGCCTACGGAGACGTGGGAGAGGTGTACTGGAAGTACATAGGGTCCCAATGGGCCGAAGCGTCCGACAACGTGACGATGACCCTTGCGCTGCCGGTGCCTCAGGGGACCGAGGTGAAAGCGGGGGATAACGTGCGCGCTTGGGGCCACGGTCCGCTTGACGGATCGGTGTTGGTCAATGCGGATGGATCCGTTACGTACAAGGTCCCCCATGTGTCGGCCGGGCAGTTTGCCGAAGCGCGCGTTGTGTTTCCCGTGAAGTGGCTCACGAACCTTTCGGCGAAAGATGCCGCTGCGCACGGTGGCGCCATGCGTCTTGATACGGTGTTGAAAGAAGAACAGTCGTGGTCTGACCAGGCAAACGTTCGGCGCACTATGTCGCTTGCGTTTATCGTCGGCTGCGGCGTGATAAGCGTTTTGCTGCTGCTTTGGGGCTTGTGGTCGTATCGTCGGTACGGGCGCGAGCATGAACCTGACTTCAAGGACGAGTATTGGCGCGACGTTCCCGATCCCGCCGTGCACCCTGCGGTGATCGGCCGCCTGTGGCGTTGGGATCGTGAAAGCCAAGATGATTTCTCGGCAACGCTCATGCATCTGGCTCATATCGGGGCCGTGCGCATCGATGCTGGCAGTTATGACGAGCCGGGTTTGTTCGGATCGTCCAAAACGAAGAGCGACTACTATATAACCAAACTGCCCGCTGCTGATACGGTAGCCGATCCTATCGACCGTGCGGCGCTCGACCTTCTGTTCGGCAGGGTTGCCGAAGGCCGAGACTCGCTGTGGTTCGGCACGATCGAGACGTATGGCAAAGACCATCCTCAAGAGCTGCTCGATGCCATGCAGTCGTGGCAAGGAACGTTGTCCGCCGCAACGAACAGCCAGGATTTCTTCGAAGCAAAGGGTAAGCGCTACCAGGGGTATTTGATTGCCCTTGCCGTAGTGTTGGCTGTTGGCGGCGTGGCGATCTGGCTGATGATGGAGAACTTCATACCTCTCATCTTCATGCTTCCCGTAGCTATTGCCCTGGGCATTATCGCCAACTACATGCCGCGGCGAAGCGTGCGCGGAAACAATCTGATCGCGCGTTGCAAGGCGCTGCGCAACTGGTTGCGCGATTTCTCGTCGCTTGACGAGCGTCCGCCTACCGACGTTAAGGTGTGGGGCGAGTTCATGGTGTATGCGTACTTGTTCGGCGTTGCCGACCAGGCTATCAAGCAGCTGCAGACCACTATGCCGCAATTGTTCGAGTACGATGGATCTTTGGGCGTCTCCTACATGCCGTGGTGGTTCTGGTACACGGGCGGGCATACGTCGACCGGCGTTGCCATGCCTGCGGTGGGCGATCTGTTCCAGTCGTCCATGGCTAACACCTTGTCGTCAGCTCAAGCCGCCTTGTCTGCTGCAAGCGGGGACTTCTCAAGCGGCGGCGGATTCGGAGGAGGGTTCTCGGGCGGCGGAGGCGGCGGCTTCGGCGGAGGTGGCGGCGCGCGCTAGAAAGGCCGTGCTACAATGCGGATGAAGTTGTCAGCTAGGGAGGAGCCAGTATGGCGGAAAAAGACAATATCGTTCTGATCGGCATGCCCGGTGCGGGTAAGTCGACGCTGGGCATTGTGTTGGCTAAGATCATGAACTATCACTTTATAGACGCAGACCTGGTCATCCAGAACCAGTGCGATAAAACGCTTCAGAAGCTTATTGATGCATGCGGACCCGAAGGGTTTATCGAGGTTGAAAACGAGATCCTGCGCGACATCGAAGCGTCCAAGAGCATTATCTCCACAGGCGGTTCCGCGGTTTATTCGGATGAGGCTATGCGGCATCTAACCGAAATAGGTACGGTTGTGTATCTGCAGATTTCCTACGACGAGCTGGTGAATCGCTTGCACGATTTACAGGAACGCGGCGTGGTTCTCAAGGGCGGCATCGGCATGAGCCTACGCGAGTTGTTCGACGAGCGCAAGCCGCTGTACGAGCAGTACGCCGAAATCACGGTTGACGTGAACGATTTGACCATTACCGCAGCGGCTCGCAAGGTTGCCGATGTGATCAAGCAGGCGCAAGCGTAGCGAAGGAGCCTCCATGGCCGAAACGATGGCGGCGAAGTGTCCGAGGGCATGATCTACGATATTGGATACGAAGACGGCATCCTTCCGGTTCTTGCCGTTCCCGAATGCGACGTACCGAACGGCGTGCGTCTCGGCTAAGTGCGAAACGGGGGCGGAGCGCGCAAATTGCTGGCTCCGTCCCCGCTGGAGTTCCCTGGTCTACCGGGGTTGTTGCGCTTCGACGAACGCACGAATCACCGAAACGGCTCCTTGTGCATCAAGCTGTCCGGAGTTGAGGCACAAGTCGTAATTGGAGGCTTGACCCCATTGCTCGTCAGTGAAGTAGCGGTAGTAGCTGGCGCGCGCTTTGTCTACTTTGGCGATGCGCGCACGAGCTTCTTGTTCCGACAGGTTGTTGCGGCGCATGACTCGCTTGACTCGTGCGTCCATCGGGGCGCTGACGAATAGGCTGACCAAGCCCGGGTGCTTTGAAAGCACGTAATCGGCGCAGCGGCCTACGATAACGCATGGTCCCTCGTCCGCTATGGATTTGAGAATGCCCACTTCTGCTTTGTAAATGCGCGCCGCAACGGGGTGTTCGATGTCCGTTCCGCAAAAAAAGTTGTTCGGGTTCAGCAGCAGCGGCCGCAAGGGTTTTTCGTCGAAGTCCGCGATAACGTTCCCGTCGAGGCCGCATTCTTCGGCTATGCGCTTGAGCAGGAGCTTGTCGTAGTAGGCGATGCCCAGCTCGTTTGCAAGGTGCTCGCCTATCTCGCGCCCTCCGCTGCCGTATTCTCTGCTGATTGCGAATATCAGATGCTGGTCCATGCAATCCCCCTCTTGCGTTTCGAGCGCGGATATCTGCGGTATGCCGCTCATTGTACCAGTTCGGGCCCGCGTGCTGCGGGCCCGAACCAAGGGAGGGAATAATGCTTGGCTGCTGCGGGAGAACTGCAGCCAAGCCGGATGGACCCGACGGTACTAGGCCGAGTGGGCTGCTGCGTTCGCTCCGGCAATGCGTCCGAACGTGTAGATGTCGGTCATCGAACAGGAACCCAGGCGGTTCGTGCCCATTTTGTGACCCGCCACCTCGCCTGCTGCATAGAAGCCCGGAATGGGCGCGCCCGTTTGGTCGAGCACTTGCGCGTCGGTGTTGATGTGCAAGCCGCCCATCGTGTAATGGACCGCGGGCTTGCAGGCCATCAGGTAGTACGGCCCCTCTTCGATGGGGTTCATCTTGCCGCGGTAGTTGAATTCGGGATCCTTGCCATCCTTGCAGTACTGGTTCCAGGTGTCGATGGTCTTCTGCAGTTCGGCAGCGTCAACGCCCATCTGGCTGCACACGTCGTCGAGCGTGTCTCCCTTTGCGATGACGTTGCGAGCCAGGATGTTCTCGTACTCGTCTGCGTGCGTGACCAGCAGCCCCGTTTCGTCGGCGCCCTTCTGGTTGAACAGCAGGTAGCCCTTGCCGTCGCTTTGCTTCGTGATGGCGTTGGAAATGACGTCGCGGCGATCGAGTTCTTCCACGAAGCGATCGCCTTCCTTGTTCACCATGATCGCCTGGTATTCCAGACGCACGTCGCCGACGTACAGCAGCGCGCCGGTTGAGGGATCGCATACGGGATACGTCTGGATGTACTCCATGTCGATCAGGTTTGCTCCGGCTGCCTCGCCCATGGTGATGCCGTCGCCCGTTACGCCTACGGAGTCGGTGGAGAGGATCTTGTCATCCATGGCCGGGTTGTACTTCACGCGCATATCGACGTTAGAGCCGAACCCGCCGCTTGCCATGACCACGGCTTTGCAGGCGATCGTGTTCTCTTCGCCGGTCACGGTGTTCTGCACCTTGACGCCGCTGATAGCGTTGCCGTCTTTTACCAGTTCAACGGCACGCGTGCAGTCGACCAGCGTAATGTCGTCGATCTCGTTCACGCGCTTGGTCAGCTTGGTAGTCATCTCGGACCCCGAGTGCGTGATGGGGATGATGGAGCGCTTCGTGTTGTGCCCGCCGAACTGCATGAGGTCGTGCTTCCACGACACGCCGCCTTCGAAGGTGAGCCATTGCGAGCTTTCCAGCGCGCCGTCAGCGATCACCTGCACCAACGCCGGATCGCCTGCGTTGTCGCCGCCTTCAAGCATGTCCTTCGCCAGGGCTTCGGGGCTGTCGACGATGCCTTCCTTCACTTGGATCCAGTTGCCCGGAACAGCCATTTCGCCGCCTGAAAGCGCGGTGTCGCCGCCCAGCACGCCCATCTTTTCCATCAAAACGACCTTCTTGCCGGCGTTCGCTGCGGAAATAGCCGCTGCGAATCCTGCGCCGCCTGCTCCGATGACCACCACGTCGGTGGATTCGGGAAGCGTCGTCTCGTTCGCGTATTCGGCCTTGTCTCGTTTCTGCCATTCGCTCGACTTCTGCCCCAGGTCGTCCAGGGCGCTTGCCACAGCGCCGGTGAACGCCATGCTGGACAGCGTGGCTCCTGACACGGCGTCAACGTTGAGCGTTTGATTGTCGATGATCAGCTTGGTGAGCTTCTGCATGGCGACGTCGCCCATGCCCGGCGTTTCGCGTGAGTCGAGCACGGTGATGCGGTCGATGGTTCCGTCGGTTACCGACACCTCTACGTTGAACTCGCCATGCTTGCCCATGCCCGACCCGATTGCCGTGCTGGTTGCGCTGTCGCCGCCCGATGCATTCTTGGAGCCTGCTGTGCCGCTGGGCGCGCACCCGGCGAGTGCCAGGGTGCCGCCGAGCGCCGCTACGGCGCCGCCTGCAATGAACTGCCTACGCGAGAATCGTTCCATGTGTATAGTCCTCCCTACAAATCCCGTCCCGCTGCTTCGCGGGCTGCTCCTTTTGCATGCGGGTTCGTCGGATGCTGCCGAGTGTTGGCCGCACGCGCTCGCCTCAGCTTGGCGGACGTTCGCAGCTGTCCCGCAATGCCTCTCCAAAATGCCGCGATGCGCCGCGCCGTGCAATTGTCCGCGTAGGTTAAATACGTAACCCTTGCTATAACCCTCTTTCGCCATCAGGCTCTTTTGGCTATGATGAACCGCGGCTAGGGAGTTGGAGCTGCATCGCCTCGGTGCCCGGGCGCAGGGGTGCCGAAGCTCCTGGACGTTTCACCGGTTGGTGTTGCATTACACCGACGTTCCACTTGTTTGGGGAGGAAACCGTGGAAAGCGTTGAGAAGCAGGGGTTCGCCCAGCGGTGGAAAGCCATATTCGGGCGCGTGGCGATCATCCCGTTCGTGTTCTTCGGGGTTGGCCTGTACCGCGCGTGGATTGCGACGCTTTTCCGTTACGAGGCGTTTCCCACCATTACCGTGTTCGACTACTTTTTGTTCGAAGCAGCTATTGGCGTGGTGTCGTTGGCGCTTGCTTTCGCTGCTCGGCGCGTGGCGCCCCTCTGGGCGAACAGGCCTGCCGTGATCGCAACGGGCGCCAGCATGACGGGCGGGTCGGCTCTTGTCGTGATCGCCTGCTTCTTCGTGCCGTTCGAGCCTTTGAAGGTGGTCGGATTGCTGCTTGCCGGTGGCGGTTTGGGATCCCTGATTCTTATGTGGGCGGAATTCTACGGGTCGCTCAATCCGCTTCGCGTGGCGTTGTACCACGCTATCGCCATTTTCGTAGGGGAGGTGGTGAAGTGGCTGTTTCTGGGGATGTCCGTTCCGTACCTGGCGTTTTTTGCCGTGGTCTTGCCGCCGATTTGCCTGGCGTGCGTCCGTTCGAGCATGCGGAGGCTGCCCGATCGCGATCTTCCGCGCGCCGTGCGTGAAGGCGATGTGAAAACTATACCTTGGAAGCCTATCTTCCTTATGGCCACCTGCACGTTCGCAGCGGCTTTCGGCGCGCTGCCCATGCAGCCGCTGGTTCCCGGCAATGTCGTGGGCGCGCTATTCGTGACGGGGCTTGTGTTCTTCGGCGTGCTGTCCGCTTCGCGCTGGTTCAACTTCGACACCATTTATCAATTGGCGTTTCCGCTGTTCATTGTAGGGTTTTTGTTTGTTATGCCCTCGTTTGCCGGGAGCGCTCAAATTATGGCGCTGTGTTACGATGCCGGGTACACAATGCTGTCCATGTACATCATGATCGTCATGAGCAACATCACGTACCGTTTTGGCGTGAATGCGGTGTGGATCAACGGCATCGAGCGCGGCATTCGCTACCTTGTTGAGCTTTTGGGGTGGCTGACGTTTGCGGGCGCTTCGGCGTATCTGGGCAGCACCGACACGAGCATGGTGTACAACGGGATCGTGGTGGCCGTTGTGGTCGCGTTTTTGGTGATCTTCTTCACCGAGCGGGGGCTTTCGGCGAAATGGGGCGTCGCCCTGAACGACGACCAGATGGAAAGCGGACCCGCCGAAGGTCGCACGGCTATGCGCGTGTCGGACCTTTCTCGCGTGTACAGCTTGAGTCCTCGCGAAGAAGAGGTGCTGCAGCTGTTGGCCCAGCGCGCCACCGTCGCGGAGATCGAAGAAGCGCTGTACGTGTCCCAGGGTACGGTGAAAGCTCATGTCAACCATATTTACCGGAAGCTGGGCATTCACAGTAAAGCTGAATTGTTCGGTTTGCTTGACAGTCCCGAAAAGCCGGCAAGGCGCTAGCGCCGCGGGGCGCCTTGCATGTAAAAGACCCGCTCGAGCGGGTCTTTTACATGCAGTACGGAAAATTCTAGCGAGCTAGTTCTTCGCGCCCAGGCGATCGGTCAGAGCGTCCAGGGGCGGGATGTCCCAGTTGTCGCCGGTCAGATGCGGCTCCATGCCGTCTTCGTCGCCTGCGGCTTTCAGCCGCGCGAAGTAATCCTTCGTTTCCTTCGCCACCACGCCGGACAGCGCGATGAGGGCGATCATGTTCGGCAGAGCCATCAAGCCGTTGAAGATGTCGGCGATGGTCCATACGGCGGCCACCGTCATGTAGGGGCCGATGAACACGCAGAAGATGTACAGCCAGCGGTACGCCTTCACGGCTTTCATGTTGCCGTTGCTGAAGTACTCCAGGCAACGCTCGCCGTAGTAGTCCCATCCCAGGATGGTGGTGAAGCCGAACAGCACCAGGCACGCCATCAGCACGAACGAAACGATCTCGCCGGGAATGAACGGCAAGCCCGCCTGGAATGCCGCCGTGGTCACGGCAGCGCCTTCAAGGCCGGGGATTTGATACGCGCCCGTCATGACCAGCGCAAGGCCCGTCATGGAGCACACTACGATGGTGTCCAGGAACGTACCCGTCATGGACACGAGGCCCTGGCGAACAGGCTCTTTCGTTTGCGCGGCAGCGGCGGCGATGGGGGCGGAACCAAGACCCGCCTCGTTCGAGAAGATGCCGCGCGCGATGCCCTTCTGCATGGCGATGATGATAGCGCCCAGCGCACCGCCGGCAGCAGCCTGCAGACCGAAGGCGCTTTCGAAAATAGTGACGAACGCGCCGGGTACTTTGTCGAGGTTCGTGAAGATCAGCAGCAGCGAGAACCCGACGTACAGCACCACCATGGCGGGGATGACGCGTTCGGAAACCTTGGCGATGCGCTTGAGGCCGCCGATGACCACCAGGCCCACCAGTACGGCCAGCACAAGGGAGCCGATGACGGTGAAGATGGAGTAATCCATGCCCAGGATGCTGACCGTGGCGGCTTTTTCGGGATCGAAGAAGCCGGTAATGGCCGTGGAGATGGAGTTCACCTGCGTGAACGTACCAATGCCGAACAAGCCCACGCACATGCCGAAGAAGGCGAACATCTTAGCGAGCCAGCGCCAGTTCCGACCCATGCCGCGCTCGATGTAGTAGAACGGGCCGCCCAGCACGTGCCCCGTCTTCTTGTCGACGCTGCGGTACTTGACGGCAAGCAGGCCCTCCGAGTACTTCGTCGCCATGCCGAACAACGCCGCGAGCCACATCCAGAACATGGCTCCCGGGCCGCCGGCCACGATGGCCGTCGCCACGCCCACGATGTTGCCCGTGCCGATGGTGGCCGAAAGCGCGGTGCAGAGCGCGCCGAAGCTGGTCACTTCGCCGGCGCCGTCCTTCTCGTTCTTCACCATGTAGCGCAATGCGCGCGGCAGCTGGCTGAACTGCACGCCACGCAGGCGCACCGTCAGCAGAATGCCGCCGAACAGGATGAGCACCATGAGGGGAACGCCCCATATGAAGTCATCGATTGCGACCAACATATCGTTGATCGTGCTGAAAAACCCTTCCACCAGTTTCCTCCTTTATGCATGTACATACGTGCAACTTCTGTAACCTCGCAACGATACGGAGCGAGGCCGAACAGGAGGATATGCAAGGGGAAACCAAGGAAAGCGAGCGCCGCCTAACGCGACGAACTCGTAGCTTAGCTCTGTCCTTTTGCCTGAGAGTTTCAACGGCGCGGCGCTCGGTTCGTGTCCATGCGCGCTCTGCATCCGTCTTGCCCCTTCGGCACCCGATAACCGGGATTCTCCAGAGGCCCCTTCCGCGCCCTGTCTCGTGAGATTCAGGACGTATCAACGGGGTACGCTATGAAATTGTGGGCACATTGTAGCAGGTAACAGTTTGGTTGTGAACGAAAAGAAAGGCTCGCGACCTGAAATTTTGTGCCGCGCGGCTAGCCCGAGCCTTTTGGGCGTTCTTGGAATGCCTTTGGGCCACCCTGTCAAAACGGACGAGTTTTGCTGGTCCTCAAACCAGGATAAAAAGCACTGACAGCCTTCTGAGCTGGCGCAATGCAAAACGTACTTGGGGGAAGGTTCCTTCGAGAGCGGAAAATCGCCGCAAAACTCGCTTGTTTTGACAGAACGCGATCGCGCCGCGTGTCGAGGGCAGGCTTTGGGACTGCGCGCTGCTGCCGAGCTGAGGGGCGCAAACAGCTCGCCGCCCGCCGGTTGGGTGCGTGGCGGGCGGCTTTGGATTTTACCAGTGGCAAACCACGGCGTCGCCGCCTTTGACAATGCCGTACAGCTCTCCTGCCTTGTCGGGCGGTAGGTTGACGCATCCGTGACTGCCCAGGCCGTCGGCGTATTTCGTGCCGCCGAAGCCTGAGGTTTGCCAGGGGGCGTCGTGCAAGCCGATGGCTCCGCCTACGAACGGCATCCAGTATTCCACAGGGGTTTCGTATATTTGCGTGTCGCCGTCATAGCCCTTCAGGGTCGAGGGGCTTTCTTTGCGGTTCATCCAATACACGCCGTCGGGGGTGTCGTGCCTGCCGTCGGGGATGCCCGTGATCACGTCGGATTCCCAAACCAGCGCACCGGATTCGTCATAGAAGCGCGCGTGCTGCTCGGACAGGTCGATGTCCAAGTATCGTTTGCCCCAGTCCTGCACGCCAGGATCCTTGAATGTTTCTCCGTGCGTGACCGTGGGGACGGCGATCGCCTGCGTGCTGCCCGCGCCCACGCCTTCTTTCACGGCGGCCAGCAGCGCATCGCGGTCGATCTCCCAACCGTACACGCCGCCCTTCACGGTGATCTGCTTGCCGTCTGCTCGCGTGTACGTGCGCGCGCTGCCGACGGTGTTGTTTGCCTGAACCAGCTGATCAACCCAGCTGCCAAGTGCGGCTTCGTCTAGTGTAGCCTGAGCTTCGTCATCCACGGTGATCCACTGAGCAATTAGGTCGGCGTCGACCGTTGCAAGGGGGTAGTCGTCCATGGTTAGAGGGATGTTCGCGGCGATCATTACGTTGGCGGTTTCGATGGCCGATTTCAGGCGCTCGTCTGTTTTCAGGATGGTTGGCTGCTGCAACTGGTCCGCCGTGATGGCGGCGCGGCGATTGAGCGCGGAAAGAGCATCTTCCGCCACTTTGACCACGGCATCTGCATCGAGGGCCGTACCCACCGATTCCGGTTCAATAGTGAAGGTCTTCGTTGCCTTGTTGAACACAAGCGTCGCGTTTTTCGGCGGCGTGGCGTTTGCGTTGACCTGTTCGACGGCGGCTTTCACGGCATCTTCAAGGGCGGTGCCGCTGGACCCTGCTACCAGTTTGGCGGACTCGTCGTGCGGCGCTCCAATCTGAAACGGCCAGAGCCAGGGATTCACGTCCGAGAGCATGTCGTTGATGACCGCCGACGTATTGATCGCCAGACCGGCTTCGGAGGCGGTCAACTTGAGGTCGAGGCCTTGTCCGCTGACAGAAAGCGCATAGTCGTCCAGCTTGTTTTTTAGGGATTGCTCGGCTTCTGACGAGGACATAAGAGACAGGCTCATGCCTCCTGCCGTTGTGTTCGGCATGAAGCGTCCGGAAAAATACAAGGCAACGCTGACGTATACCACTAGCAGCAGGGCCAAGGCGCAGGCCAGCATGATGCCGATGACTTTAAGGGGGTTGGCGCGGCGGTGTTCAACGTGAAAGCCGCGCGGGGCGTTTTGATACTGGTTCATGTGCGCGTCCTT
The DNA here is from genome assembly GCF_003726035.1 of Paraeggerthella hongkongensis. Classification (GTDB taxonomy): domain Bacteria; phylum Actinomycetota; class Coriobacteriia; order Coriobacteriales; family Eggerthellaceae; genus Paraeggerthella; species Paraeggerthella hongkongensis. Next base: position 99,753 of record NZ_QICD01000004.1, read on the forward strand.
GAAAAGGTGGGTTGAAAATATGGTCCAGTATAGGAATAGGGTCCAGCCGGTGCAATCGAACCCGCGAAAAACCGACAATCGGCAACCCGAAGCAACGGGACATGAGACGAAGGGACGGGGTCAATGACTCATTTTCGGCCGCAGGCCAGAAAATGAGTCATTGACCCCGTCCCTTCGTCTCATGGGTTGCCGCTACTTGCCAGAAACGGATTCGGCGTTTTCCTTGAGCTTGGCCAATACGGCAACGAAGGTGTCAAGATCTTCTTGATCAACGCCTTCGACCAGGCGCTTTGCTCGGTCGAACGTGACTGGTTCGGCTGCTTTCAGCAGCGAGCGCGCTTCGTCGGTGATGCTGACTGCATGAGCGCGCCGGTCGTTTTTGTCGCGCGTGCGAACAACAAGACCCTTGCGCTCAAGCAGGTCGAGGTAGCGCGTGATGGTCGCCTGCTCTTTGCGGGTTCGCTCGGCGAGCGCTTTCTGGGAAAGCTCTCCGGCTCGGTCGAGTTGGTTGAGCAGGTTGAACTGTCCGGGCGTGATACCAAGTGGAGCGAGTGCCGTTTCCAAAGACTTATAGATGGAGCGTTGGGCGTCGTACACTTTGAAGCCGATGAGTTGATTGTGCTCGTTTGCCATGGGGATCCTTCTTTGAGCGAAAGGCGACAGAGGCTTGTCTTGCGAGGTCATGATATACGAAACCATAGCGCCGCGCGTCCGTCAAGGACAACGCGCGCTTTAGGTTGTAATGTACGCGAGCGGGCGCGGCGCGCTGGACGAATGTCGCCATGCCCGCTCGCGATGCGGAATTTGCCCGGAAACCCTCGTTCGTGCTGAAAAATTGCGTTTGCGAACGATTTTGGGAGCCTATTTTAATAAAAGTAAGTTGATTATTATATATAAGGCCAGGTCAAAGCGATGCGGTTTTAATTATTCTCAAAAAAGATCATTCGCAAACGCAATTTTTCAGCACGAACCAAGGTTTCCGGACGATTTTGCCGATTTCGGCGATTTTGCCGCATCCCCATATTGCCGATTTTACCGGTATTACCGGGGGCGGGGGCATTGTCGCCAGCTCGGCTGTTCCAGGTGAAACATTATCCTCAAAAAAGAAGCACATAAATTGTTGCACTAATAATATCACCTAATATAATTAGGTATGCAAGTAAATGGTGAGGACCGAGGGGCTGCCGAAGGGAATCGTGCGGCAGCGGTTGCGGGGGCTGCGCGCGGATGGGAACCGGCAAAGAGGGTTGGGGTATTCGCCTGAGCGCGAAGCGCCGTCTTGAGGGTTTTCGAGACAGTCGCGCAAAGCTTCCTTTATGACCTGATGCTTCTCGGAGCCTCATCGAAACAGGGAGAAACGGGAAAAGGAGGAGGAATGGCATTAAAAATGAGCCGCCGCGGCTTCGTGAAAGCTTCGGCAGTCGCCACTGCATCCACGCTTTTGCTTGGGTCGCAAAGCGGCACCGCCCTCGCGGACAGCGCGCAAAGCGCGTCGGACGCGGCGCGATCCGACGACGTGAAGAAGATCCCCAGCGCCTGCCGTCAGTGCTATGGCCGTTGCGCGCTGTTCGGGCACGTCAAAGACGGTCGTGTTGTGAAGATCGAAGGCAACCCCGACCTGTTCAGCGAGGGTACGCTGTGCTCGCGCGCTTTCGCGATTCCGCAAGAGCTGTACAACCCGCTGCGCGTGCGCTACCCGCAGAAGCGCGTGGGCGAGAAGGGCTCCGGCCAGTGGAAGCGCATCACCTGGGAAGAGGCGTACCAGGAAGCAGCCGACCGGTTCACCAAGATCGGCGAGGAATACGGGTGGCACACCATCGCCCACCAGTACGGCACCGGCCGCGACATGCTGCAGTTCCAGGCTATTAACAAACTGTGGCTTGAACTGGGCTCCACGGCCACGTTCGGCGTAGGCAACCTGTGCTGGGTGGGGTCGTACTTCACCAGCCAGCGTTTGTACGGCGACGAGACGCAGTACACCGGTTGGGACGGCAACAACACCAAGTGCATCCTTATCTGGTGCCGCCAGGAACGCAGCCGCGGGTATTACGACTGGCTGACCGTCAAGCGCGCGCAGGAGCGCGGCGCGAAGGTCGTTTGCGTGGATCCGCGCTACACGTGCACGGCCAGCAAGGCCGACCTGTGGCTGCCCATCCGCCCCGGGTCCGACATGGCCCTCGTGTTGGCGTTCATCAACGAGATCATTCACTCGGACAAGTGCGCCACTGATTTCGCGCGTACGTACACCAATGCTCCGTTTTTCATCGACGAGGCGGGCACGGGCTACCAGCTGCGCGAATCGATGATCAAGGAAGGCGGCTCCGACGAGCTGTATCCCGCGTGGGACGAGGCGCACGACCAGCTGATCTTCTGGAGCGGCGACTGGCAGAACAAGCAGAACCTGGGCGGTCCGAAGGCGTTCCAGTGGCTGGATGCCGAAGGCAACATCGTGCCCGATGCGAAGCCGGCTCTTTCCGGCAGCCGCGAGATCAACGGGAAGACCTACCGCACCAGCTGGGACATCCTGGTGGAGCATGTCACGCCGTGGACCGTCGAGCGCGCCGCCGAGTTCTGCGAACTGCCCGAAGACAAGATTCGGGAAGCCATCAAGATCTACATCGACGCCAGCCCTGCGGCATGTTTCTGCCGCGGCCAGAAGGTGGAATTCTCCATCAACACGTCGGGCATCTCGCAGGCGTTCACCATCATGATGGCGCTGGCCGGCAACTTCGACACGAAGGGCGGCCAGAACATCGGCCGCGAACCCGCCACCGGTTACGACTCGTTCATGTTCGACGTGGTTCCCAACAAGGAAGGCCGCATGGGCAAGCGTCGTCTGGAAACGGCGAGGAACATCAAGAAGCTGTCTGTGTGCCAGAACACCGGCTACCAGCAGATTCTTGTGGCCGACGACGCCACGGGCGAGCTGAAAGAGACCACGCAGAACTCCGGCGGCCAGGTCATTTACGGCCAGCAGGGCGGTTTCGGCGCGGCTACCACGAAGGCCATGGCCAAGGGCGATCCGTTCCAGATCCATGGATATTGGCAGCAGACGTCCGAGCCCATCCTTTCTATTGAAGGCGGCCATGAAATTGTCGAGGGCTTCAAGAACCTGGACTTCTTCGTGAACGTGGACATCTACATGACGCCGTCGGGCGAGTTGGCCGATATCATCTTGCCGGCTGCGCATCCCAACGAGGTCGACCGCGTGGAGTGGGCGCACTCCGGCCACGGGTACCCTACGAGCCACACGTACCTTATTCGCCAGCCGTTTCATAAGCCGCTGGGCGAATGCAAGGACGACATGGACATTTGCTTCGAGTTCGCCAAGTACATGGACGTGGACATGTACTGGAAGGACAAGTACGAGTTCTTCGATTACATGGTGAAGGGCCCCGAGACGTTGCCCCCGCAGTTGAGCTGCTCGAGCTTCGAGGACTTCCGCGAGCGCATCAGCGTGACTGGCGTTCAGATGACCGATGTGAAGGGCGCGCCGAAGTACGCGACGGGCTTCATGCGCAAGACGAGCGACTTCCGCCCCGGCTTCAACACCATGTACCGCGGCAACAAGATGGGGTCGGTGTACCGCTTCCCCGGCACGAAGACGCCGGACGGCAAGGTCATTCCGCCGCATCCGCAGTCCGACAACGGCAAGATGGAAATGTGGTCGGAGGACCTGCTGCTGTACGGCAACGGCCCGCTGCCGCTGTACATCGAGCCGCCTATCACGCCGCTGGCTCGACCCGACTTGCTGGACGAGTACCCCTACACCCTGATCACCGGCGGGCGCAGCCATGCGTTCTTCCATACCGAGTATCGCAACAGCCCGTGGTTGCGCGAGGTTCATATGTTCCCGACGATGGACATTAACCCCGCGACGGCCGCCGAGCACGGCATTGAGCAGGACGATTGGGTATACATCGAAACGTACGTAGACAAGATCAAGCAGCGCGCGAACCTGACCGAGGCCATCAAGCCCGGGACTATCCACGTCGAGCACGACTGGTGGTTCCCTGAGCGCGAAGCCACCGACGACCTGCACGGCGCGTACGACTGCAACTGCAACGTGCTGTTCGAGAACAACGGCCCTTACGATCCGGCTGTGGGCACGGACAACTACGGCGGCCTGTGCAAGGTGTACAAGGCTGAAGACGGTGCGCCCGCGAACATCTGCATGAATTCCGAAGACCTCAAGATATTCCTGCCGCTGACTGCCGACCAGCTGGCTGCCGACGACCAGCAAAACGGTGTCGCGCAGGTGACGAAGGGGGGTGCGAAGTAACATGACGCGCCATATTATCGACATCGACTTGGACAGCTGCATCGGCTGCCACTCCTGCGCCGTCGTGTGCAAGCAAGAGAACAACGTCGGGTTGGGAACGTTTTACAACAAGGTGCTGACGGTGGGCCCGTCCGGCGCGTATCCTGACCTGGAGATGTACTACCTGCCCGTGTCTTGCCAGCATTGCGACAACCCCGAATGCGTCAGCGTGTGCCCTACCGGCGCAAGCTACAAGCGCGAAGACGGCGTGGTGCTGGTGGACCACAGCAAGTGTATCGGCTGCCAGTACTGCGTCATGGCGTGCCCGTACGGCGTGCGCGCGTACGACGAAGGGCGCGACAAGGGCGTTATCGAGAAGTGCACCATGTGCGCGCACCTTATCGACAAGGGCGAAAAGCCCGCGTGCGTCAAGCATTGCCCCGGCCAGGCTCGCTTGTTCGGTGACTTGGACGATCCCGAGTCGGCGCCGTCGAAGATGCGCGCGTCGAAGAAGACCCACAAGCTGACCGACGTAGGGAATCATCCGGGCGTGGATTACGGCTTGGACAAGTTCTCTTGGAAGGGCGGTGAGTAAGCATGGAGATCCAGTGGCCCCTTTTGATCTTCAGCGTATGTTTGGGCGTTACGTCGGGCGCGTTCGTGTTCTTGGGCGTGGGCGAGCTCAAGGGCAAGTTCAAGGACGTGCGCTTCCTGGGAGCCTTGATCGCGTTCGTCTGCCTTGCGGTTGGCGGCTGCGTGTCGGTGCTGCACATGGGACATCCCGAGCGCGCGACGCATTTGCTGGGCAACCTGGGTTCGGGCTTGTCCAAAGAGCTGTTCATCGTCGCCATCATGGGCATCGTTTCCTTCGCTTACCTGATTCTGGCGAAGAAGGACTATCCGGGCGCGAGCAAGGCGCTTGGCGTGGTCGGCGGCGTGCTGGGACTGGCGCTTCCGGTGGTTGCCGGCATGTCGTACCTGATCGCGGCGCGTCCCGCATGGGATAGCATCACGCTGCCCCTCATGTACCTGGGCGCAGGCTTGGGCATGGGCATGCTGCTCATGTGCGGGCTGGTGCTGCTGCGCGGCAACGCCGCCCAGGAAGGCGGGTTCGCGCTGCGCTTGGCGCTGGCGGGCGTGGCCATCATGGTCATCACGTCGCTGGCGTACGTGATCTGGATTGCCGTGGCGCCTTACCAGGCTCCGTCGCGTTCGATCGAGCGGTTGATCTCGGGTGATCTGGCACTGCTGTTCTGGGGCGCGGTCGTGGTGATCGGCTTGGTGATTCCGGCGGTTTTGACGGGCTTGGCCTGCATGAAGGCCACGAAGGGCGACAAGGGCTCGGGCGCCACCGACCCGAAGAAGCTGGCCTGGTGGCTGTTCGCGGCCTTCGCCTGCTCGGGCGTGGGGGCCGTAGCGCTGCGCGTCATCATGTACGACCTGGGCACCAGCGTGGAGTCGTTCATTTACTGATGAAGCCCCCGAGGTGGCCGGAACGACCCGTTCGGGGTCGTTCCGGCGCCCCGCCTTGGATTGTCGATCGTCCCTCGTGCCGGATCGAGGTCCCCTCCCCCCCATGCCGCGTTCCGGTACGAAGGACGACCAACGAACGGGTGTCGAATCTCCCGGTGTCATGCCGGGTTGCCCTAGAAGGAGAAGCATCATGAGCGAGAATTTGACCTGCGAGCTAACCGAAAACTTGATCGAGTTTTGCGAGAATCGCGGAAGCGTGTACGCCTTGCTGTCGCGCTGCTACGAGAAGGAACTAGATGCTGCATTCGCGAGCGATTTCGCTGCGGCTCCGGCTCTGCTTTCGGACGACAAGGCGCTTGCGGAAGGGTTCGCTCTTTTGCAGTCCGATCTTTCGAACTGCGGTGAGGATGATCTCGAGCGGTTTGCCGTGTCGTTCAATCGGGTGTTTTTCGGCATGGGCCCGCGTACTGCTCAGAAGGCCTTCCCGTACGAATCCGTGTACACCAGCTCGTCGGGCCTTATGATGCAGGATGCGTACGCCCAGGTGAGGACTTTGTACCATGCCATGCGCTTTGCGAAAAACCCCGACTTCCCGGAGCCCGAAGACCATCTGGCCGTGGAGTTGGCGTTTATGGCGCGCTTGTGCGACGTGGCTGTGGAAGCCTTGCGGGCGGATGACGCCGCTGCGGTTGAAGCTGCCCTGTCCGCCCAGCTGTCGTTCTTGCGCGATCACCTGCTGAACTGGATAGACCGGTTTGCCGTCGATGCGAAGAAGGCTGACGGCGGCGGGTTTTACGGGGATTTGGCTGCGTTTACGCAGGCGTATTTAGAGGGCGACGTTGATGCGGTGGCGGAGGTTGTCGAGTAGAGCGCGCGGAGGCGAGAGGGATGACGGAGCAAATTACCCGACGAGGGTTCTTGGCGGCTGGCGTCGTGGGCGCGGGCCTTGTGGGGCTGGGAGGATACGGCACCTTGACTCGACAGGCCGACGAGGCGTTCGTGCGCCCGCCTGGCGCGCAGTCGCCTTCGGGCCTGGTGGCTGCGTGCGATCGCTGCCAGCGATGTCTGCAGGCATGTCCGTATGAGATCGTGACCCCGGTCCCGCTGTCTCAAAGCTTGGTGGCCTACGGCACGCCGATGCTTGCGTTCGAGAACGGGTACTGCGATTTCTGCATGAAGTGCACGGAAGCGTGTCCGACGGGCGCGCTTTCCTTCGGCGGTCCGCGCGAGCGGGATTTGGGCGTTGCCGTGGTGGTGAAGGACGCGTGCGTGGCGTGGGACTGGGCCGGATGCACGGTGTGCGTTGACGAATGCCCGGTCGAAGGCGCGATCGAGCTGGACGGAAACGACCGTCCGCTTGTGCACGCCGATTATTGCGACGGCTGCGGCAAGTGCGAGAAGGTGTGTCCGTCGGCTTCGTTGCGCGCGTACAACGCGGGCGTTGCGGACAAGGGCATCGTGGTGGTTTCGCGTGCCAGCGAAGCGGCTCGGATGACGGGCGCGGTGGATACGGCCACGCTGGAAGCGGGTAAAACCGTTGCCGTGGCGCGCGGTGCGGAGCTTGCCGCGCACACGAAGGGCGTTCACCCCGACGGGCCGGACAAAACACGCGAGGCGGGAGGGCTTCGATGAAGACGCGCGTGAAGATGGTTCGTATTGCGGTGGCATCGGGCGTGCTGGTGCTTGCCGTTGCGTTCGCCCATGTAGGAGGCGTGGCGGCTGCGGGCACGCTGTGCGCGCTTTGCCCGGTCGGCTTTGCGCAGATCGCCGCCGCGTCGGGTTCGATCCCCTGGGGGCTTGTGCCCGGCGTGCTGGCCGTGCTGGCGATCGTGTTTCTGATCGGCCGGGCGTTTTGCTCGTGGCTGTGTCCTTCGCAGCTGTTGAAGAACGTGTTCGGGGGCCGTACTCCTCGCGGCATTCTGGGCCGCAGCGGGAAGGCGGCGAACGATCGCGCGCTCGAGTCGTGCGCGCCGAACGACGATGCCATCGCACCTGCGTACGGAGGCTGCGCGTCGTGTGCGGAGGCTTCGGGGGTTGGTCTTAAAACGCAGGGCATTGTGCTGGCCGTGCTGTTGGTTGTGTCGTTTGCCGTCGGGTTCCCGGTGTTTTGCCTCTTGTGCCCGATCGGGCTTGTGTTCGGTACGCTGTGGGCGCTCAATCGCGTGTTCGTGCTGTTGCAGCCGGGCTGGGAGCTGATCGTATTCCCGCTTATGTTGCTGGCCGAGCTGTTTTTGTTCAAGCGTTGGTGCTCGTCCGTATGCCCGCTGGGTTTCGTGTTCGGGCTCATGGGCAAGCTGCGCGCTAAGTTGGGGTTCGGGGTGCGCCCGGTTGCCGACTGCGAAACGTGCCTTTCGCGCGAGGGGTGCCGCACGTGTTCGACGGTGTGCCCCGAGGGCATCGACGTTGCGCGCGCTTACGCTGGCACGCTCGAGCACTGCACGTTTTGTCTTGACTGTGTGGAGAACTGCCCTACGAAGTCCGTCAAGCTAGCTGTGAAGGCTTCGTCACCCGACGATGATCGACCCGCAGATGGGCATTCGCTGTTAAACCAGGATTGACACGTACTAATGTACGCTATCTTTTCAAACGGCCGGGCGCGATCAGCCGAAATGAGGGGCCTCCCGGCGGACGAAGCGCGCTCTCGGCCCGCCGGTGCGGTTTTCTCGGGACGCCCCCCATCTGGGCTATGTCAATTTTGGCTTAACAGCGGAAACCCTCGTTCGTGCTGAAAAATTGCGTTTGCGAACGATTTTGGGAGCCTATTTTAATAGAAGTAAGTTGATCATTATATATAATACCAGGTCAAAGCGATGCGGTTTTAATTATCCTCAAGAAAGATCATTCGCAAACGCAATTTTTCAGCACGAACGAGGGTTTTCGGGGGATTTTGCCGCATCCCCGTATTGCCGATTTTGCCGGTATTGCTGGGGAGGACATCCGTGCTAGACTAATGTACATTTGAACATTGGTTTGAGGGAGCGCGCAATGGGTGAAGAAGGCTGTGCCAAACAGGCTGCAAGACAGAAAAAGGAACGTGCGCCGCGCGACCCCGAACGCCGCAAGCGCCAGATCGTCGAAGCTGCGGCCGAGCTGATCGCCCAGGAAGGCACGCGTCATCTCACGCACCGCCGCGTTGCCGAACGGGCGGGCGTTCCGCTCGGCTCGACCACCCAATATTTCAAAAGCATCGACGATTTGCTCCGTGCCGGACTTTCGCTGCTTGCCGAACAGATCGCGCAGCGCAATCAGGAAATGCTCGCGCAGATGAGCGGTCGGAAGGCCGGCGCCGACATGCTGTGCGATTTCGCCATCGCTTATTTAGAGGACAAGCAGCAGGTGAATACCGACGCCAAGTTCTACGCTGCCGCCATCAGCGACCCCGAAGTGGGAGGGTTGTGGAGGCGTGCGCTTGCGGAATGCGCTCAGGACTACGCGCCTTTCATGGACGCCGAACGGCTGCAAATGCTCTCGAGTTTTCTTACGGGCCTCGTGGTCGAGGCGGCCATCTACGACACGCCTCACAATCCCGAAGTCATTCGCGCGGCCATCGTTTCCCTGATCGGCGAAGGCGACGGGAAATAATCCTCAAGAAATTTTAATGTACTAATGTACATAAATAGTCCCTTTTGCTATCTTGTTAATGTACAAATGTACAATAATGAATGCGAAAGGTTGCACACGTATGGACAACAACGTCATCATGAAACCGCCTTTCATATCGAAAGGCCTGCTATGGGCGTCTCTTGCCGTCATCTTGTTGGGGCAGTTCGTGGTCACCATCGACCTCACCGTTCTCAATATCGCGCTTCCCGATCTCACGAAAGACCTGAAGCCAACTTCTGATCAGTTGCTGTGGATAGCCGATTCCTATTCGCTGGTGCTAGCGGGTCTTATCGTGGCGACCAGCTCGCTTTCGGACCGCTTCGGTCGAAAGCGCATGCTTCTTGCGGGTTTTCTCATCTTCGGCGCCGTTTCAGGCGGCGCGTTGCTGGTGGACGCGCCTGAGCATCTTATCGCCCTGCGCGCTCTGCTGGGCATAGGAGGCGCGGCCATCATGCCCGTTACCATCGCCATGATCCGCAGCATCTTCACGGATGCGAAGGAGCGCGCCGCGGCCATCGCGGTATGGTCGGCCGTCAGCGCGCTGGGCATGGCGTTCGGCCCGCTGGTGGGCGGTTTTCTGCTGGACAGCTTTTCGTGGCACGCGGCGTTTCTCATGAACGTGCCGCTGATGGGCGTGGCGTTCGTGGCGGGCGTCTTCATTCTTCCCGAAGTCAGGCTGAAGAATCCTGGCAGTTTCGATCTTGTGGGCTCGGTCGTGTTCATGGTGGGCATGGTGGCGCTTTTGTGGGGAATCAAGCACGTGGCAGCCGAGCTTGAGTTCGACCAGGCTGGCATCGTTACGCTCGTCATCGGCGTGGTTTTCACGGGGCTGTTCGTGCTGCGTTGCGTGAAGTCGAAAAACCCCCTTGTCGATTTCTCCCTGTTTCGCAGCAAGCCGTTTTCGGCAGGCGTCGTGGCTACGCTGTTCTCTACCTTCGCCATGGCCGTGCTGCTGTACTTGCTGGCCCAGTGGTTCCAGCTGGTGAACGGCGACAATCCGCTTGAGGCCGGCGTCAAGCTGGTGCCTATGGCCATTGCCAGCCTGATCGGCTGCACGTTGGCCCCGGTGCTCGCGCAGAAGATCGGCCCGCGCAACGTAGTTGCGGGCGGCTTGGTGATTGCGGCGCTCGGCATGATCATGCTGGTGTTCTTCCGCGACGATTTGGAACTGGTGCCCGTCATCGCCTCTACCTGCCTGGTTGGCCTTGGCTCGGGCTCGCTGGCGCTTGGCGCGACGCTCATGATGCAGGAAACGCCCGCCGAGAAGGCATCGAGCGCGGGCAGTTTGCAGGAGGTGTCGTACGACATGGGCAACGTGCTGGGCGTTGCCATCTTGGGAAGCGTGGCGTCCATCATCTACCGCGAGGGCTTGAACGTGGCCAAGCTGAGGGCTATGGGCTTGGATGGCGAAACCATCGACTACTGCAAGCAATCCTTTGCCGTTGCCGCGGAGATCGCCAAGGAAACCGGCATCGACCAGCTGTTCGATCTGGGCGTTGCCGCGTTCAACGAATCCATCGTCATCACTGCCATCATCGGCGGAGTCGTTACGCTGGTGGTAGCGGCCGTCGTATGGACGCTCATTCCCAAGGGCATGAGCATTGTCGAAAACGCGGAGCAAGCGGATTCCAGCCCCGTGTCAAACTAGCACGTTGCAGGCGAGCGGCGTCAACGGATCCGGCATTCGTCGGATCCGTTGACCGCGGTTGTTGCCAAAGCGATCCGACGGGGATCCGGTATCATGGTTCGACGGAGCGCGCGGGCATGCGTCGTGCCGCGGTTCGCGAAGGCCGAGGAAGCAAAGGAGCGTCGATGAGGTTCACGATTGTGGCGGTGGGCAAGCTCAAGGAGCGGTTTTGGGCCGATGCCTGTGCCGAATACCTGAAGCGTTTGCAACCGTATGCCAAAACCGTCGTGAAGGAGGTTGCCGACATCGACCCTGCTCGAGCGGGAGGCGTGGAGGCTGCCCGTGATCGAGAGGGCGCGGCCATTGTGGCGGCTTTGCCCGCCGGCGCCCATGTGTTGCTGTTGGCTATCGAGGGCAAGGAGCGGTCGAGCGAAAGCTTGTCGAAGCGCCTTGATTCGCTCGCGCTAAGCGGAACGAGCGACTTCGCGTTCGTCATCGGAGGCTCGGACGGCGTGAGCGACGCCGTTCGCGCACGGGCGAACGAGACGCTTTCGTTCGGTCCCATCACCTTGCCGCACAACTTGGCGCGCGTGGTGCTGCTTGAGCAGCTGTACCGTGCGCAGAAGATCTCGCGCGGCGAGCCGTATCACAAATGAAGCGCCCGCGCGACTGCTGCGAATGCGGGAGTACCGCGTAGCGTCGTCGGCCCGTGCATGCGCCAAGCGTTGTTCGCCCATGCACGGGCTTTTTTCTTTTCGTCCGGCTACTTTGCCTGTTTGCGCCGTAGGCGCAGCAACGCGATCCCGCTCAAGGCTGCAAAGGCTATCGCTGCGGTCGTTGCGGCGGCCGTCGCTGTTGCGTCCCCGGTGCCTGCAAGGGCCTTCGCTTGCACGGACGGCTGCCCGCCGCTTGCATCCTGTTTGGGGGAATCCGGGTTGCTGGGCGTATCGGGAGCCGGCGGCACGTCGGGGTCGACGGGCTTGGGGGCGTCCATGTGCGCGGTGATCGTATAGTACACGCGCGGCCTGCCGTCGCTTTCGGCGTCGTCGGTTTCCTGGATGGGCGAGCCTTTCGGCCCGGATGAGGCGGAAATGCTGCGGCCGATGTCGATCCAACGGCCGTCGGCCAGCCATGCTCCGTCCGTGCTGGATGCGGTGGTCAGCTGCGAAAGCGGCCGCAAGCCGTCATCCAGGAATTGCGCGCTGCTCTTTGTTATGGAGCATGAGGGAAGCGGCGCTCGAGCCAGCAGCGCAACAGCGCCGTGCTCGCCCGCGATCATGCGCGTGTACGCCGTTTCGTCGCCGCTTGGCGGCGCGATGGGAGCGCGCGCTTGTTCTGTGCCGGAAGCGTCGAAGCGCATGACGAGATTGTCGGCGCCCGCGGAATCATCGCCGAGCGACGAGCCTAGCAACAGCGTGCATATGCCGGCCCGTTCTGCCGCATCAAGCACTATACGGCTCTCTTGCACGGGGATGGTCGTTCTTGCGGCCGCCCGCGTGCAGACCTCTCCGCCCAAAGCGGCATCGAAGGGGTTTCGGGTGCTCTCTGCCAGCGCGCTCGCTATGCTGGCAGCATCCACAAGCCTGACTTCAGTGGTTTTTTCCGTAACGCTGTCGAAGAAGCCGCAAGCCAGGGTCGTTGGGTTTGCGGTCGCCGTTGCTTCAGCGGCCGTCCAACCGTAGCGCATGCTCACCGCGCCGCCGTCTTTTGGCGCAAGCGAGGTCAGCAGCGTGCCACCGCGTCGGCCGTCTTCGGTTTCGCCGTGATAGGAATCGGTTGCGATCACCGTGTTGCCGTCGGCGATGTAGCGCCGGGTGCCGCCGCTTTCTAGCGCGCAGGAAGCAAGCACGCGACCGTCTTGCGGGTCAACCCAGTAGCAGCTTCCCGTGCTCGTTTCGTTTGCCGCCATCGCCAAAAACACGGCGCCGTTTTCAAGCGGAATCGCTGCGAGCGATTGGATGGCGGTCGTGCTCAGCGTGTTCGGCGCATCGACGTCGATGCTGGCCACGCGCCCGGGATTGTCCGCATCGAGGGTATGCAGCCGCAACGTGCCTTCGGCTGCCTGGAAGAATCGTCGTTCGCCTTCGGCGCAGACGATCACGTTGCTCAAAAACGTCGTCACGTCCTCGTATTCCGTGCCCGTGAACAGCCCGGCCCTATCCACGCTCGTCATGTTCGCATTCGGGCTCAGCGTGAGGCGGACCTCGGGGGAGAGCATGGTTTCCGTAGCTGTTCGAGACAGCACGAACATGCCGGCGGGGAACACGATCTCGCATGAGGACGACGCCGCAATGTCGACGGCGTCAAGCATGCACGGCACGCGCAGGCGCGTTCCCTCGACGGTGGTGTTGAACAGCTCGTGATGCTTGCCGTCGACGATGAGCTGGGGAACTTGGTGCGCGGTTTCGGGGAATGCGAGGGCGCTTGAAGCTTCGAACTCAAGCATTCCCACGTTAGGTACCGTGTCGAACAGGGGCTTCAGGGCGAGACCGGTCGGCACGACCGGCTTGCCGGCGTTGGAGTGCGAGATTCGCACCCGTCCGCGGTCGGTTGCGCTTTCCTGTACGGAGACGCTCAGTCCGGTGAAGCCGATGTTCGCATTCTCGAAGAAGTTGGTTGACGGGTAGCCTTGCGGGGTCACGCTGTCGCCTTTGTACAGCATGCAGCCGTAGCCGATGTTCTCCGTGGCCGCGGGGACGGTGTCTTGCGTTTGGGAGTGCACGGCGTTCATGTCGGGGTCGACCAGCTCGATCAGCTGATTGTGGACGGTTCCGTTGCTATTCGTGGTTGCGTAGTCCAGTCCGTCGCTTGTGAGGACAGCTTGCACGCGGAACATCCGGAATCCCGATGGGAGCGCGTGCGTTCCCTCGCTGTCGGCGTACTGCACGCTTTGGTTGCCGGCGTAGCGATCGTACTGCAGCACGTAGTAGGACGAGAACATGCCTTCATCCTGGTTCGACAACACGATGATGCCGCCGGTATCCGCGGCGCTATCGGCGGTGAAGGCGTGCAGCTCCTGCTCGACCACCGCGCCTGCGGGGTCCTGCGTTACGACGTCCCGCCCGCGCTTGACGACGGTTTCCCGATCGTTTGCGATGATCCTCGTCACATCGCTGCCGTCCAGCCACCCGAGGAGCCATTTCGAGAACCCGTTGTGATCTCCTTGATTGTCCATCATCATATCGAAGGTGAGGATGCCTGTGCGCTCCGTCGATCCGCCCTGTTGGCTGACGTATTGGTAGTAGTCAGGAAGCCCTAGCACGTGGCCGGTTTCGTGGATGATGGTTTGCCCGGCGCCGTCCCTGTTGGCCGGGTTTGCCAGCATGACCGCGTTCCATAGTCCCACCGTGCCGTTTTCGTATACGGCATCGGGCGAGCTCAGGTTCTGCTCGTTGCTCCACCAGGTGCTGCCCCAGCCGGTATCGGGGCCGGCGAAGTGCACGTACACGGCGTCCAGGCGCCCATCCTTGTTGGCATCGAAGCGCGCCAGGTCCTCGGTTTCGTCCAGGGCGGCCAATGCTTCTCTGAATAGCTCGCCGATGTCTCCGGTGTAGTAGTCGCGTTCGTGCTTTGCCCGATAATCAAGCGCTTCGCCCGTTATGATCAACGTTTCGTACGAGGCTCGCATGTAGTAGGCGTTCAGGCTTTCATAAGGGAAGGGCGATGCTCCCTGCAACGGGGACGGGGAGCCGCCGACGTCGCGAGGTCCAACGAGCGCTTGCAGCGCCTCAAGCGTGTCGCCTTCGCTGAAGGTTTCGTAATCGGGAAACGACACGCGCAGCGCCAGCACATGCGCGCGCCCTTGCGTGGCCATGCCGCTTTCCCAGCTTCCCGGGACCGATCGGCTCGCCATGCCGTTTTCCGCGTCTTGCCGAGCAATGGCCTGCTGGATCAGTTCCGGCGAAGGTTGGTCGTTGCCGAGGGCTTTCTGGAATGCGATGCGCGCCTCCAGGGTCCCGTCGGCTTCGTAGGCCGCGCGCTGCTCGTCGGTGACAATGCATGTCGAGCCTCCGGTCTCGTGTGCGAGCGCGACGGAGGGGAAGGCGAGCGCAGTCAGCGCAAGCGCGATCAGCGTTGCGGCAAGCATGCCTCTGAGCGTTCGGAGCGTGGTGGATTCGGCTGATGGGGCAAGGTGGGTGGAATCGCGCATATGGCTCCCCTAAGGATTCGGCTGGATCGTGGCTTCATTATAGGCTGCCGCGCTGCGTGATCGCATGCGGAATCGAGTCTGAGTTTCGCTTCCGCTATACTGGACGCGATCAATTCGAGGGAAGGATTCCCATGCGCTTTATATCGTGGAACGTGAACGGCTTGCGCGCCGTGCAGAAGAAGGGCTTCGAGGACATCGTGTCCGAGATTGACGCCGACATCGTGGCTTTGCAGGAAACGAAGCTGCAGGAGGGCCAGGCAACGCTCGACCTGCCGCAGTACCGCGAGTATTGGAGCTATGCGGAGAAAAAGGGCTATTCCGGCACCGCCGTGTTTTGCAAGCAGCAGCCCATGCAGGTCCTGCATGGCGTGGGATTCCCGCATCTGGACACCGAAGGCCGCGTGGTCGCTCTGGAGTTTCCGAAATTTTGGTTCGTTGACGTGTACACGCCCAACGCCCAAAACGAGCTGGCGCGCATCGGCCATCGTATGGAATGGGACGACGCGTTCCGTGATTTCTGCAAGGGGCTTGAAGAGGGCGTGCTGCCCGCCGGCGTTCCCGTGCAGCGACCCGCGCCTGGCGAGGGGCATGTGACGATCTCCGAGCTGCCGTTGACGCAGCCGGGCGAGACGGCCGACCCGAAACCCGTTGTCATGTGCGGGGACCTTAACGTTGCCCACCAGGAGATCGATCTCAAGAACCCTGGCCCCAACCGCGGCAAGGCAGGTTTTTCGGACGAAGAGCGCGGGAAGTTCACCGAACTGCTTGATGCGGGGTTCGTCGATACGTTCCGCTATCTGCATCCCGATATGACCGGGGCTTACTCGTGGTGGAGCTACCGCTTCAAGGCGCGGCAGACCAACGCGGGGTGGCGCATCGACTACTTCTTGGTGAGCGATGCGCTGGCGCCCAGCATCGAAAGCGCGTGCATATACGACGAAGTGCACGGCAGCGATCATTGCCCTGTAGGCTTGGAACTGAGCTTTGGCTGACGGTTCGCGTGAAGGCCGCTTGCGCAAGCGGCCTTCTTTCCCGCATTCGCCTGTGCGAGCGCTGCTCGTGCGCCTTGCGTCATGGGCGCGCGGCGAGGCGGTGCTGTGCATAGCCGCTTTATGCGCGGCGGTTTCGGCGTTGTTCGTTCCCCCTGATGCGATCTGGGCGTCCTATTTCGACGTGCGCGTGCTGGTTTTGCTGTTCTGCCTGATGGCGACCGTTGCCGGATGTCGGGCAAGCGGCTTGTTCGATGCGCTGGCTAAGGCGCTGCTGCAAGGCGACCGTTCGTTTTGCGTGGTCGCGTTGACGCTGGTCATGCTGCCGTTCTTTGCGTCTATGCTGGTGACGAACGATGTGGCGCTGCTGGCGTTCGTTCCGTTTGCGGTGCTGGTGCTGACTCACGCTGGGCGCATAGGCTCCCTTGCTTGGGTGGTGGTGCTTCAGGCGGTCGCAGCCAACTTGGGCGGCATGGCCACGCCTGTGGGCAATCCTCAGAATCTGTACTTGTTCATGCGCTACGAACTTGACCTTGCGGAGTTCGCGGGCCTGCTGCTTCCCTACGTTGCGCTTTCGCTGGTCGTGCTGGCCGCGGCGGCGTTGGCGTCGGGCAGAGGGCGCACGTGCGTGGCGGTGCCTTTGGCGTCGGAGGGCATTCGCTTGAAGCGCGCGGCCCTGCATGCGGCGCTGTTCGGGCTGTGCTTGCTGTCGGTGGCGCGCGTGATCGAGCCGCTCGTCTTGCTGCCGGTCGTTCTTGTTGCGCTCGCGCTGTTCGATCGCCGCATGTTCCGTGCCGTCGATTACGGGCTTCTGCTGACGTTCGCGTGCTTTTTCGTGTTCGCGGGGAATATGGGCCGCATCGAGCAGGTTCGGGATTTGTTCGAATGGCTGATGCAGCAGAACGCTTTGCTGACCTCGGTGGCGGCAAGCCAGGTTATCAGCAACGTTCCGGCTGCCGTGCTGCTTTCCGAGTTCACGGGCGACTGGCAGAGCCTGCTTTTGGGCGTGGATATCGGGGGCTTGGGCACGCCGGTCGCATCGCTTGCCAGCCTGATTGCGCTGCGGCTGTACTTGCATGCGGAAGGCGCGGCAATCGGGAAGTTCATGATGACGTTTGCCGTGGTGAATGTGACGTTTCTTGCGCTGCTGCTTGCTCTGCGGGCGTGCATGCTATGATGCTTTGACGCAACGACGAAGGAAAGTTGGGTATGGATAGAGCGAAAATCGAGCAGGGCGTGCGGCTGATCTTGGAAGGCATGGGGGAAGACCCCGATAGGGAGGGCCTTGTCAAAACGCCGGAGCGCGTGGCTAAAATGTACGAAGAAGTGTTCTCTGGTTTGGCGGAGGATCCTTCCGAGCATTTTGAAACAACGTTTGACGAGCACCATGAGGAAATGATCCTCGTGCGCGACATACCGTTCTATTCCATGTGCGAGCACCATCTTGTTCCGTTTTTCGGCCTGGCGCATGTTGCCTACATCCCTGCGGCCGACGGGCGCATTTGCGGCCTGTCCAAGCTCGCGCGCTTGGTGGACGTGTTCGCGAAACGTCCGCAGGTGCAGGAGCGCTTGACCTCCCAAGTGGCGGACACTCTTATAGAGGAGCTGCATCCGCAGGGGGTTATCGTGGTGCTCGAGGCGGAGCACATGTGCATGAGCATGCGCGGCGTGAAAAAACCGGGGACGCGCACGATGACGAGCGCCGTTCGCGGCGCTTTCGAGAAAAGCCAGGCCACGCGGGCCGAGGCTATGTCGCTTATATTCGCTCGTCGCGATTAGCGGCGCGGCGCGTTGCGCCGACTGGGTGTTTCATGTGAAACATGGCGGTGCAGTCGGGTATGATGGAAGTGAACGCGAAGCAGGCGTCAGCGAGAAAGGGACCATCCAATGAAGTGCGTAGTTTCCGTTTTGGGCAAGGATCGCAGCGGCATCGTTGCCAAGGTATCGATGGCTCTTGCCGAGTGCGGCGCGAACATCGACGACATCAGCCAAACCATCTTGGACGATATTTTCTCCATGACGATGCTGACCACGCTTGACACCGAGGTCGCCGACTTCAACTGCGTGCAGGAGAAGCTGGAAGCCGTTGGGCAGGATCTTGGCGTGCAGATCATCATCCAGCGCGAGGACGTTTTCCAGTTCATGTACAAGATTTAACCTTAACGCCCGTTGAATGCCTGATCAACGATAGCCCGCCGAATGCGGGCTATCGTTGATATTTGGGGCGAAGTTGCTTGTTTGTCGAGTCCGTTTGCCGAATACGATGCAGGTGACCTATGAACCGTACGCATGAAAAAGGCCTCAAGGCGCTTCGCTTGGCAAGCGCCCTGCTTCTGATCATCGCCTTGCTGGGTCTTGCCAGCTCCTTTGTCTTGCTTTTCAACATCGACGCCATTCTTCAGGATCCGGAAAATATCCGGCAGTTGTTCGACGGCCAGGCCGTAGACAGAGAGACGGTCATTCTGTTCGTGGCCACGGTTTCGAGCGTGGGCATTGCAGAGTCTTTGCTGCAGACGTTCGCAGCGATGGTGGGCTTTCGCGTGTCGCGCGGGAAGGGACACGCGGAAACGTGCCAGGTGCTTGGGTTGGCCCTGGTGGGAGCTGCTGTCGTCTCTTCGCTGGCCACGGGTTTGCTTTCGGTGGTGTCCTTTCAGAGCCTCGTGTCGTTCGCCGCATCCGTTCTCTTGCCGATTCTGTACTACGCGGCGGCTCGTCGTGCCACTACGGAAACGTTTTGGCAGGGCATCAAAGAGGATGAGCCTTCCGAAAAAAGCGCTACCGACGAAGCGGGTTCTCCGCCTTGCCTGCTTCCTCGTTCGTATCGCCTTGCCGGTCGGCTGTTCCCTTTGGACGGCGATTCTCCGGCCGATGTCGTCATCGTGAGGAAGAGCTCCGCCGATGCCGACGAGATCGGATACGGCTTGAACGGTTTGTCGGCAAAGGAGATCCGGCATTGCCATGCCGACGCGCTGCAGTCGAAGGTGGTCGGGACGATGTTCCTGCCGGTCGACATGCTTCCCGCCGATTTGGAGGTTCAAGCTGAAGGGCCTTTGCAAGCTGCGTACGTTCTTGAGCGGGAAAGGCTCGTGTTCTTGAGCGACGATCCGCTCTTCCCTGCGCTGTTCGAGCGCTACGTTGGCCAGCAATCGTTTGAAAAGCCTGGACCTGCGGCTGTTTTGCTTGAGTTTTTGCGTTTCACCATAGGGGACGCCGCCGCAACGCTCGACGAGACGCTCGAGCGCTTGGACAGGCTTGAGGAGAACACGTCGGAGGAAGTGAACGAAATACCGAAGGATTTCGAGGAGTTCGTCATGTCGCTGCGACGCTCCCTTCGGGCGACGCTGCGCTTCTACAAGCAATACGCCCATATGAATCTTTCCATAGCTGCTGCGCGAAGCGAGGTTCTTTCCGAGGATGATCGGGCGTTGTTCGCCATGCTGGCCGATCAGGCCCAGCATCTTGCCGACGATACGCAAGATCTGCTGGACTATGCGCTCCAGATCAAGAATCTGTACCAATCGAAAATAGACGTGCGGCAAAACAAGGTCATGCAAATCCTCACCGTGGTCACTTCCATTTTCATGCCTTTGACGTTGATAACGGGATGGTACGGCATGAACTTCAAGTTCATGCCCGAGCTCAACTGGAGCATGTCTTATTTCGTGGTGATCGCGGTTGCTGTCGTGATCGTGACCGTAGAGATCATCGTCTTCAAGCGCAACAAGTGGTTTTGATCTAAGAAAGCTGTTCGGGGGAGCCGCGCTAGAGCGGCGCAGATCGCGCGCCCGATTCGGAGAGGACAGGACCGCTGCAAAATCCGTCCTCTCCGAATCGGGCGCGCTCAAGGCTTGTTGCGCGCTCTCTTTGGATTACGCGTCCGATCTGCCGTCTTCGCTCATGATGCCTTCGGCGACCATGTAGCCTCCGACGAAAGCCAGCCCCAGATCAGCATACATTCCCGTGAGCGGTTTCCCTGCAGGGTTTCCCTCTCCCGAAGAGCCGCCTGCGGTGTGCCACCCGGCGTACAAGCCGGGGATCGTTTCGCCCCTTGTGTTCACTACCTGCATTTGAGGCGTGACGCGCAAGCCTGTCTTCGAGCCGAATACATGGCCTCCCAGTTTCGCGCCGTAGAATGGGGGCTCGTCGATGGCGATCATCCACTCGGGCGGGTATTTGTACGTTTCTACGTAATCCTCGCCCTTGGCGCATGCCTCGTTCCATTGCTTCACCGAGCTTACCAGTACGCCTTGCTTCAATTCGAGCTTTGCCTCCAGCTCTTCGATGGTGTCGCATTTGAAAACGGCGCCTCCGTCGATCATCTGCTGAAATCCGGTATGCCAATCGCGCAACCATTCGGGTACGCGGTCTATGTATGGGTCGTCGGGCGCGACGATCTTCGCTTTTCGGCAGATGACCTGGCCGAAAAAGTTGTCTTTCACCAACTGGTCGAATTTCGAGTCGAAGCAGCAGTACGTTTTGCCTCCGGGCTGGTTCATTTCGATGGCGGCCGTGTCGCATAGGCCTGCCGACGAGGGGGCGGCGTTAGTGTTGTACGGATAGCTGGTTGCCGACGTGGATATGAACGGCACGCGTTGGCCGTCGCGGTTAATGCGCAGCCAAGGTTGCCGCAGTGCCTGGTTGCCGTCTTTGTTGATGTGCGAGTCCATTAGAGTGTCGAACTCATCGTAATCGCGCCACCACACGCCGCCGTCGAAGGCGCCGGTGGAGTCGTACCCGGAAAGGTCCGCTCCTACGCCTTGCCCCATGCGGATGCATTCGCCCGTGCCATTGGGCGGTGTTGCTATGTTCGCGATGCCATGCAGGCATGTGGCTGAATGTTTTGCCATCATGGCGCGGTTCATCTCCATGCCTCCGGCGGTTAAGACGGTTGCTCGTTGCGCGCGAACGAAGCGAGTTTCCTTTGCTTCGGTGACCTTCACGCCGAGCACCGTCGTCCCGTCGAATACGAGCGCATCCACGTTGCAGCCGGTGCGAATTTCAACGCCGGCGTCGCGTGCCGTTTGCTCGAGCAGTTGAAATGGAATGAGGTTGACGTTGATCCCGTTCGTGGGCGTGGACATGCCCTCCCATTCAAGAAGGCCGTTGCCCGCAGGAGAAGGGTTCATGGGAACCCATTTCGCACCGGCGTGCTCGTTCATCCAGTCAATGCATTTCGGTCCTTCGATGGCCATGGCGCGCAACAGATCGGGATCGCCCGTCATCTGCTGGCAGTCCATAACGAACTCCACGATATTGTTTACATCGTAGGGGTACGAAGGATATGCCCATTTAGCGGCTTCGGCTTGTTTGTGCCCTCCGAAGTTCGAGAACACCGACGAGTGCTTCGAATTGCCTCCCGTTTCTTCGTTCCGCTCCAGCATGAGCACGCGATAGCCCGCTTGGGCTAGGCGGATGGACGCGTTCATGCCGCCTGCGCCCGATCCCACAACTACGATTTCCGTCTCTTCGTCCCACGCTGACGGCGCTTCGACAGGATCGATAGGAGCGGAAGCCGCTTCGAATGCCGCTCGTGCGCTCGAGCTTGGCGAAGAACCGTCTTTTCCTGCGCTACCTTGAGGAGCGCATCCCGCCAAGCCTGCAAGCGCGCCGGCTCCTCCCAAGACGGCGGCTCCTTTCAAAAAGCTTCTGCGGTCAAGTTCCATGGTCGATTCCCCTTTCCCTGCGTTGTTCGGCTCCCCAGCCGAGTTGAAGCGCGCCGTTCGGTTCGCAGCTCGAACGAGTTGCTTTTTGATGCCGGCCGGCGCGTATCGCTATCGTATGCCTGGTTTCTCGCCCGCGTCTGAAGGCTTTTCGCGCAGGGCGAAGGTATTTTTGGGGCGCTATCAAAAACGGGCGAGAGGGTGTAAGATTTTCTTTACACCTGTTCGTCGTTGGACCAAGGAGGGGACACCGATGGATACACGATTCGTGGAAGAATTTTTGGTTTTTGCCGAGGACGCGAATTACTCGGCGGCTGCAAAAAGGCTGTTCATCACGCGTCCGACGTTAACCGAGCATATCCACGCGCTCGAAGAGGAACTTGGATGCTTTCTGGTGGGGAGGTCTCAAGGCAAGGTGGTTTTGACTCCTGAGGGAAAGCAATTCGTGCAGTCGGGAGCGAAACTTTTGGACTTCGTTCGTGTCATGGTGGACGACTATCAAAACATGGCCGACAATCTTTTGACGGTTACGGTTGCCCAGACCAATCTACCCTGGCTGGAGACTATTCTGTACAAGGCGCGTTGTGAAGTGCAGCGTCGTTACCCTATGAAGCGCATCGACATCGTGACCGTTAACGGACCGTGCAGCACGGTCGAGGCGCTTAGAGATGCAACGAACGACATTGTAGTTGCAGGTGCGAAAAGCTATGTTTCCGAGGACGATCGCGGTGCGTACCCCGAGGGCATTCAGGGGTTTCGTTTGGGGTCGGAGGAAATTCGGCTGCTCGTCACGCAGGGGAGCCCGCTGTTTGATCGAGACGTTGTTCGTGCTTGCGACTTGGACGGCATGGCCGTTATGCTGCCTCCCGACATCTATCGGGGCTACATCCGCGACGGGGTGGCGGATCGGTTCCGCTTGCATGGCGCTGACGTTGAGCTGAAAACCATGGGGTTCTCCGATCATTTCGAGTACTTCACCTACAATTTCAACGATAGCATCGGCGTGGTTCCCACGACGCTTGTTCCTCGGTTCGGGCTTGACGAGCGGGAGGAATGCCGCACGTTCGTCTTGGAGGATCTGCCGCTGCGCACCGATTTTTATGCGTTGTACACCGACGATTTCGCTCGCTCTGAAAACGGTTCGCTGCTCGTAGCCGCTATGACCAAGCTGGCTTCTGCATCCGTTCGGTAAAGCCCCTTGCTTCAATGCTACTCTTTTAGTATCATATAAAAATACACGATACCCTCCCCGCATGAGCAAAAAGGAGCACGCGCATGACTCAGGCAACCAAGCATAGCGTCGACGGCGTTGACGTTTCGATCGAATATGCGAACGCATCTGACGCCCCGGTTACCGACGCGGAGATTCGCGCCTACATTGATCGCGGCAATTCTCAGCACCCGAACAGCACCGTAACCAGCCTTGATCTTGAGGTCAACGGTCAGGATGTGGGCATTCGCTATGGACTGGCGCCCGTTCCGTTCGATCGGATCCGCCGCATTACCGGATACTTGGTAGGCACCATGGACCGCTGGAACGACGCGAAGTCTTCCGAAGAGCACGACCGCGTGAAGCATGGCATTTCGCGCGATGAGCGTTCGTTCGCATGCGCTAACGGCTGCTAGCGACTTCGCATCACGCCGCGCGTTCGGGGTTCCCGGGGCTTCCGGCGGACGAAACATCGTATTCGTTGACGAGTCGCGACGTTTGTCCTCGACTCGTTTCGTATACTAAGCCCATGACCGCGATGAAAGACACCACTGTGAAAACCTCGCAGCCTTCAGACGGCCGAGACCAGCAACGCGAGCCGAGCGGCTCTTCTGAGGACGCGACGGCTCCCGCATGCTTGAGCGGCGATCCTTCGTGCGCCCCCACCGAGCGCATTCTGGAACCCGAAGTGCGGGGGCATCATCGCCGCCGCCGCAAGCTTTTGGAGTTCACGCATTCGTCTACCCGGGCGACCATGCTCATGCTGGCCGCCGCCGTGGCCGCCCTCGTCATTGAGAATACGCCCATCCTCCCGTATTTCGCCGAGTTCTGGCATTCGTTCAACATAGGGTTCTCGCTGGGTGATTTTGCACCTCATCTTACGCTGGAGCATTTCATCAACGACTTTCTCATGGCGATCTTTTTCCTGTTGGTGGGCTTGGAGATCAAGTTCGAAATGACGGCGGGAGAGCTGAAGAACCCTCGCAAGGCGCTGCTTCCCATCGTTGCCGCTGCGGGAGGGGCCGTGCTGCCGGCGCTTGTGTACTTGGCGGTGAACGCCGGCAGCGGCGCGATGCAGGGCTGGGGCGTTCCCATGGCCAACGACATCGCGTTTTGCCTGGGCATCCTTGCCCTTTTGGGAAATCGCATTCCGTCGGGGCTGCGATCGTTTTTGTCTACGCTGACCATTGCCGACGACATGATCGCCATTTTGGTCATCGCCGTGTTCTATACGGCCGATCTGAGCATCGTGTGGCTTGCGGGCGGCTTGGCGCTGTTCGCCGTGCTCATCTTGTTCAATCGCCTGCACATCTACGATCTGCCTCCCTACCTGCTGGTGGGCTTGCTCATGTGGGTGTGCTTCCTCATGTCCGGCGTGCACGCCACCATCGCGGGTGTTTTGCTCGCCCTGGTCATGCCGGCGCGCTCGCAGGTCAAGCTGGATCGCGCGCCAAGCTGGTTCGAGGCTCGTGCCCGCCGCGCCGACGAGCGCTACGACCCAGGCGAGCCCGATATCGTGCAGAAAGAGTACCTGAACGAGCTTAAGGAAATCGGCCGCGTTTCGCGCTTGTCCATCCCGCCCGTCACGCGGCTCGATCATCACCTGCACGTTCCCGTGTACTTCTTCATCCTGCCCCTGTTCGCGTTCTCGAACGCCAGCGTGGTGCTGGTGGGAATGGACCCGATGGCCATCATTGCGAACCCCGTGACCATCGGCGTGTTCTGCGGCTTGCTGTTCGGTAAACCGCTGGGAATTTTCCTGGCAACGTGGATCACGGTGAAGCTGAAGCTGTCCGATCTTCCGCGCGGCGTGAACTGGGGTCACATCGTTGGCGTGTCGGTTCTGGGCGGTGTGGGGTTCACCATGGCCATCTTCGTGACGAACCTGGCGTTCGTCGACGCCGCCACCATCGGCGTGGCGAAAGCGGCCATTCTGGCGGCGTCGCTCATTGCGGGCATCGCGGGCTTTCTGGTGCTGCGCAAGGTCACCGACGAGGCTGAGGCTGAATTCGAGGTGGAGGGGGCGTAGCGCGCGGCCCGTGCGCGCCCAGCGCCCCTTTTGGCGTTTGCCCTGCGGTTGCGGCGCGCGATGCGCTTACTTCGCAACGATGGTCGGTTTTGCCGGCTCGGGCAGTTCCGCGGTGCAGTGGGCGCAGCGGGTTGCCCCTTCCGCCACTTCTTCCAGGCAATACGGGCAGTGCGGAGCCTTCGTTTCCTCGACGGTCTTTCCACGTTTCGCAAACGATTGCATCTTGTTCAGCCCCTTCACGATAAGGAACACCACTAGCGCGATTATCAGGAACTGGATGACCGCGCCTATGAAGTTTCCGTATGCGATGGCCGAATCCCCGGCGCCCAGGGGGATGAACAGCTTCATGTCGGAGAAGTTGACGCCGCCGATGAATGCGGACACGATGGGCATGATAAGGTCTTGCACCACGGAGTTGACGATGGCGGTGAATGCGGTGCCGATAACCACCGCTACGGCAAGATCCATCACGTTGCCCCTGTTGATGAACTCTTTGAATTCCTCCAAGAACTTCTTCACGGCCGTCCTTTCTGCTTAAAAGCGGTAGCTTGCGTGACGCTTCCAAGCGCCTTTCGTCAGTATAGAGGGGTCGTGCTAGAATGCCATGGTTGTAGCAACAATGAAGCAGGTCCGAAACCTTTTCGGATAGTCACGGATGGAGGCGCCATGACGCGGGTTTACTCGTATACCAAGCCGATCGAGGCCGATATGGTGGATGCGTTTTGCGTGCTTCAGAAGGGGTTCACCGATCAGTTCGTGTACTACTGCAAGGATCGGCCGATTCGTTTCATGGGGTTGGGCCGCTGCATTGCGCTGCCGTCGCTGGCCGACGTGGAGTGCGATCTTGAGGGCCCCGTAGCGCAGCAGCCCGTGTTCTTTTCCTTCAACCGCTTTGATGCCGATAATCCGTCGCCTACCGACGAGCTGTTCGAAGCGTTTCCCCGTTTGCGGTTCATGTTGCCGGAAATCGTGCTGATCGAAACCGAAGAGGGCGTGCACGTGCAGGTCAATTCGCTCGGGCCCGTGTATGCCGGGCGCGTCGAGCGATTCGAGCGACAGGCTCTTTCGGCCCCCAAGCGCCGTCGCGAAACCATTCCCTATCGCGTGGAGCCCGATTCGCGCGAGGCGTGGCGCGACGCCGTGGGCGCCGGCCTGGCCGCTATCGAGTGCGGACGCGTGGACAAGGTGGTGCTGTCTCGTCGGCAAAAACTGGTTGCCGATCGCCCCTTTTCGTCCAAGGATCTGCTGGTCAACCTTATCGACGGCCAGGCTCGCGGCACGGTGTTGCTGTATCGCTACGCCGACGTGTTCTTTTGCGGCTGTACGCCCGAGCTGCTCGTGCGCAAGCGCGGTGCCGAAGTGGAGAGCATGTGCCTGGCGGGCACGTGTCCGGCCGGCGCGACCGAAAAGGAGCGCGGCTCCTTGGCCGACGAGTTGATGCGCGATTCGAAGAATCGCGCGGAGCACGACTACGTGGTTCAGTTTATCCGCGAAGTGTTCCGCCGCACGTGCTACGACGTGGACGTGCCCGACCGGCCTGGCATTCTCTCGCTTACGCATGTGCAGCACCTGTTCACGCCTGCGCGCGCCCGTATGCTCGAGGGCGTTGACCTGTGGACGATGATGGGGGATCTGCATCCTACGCCGGCCGTGGCGGGGACGCCGGTGGGCGAAGCGCAGATGCTCATTCGTCGTATCGAGGCGTACAACCGCGGGTTTTTCGCGGGTGCGTGCGGGTACGTGGACGGAGCCGGCGATGGAGAGTTTTCCGTTGCTTTGCGCACGGGCGTGTTCGACGGCGAGATCGGCTGGGTGTACGCCGGTTGCGGCATTGTTGCCGGTAGCGATGCCGATGACGAGTACGATGAGATAGGCATGAAGCTGAAAACCGTGTTGAGCGCATTCGAAGGGAGCGAACTATGAGCGGGGCGATGGGGCGGGATGAGACAAAGGGACGGGGTCAATGTCTCATTACCTCTCGTAATGAGACATTGACCCCGTCCCTTTGTCTCATCCAGGCTTGCTCAACCGGCTCCTTTTTGGGGGCGTTTTTCGACGAGCTGACGCGTTGGGGCGTCCGCGACGTGGTGGTGAGCCCCGGATCTCGTTCTACGCCGCTGTCGATGACCGCGTACGAGCTGTCGCGCCGCGCGCCCGAGCGCATGCGGGTGTTCGTGGATGTGGACGAACGGGGCGCTGCGTTTTTCGCCCTTGGGTTGGCGAAGGCCAGCGGCCGCCCTGCGGCGGTCATCTGCACGTCGGGGTCGGCGGTGGCGAACTACTATCCCGCCGTCCTTGAGGCGGAGTCGTCGCGCGTGCCGCTGATCGTCTTGACGGGCGACCGTCCGCCTCGTTTGCAGGGGTTGGGCGCGCCGCAAACGTGCGACCAGCTCAACGCATACGGCAATCATGTTCGTGCGTTCAGGCAGATGCCCCTGCCCTCCGCCGACCCAGCGGCCGTGAGCTTCGTCCGCCAGGCGGCGCGCGAAGCGTGCATCGCGTCTCTGGGCGAAGGGATGCTTCCCGATGGCAGCTCCCGATTGGCGGCAGCATGTTGGGGCGGTCCCGTGCACCTCAACTTTCCGTTCGACGAACCGCTCAAACCCGACCTTTCTGGGGAGGGGGTGTTTGACGCCGGCAGATCTTCGTCAGAAGCGTTTGGGGTCATGCGTCCGCGTGCATCGTTTGGCATGCAAGATGCCGCACTCGTTTCTTCGTTGCTTGCCAACCGCCGTACGCTCGTGTTGGCAGGGGAAGGCTCGTGCGCGACGGAGTTCGAGGCGCGCAAGGTGCTTGCGTGGGCCGAGGCGTTCGATCTCCCTGTTTTGGCAGATCCGCTTTCCGGTCTGCGCTGCTTTGCGGACAACGCGGTGATCGACAACTACGATTCTCTGTTCGGTGTTGGCGGGTCGGTTCCTGAAGAGCGTGCTCCGCAGGCGGTTATCCGCTTCGGACGTTTTCCGGTGTCGAAGAAGACGACGCAAATGGTGGCGTCGCTTCGTCCGATGCAGATTGTCGTCGATCCGCTTGAGACGCGCGATTGCAATGCGGCCACTGATCTGTTCGTGCGTTGCAAGCCGGTCGAGTTCGCCGGGTCGTTGCGCGTGGCTTGCGACCTGGGAACGGTCGACCATGAGCCTTCGGAACGGCAGCGGGATTTCGCAGGCGCGTGGAAAGCCGCGAACGATGCGGCGCGAACCCGCTTGATCGCGGCTGATTCTGTGGAGGCGGGCTTCGAAGGTGCGTTCGTGCGGCGCGTCGTGGAACTTGCGCCTGTCGGGTCGTGCTTGTTCGCAGCCAACTCCATGAGCGTGCGCGCCGTTGACACGTTCTGTCTCAAGGGCGGCAAGTCTTTGACGGTGCTATGCAACCGCGGGTTGAACGGCATCGACGGCACGGTGTCCACGGCGCTGGGCGCCGCTCAATCGTTCGCTCAAACCACGCTGCTCACGGGCGATCTCACCCTGCTGCACGACGTGAACGCCCTTGCCCTGCAGCGCGAGCTGCGCGTTCAAGCGGCGCAGGGCGGCGGTTCGCGCAGCGTCGTGATCGTGCTGCTCAACAACAACGGCGGCGGCATCTTCGACATGCTGCCCCAGAAGTCCGACGAGGACTACTTCGAGCGGCTGTTCCTCACTCCGCAAGACGTCGATTTTGCTGCCGCTGCGCAAGCGTTTCGCGTACCCTATCGACGTGCCGAGACCGTTTCTCAGTTCGATGAAGCGTACCGGGCGTGTCTTGGCGTTCCGGGCATCAGCCTGATCGAGGTTCCGGTTCCTCTGGAAGGCCTGCGGGAGCGATATGCACCGTATTGGAATCTTTCCTAATGGGAGCCGATGCGCGTGCGCTGTGCCGGTCGAACCCGGTAGGTGCCCGTTAGTTGCCTGTTTGTGCCGTGCGGCTTGGAGGTTCGATGAGCGAGGTTTTTCAGCATGAGAGCAGCTTTGATGTTCGCGACGTGCGCTACCGCTACCTGATCTGGACGGGGGCTTGCCAATCGCGCCCTCCGGTTATTTTGCTGCACGGGTTTTCCCAAAGTGCCGACTCGTGGGACCAAGTTGCTCCCTTGCTTGCTTGCCACCGCACGGTATATGCGCTTGACCTGGTTGGACATGGCGGATCAACTGCTCCCGCGGATTCGTTTTTCTATGCGCTGCAAGCCCAAGGGGAAGCCCTGCTTGCGTTTGTCGCGCACGTGGCGGCGGAAAACGGCGGGCGCCGTCCTGCGGTGATCGGGTATTCGATGGGCGGTCGTGTTGCGTTGTCTTCCCTGGTCAAGCAGCCGGGCGAGTTTTCTCGTGCGGTGAGCTCGCTTGTTCTGGAAAGCGTTGGGCTTGGGTTCGCCGCCGATGCTGACCGCGCGTGCGCGGCGGATCGCGACGCGGCCAACGCCGCTCGCCTGCGGGAGCGGGGCGTTGAGGAGTTCATGAACGCATGGGAGCGCCTTCCCCTGTTCGCGTCTGAGCGGCATTTGCCTTCGAACGTGCGGTCCCATGTGCGGGCCGGCCGGCTCGCCAACGATGCGGAGGCGCTTGCGCGCACGTTCGAGCATGCCGGCCAGCATTCGATGCCAGCGCGCAAAGAGGTGCTTTCCGCGCTGGCTGCCGTTTGCGACCAGGGAGTTTCGGTTCAGTATCTGACCGGGTCTCTCGATCGGAAGTACACTGCGTTGTCCGAAGAACTGCGCTGCGTTCCCGGCGTTGCCGTCGAAACGGTTCGGGGTTCAGGACATAACGTGCATTTGGAAGTGCCGGCGGATTTCGTTCGATGCGTCGAGGCGTTCCTGGCCGCCGAGCCCTGCGATCCGCACGCCGGCCAGACGTTTGCCGGCATGGAGATGATTCTTGACTGAGCGATTTTTCCCGCAATGTTGCGCATGGTCCAATGCTTCCAAAAGCGGCATCCCCGTGAACTGGAATGATGGGACGCGGTTTTCAAGGGGAAGGCGACGAAGGGACCTGCAGCTCGGAGAGCGCAACATTTCGTGCGAAATCGAGCAACAAGCATCGCCATCCGGCTGTTGACCGCAGCGCGCTGACGGGCGCCTTCCCGCCGATGCCTCGGGCCGCATCGTTTCTTTTCGGAGATATTCTGCGGGAAGATGCACCCTTCCCCATTACGCGGTACTATGAGATCATCCAACCGACAACCTCCCATACGGCGTGCGCGGCTGACCGGGTGCGCAATGAAAGGACGGCCATGAGCGATAGTGTGTGGCAGGCAGGTAAATCGTATCGCGAGATCGTATACGAAACATGCGAAGGCATCGCCAAGATCACCATCAATCGTCCTGAACGTCGCAACGCGTTCACTCCGCTTACCGTGACAGAGCTTTACGACGCTTTCAGCGCAGCACGCGACGACGCCTCGGTGGGGGTCATCATGTTGACCGGCGCGAACCACGATGGTCGTCCCGAAGACCAGGCGTTCTGCTCCGGCGGTGACCAGAAGATCCGCGGCAACGGCGGCTATGTGGGCGAGGACAACATCCCTCGTCTGAACGTGCTCGATTTGCAGCGCCTCATTCGCGTGGTGCCCAAGCCCGTTATCGCCATGGTGAACGGCTACGCCATCGGCGGCGGCCACGTGCTGCATATTCTGTGCGACCTGTCCATTGCGGCCGAAACGGCCAAGTTCGGCCAGACGGGTCCGAAGGTCGGCAGCTTCGACGCTGGTTACGGCGCGGGCTATCTGGCCAACATCGTAGGCCAGAAGAAGGCGCGCGAAATCTGGTACCTGTGCCGGCAGTACACGGCGGCCGAAGCTTTGGACATGGGCCTGGTCAATAAGGTGGTCCCCTTCGACCGGCTCGAACAGGAGTGCGTGAGCTGGGCCCGTGAGATGCTGCAGTTCAGCCCCACGGCTCTGCGCTTCATGAAGGCGTCGTTCAATGCCGCGACGGACGGCTTGGCCGGCATCCAGCAGCTTGCCGGCGATGCGACGCTTCTGTATTACACGACGGACGAGGCGAAGGAAGGTCGCGACGCGTTCAAGGAGCATCGCGCGCCCGACTTCACTCAGTTCCCGAAGTTTCCCTAAGATGGTGAATCCTGGCGCGCGGCGACGTTGGCGCGCCAGGCACGATGATAGTGCCTGGCCGTTGCGGCCAGCGACGAAGTGCTTGAGAGGCGGGGCGGAGTGCGGCGATGATCGGCGCATTTGAAAGCATGGTGCGGCAGTGCCCGCAACGGACGTGCTTCACGTACGTTGACGAAGCGGGTGCGGAGCTGTCGTTTTCGTATCGCGAAACGCGGATGCTGTCTGCGGCCATCGCGCGCAACTTGCAGTCTCATGGAGCGAATCCGGGAGACTGCCTTGTCGTCGATCTGCCGAACTGCCCTGCGTACGTGTTCCTTATGCTGGCTGCCGCGTACGGCGGCTTCACGCTGATAGCTCTCAACAATCGTTTGACGAGCGCCGAGAAGATGAGTCGCGTCATGGAGGTGGAGCGTACGTCCGATGCGCGCATCGCCGCCCGTATCGACGAGGACAACGTGAAGCGCGTGCTCGATCGGGCGTCGGCGCTTCTTGCTGGCGAAGAATCTACCGCGCCGTCTGCGTCGCGCGGTTCCGCTCGGCCGAGCCGACCGACGTTCTCCACGCTTGTTGCGGCCGCTTCGGCCGAGGCTCGCTCTACGAAGGCCCTGGGAAGGGCGGGCACGGGCAGGGCTTCCGCCCGCCGACGCGATGCCGTTGCTCGCCAGGATGCTCTTGAGGGCATCATCCACTTTGCCGAGCATGCCGCGCACGTGTTCGATTCCAGCATGCGAGCCGTGATCATGTTCACCTCGGGAACGACTGGTCGCGCAAAAGCGGTGCCTCTCACCTGGGACAACGTGTGCCGTTCCTCGGAGGTGTCCAACATCGCTCTCAACCGTCGGGCCGAAGGGCTGTGGCAAGCGGCGCTGCCGCTGTACCACATAGGCGGGTTCCAGGTGGTGGTCCGCAGCTTTTTGAACAACAACGGCTTCGTGCTGTACCGCCGTTTCGATGCCGACCGCCTGTTGAGCGACGCTGCAAGCAAGGGCGCTACGCACGTGTCGGTGGTGGACAAGATGCTGCAGGATCTGCTTGCTTCGAGCCGTGCGGAAACGCTGAAGCGCTACGCCTGCATTCTTTTGGGCGGCGGGGCAACGAACCCGCAAACGCTCGAGCGTTCCTGCGCGTTGGGTCTTCGCGTGTACGCAAGCTACGGCATGACCGAAACTTCAAGTCAGATCGCCCACGCCCAGGTCACGTCTTCATTCCAGGGTGGGCTGCGCCTGCTTCCCGGTTACAAGGCCCGCATTGTCGATCCGGGCGAGGATGGTTTCGGCCGCTTGGCGGTGAAGGGTCCCGGCGTGTTCGCGGGGTACTTGAACGCTCGCGCGGCTCATACGGTAGACGGGTACTTCCTCACGGGGGACACCGCCGCCATGTACCAGGGCTCCATCTACGTGAAGGAACGCACCGAGGACATGTTCGTCTCGGGCGGGGAAAACATCTATCCCGCCGAGATCAAGGAGCAGCTTCTGCGTGTTCCGGGGGTCGCCGATGCGCATGTGTTCGGAGTTCCCGACGAGCGATGGGGGCGCCGACCCGTGGCGTTCATAGAACGCGAGCGGGCGCAGGAGGCATCAAGGTCGTCTGCGCTGGACAACTGCCGATTCGCGCATGCCGTGCGCGCTCATCTGGCGCCTCGGCTCTCGAAGCTGTACCTGCCGAAGCACGTGTGCGTACTTGACGAGTTTCCGCGCAGCGGCATTGGCAAGGTAGATCGCGCTGCCCTCGAAAAGCTGTATGACCAGCGCATCGAGGTGGTGCGCGTAACCCTGCACCGCATTCGCCTGCCCTTCGAGCGCCCCTTTAAAACTCCGAAGGGCGTGATGGCCCAGCGCGAGTCCATCATCGTGGAAGTGACCGACCATGCCGGCCGTACCGGGTTGGGCGAGTGCGTCGCGTTCCCGACGGACTGGTATCTACCGGAAACGCTCGATCAGGATGCGCGGATTCTGCGGGACGTGCTGGCGCCCCTGGTGCTGCGCGCGACGATGCTCCATCCAAGCGAGGCATCTGCCCTGTTTGCCACGCAGCCCGAATCGGCTTCGTTTCCCTTGGCGTGCGGCGCCATGGAGCCTGCCCTGTGGGATTTGTACGGCAAGATAGTCGGCAAGCCGTTGTGGCAGCTCATAGGCGGGTCGAACAAGAAGTCGCCGCGCATCGGGGGACCGCTGTCCGCCTCCGTTTCCGCCGGGGCGGTTTTGGGGTTGGCCTCCGAAGCCGACACGGTAGCCTCGGCGCGCCGTTGCGTGGAGGCGGGCTACCGGCGCGTGAAGCTGAAGGTGGCCCCCGGTACGCTTGGATGCGTGCGCGCGGTGCGCGAGGCGTTTCCCGACCTCGTCATTACGCTTGATGCGAACCAGAGCTTTTCCGATCGCGACGCGGACGAGCTGCGCGCGCTCGACGCTTGCAATGTGGCTTGGATCGAGGAGCCGCTTGATCCCCGTCGCGTTTCGGGATCGGATTCCGCAGACGTCTTCACCAGACTGGCGCGGCTGCAAAGAACCATGCGAACCCCGCTGTGCCTTGACGAGTCGATTGCCCGTCCGGCGGATCTTGCCCGCGCGCTTTCGCACCCCGAACTGAAGTGCTATGCCGTGAAAATCGGCAAGTTCGGGGGCGTGCAGCCTGCGCTCGACTTTGCGAACGCAGCGGCCGAGCGCGGCATAGATGTATGGATGGGGGGCATGTACGACACGGGCGTCTCCAAGCGCCTGCACGCTGCGTTCCAGACGCTGCCCAACGTTACGGCGCCGGGAGACATAGGATCGACCGCTCGTTATTTCTCGCATGACGTGACCGATCCTCCGTACACGGCCGAACGCGGCCTGGTCACGTTGAACCGGGAAGGCAACCCATACGGCATAGGATGCGATCTTAACCGCTCGGTTCTGGCGAACGTGCTTGTTGGTCGGACAACGGTCGAATAGCTTTATCCAAAATGTTGCATAACCATCTGTTCGGAAAGCGATGCGGTGGGGTATGATGCACGGTGTCGTACAAAGAGGAACGGGGATTTCATGAGCGCACCCGCATCGAATCACGCGGCCGCATCAACTTCTGCGGTGGGATCTGGCAGCATTACAGGAGCGGACGGGTCTTCTGGATCGCCGCAAATTCATGGCAACTTGGGAATATTTCGCCTGGTCACTACTGTTATTACGCTGATTGTCGGCGGCGGCGTATTTACGCTGGCGGGCGATCAGGCTGCAGGCGGCGCAAGCGGTGCAGCTATCCTTACGGCATGGAGCATCTCCGGTATCGGCGTGCTGTGCCTGGTGATGACGTTCTATGCACTTTCCCGCATAAAACCGCAGTTAAAAGGTGGAATTTACAGCTACGCAAGCGCGGGCTTCGGAGACTTCCTGGGATTCAACAGCGCATGGGGCTACTGGATCAGCGCGCTTTTGTGCACGGTCAGCTTCTCTGCGTTGCTGTTCGGCGCTCTCTCGTACTTCTTCCCCATTTTCGGCGGCGGAACCAACCTGCCTTCCGTAATCGGGGCCAGCGTTCTCATCTGGTTCTACGTGTTCCTGGTGTCGCGGGGCATCAAAGAGGCCACGGGCGTGAACGCCGTTATCACCATCAGCAAGTTCGTGCCCATTTTCGTTGCAATCACGGCCATCGTCTTCTTGCAGAAGTTCGATCCGGCGGTGTTCATGGCCAACCTTACCATGGGCTCCGATCCGGGTCTTCCGTTTTTCGATCAGGTGAGCAGCACCATGATGATCACCATCTGGGTGTTCGTGGGCATCGAGGGCGCCGTTGCCATCTCGGGGCGCGCCAAGAAAGAGCGCGACGTGGGCAAAGCCACCATCATCGCGTTCGTGTGCGTGCTGGCAATCTATTTGATGGTCAGCATGCTCAGCATGGGCGTCATGCCGCTTTCCCAGCTTGCTCAGCTGGAGAACCCGGCCTTGGCCGGCGTCATGGAGTACGCGGTGGGACCGTGGGGCGCCATGCTCATCAACGGCGGCGTTGTGCTGTCGTTGGTCGGCGCTATGCTGGGCTACACCGTTCTTTCCAGCGAATCGCCGTACGAGGCCGCCGAACAAGGCGTGTTCATCAAGGCGTTCGCGAAGACCAACAAGAAGGGCGCGCCCATCGTCACGTTGGTGGTCACGAACATCATCATCGAGGTGTTCCTGATCCTCATGCTGTTCTCCGACAGCACGTATCAATTCTTCTATACGCTTTCGGCGGGCATGATCCTGTTGCCGTACCTGCTTTCGGCGGCGTACTTCGCGAAGATCACGTTCACGGAACCGGGGGCGTTCAAAGGCAAGATCGGCGGCAACATCGTTTTGTGGCGCATCTTCGGCATCGTCGGTGTGTTCTACAGCTTCTTCTTGGCGTGGGCGAGCGGCGCCGTGGGGCTTACCATCATGTCTCTTTTGTACGCGCCCGGCATTTTAATGTACATCAAGGGCAAGAAGGAGCGCAACGAGCCTTATTTGCAGAGCACGTGCGACAAGGTGGTCGTAGGCGTTATCTTGCTGGCCGCGGTTGCTTCCATCGTCTTGATCGCAACCGGTCAGGTTGTTATCTAATTTCTCACGTTCGATCGCGCGCGTTCCTTTACACTGTTCGGCGGAGCTTTTGCAGCCTGCGGCTGCGTTGTGAAGGAGCGCGCGGCTTCGTGTTGCGCGGCAGACGAATCATGCAAGTACGGAGGAGAACGTGGAACTGCTGGAGGAACGCATCAGGCGTGATGGGGTGGTGAAGTCGGAGGGCGTCCTGAAGGTGGACAGCTTCCTCAACCATCAACTGGATATAGATCTCTTCGATGAGATGGGCGCCGAGTTCAAGCGCCTGTTCGCCGATGCTCCCGTAACGAAGATTCTTACGATCGAGGCTTCCGGCATCGGCATCGCCTGCGTGGTTGCCCGGCATTTCGGCGTGCCCGTGGTGTTCGCGAAGAAAGCCCAGTCGATCAACCTGGACGGCGAGATGTACACCACGCGCATCCAGTCGTTCACGCATAGCCGCGTGTACGACGTCATCGTGTCCAAGAAGTTCCTGGGCTCCGATGACCATGTGCTCATCATCGACGACTTTCTTGCAAACGGGTGCGCTTTGAACGGGCTGATCGAGCTGGTGGACGAAGCGGGCGCTACCGTAGAGGGCATTGGCATTGCAGTTGAGAAGGGCTTCCAGCCCGGCGGTTCCGACCTGCGCGAACGCGGGTACCGTTTGGAGTCGCTCGCCATTGTGGAGAGCATGGACCCGAACACGGGAGAAATCGAGTTCCGCCGATGAAAGCATTCGCAACCGAGAACCTCGCCAAGCTTGACGGCGATATTCCCTTGATGCGCGCCGTTCCGTTCGGCGTCCAGCATATCCTGGCTATGTTCGTGGCCAATCTTGCTCCCATCGTCATCGTGGCGAGCGCCGCCGGCCTGAGCGACGGGCAGACGGGAACGCTCATTCAAAGCGCGATGCTCATTGCCGGCATCGGCACGCTTATCCAGCTGTTTCCGCTGTGGCGCGTGGGATCCGGCTTGCCCATCGTCATGGGAATCAGCTTCACGTTCGTAACGGTGCTGTGCGGCATCGTGGCAACGTACGGTTACAACGTGGCAATCGGCGCCATTATCGTCGGCGGCATCATCGAGGGCGTGCTGGGCCTGTTCGCCCGCTATTGGCGGCGCATCATATCCCCCATCGTGGCGGCTGTGGTTGTCACGTCCATCGGCTTTTCGCTTTTGGGAGTGGGAGCCGCGTCGTTCGGAGGCGGCAATGGGGCTCCTGATTTCGGATCGCCCCAGAACCTGTTCTTGGGCTCCGTCTCGCTTGTCTCGTGTTTGATTTTCCAAGTTTTGGCCAAGGGCAAAACCAAGCAGTTGTCGGTTTTGTTCGGTCTGATCATCGGCTACGCGGTCGCCTTGGTTTTGGGCGCCGTGGACTTCAGCGGCTTCGAGGGGTTGGGCTTGTTCGCCTTCCCGCAGTTCATGCCGTTTGCCCCCGAGTTCAACCTGGGCGCTATCGTTTCGGTCACGCTGATCTTTTTGGTGTCGGCCACCGAGACCATCGGCGACACGTCGGCGCTTACCATGGTCGGTCTGAACCGCGAGGTCAAGGAAAAGGAACTTTCCGGCTCCATTGCCTGCGACGGCTTCGTCAGCTCTCTGTCCGCTTGCTTCGGCTGCTTGCCCATCACGTCGTTCTCGCAGAACGTGGGCTTGGTTGCCATGACGAAGGTGGTGAACCGCAAGGCTATCGCCACGGGCGCGGCCATCATGATCCTTGCCGCGTTCCTGCCCGTGATCAGCGCGGTGTTCTCGTCGTTGCCCGAGGCGGTTTTGGGCGGTTGCACCATCATGATGTTCGGCAACATCATCGTCAGCGGTTTCCAGATGA
This sequence comes from Paraeggerthella hongkongensis, assembly GCF_003726035.1. GTDB lineage: Bacteria > Actinomycetota > Coriobacteriia > Coriobacteriales > Eggerthellaceae > Paraeggerthella > Paraeggerthella hongkongensis. Next base: position 137,154 of record NZ_QICD01000004.1, read on the forward strand.
TCGCGCGTGCCGGCTTCACCCAGCGCAATATCCTGATCGCTGCCCTTTCGTTGGCGGTGGGCATTGGGTTTACCCAGGTGGGCGACTTGTTCGCCGTGTTCCCCGAGTTGATTCAAAGCGTGTTCGCGCAGAATTGCGTGGCCATGGTTTTCTTGGTTGCCGTAGTGGCGAACCTGGTGCTGCCCAAAAACATCAAAGTGGAGGGAGACCCGGGGGCGGCTGATTCTATCCAGGGCGACTCGCCTGTTGAGGGTGCCGCTGGGGAGGGCGTTGCTTCAGCCGGGATGCCCTCGCAGTCTGTTGACGCGGGGGATTTAGCGCGCGCCTAACATACGACGAAGCGAAGCGAGCGCCATCGGATTCTGCACGGTCCGATGGCGCTCGTGCGTGATGGGGGCGCGGCGTCGGGGCCGTGTGGCTAGTGCGGTGGGGGTTGTCGGCGTCGTTGCAGGTACATTGTCGCCCGAAACGTACGGTTTTCGCGGCGAAACCGTACGTTTCGGGCGACAATGCGTTCGTCACCGTGCGCTTGGGCCCGCGATCTGCGCGCGGGGCGGGGCCGTGACCCGCGCTCGGGCTCGGACCCGCAACCCGCCCGCACCGTTGCGACCCCTGGTTTCCCTTTGGTAACACTTCTGTATAAAGCGTAGTTTTTCACTCAGGCTCTCCTTCGAACTGGTACAAATAGTAGGGACAGCAAAAGCGCTGCTTGGCAGGTGGCCTAGGAAACCGCCTTCAGCAGACATTGACAACCGAACCTAAGGAGACCAGCTTTAATGCCTGTTGCGTTAAGCCTTTTTCTTGTCCTGTTCTTTCTCATCATGAATGCGTTTTTCGTCGCCGCCGAGTTTTCGCTCGTTCGCGTGCGCAAATCCCAGGTTGAGATCCTCGTCGAAGAGGGTCGCGCCGGCGCCAAGTACACCAAATTGGTCGCCGACAACGTCAACGCGTACCTTTCTGCCTGTCAGCTGGGCATCACCCTTGCCTCGCTCGCGCTGGGCTGGCTGGGCGAACCCGCCGTTTCCGCGCTCATTTCTCCGCTGCTTTCGGCGTTCGGTCTACCCGAGGCTGCCATTCACGCTATCGCTATCGCAGTTGGCTTCATCATTATCACGGCGCTGCACATTGTGGTGGGCGAACTTATTCCGAAGTCGCTTGCCATTTTCTCAACTGAAAAGTACTCCCTGCTCACGGCTACGCCGCTTGTGTGGTTCTACCGTCTGACCTATCCGGTCATGTGGCTGTTCAACACCATTACGAACGGCGTCATGAAGATGCTCGGCCACGATGCGGCCAGCGAGCACGAGGTGTACACCGACGAAGAAATCAAGCTGTTGATCGACGAGAGCACCGAAAGCGGCCTGATCGATCCCGAGCAGAACGCCTACGTGGACAATATTTTCGACCTGGGCGACAAGGACGCCGAGGCTATTATGACTCCGCGCACCGACCTCATCTGCATTGACCTGGAGGATTCTCTTGAGGAGAACATGCAGCTGGTGCAGCGCTACAAGTACACGCGTTACCCGGCATGCCGCGGGACGAAGGACCGCATCGTGGGCTTCGTGCATGTGAAAGACCTGTACACGCTGTCCGAGCATGCAACGGTGGACGATCTGCGCATTCGAACGATTCAGGCTGTCCCCGAGGGTGTGCCCATCGCCAAGCTGCTGCAGACGCTGCAGGAAAAGCGCACCAAGATCGCGGTGGTCATCGACGAACACGGCGGTACTGCCGGCATCGTTACCATGAGCGACATCATGGAGCAGATCGTGGGGCGCATCGACGATGAATACCAGCACGGCGGCGCTGACGAAGTGGTGAACATGGAAGACGGCAGTTATCTGGTAGACGGTTCGCTGCCCATCGATGAAGTGGGCGACCTGATCGGTTTCAAGCCTGTTGAGTCGGAGGAGTGCGAAACGGCGGGTGGCCTGCTGCTCACGCTGTTCGACCGCATCCCCGACGAAGGCGATTCGGTGTCGGTTGAAGGCGGCGGCAAGAAAGCGTCGTTCACCGTTGTGGACATGGACCGCCACCGCATTGACAAGATTCGCCTTGTGCTGGAAGACCTGCCGGAGGGCGAAGACGAATAACGCGCATCGAAAAAGAGGGCTCGCAATTCCGCGGGCCCTCTTTTTCGATCGGCGGTACGCCCGGCATGGGCGCGGTTTCTCGGTTACTCCACCTTCACGCCGACGAATCGCTCGGCGTTGTGCCATAGCATGTTCTCCAGCTCGTCTTCGCTGAAGCCTGCGGTAACGAACTGGTCGTATTCGGCGGCAGGATCCCACATGGGGAAGTCCGACCCGAACATGATGCGGTCGGTGCCCCACATGCGCGCCAACTCTACGGTACGGCGCTGCCCCAGGAAGAACTGCGAGCTGGACGCGTCTACGAACAAATTCTCGTTGTGCAGGATGTCGTAGCCTACGTCGTAGCGCGACCAGCAGCCGAAATGCGCGGCATCCACCACCAGGTCGGGGAACGTCTTCAGAATGTTTACCAGGCGTCGAGGGTGCGAGTAGTCGTACCGGTAATCGCCGGTATGCAGCACGATGGGCATGCGGCCTTCTATGATTTCGTAGACGTTCATAAGGCGCGGATCGTCCATATTCACATGCTGCGTGTCGGGGTGCAGCTTCATGCCGTGCAGACCTAGGCCGATGGCCCGCTCGATTTCCTTTTCGGGGTCCGGGTAATCCTGGTGCATGGTCATGAAGCCAATGAACTCAGGATGCAGTCGGCATTGCTCGGCGATGAAATTGTTGATGGTTTCCACGCTGCCCGGAGTGGTGGCCACCGAATGCACGATGAAGTGCGTGATGGGGGCATGCTCCTTCGAGGTCAGCAGGTGCTCTACCGTGCCTTTGCCGTACATGTCGATGACGTAGAAGTCCCCGATGGCGTCGACTGCTCGCGAGGCGATTTTGTCCGGGTAGATGTGGGCGTGGGCGTCGATGACGGCCATGGGCTCGTGCTCCTTTGCAATGTGCGGTTTGTGCGGTGCGACATTGGGCAGCGTATGCGATGCGTCGCTGTCCAAGAGCCGTGCAACTTTCGATTGTAGAACATCGCGGTTTCGGGCGCATTAGGCAGAAGGGTATTTCTGGGTGTCACTTTGCATTGGTCACGAGGAAAAAGGGCCGAAAGACTAGCACTCGAAGCAAAAGAGTGCTAACTTTTTCGACAGTGACTTTAACAAGCTCCCGCACGCCTGAAACGGCGATGTCGAACCGCCTGAGGGCGCGGGACGCCTATCGTGCGCGCGGTGATGGCGAAGCGCCGCACACCGATGAGAAGGGAACCGAACCATGTCCAAAGACATTGCTTTCGACAACGAGACCCGTGCGAAAATGGCCGCTGGCGTGAACAAGCTGGCTGATGCCGTAAGGGTGACGATCGGCCCCAAGGGCCGCTACGTTGCCATGCAGAAGGAGCACGAGAAGCCGAACGTCTCCAACGATGGCGCAACCGTGGCGGCCAACGTCGACCTTGAGGATCCCATCGAGAACATGGGCATGAAGATCGTTCGCGAGGCTGCCATTGCGGCGAACAACGATGCGGGTGACGGCACCACCACGGCGACCATCCTGTCCGACGCCATCGTGAGCGAGGGCGTGCGCTGCGTCATTTCCGGTTCCGACCCGCTGGCGCTGCGCCGCGGCATCCAGCGTGCTGCCGATGTGGTGGCGGAAGCGGTGCTCAAAGATGCCGTGGAGGTCTCCACGCGTGAGCAGATCGCCGAGATTGCGACGGTTTCTGCAGGCGATCGCGAAATCGGCGAGAAGATCGCCGAGGCAATGGACGCTATTGGCCAAGACGGCATCATTTCGGTGGAGAAGTCCCAGAACTTCGGCATCGAGGTGAAGATCCTCAAGGGCATGATGTTCGACAACGGCTTCATTTCCCCGTACATGGCCGACGACCCGGGCCGTTTGGAAGGAGAGCTTAAAGAGCCTTACATTTTCCTGACCGACCAGCGCTTGGGCGACAATTTCGCTGACATCGTGCCCATGCTGGAGGAGGTCATGCAGTCCGGCCATCCGCTGCTCATCGCCGCCGAGGACGTGCGCGGGGAGGCGTTGAACGCTCTGCTCATGAACCGCCGTCGCGGTACGTTGGTGAGCGTTGCGGTGAAGGCGCCTGCGTTGGGCGATCGTCGCAAGGCGGAGCTTGAGGACTTGGCTATCCTTACGGGCGGCGAGGTCATCACTCCCGATCGCGGCCTGTCTCTCTCCGATGCGCGCAAGAGCATGCTCGGTCGTGCTGCAAGCGTTCAGATCACCAAGGATCGCACGACCGTTCTGGGCGGTAAGGGCAAGCCAGAAGATGTCGAACAGCGTTGCGCGCAGCTGCGCGCCGAGATCGAGTGCACGCAGGTTGATTACGACCGCGACGTGCTGCGCGAACGCCTGGCGAAGCTGTCCAGCGGCATTGCGGTGATGGAAGTGGGCGCGGCGACCGAGTCCGAGATGAACGAGATCCGCAGCCGCATCCAGGATGCTTTGCTGGCCACCCGTTCTGCTGCCGAGCAGGGCCTGGTGGCTGGTGGCGGCGTAGCATTGCTGCAGGCCGCCGCTGCGTTGGATGACCTGAAATGCGATAACGCCGAAGAGCAGCTGGGCGTGGACATCCTGCGCAAGGCGCTTGAGGAGCCGGTGCGAGCCCTGGCCGAGAACGCGGGCTATCGTGGCGACGTTGCTGTTGAGACGGTCAAGGAGCTGCCGCAGGGTCATGGCTTGGATTGCATGACCGGCGAATACGGCGACATGATTTCTCGTGGCATCGCCGATCCTGCTAAGGTGACGTGCACTGCGCTGCAGGCTGCTGCTTCCGTTGCGTCCCTGATTCTGATCACGAACGCTTCCGTGAGCGACATGGTTCCCGAAGAGGACTAATGCTCGAGTCTCCGTTCTTCGCACTTTGATACCGGCCCGCGCATGAGCGCGGGCCGGCGTTTTTTTTGCGGGACGGTCCTGTGCGATAAAGGCGGGACTCATGCTGAGGGTGCTTTGCTGCCTTCGGGCGCCGGAGCATTCATCGCGGTGTCCTTTCGCGATGCGCTCAGCGATTTTTCGCAGATTCCTCCATCCGTGCTACACTTTTCCCATGACTTCCTACACCACCATAGAAGGGCGCGCCGTCGCCGAGATCGAAGAGAAGAAAAGCCGGTTCATCGCCAGCTTGGCCCACGTGGAGACCGAGGACGAGGCGCTCGCCTTCCTCGAGGAGATCCGCTCGGCAAACCGCATGGCGCGCCATAACGTGTACGCGTACGTGCTGCGCGAGGGCGGCGCGGGCTCTTCGGGTCGTGTACGGTACTCCGACGATGGCGAGCCGCAGAAGACAGCTGGTCTTCCCACCCTCGAGGTTGTCCAGCATGCCGGTCTTACCGACGTCATCGTGGTGGTCACGCGCTACTTCGGCGGCGTTCTGCTGGGGACAGGCGGGTTGGTGCGCGCCTACACGCAGGCGACGCAGGCGGGCGTTGAAGCGGCGCAGCTCGTGGTGGTTTCGCGCTGCGTGGACATTCGCATTCGCACAGCGTACGCGAAGTACGATCAGCTCATGCGCATCGCTGCGGACTGCAAGGCCAAAGTGCTCGACACGGTGTACGACGATGCCGTTACCTTGCAGCTGCGCATGCTCGATGGCACGCAGGATCCGCTGCTGAAAAAGCTGACGGAACTGGAGCGCGGACAGGAAAACGTTACGGTGAGCGACCCCTTGGAGGCTGCGTTCTAGCCACCTCTCGCTCGGCGCGTTCGCGCCCGCCGAGCTCGCACGCCCCGCGCCCACCGCGTCCCGCGCCTGCACACCGCCCGCCCTCCGCGCTTTGCCGTTATTGCCATCGCGGTGCCGTGGTGACCCCGGCATCTGAGCGCCCTTTGGACGCATCTGCTCTATAATGTCCCCCATGGCGCGCAACCAGCAACTCATATTGAATCGATACCGGCCGATCGCGGAAGCGGGGGCGGGTGGTTTCGGCACCGTGCAGGTGGCGTGGGATACGCGCATCCAGCGCCGTGTGGCTATCAAGTGCATCGAGCTGGATGACGTGGATGCCGCCCGCGCTGCTCTTCCGGGAGCGAACGCGACGTCGTTGCCGAATGCTTCGCGCAATGCGGCTTGCGATGATCCTTCGTTTTCCGATGATGAAGACGAGGTGCTGTTTTCCCAGGTTGACGCTTCGGTTGATCTACTGGAAGATGCTCCGCTCGTGCGCTCTCTTGCGCGTATTCCGGGCTTGGACGAAGCGCGCACGGCGGCTATGCTTACCGATGCGAGCATTGTGGCGGTGTACGATTTCGAGGTGCAGGACGCTACGGCGTACCTCATCATGGAATACGTCGAAGGCATGTCCTTGAGCGAACTGCTTCGCCGACATGGCGACCGTTTGACCCTCGATATTGTGGCGGCGGTATTCTCGGCGGTGTCGCATGCGCTTGAGGTGGCGCACAGCAACCAGGTGCTTCACCTGGACATCAAGCCCGACAACATCCTGATCAACCATCAAGGTCAGGTGAAGGTGACCGATTTCGGCCTGGCGACGTTGGCGGATGCTTCGGGCTTCGGCGCGGCTGGAGGCGGCACTATCGGCTACATGCCGCTTGAGCAAATGCGGCAGGAAAACCTGGACGTGCGCTGCGACGAATGGGCGTTGGCTTCGGTCGCGTACGAAATGCTCACGGGAGAAAATCCGTTCCTTGCTTCCGATTTGAAGCGTGCCGAGCTTGCAATCGAGGATGCGGAACTCGTGTTGCCGTCGCTGTGCTGGGAAGGGCTTGATCCCGCAATTGACGACGTGGTGTTCTATGCGCTCGACCCCGATCGCGAAGAGCGTTACGCAACGATTTCCGATTTTGCAGAGGAGCTTGAGCCGTTCCTGGGCGATTCCAAGCGCGGCGTTCGCGAGCTTGCGGCTATTGTCGGGTATGCCGATGGGCAGGACGAAGAGCCTGTCGAGGACGACCCTCGCCTTCCGCGCATGCCCTTGCGCGAGCGTTTTACGCCGCTGCATCGTGCGATTGCGACCCATGCAGTGGGCGGCTCCGGCAGCGCGCTGTTGGCGTTCGTGGCGCTTTGGAACATGCCGCAGACAAGCGGTTTTACGAATCCGCTGTTCTGGGGTATCTTCGCGCTCATCGTGCTTGCAGGTGCGCTGAGGCCGCACCTGGGCGCGTTGCTCGGATATTTCGCGCTGGCCGCCATGTTCATCGTGCAAGGCGTTCCGGCGGCAGGGTGCGTGCTGCTGGCGGCTGCGGCCACGTGGTGGTACTTCGTTGGGCGCGAGGGGGACGCCGAAGCGAACGCTGCTTTGGCGGTGCCGCTTGCGGGTGCGTTCGGCTTGGGGCAGCTTGCGCCGTTGGCGGCCGGGCTGAGCTTGACTCCCGTGCGGGCTATGGGGACGGCTGCGTTCTCGGTGCTGATCGCCATCATGCTGGCCGCCTGCGGATCCCATAGCCTTCTGGGCTGGGACGTGCTTGCGAACTGGAACGTGGGCGCACGCAGCGACCTGGCGGGCACCATGGGCGCACTGCTCGTGCAGCCTCCGCTTTGGTGCGTTGCCGGCAGTTGGATTGCATCAGCCGGCGCGTTGGCTGCGATTCGGTTGCGACCGGCGCGCGCGTTTGCGGTTCTGGGCACGTCCGTGGCCGGCATGCTTCTGCTTGGAGGCATCGCCGTTGCGGCCTGGATTGCGTCGGGTCAGGTTACATGGATGCCCTCTCTCGGGAATCTGGGGCTCACCGCGTCATCCATTGCGTTGGCGCTTGCGGGGTGCGTATTCGTGCCCGACCCCATGTACTACGAAGAAGACGATTGGGCGGAAGAATAACCTGCTTATCGTACTGTTGGGCGGGCTTCGTACTATAATCGAGCCGAAAACCTGCGAGGAAAGGAAAACCCATGCAGCAACTGGGAGACGAGCGTGTTCTGTTCGCGTTTGCGCGCGATTTGGAGCCGGCGCTTACCGTGGAATCGGGCGAGACGGTGCGTATTCGCACGAAGGATTGCTTCGGCAATCAAGTTCGGACGTCCGAGGACGCGCTTGATGAAATCGATTGGGACGCCATCAACCCGGCTACCGGTCCCGTTTTCGTGCGCGGCGCCCGGCCGGGCGGAGCGCTCAAGGTGACTATCGAGAACATCGAGTTGGACGACCAGACCGCTTCGTGCACGGGCAAGGACGAAGGCGTGTGCGGCGATCGGTTCGATGCGTGGAGCACGCGCCTGTGCGCCATCGAGGACGACAGGCTGGTGTGGAACGATAGGCTGTCCATCCCGCTCAATCCCATGATCGGCGTCATCGGCGTTGCTCCGGCGGGCGACCCGGTGAACTGCGGAACGCCGGGCAGCCACGGCGGCAACATGGACAACACCGCCATTACCACGGGAGCCACGCTGTACTTCCCGGTGGCGGTGGAGGGCGCGCTGTTCGGCTGCGGCGATATGCACGCCGCCATGGGCGATGGCGAGATCAGCGTTTCGGGTGCGGAAGTGGCCGGCTACGCCACGGTCACGCTCACGGCGCTTCCCGATTTGCATGTGGTTGATCCCCTCATCGAAAACGAAACGCATCTGGGGGTCATCGCATCCGCCGAGTCTTTGGATGCAGCTGCCGACCGAGCGGTGCATCAGATGGTCGATCTGCTGCACGATCGTACGGGCACGCCCCAGGACGAGTTGGTCATGCTGCTGTCCCTGGTCGCTGACGTGCAGGTATGCCAAATGGTCGACCCGGAGAAAACCGTGCGCTTCATGGTGCCGAAGTACGTTTTGGATGCATTGGAATTCAGCCTGTAGCGAAAGATGAGACAAAGGGACGTGTTCCTATAGTTTTGTCAAGCGGCTGCCGGAAGGCTTTCCGGCATGGGGCGACCGGCTTCGGGCATGGCGAGGCGGGCCCCGGCTCCCGGGGCGCGCGGGCCTTCCGGCCGGGCCTCG
>NZ_QICD01000005.1 GCF_003726035.1 Paraeggerthella hongkongensis
GCTCGGAAGGCGGTGCGATCGAGCGGGCTTCGCCGCGTGCCGGGGAGGCGGCGCGGGTCGGGCGGGGACCGCGTGCGGCGCGCAGCGGTGAAACCGTGTTTTTGCCTTAACGGAAGCGCGGAGGCTGCGTTGTTGCGCAAGCGACGTGGTAGGATTTCCCCCGAACTATGATCGAATTACCGCATGCGAGGAGCAACCAGTGCCGGAAAACCAGAACAACGTGCCGAACCCGACTAAAACCGTGATCGACGACGAGCAGTTGAAGCGGATGCTCAATCAAAGCGAGCCGTCCTTTTTCGAGCGAAATCGGTTTCGCATGGTCACGCTTATCCTGATCGCTCTTAACGTGATCGTGTTCGCGGTGGAAACGGTGCTTTCGGGATTCCGCGTGAACGTGTCGACATCGGTGCTCGTGCAGATGGGCGCCATGTACGCGCCGTGGATGCAGTCGGCGGCCGACTTGTACCGGTTCGTGACGCCGATGTTTTTGCACATGGACCTCATGCACCTGGGATTCAACATGGTTGCACTCTATAGCGTGGGCGAAGTGCTCGAACGCGTGCTGGGCAAGGGGAACTTCCTGGCGCTGTACTTCATTGCCGGCATCACGGGCAACGCGGTGTCCTACGCTGCCGACGTGTTCCTAGGCGGCGGCTCGACGGTGAGCGCCGGCGCTTCCACCAGCGTGTTTGGTTTGTTTGTGGCCGTAGCCTTGCTGGGTTTGCTGCACAAGGGGAATCGTTCTATGTTCGCGCAGTACAGCAAGGGCATGCTGGGCATCATCGCCGTGAACGTTGCGTACACGTTCTTGGTGCCGGGCATCTCCGTGAGCGGGCACTTGGGCGGCGCGCTGGGCGGTCTGGTGGCTATGTTCATGGTGCCGTCGAAAAGCCTGCGCGTATCCAACGTCGCGCGGGTGGCCGTGGGGGTTCTGTGGGTAGCTTCGCTGGTTTGGCTGCTGGCATCGCAGGGGCTGCTTTCCCTGTAGGGCGCGCACTGGCTTTCAGGAGGTTTTCTCGACGTTTGCCAGTGCCCGGTTTTCAGCTTGCTGTCACGCTATGCCAGGAACAGCTTGCGAACCTCGTCCATCAGCTGTTTTCGCATGAACACGAGCAGCCCCAGCAAAAACACGCTTGCTGCGAGCGCGCTCGAAAGCGCGGGGATCTCCCAGGTGGTAAGCCCCAGCGCGATGAGCGCAAGGGGGACCAGCCCCAGCACCACGTCGAAGAGCAGGTACTTCGCGTACCTGGCCACGAACGTGTCTTTGAACACGCCCACGAGTACCGTGTCGAACACCAGTGCCACCAGGCATATCCCCGGTATGACGAACGTGGTGACCAGGGTGTTTCCCGTGACCAGAAACCATGCTGCCGCAATGCCCAGCAAAATGAGGAAGTAGCGCACGACCACGCGCAAAAAGTCCGGCGAATGCGCAAGGATGTTGCGTACGAACAGGTAGTTCACCACCAGCGCTAAGCACACCGAAACCACGATGTCGCCCGGAAGCGACAGCATTCGCCCCAAAAACACCATCACCAAAAGGCATGCTCCGCTCACAAAAGCCAAGACGCCGAGGGCCATGGCTCCCGACTTGCGCACTTCGTTTCGCGGAAATGCCGACGGCGTTGCCGTTCCGGCAAGCTCGGCTTGGCACAAAGGACAGCGATCGAGGTCGCCGGTGAATTCGACGCGGCACTTCTCGCAACGTTTCACGCTTGTTCCCTTTCTCCTTCAGATGCACCGTCGTCGGCGCCCTCTTCGTGCGCGGGAACCTGGCCGCCCCATCGTTTGACCGAGGTTTCCAGCTTGGTTTCCAGACGATCCTCGGCCACTTCTTCGCTTGTTTTGTTGATGTTGACGTATCCTTCGATGCCTTGGTCCGAGAAGTACCGGCAAAAGTTCTTGATCACGTCGGGGTTCGAGTACGTGGTGGATATGCCGATGCTCAGATCGTCTCCGAACGAGCACACCATGAAGTTGAGCCCGACGGTGGAGGTCAGTACGTTGACGTTGCGGATGAACGGAGCCAGGCGCTCGTCGACGCCGATAGCTCCCAAGCTTGATACGGTTGTCGTGGTTTCGCGTTCGACCATGCGGTCTGCCAGTTCGAGCGCGATATCCTTCACGAACAGCGGGGCGAAGCGCAGGGCCGGATGCTTTTCGAGCGCGATCATGCGATTCATGCGCGGCTTGAGGCTTTCCGCTTCGGTCGCCACCTTGAGCTGGTCCTGCACGCGGGCGGCTACGGCTTCTACGGGTTCGTCCTGGTCGCCGGGCGTGTAGGATACGAAGGCCAGGCCGAAGAAGTTCTTGGTGGTGGCCGATTCGAAGATCCTCCGAAGGTCCACGGGCACGTCGATGCGAATGGCGCGATGGCGGTCGCGGCGCGGCATCTCCGCGCGGATGGCGCACATTACCGCTGCGATCGCAAGCGACGTCAGGCTCACCCCGTGCGAGCGCGCCAGGTCGAGCACGCGCTGCATGGGCAGATGGTATTCCATGAACGTGGGGTCGGCCTTGTCGCGCCATCCGGACAGCCGGTAGATCTTCGGCGCGCGCGTGCCTGCGGCCTTGTCCCGCTCGAAGTACTTGTCGAAGCTGTCCTCGTGCTTTTGGTGATCCGACCCGTCGTATTCGAACGGCACCCCCTCCACGCCGTAGCGTTTTTGAATGTAGACGTGCAGCAGCATCTTGAAGAAGCTCAAGGAGCCGCGCCCGTCGGAGACGATGTGGGAAACTTCCAAGTTGATGCGGTTTCGGTAATGGCTGACGCGGAACAGGACGCTTTTCGCGTCGACGTGCAGGCCGAAGCAGATAGGAAGGCTCTCGCGGCTGATTTCGGGCGGTTTCGGCGCTTGCTCCAGGTAGTGCCAGAACATGCCGCTGCGCAGGCACACGTTGAATCCAGGGAACGTGTCGACCGTTTTGTCGAGCGCGCGCTGCAGCGCCTGCGGGTCGATGTCGTCGATCAGCTCGGCTGCGTAGCGGAACACCGTTTGCGCGGAGCTGCCGGCCTGGGATGAGTAGAACTTGCCTACGTTGTCTAGTCGGTACCAAGTATTCCGAGCCACGCTGGTTTGTCCTCTCGCTTCAGGTCGATGTCGTCAAGGAAGTGCCCGATAATCCGATAGGTGTCTCTAACAGCGCCGACCACCGAGGGATACAGCAGGTATCCGTGCACGGCGTCGAGCACGCGGTAGCACTGCACGCTGTTGCCCTCCAGCTCCAAGCGCGCCGCGTACGCCTCGCCCTCGTCGCGCAGCGGGCAGTACTCAGCTGTGATCACCAGGGTTCGCGGCTGGCTCGAAAGGTCGGGATCGAGCAGCGGCGCGAAGTAGGGGTTGGCGTAATCGGTCGGCGACGAACGGTACAGCTCCATGTACCCGCGTATGTCGCGCCAGGTGAGCAGGTAGTCCTCGCCGTTTTCGCGCACCGAGTCGAACCATGAGGTTCGCGGGTCGTGGTCGTCGTAGGTGACGGGGTAGAGCAGCACCTGCGTAGGCGGGCGAAACGCGCCGCGGTCGCGCGCCATGAGCGATACGACGGCGGCCAGGTTTCCTCCCGCGCTGTCGCCGAGCAGCACGATGCGACGAGGGTCGACGTCGGACAGCAGCTCTCCCGCGAACAGCTGGCGCGTCACTTCGTAGCAGTCTTCGGGGGCCTGCGGGAATCGGTGCTCGGGCGCGCGCCGGTAGTCCACCGACACCACGCGCCGCTCAAGCTTGAGCGCCATGGTGGAGCAAGCGTCGGCGTAGAAGTCCACGTCGCCGTTGACCCAGCCGCCTCCGTGGAAGAACAGGATGGTGCCGCGCCAATCTTCGGATACCTTGAAGCCCGAAGCAAGCGAGAAGTCGATGTCGAGCGGCGTGAAGATGCGCAGGGGTACGCGGTAGCCGTCCGGCATGACGGCGAAGGCGTCGTCGATGCGGCAGCGGGGGTTGGGTATGGCCAGCTTGGCGCTGAGGTCCTCGGCGGCGCGCTGCGCCTTGTAGAACTCTTTGATGTCGGGCCTGATCCGCGTGGCTGCTCGATAGGCTGCCAGGATGGCCTTGTTCATGGGCATGGTTCGTCGTCCTTTCGCGGAGACGGTGCCGCCCGGCGCGGTTGGCGCGGATCGGGCGGCGCGGCGGCGCGCCGCGTCGGTTCGTCTGAGCATCGTAGCACAAGCTTCGCGCGCGGGGCCTTTCGGAGCAAAGCCGACACATCGCTGTGGCGCGTCGCCGCCCGAAATGCGCCCGCCAGTCTTCGTCTGTGCCCGCGCCTGCCCGGCCGAATGCGCGCGGGCGGCCGGGTACGGGCGCGGGCGACGGCGGGCGAGGGGGCGGTTGCGCGGACCGCTCGAAACCTGCGCGTTTCGGGTGACGATGCCGCACTTGCGCGCTGCGGGCGCCGATTCGCCGCGCACTTTGCTATGATGGCGAAAAACGATGATTCGCCGCGCCCGATCGAGGCGTGGCGGCTGCATGAGACGAGGAGCGTGCTATGTACGGGCTCAAAACGGAGGCGAGTTTCGATTCCGCCCATTTCCTGACCGATTACTATGGCAAGTGCGAGAACCTGCACGGCCATCGGTGGCGCACGGTGGTCTACCTGGAAACCGACGAGCTCCAAACCGAAGGGACCATGCGCGACATGGTGCTGGACTTCGGCGTGTTCAAACGCGCGGTACGCGATCTGGCGGAAGAGCTCGACCACACCTTCCTTGTGGAGGAGGGCTCGCTCGGCGAGGCTACGATGGCTGCGCTTGCCGCGGAAGGCTTCAGCTTGACCGTGCTGCCGTTTCGCACTACGGCCGAGAACCTGGCGCGCTACGTTTGCGAACGCTTGACCGAGCAGGGTCTGCCCGTCTCGCAGGTGGACATGTACGAGACTCCGAACAACTGCGCCGTGTACCGCGCACGCTGACGCGATCGCGTGCGGCGGCGCGCGCGATCTTGCCCGGAAGGCCGTTTCATCCAGATGTGAAGAAATTGTATGCCTAGGTTAACTCCCCTTGTCGGCACATATAAGTTCACCTAAGATAACTCGCATCGAACGAGGCGCTGCCTTATCGATTGCGAATCCGCTGACCCGGCGGCAGAGGCTCCTCTCGTCTGGCCGACTGCCGCATCATGCAAGCGGAGGGAAGATCCCCCCTTCTTCCCTCCGCTTTTCTTGTTTTGACTGGATTCGGGCATAGGGGGAGGGGAAGGAGGCGGGTCGTGGAGCGAATGTCCATGTCCGGCGAAGATTATCTGGAGGCTATCGTCGAGTTGAGCGGTCCCGAGCGGGCCGTCGTGCGCTCGGTTGACCTAGCCGACGCGCTATCGGTTTCCAAAGCGTCGGTGAGCAAGGCGGTGATCGTGCTCAAACGTGAAGGCTATGTCGACCAGCAGCCTTACGGCGGCATCACCCTGACCGAGAAGGGGATGGCGTACGGCACCTCCGTGCTCGACCGCCATAAGCTTCTTCTGGCGTTCTTGACAAAGGTCATCGGCATCGATGAGGACGTCGCAGACGAGGAGGCTTGCAAGATGGAGCATGCCATTAGCGACGAGTCCTTCGAGCGTTGGGTCGCCTACGCCGACAGCATTGGCCTGAAGTGCTCCGAAAGGCCGCATTCGTAGCAGCACGGGTCCGCTTCTCTACCGTCCGCAGATTGATAGTGTTACGAAATGCTATTCCGTGTTACGATGCGCGGCGAAACGGTTGCGCATCGTACGGAAGGAGCATGCCATGCTGGACGAAACGTGGTGGACGCGGGCGGCGGCGTTTCACGGGCACACGTGCCCGGGGCTCGCTATAGGATTCAAAGCGTGCGAAGGGGCCATTGCAGAGCTGGGGCTGGATGCAGCGAGGCTTCCCGCCGTTGACGAGGAGATCGTGTGCGTGACCGAGAACGATGCGTGCGGCGTGGATGCCGTGCAGGTTGTTCTGGGCTGCACGTACGGCAAGTCGAACCTGATCCCCCGATTGCGCGGCAAGATGGCGTTCTCGTTCTTCGTGCGCGGCACCGACCGTGCCGTGCGTCTTGTGTTCACGGCTCGATCCGGTGAGAGAAGCCGCGACGAATTTCAATCGTACATCCTGAGCACGCCGTACGACCAACTGTACGACGTGGGGCTGCCCTCGTACGGTCTTCCGGAACCTGCCCGGCTGTTCGCGTCGCAGGAGTGCGCGGCGTGCGGCGAATCGACGGCCGAGTACGGTTTGCGCGTGCAAGAGGGCGCTTTGGTGTGCCGCGACTGTTACGACGCGTATGCGCGGGAGGGAATCTGGTGATTCGGTTCCCGACAGCGGCCGAAGTCGATGCGGGCGTTTCGATTTCGACTTCGGCGGCTTTGGCGTGCGGCTCGGGAAGGGCGGCGCATGCTCAAGCGCGCATCGAGCGACGGAACTGGCTGGTTATCGCCGCGCTTGTCGTCGCGTGCATCGCAGCGTCCTTGTGCGCGCTGGCCAGCGGCGCTTCCGACATGAACCCGCTTGCCAGCGCGCAGGCGCTGTTGGGTATCGGCTCTGCGCAGGATGTCATGACCGTGCGCTCCATTCGCCTTCCGCGCGTGCTGTGCGCCATCGTTTCCGGCGCCGGCCTGGCGTTGGCGGGAGCCGTGCTGCAAAGCGTTCTGGAGAACCCGCTCGCATCCGCATCGACCGTGGGGATTTCCCAGGGAGCCGCCTTCGGCGCCACGCTGGCTCTTCTCGTGGTGGCTCCGGCCGTAGCGGGCGCCGCCACAGGGATCGGCATGGGCGCCGTTGCCCTGTTCGCGTTCGTCGGCGCTTTGGCGTCGAGCGCGGTGGTGCTGCTGTTCTCGCGACTGGGGTCTTCCAGCCCGGAGAGCATCGTGCTGGTGGGCGTTGCGCTTTCGGCTTTGTGGGCGGGCGCGTCGACCATCATCCAGTATTTTTCGGACGACCTTGCCCTAACGAAGGTGATCTTTTGGCAGTTCGGCGATTTGGGCCGCGCGACGTGGTCCCAAATCGGCTTCATGGCTCTGGTGGGCGTTGCGTGCGCGCTGTACTTTTTCGCGAATCGCTGGAACTACAACGCGCTGCAGAACGGCGGCCAGGTTGCGGGCGGTTTGGGCGTGAACGTAGCACGCTGCCGCGTGCTGGGCGTTGTGGCGTCTACGGTCATGGCGGCGGCGATGGTGTCGTTCGTGGGGCTTATCAACTTCATCGGGCTCATCGCCCCTCATATCGCTCGGCGTCTTGTGGGCAACGACTACCGCTTCTTGCTGCCGGCATCGCTTGTCCTGGGGTCGATCATCATGCTGGCCAGCGATCTTGCGGCGCGCATGGTCATATCGCCCGTGGTGCTTCCCATTGGCGCCATCACGTCGTTTTTGGGCGCGCCGCTGTTCCTGTACCTGCTGTACAAGGGGTACAGGCGATGAAGTGCGAGCAGTTGGAGAAGGACGATCCTGCCGTGAGCGCCGAGGAAGCGCGGGCGTTGCTTCGGGAGGTGTTCGACGCTCCCGTTGTCGGGATTGGTGCTGCCGAGCGCCCCGTGCTGTCCGCCGAGGCGGTGGCGTATGCGTACCCTGCTGCCGAAGAGCCGGTGTTTCGCGGCATCGACGTGCAGGCGACCGCGGGGTCGATGCTGGCCATCCTGGGGAACAACGGGGCGGGGAAGTCCACGCTGCTCAACGTTTTGGCGGGCATCGTCCGTCCGAGCGAGGGATCGGTGAGGGTCGATGGCCGCGACGTCGCGTCGCTGAGCCGTCGCGACGTCGCCCGCCGCATCGCCTTGGTCGCGCAGCAGCAGCGCATTCCTCACTTGAGCGTGTACGACCAGGTGCTGCTGGGGCGAAGGCCGCACGTATCGTGGTCGTTGTCCGATCGCGATCGCCGGGTGGTGTCCACCATGATCGAGCGTCTGGGACTTGAGCGATTCGCCGCGCGCTATCTTGACGAGTTGTCCGGAGGCGAGCGCCAGAAGGTGTTCATCGCCCGTGCGCTCGCGCAGGAGCCGAAGGTTTTGCTGCTCGACGAGCCCACGAGCGCGCTCGATCCGAAGAACCAGCTGGAGGTTCTGCGCATCGTGCGCGATGTGACCGTTTCAGAGGGTATCGCTTCGGTGCTGGTGATCCACGACATCAACCTGGCATTGCGGTTCTGCGATCGCTTTTTGCTGGTGCGCGATGGTTGCGTGGTGGCGTACGGCGGCCGGGAGGCGGTGACGGACGAAGCCCTGTCGGCCACGTACGATGTGGGCTTCAAAGTGGACGCCGTGGGCGACGTCCCGGTGGCCGTGCCGCTTGGCTGACGGCGCGGCGCAATGGGCGCTCGCTATCGTTCGCGGTTGCAAGGCGCGCCCGTCTTCATTGTCGATCCAAAAACACGTTTTCGGGGCTGAAAACGTGTTTTTGGATCGACAATTCCCAGAGCTGATTGCGAACGAACGAGGCGACGGGTGCGGCCGTCTTGCTGCGCACTCGCGCAGCAAGACGGCGGACGCTCGACGCCGAGCGTCGAGCGTCCGAACGCCCGGATGCAACGAGGTCGCGTGGCTGCTTCAAGGCTTTGCGGCCATGTCCGGACGCTACAGGCTCGCCAGATCGATCTGCTTGAATTCGCACCCTTCGGCGGCGAGGTCTTTCGAAAGCTTGGCTCCCAAGAAAAACTCCGTGATCTCGTCGAGCTTCTGCGTGGGATCGACGTCGGCGAACTGCGCGGGGTAGACGGTCGCCCCTACTTGGTAGCAGTTAGCCAAGGCCAGCTCGATGTTGGTGGCGTAGAAGCGATAGGCGATGAGCGTGTTCACCTTGCCGTTCCGCACCGCCTTGAGCGCGGAGAAGTAGGAAGGGTTCGCTTCGTAGTCCTCTTTCACGAGCGATAGGTTCCCGCTTTCGACGAACACGTAGTCGGGCTGCGCGCTGGAGATGGCTTCGAGGTCGATGTCGAAAGCGCCGCTCGCGCCGTTCACGTCGGCGACGTTCTTCACGTTGGTTGCCTGGAAAGGCGGGAAGTTCGCCTCCGTTCCCGCGAAGCCGTGGCCGCCGCGGAAGCTGATGCCGGCTGCGTATGCGGTTTTGACTTGGTCGGCGGGAATGCCGGCCGTGCGCTTCTCGAGGTCTGCGCGCGCGTCCTCCATGTAGCGGACGATGTCCGCTGCGCGCTCCTGCTTGCCGACGATGCTTCCGACCAGGTTGACGTTGTCGTAGAACGTCTGGTCGAACACCACGTTGCTCAAAGTCAGGCACACTACGGGGATGCCGGTCCTTTCCTGAAGGGCGTCGGCGGCGTCTTTGTCGATCGAGGCGAACACGACGTCGGGCGCCGCTTGCATGATGGCTTCCTCGTTCGGGGTGGTTCCCTTCGATCCTCCGTCGCCGATGACGGGCAGGCTCTTGAACGTTTCGTGATTGACGTGGCGATAGCTGCAGGTGACGTTGTCCTTCAGCTCGGACTGCTCCACACCGACTACCTTGTCTGCGGCTTGCAAATACGAGACCAGCCGAAGCGAGCTCGATCCGATCCCTATGAGGCGTTGTGCCTCGGCGGGGACTTCGACGCTGCGGCCGAGCATGTCGGTAACCGTGACGGTTTGCGAAGACGTTGGGGAATCTTGCTGTGCGCTCTGGGGCTGTCCGGTGCTGCATCCTCCTAGGCACAGGATGCTGATCGCGATGGTCAGCAGCGCTGCGGCGATCAGATGAAGCCGTTTCGTCGTTTGTAGTTGGGGCATGTCGATTCCTTTCGTTTGGGCCTCCCTCTTGCGCGATGGTAACACGAAGTAAAAATTCGTAACATCAAATTAATACTAAATCGGAATTCGTAACACCAAGAAGAGCGAGCGGTTGCCGTGCGTTGCATCGCGTATGCGCGCGCGACGTTTGCCATGTGCAACTTTCTGTGCCCCAAGGCGCCCGTTTCGCGGTACCATGGTTGCGAGCAAAAGACGAGAGACGGCGGCTCGGCGGGGGATTCGCCGCAGCCGCGCAAGGAGACGCATTGGGCACCCTGAACAACCTGCCCATTGGGAAGACCGCCACAGTGGTGGGGGTTGGCGGCGAAGGATCGCTTCGCCAGCACTTCCTGGACATGGGCATTATTCCGCAAGTCGACATCGCCATGGTGAAGCACGCTCCCATGGGCGATCCCGTGGAGGTTCGCGTTCACGGCTACGAGTTGACGCTGCGCTTGGACGATGCGCAGAAGATCGAGATCGACGATGTGCGTGAAGCCAGCGAGCCCCGCCGCGAGCCGCTTGTGCGGCGCCCCTTGCCCCATCCGGGTTTGGGCGAGGGCGGGAAGTTCCACGATAAGGCCGCCGAAAGCCCGCTGCCCGAGGGAACGCCGCTCACCTTCGCTCTCGTGGGAAATCAAAACTGCGGCAAAACGACCCTGTTCAATCAGCTGACCGGCGCGAACCAGCACGTGGGGAACTTCCCCGGGGTGACGGTCGACCGCAAGGACGGCGTGGTCAAGGGGCATCCCGAAGCGTTGGTAACGGATCTCCCGGGCATCTACTCGATGTCGCCCCATTCGAGCGAAGAGGTGGTCACCCGACGGTTTTTGCTGGAGGATCGTCCGCGCGGCATCATCAACATCGTGGACGCCACCAACATCGAGCGCAACCTGTACCTGACCATGCAGCTGCTCGAGCTGGACATACCCATGGTGCTGGCCCTCAACATGATGGACGAGATGGAGGGCAACGGCGGCACCGTCCTGGTGAACGAGATGGAAGAGCTGCTGGGCATTCCCGTGGTTCCCATTTCGGCGTCCAAGAACGCGGGCATCGAGGAGCTGGTGGAGCATGCGCTGCACGTGGCGCGCTTCCAGGAGCCGCCCGTTCGCCAGGACTTCTGCGCAGCCGACGAGCACGGGGGCGCCGTGCATCGCTGCCTGCACGGCATCATGGCGCTCATCGACGACCACGCCGAGCGGGCGGGCATCCCGCCGCGGTTCGCGGCCAGCAAGCTGGCGGAGGGCGACGCGCTTGTTTTGGAGAAGCTGCATCTGGATCAAAACGAGAAGGACATGCTCGACCATATCGTGGCCCAGATGGAGGCCGAACGCGGTCTCGATCGCGCGGCGGCCATCGCCGACATGCGTTTCTGCTTCATCGGACGCGTGTGCGAGGACACGGTGGTCAGGCCGCATGAGAGCCGCGAGCATGCGCGCAGCGTGCTTGTCGATCGCGTGCTGACCGGCACGTACACGGCCATTCCCGCGTTCGTGGCCATCATGACGCTTGTGTTCTGGCTCACGTTCGACGTGGTGGGCGCATGGCTTTCGGAGGTCTTGGACGCCGGCATCGGGTGGCTTACCGATGCGACCGCCGGCGCGCTGGCCGCGGCCCACGTGAACGAGGGGTTGCAATCGCTTGTCATCGACGGCGTGTTCAACGGCGTGGGGAGCGTGCTCAGCTTCCTGCCCATCATCGTCACGCTGTTCTTCTTCCTGTCGCTTTTGGAGGATTCCGGTTACATGGCGCGCGTGGCGTTCGTCATGGACAAGCTGTTGCGCAAGATCGGCTTGTCGGGTCGCAGCATCGTGCCCATGTTGATCGGCTTCGGGTGCACGGTTCCGGCTGTTATGGCGTCGCGCACGCTGCCGTCCGAGCGGGATCGCAAGATGACCATCCTGCTCACTCCGTATATGAGCTGTTCGGCGAAGCTGCCCATTTACGCGTTCTTCACGGCGGCGTTCTTCCCGACGAGCGGGGCCTTGGTGATGGTGGGCCTGTATTTCGGCGGCATCGCGGTGGGCGTGCTGGTGGCGCTGGCGTTGCGCCGCACGTTGTTCTCGGGCGAGGCGGTGCCGTTCGTCATGGAGCTGCCGAACTACCGCATGCCCAGCGCGCGCAACGTGGGACTGCTTCTGTGGGAGAAGGCGAAGGATTTCCTGGAGCGCGCCTTCACGGTCATCTTCGTGGCGACCATCGTCATCTGGTTTCTGCAGACGTTCGACTTCGGCTTGAACATGGTGGCGAACTCCGAGGACAGCATGCTGGCCGTGGTGGCCGGCTGGATCGCTCCGGCGTTCGCGCCGCTTGGGTTCGGGGACTGGCGGATTTCGACGGCGCTCGTCACCGGCTTCATGGCCAAGGAGAGCGTCGTGTCCACGTTGTCCATCCTGTTCGGCAGCACGGCGAGCCTGGTTGCCGTCATGAGCTCTGCGGCCGCATTGGCTTTGCTGGTGTTCTGCTTGCTGTACACGCCGTGCGTGGCGGCGGTGGCGGCGGTAAAGCGCGAGTTGGGCGGGAAATGGGCGCTCGGCGTGGTGTTCGGCCAGTTGGCGGTGGCATGGGTTGCCGCGTTCGCCGTGCACGGCGTGGGAGCGTTTGCGGCGGACGCCGGCGAGAGCGCGTGGACGCTGGCGGTGGGCGCGCTGGTGGCGGCGCTCGTCGTGCTGGCTTTGGCGCGCATGCGCTCGCGCCGCGCGAGGGGAAGCGGATGCGGGTCGTCGTGCGATGGCTGCGAAGGTTGCGCGCAGGTGCCGGTGCCGCGCGCGGCTGACGGGGACGGCGAATCGTCCGAGCGCGAGCCCGCGCATGGTTGGAAAGACGGGGGGATCGGCCGCTGATGGCTAAGATGGACGGCGCGGCGTCGGGCTGCATTCTTGTGGTGGAGGACGACCCCGATATCAATGCGCTGCTGGGTACCGTCATGACGCGGGCCGGCTATCGCGCGGTGCAGGCGTATTCGGGCACCGAGGCGCGGCTTCATCTGGAGCGCGGGGCGTTCGACCTGGTTTTGCTGGACATGATGCTGCCGGGCATGGACGGCCCGGAGCTGATCGCGTTCATGCGCGGCGATTTGGGGCTGAAGACGCCCGTTGTCGTGGTGTCCGCAAGGGCGGGGCTGTCCGACAAGGTGGACATGCTGGCCCAAGGGGCCGACGACTACCTGGTGAAGCCGTTTCAGCCTGAAGAGCTGGTCGCGCGCGTGCAGGCCGTGCTGCGGCGCGCGGGCGCCGCGTTGCCGGCGGAGCGCGAGGAATCGCGCTCGTTCAAGAACTTGCGCCTCGATGCGGCTACGCGTCGGGTGTTTCTCGGCAACGAGGAGGTAGTGCTGACCGCGCACGAGTTCGATATTCTGCACGTGCTTGTGCAGGCGCCCGACAAGGTGTTCTCGCGCGAGCTGCTGTACGAGCTGGTATGGAAGAGCGGCTACTACGGCGAGGACAACACGGTCAACGTGCACGTGAGCAACATCCGCAAGAAACTTGCCGCCGTCGAGCCGGACGAAGAGTACATCAAAACCGTCTGGGGCATTGGCTTCAAGCTTTCGTGAGCCTTTTCGGGGGTCCGGACGGGGCTGGCGGGATTGACGGGGGCGAACGCCTCGATTTGCCACGGAGGTTTCCAGGTTTTGTCAAAACGGACGAGTTTTGCGGGGATTTTTCGCCTCTTGCAGGCAGGTTGCCAAGGGGAGTTTTTCATCATGCCTTTTCAGAGGCTTGCGCGTTGCATTTATCCTGACTTGAGGACCAATAAAACTCGTTCGTTTTGACAGAACCTCGATGAAGAGGGTGTGGCGCAGCGACGACGGGAAAAGGATGCGGCGGGACGAGTGCGTGGCTCGGCGGGTTCGGGCAGGGGCTGCCGGGTTCGACGGGGGGGGGTGTCGGCGTGCTGCCGAAAACTCGACGCGCGATCGCATCTTTATCCTTTCTTTAACCTTTCTTGAGGACTTATTTCACGTCAGGACGGTAAGGTTCTCTTGTGCGTTGGCGAACTGGGGTCGACAAGGTTCGCCCATTGCGAAACGACGATGAGGAAAGGCAAGCGGAAACCATGGAATCGGTTATCGAGACAAGAGGGCTGACGAAGCGCTACGGCGACGTCCGCGCGCTTGAGGACGTGAGCGTCGCCGTGCGCCGCGGTGAGGTGTTCGGCCTGGTGGGAGACAACGGAGCCGGCAAGACGACCCTGTTCAAGCTGCTGTGCGGCCTTGCGTTTCCCACCGAGGGCGAACTGCGCCTGCTCGGCGCGAGCGCGCCGCGCGACCTCGAGCGGCAGCGGGCGCGCGTCGGGGTCGTCATCGAGCAGCCCGGCTTCTATCCGGCCTTGAGCGTGGGGCAGAACCTGGAATGTTGCCGCATCCGCAGAGGCGTTCCCGGCAGGGATGCGGTTTCGCGCGTGCTCGACACCGTGGGGCTGTCGTACGCGAAGGGCCGCGCGTGCCGCGACCTGTCTATGGGCATGAAGCAGCGGCTGGGCCTGGCCATGGCGTTGCTGGGAGAGCCGGAAGTGCTGATTTTGGACGAGCCGACGAACGGGCTCGATCCTAGCGGCATCGTCGAGATGCGCGTTCTTCTGCAAAGGCTCAATCGGGAAAAGGGCATCACCGTGGTAGTGTCGAGCCATCATCTGGCCGAGCTAGAGCAGATGGCCACGGTCTACGCGTTTTTGAGCAAGGGTCGGCTTTTAGAGCAGGTGGGCGCCGAGGAGCTTCGTGCGCGCTGCGCCGACTGCATCGACATCGCCGTGTCGGACGTCCCGCGCTACGCGGTTCTTTTGGAAACCGAGCTGCACCACGACCGCTACCAGGTGCTTCCTGATTCCACGGTCCGCATTCTCGATCCGCAGCACGGCATCGAGACGTTCAGCGCGCTGGCGAGCGCGCACGGCATGGGCGTTTCCAAGCTGGAACGTCGGAAGATGTCGCTTGAGCAGTACTATCTGGAAATGAAAGAGCAGGGGGCAACATGTTGCTGAACTATATGAAAAGCGAGTGGTACCGCATTGCGCGGAGCAAGGAAGGGTACCTGCTCGTGGGCGTCTTGTGCGCGCTCGTGCTGTTTGCGAACGTGCTTCTGGCCGTCATGGCTGGCACGCCCGATTTTCCGTACGCCACCGCGCGTTTTTCGCTCAGCAACGTGATCGGGTCGTTGGGGGCGTTGTTCCTTATGGCCGGGTTGCTGGTTTGGCTGCTGTTCGGCGACGATCGCAAAAACGGCACGCTCAAAAACGAGATAGCCCAAGGGCTTGCACGGCGCGACCTGTTCGCAGGCAAGTGCCTGGTGTCGATTGCATGGGGCTTGATGGGGCTGGCGGTCATCCTGATCGTGTACGTTGGCAGCGCGGCGCTGCTTCTGGAAGGCCCCGTGTTGGAGCCTGCGACGTACCTGGTCAAAGGCGTGCTCTCGGCTTTGCCGTTCACAGTGGCGTGTGCGGTGCTGGCAGTTGCCGCGTGCATCGTTTCGCCGAAGCCCGCCAATGCGTTTATGATATGGTTGACCGTCGTGTGCCTGATTCCCATGGCGCTCGACGCGGTGGGCCGCATGATCGAGCCGGTGGCCGCGCTTGCCGGCTGGATGCCGTACAACTTCTTCGCGAACGAGGTGCTCATCAACATGAGCGGCGCGGCGGAGTTTCTGTGGGATACGCCGCAAGGTTTGGCGAAGTGCCTGATCTCCGGGTTCGCGGGTATCGTGGCGTTTGCGGCGGCAGGCATGTGGCGCATTGGAAAAACGGAACTGTAGCAAAAGGGGGAGGGCATGCCGAACGGGGCGTTCGCTATCGCGCTGCTGCTCGCGTTGAGCACGGCGGCATGGTTCGGCGTGCGCTGCTTCGCGCTCAAGCGGTCGCTGCGTCGCGCCGATCGCGAGCTGCGCGACATCGTGGAGCACCTGGAGGACAACCGCATCGTGAAGATGCCGTGTCCGGACCGCGACCTGGAAGCCTTCCTGCGCACCGTGAATTGCGCGCTTGACGGCATTCGCCGCCAGTCGGTGCTTTACGCGCGTCGCGAGACCCAGCTGAAAGAGCAGATCGAGCGCATAAGCCACGACCTGCGCACGCCGCTCACTTCGATCCAGGGCTATTTGGCGCTTGTCGATGCGGGGCCTTTGAGCGAAGAGGACCGCGCGGCGCTTGCAACGGTTGAGCGCAAGGCCGAATCGCTGCAGCACCTGATCGCGCAGTTCTACGAACTGTCGCGCGTGCGCGGCGAGGGGTTTTCCCTGGAACTTGCGAAGGTGGACGCGGCAAGGCTGCTACGTGAATCGATTGCGGGGCAGTACCGGTTGCTGGAAGGACGGGGGACGAGCGTGCGCGCGTCCATTCCGGACGGCCCGCTTTTCGCGCGTGCGAACGTCGATGCCGTGGAGCGCGTGTTCGCGAACCTGGTGCACAATGCCGGCAAGTACGCGGCAACTTGCTTTGTCGTGGACGCGGCGTATGAGCGCGAAGGATCGGCTCCGTGCGGCGGCTGGGTGACGGTGTCGTTCGCCAACGATGCCGAAGGCATCGACGAGCGCCAGGTTGCGCGCTTGTTCGAGCCGTTCTACACGGTCGACTCCGCCCGATCCCGGGAAAGCTCCGGATTAGGGCTTTCGATCGCGCGTCACCTGATGGAACGTATGGGCGGTGCGCTCGACGCGCGCGTCGAGGCGCGGGGCGCGTCGACGTGGATCGTGTTCGAGGTCAAGCTGCCTGCTTGCCCGAGCGATTCTCGGTAGGCGCTCGGCGTGGTGCCGTAGATGCGGGCGAACAGCTCCGCCAGCCGTTCAGGGCGATAGCCTACGGCGGAGGCCACGCACGCGACGGACGCATCGCTTGTCGTCAGAAGGTCGGCGGCGCGGGCGCAGCGCTGCCGCTGCCGATATTCGACGATGGTGCAGCCGTATGCCCGCTTGAACACGCGCCTCAGTTTCGTCTGCCCCATGCATGCGATATGCGCCAGCTCCTCGGCGCTGACGGGATCCGTCAGCCTATCGTCCAGACGCTGGCGCGCATGCTCGATCGCGCGCGCGTCTTCGGGCGAGACGGCCCGTTCGTGCTCGGTCTGCCCTGGCGTGGCGAGCGAAGCGGCCGCAAGGTTTCGCGACCTGTCCACCACGAGCGCCACCGCTTCCTCCACTTTGCCTCGGTAGAACAGCCCCGCCGACGCCCCGCGCCCTCGGTATGCCTCGATCTGCCCCAAGAGCAGCGTCATCTCCGGAAAGCTGGCCAGTCCGTCGATGCTCGAGAACGCGTCTTCAGCCGAGAACGCTTCGTCGCGGTACACGGCGCGCAGGTACCGTTCGTAGAACGGGGGCGCAAGCATGATCTCCACGCTGTGGAGCGGTTGGCTTGCTTTGTGCGTGCAGATCCATGTGCGGGTGCGCGACACATGCCCTTCCAGATACGGGGCTTTCACCGTGAGCCCTGTATCCGGGAGGATGTACTCGCCCGATCGAAGGTGGCGCAATGCCACGAACCGAGGGTGCGGGCAGCGTTGCTGCCAGTCGCGATGGAGGGTCATCGAAGTCACCGATACGGCGAAGTCCTTCCCTGCGTGAATCCAGAAGTACCCGGATGCCTGGCTTTCCGGCATGCTGAAGCAACGTCCTTCGCGAGCGGGGATGGCGCGAAGCGCGGCTTCGCTCGGCGAAAGCTCGATCATTCCCAGGCTGTCCGCGCAGGGCAGCACGATGTCGCGCATGATGTCGAAGTCGCAAGCTTCCCGTCGATCCAACGCATTGTCCTTTCGATCCGACGAACGCGATCCTTTCTGCTTGAAATGCGAGGAAGGGATCTATAAGTTAGATAAGGATAACATTTAAGGGGCTCTGACGTTCGTCGGAGCCCCGAATCATCACATGTTTAGGAGAATGCCATGGCTGTTCAAGAGGAGAAGCGCACCGTTATGCTCACGGAATCGCCCGGAAGGCTCATGGTGTCGATGAGCCTTCCGGGCATCGTCGGCATGGTGGTCATAGGCTTGTACACGTTCGTCGACGCCGTGTACGCGGGTCAGCTCATAGGAGTGGATGCCATGGGCGCCGTTTCGGTGGCCTATCCCTTCACCTTCATCAACTCGGGGTTGGCCACGATGCTCGGGATGGGGTCGGCGTCGGTGCTTTCGCGAGCTATCGGCGCGCGCAACCAGCGCGTCATCGATCAAGTGATGGGGAACCTGACGGTCGCCGTCGTAGTCGCGTCGCTCGTTGTCGCGGTGCTCGGCATCGCCTTCGCCCGTCCTCTCTTGATGCTGACGGGAGCCGAAGGGCAGATGCTCGACATGGCGGTGGTTTATCTGCGAATCTTGTTTGCGGGCAGCCTGTTCGTGAACTTCGCGCAAAGCTCGAACATGATCATGCGTGGGGAAGGCGAGCTTGTTCGGGCCATGGGCATCATGGGCGGCGGCGCCGTGCTCAACATGATCTTGGCTCCCCTGTTCATCCTTGCTCTGCGCGATCAAGGCCTTGGAATCGAAGGCGCGGGCATCGCCACCGTTTTGTCCCAGTTCGTTCTGGCGGGCGTCATGCTGTGGTGGTTTCTCAAGCGTGAGAAAACGGCGCGCATGACGAAGTTGGCCATCGTCCCTGAAATCATGTCGGAGGTTTTGAAGGTAGGCGTTTCGGGTATGCTCATGCAGGTGCTCACGTTGGTGCAGTCGGCCATCGTGTATCGATCGGCCGCCGAGTGGGGAGGGTCGGAATGGCTCGTTCTCTTCGGGGCCGCGATGCGCGTCCAGGCGTTCGCGTTCATTCCGTTGTGGGGCATGAGCAACGGATTCCAGCCGGTTGCCGGCACGAATTTCGGTGCGGAGCGATACGATCGCGTGCGCAAGGCGACTGCTGCGTTCTGCCTGGGCGCGACGGTGCTGGCCCTGGTGTTCTACGTGCCCGTTATGCTGGCTCCCGATGCGGCTCTTTCCCTGTTCATAACCGATCCCGCCATCGTGGCTGCGGGCGCGGCGGACTTTCGCGTGTACTTTAGCACGTACGTGGTCATGGGGGTCATGGTCATGGGCATCACGCTGTTCCAGGCCGTCGGGCAGGGGGGAAAGGCGGCTATTCTGGCTTTGGCGCGCCCCGTTCTCTTGTTCGTGCCCCTTGTGCTGATCGTTCCGCGTTTGTTCGGCCTAGGGGTCCACGGCGTCTGGCTTGCCTGTGCGCTCACCGACGTCGTATTGACCGTAGCGGCCGCAATCACCATGGTTGCAGTGCTGCGCCGTATGGGAGGGCGAGCTGACGCCGCGCGTTCGGCTGAAGCTTGCGGTGCGCCGGTCGAGCGGGAAGAGCCTGCGAGAGCCTAGGATGCGCGGACGCGTCCTTGGGGTGCCGGCTTACCGCAAGGACGCGTTCACTGCGGCGATGGCGCCGTCGGAAACCGCGGTGGCTACCTGACGCACTTGCTTTGCTCGGATGTCGCCGGCGGCGTACACGCCGGGCAAAGCCGTTTCCATGCGCTCGTTCGTGGGGATGTATCCGTCTTGCAGGGCAAGCTCCCCTGCGTACAGCTGGCTGTTGGGCGTGCAGCCGGCGTACACGAACACGCCGCACCCCGGATCTTCGAGCGTGCGCACGCTTCCGTCCGCGAGGGAGAGGACGTCGAGCGCCTCCACGCGGCCGTTGCCATGTAGCGCGGTCACCGCCGAGGCGGGGAGCACTTCGATGTTCGGCGTTGCGGCGACCTTGCGCTGGAACTCGTCTATGCACGCCAATCGGCTTTCGACGCATATGATGCGCACTCGTTGCGCGAAGCGCGCCAGGAACAGCGCCTCTTTCACTGCGCCGTCCGCGCCCCCGATGACGTAGGTGCTCCTCCCTCGGTATTCGGCGCCGTCGCGCGCAACGTTGAGTCCGTATCCCTTGCCTGTCAATTCCGCCTCGCCGGGCACGCCGAGGGCGCGGGGCGTGCCCCCGTTTGCCAAAATGATGCGCGGCGCCCGATAAACGGCTCTATCGGTTGCCGCTTCTTTGACGTCTTCGGCGAGCGACGTGCGAAGCACTTGCTCGTGGACGATCTCGATTCCTGCCGCGCGCGCTTGGTCCTCGAGCCGGCGGGCGAACGACGCCCCTGTCTCGTCTTCGGAAACCCCGGCATAGTGAGTGACCGTGGACACGGTGCCGATGATGCCGCCCACGGGACCTTGCTCCAGCACGAGCGTCTTGAGACCGCGGCTGACCGCGTAGATGCCGGCGCTCGCGCCCGCCGGTCCTGCCCCTATGATGAGAACGTCGTAATCGTTCATGGTGAAACCTCCTTCACGTGACGTTGCATTCATTGTAGGCGTACGTCTTTTCGATGGTCCTGCGCCGTTTCTTATCCATCCATCACGATGCGTTATGGATGTCGGGCGAACGAGGACCGGGTCTCCGGCATCGAGCCGGGCGCTTGGCTGCGCGCCGCTTCGCGCCCGCCTAGGGGTTTTCGCTTCGCGCGGCGTCGCGCGTCCCGGTCGCGCCCTGAAAACCGGCCCGCGAGCGCGCTTCATGTGCGAAATGCGCGTCGAAGCCGCTATTATGGGCTTGTTGAGAAACCCGACTGCCGACGGCATCCGTCGCTCTATCAGGAGGAAGGTCCTTATGAACCTGGTTTGCTTGGATTTGGAAGGCGTGCTGGTCCCGGAAATCTGGATCGCGTTCGCAAGGGAGACCGGCATTCCGGAGCTCGAGCGCACCACGCGCGACGAGCCCGATTACGACAAGCTCATGGCGTACCGTCTGGATATCCTGCGCGAGCACGGCTTGGGCCTCAAGGAAATACAGGAAACCATCGCGCGCATAGATCCGCTCCCGGGCGCCAAAGAATTCCTGGACGAGCTGCGCGCCACGACGCAGGCTATCATCATCAGCGACACGTTCACGCAGTTCGCGATGCCCCTCATGGCGAAGCTGGGCTGGCCTACGTTGTTCTGCAACGAGCTCGAGGTTGCCGAAAGCGGCGAGATCACCGGTTTCCGCATGCGTTGCGAGCAGTCGAAGCTGACCACGGTGCGGGCGCTTCAATCGTGCGGGTTCGATACTATCGCAGCAGGCGACAGCTTCAACGATCTGGGCATGATCAAGGCCGGCAAGGCGGGATTCCTGTTCAAGAGCCCCGACTCCATCAAGGCCGACAACCCTGAGCTGCCGGCCTTCGACGAATACGACGACCTGCTGGCGGCTATCAAGGAAGCGTTGGGCTAGCGTCGCGATCTTCGAGCGGGCCGTGCGTCGCTTTCGATGCGCGGCCCGCTTTCCATGAGAGCAGCGTGGCCGAGTTCGCAATGACCATGATCGAGCCTGCGTTGTGCACGAGCGCGCCTACGACGGGATCGAGCACGCCCGTCATGGCCAGGGCGATAGCGATGAAGTTGAGGGCCATCGAGAAGGTCATGTTCAGCTTGATGGTGGTCATCATGCGGCGAGAGATCGCAAGCAAGTGGGGAAGGGCTGCGATGTCGTCGTGCACAAGCGCTATGTCGGCAGCGTCTACAGCGATGTCGCTGCCCGTTCCTCCCATGGCAATGCCCACGGTTGCGCGTTTGAGCGCGGGCGCGTCGTTGATGCCGTCGCCCACCATGCACACGGCATCGCCCGCTGCTTCAAGGCGCTCGATAGCGGCGGTTTTGCTTTCGGGCAGGCAGTTGGCGCTCACGTTTTCGATGCCGACCTGCGCTGCTATGCGCCTCGCCGCTCGGTCGTGGTCTCCCGTCAGAAGGATGGGCTCGATGCCGAGCGTCTTGATGCCCTCGATGGTTTTGCGCGCCGTGTCCCGTACGGTGTCGGACAGGGCGACGAATCCCGCTGCGCGCCCGTTCACGGCGGCGAGCACCAAGGTGCATCCTTGGTCGGCGTGCGGTAGGGAGGACGCCTCGATTTCTTCGATGTCAAGAACTCCCTGTTCCAGCAAAAGCCTCCGGTTGCCGGCAAGCACATCGTTTTCTTGAACGAAGGCTCGAACGCCGCGCCCGGGAATCATCTCGAAGGTTGCGGGCGACACGGGGTCGGCTGCGTTCTCTTTGGCTGTCGCGCGCTCGCGCCACCCGCGTACCACCGCCTTGCCCAGGGGATGCTCGCTCATGCTTTCCGCTGAAGCAACCAAGGAGTACAAGCGATCGCCCCCGCTTACGGCGGTTACCCGAGGACTTCCGTGAGTGAGCGTTCCCGTTTTGTCGAATGCCACTTTGCGCACCGTTGCCAGGCGTTCGAGCGCATCGCCTTCGCGCACGAGGATCCCGTGCTTGGTCACGTTGCCGATGGCCGCCATGATGGCGGTCGGCGTAGCCAGAACCAGAGCGCAAGGGCAGAATACGACTAGAATAGTGACCGCTCGGATGATTTCGCCGGTGGCCATCCAGGTGCCGCCCGCGGCCACCAACGCCACGACGACGATCCACGTAGCCCAGCGGTCGGCCAGCCGAACGATCTTCGCTTTGCCCGCGTCGGCGGATTCCACCAGGCTGATCATGCGGGCGAGCGAGCTGTTCTCGCCAACGCGTTCGGCGCGCATCTCGAACGCCCCGAACTGGTTCACCGTACCGCTTTTCACCTGGTCGCCCGGTGCTTTGTCCACAGGAAGCGGCTCGCCGGTCATCACCGATTCGTCGATGGAGGTGCAGCCGTTGATCACGGTGCCGTCGACTGCTACCGTTTCTCCTGGAAGCACGCGCACGACGTCTCCAGCCTGCACGTCTTGGGCGGGGACGGTGCGCACGTCCTCTCCGTGCACGATGTGCGCCGTTCGTGGGGATAGTTCGACCAGGCCCTCGATGCCGGCCCGTGCTTTCGCTACCGTCAGCTCTTCCAAAAGCGCGCCAAGCTGCATGATGAGGGCGACTTCCCCTGCGGCGAAGTTCTCGCCGATGGCCACCGCGGCGATGAGAGCCATGGAAACGAGGACGTCCGCTTTGACGTCGAATTCGGTGACCAGCCCTATGAGCGCGCCGATCACGATGGGTGCGCCGCATAGCACGATGGCGATCCACGCCGGATCGAAGGGGAGCAGGTCGGGGGCGAAGAAGCTGACGGCAAGGGCCAGGGCCGAGACCGCTAGCAGGACGACGTCTTTGCGGACGCCGCCGGCGTCCATTATCTCTTCGATTCTCTCCAATGCCGGTATGCGCACCGCGACCATCTCCTTATACCTTTATACCTATAGGGGTATAAGTATAATAGCGCGTCGATAAAAATTATCCAAGGAAAACTTTTATAGCATGGAGTATGTTTCGCTGTCGTATGAGAAGCGGCAGGGACCTTGCGGGGCGTGCGGCGGCCGCTTTCGGGCTGGTAAGTTCCGCCCTACGGCCGAACCCCGGTTTCAGCTGCACGGTAAGGCGAAACGCGGCGGACGGAGGCAACGGGAGTGCGTTGAAGCGACTCGCGCGGTTTTTCACGCGCATAAAACGCCGAACGTTGCGAGCAGGTCGTGTTCGCAACGTTCGGCGTTGAGGCTCGGCGGTTCTTGTGCGCCGTCACTTCATGTTCGAAAAGCGTTCCACCGCTTTCGTGAAGCTTTCTATGGTCTTGTCGGCGTCGCCGTGCTCGATGCCGTCGCGTACGCAATGCTGGATGTGCCCCTCAAGAACCACCTGCCCACACTTGTGAAGTGCCGATTTTGCGGCGTTGATCTGCGAAAGCACGTCTTCGCAAGGCACGTCTTGGTCCACCATGCGGTCGATGGCCTGCACCTGCCCGATAATTTTCTTCAGCCTGCGATGCAGGTTGTCGGCGTCCATGCACTGCTTCATGACGTTCCTTTCGATGGTGCCGCATACCCCGTGGTTTGCGGCGCATGCTCGTATTGTACTGGAAAAGCGCAGGCTGCGCGTTCGGGCGCGACGCGGTAGCTCTTCTCGAACCGCAGGAAGAACGCTACCAGCAAACCGGCCGCCATAAGCGAGAACGGCACTCCTGCAAGGCTCGGCCACGCGTATCCGGCTCCTGCGTTGAGCACGGCCTGCCCGATCATCGCCCCGAACGCGTTGCCCAGGTTGTACGCCACCTGCACGCACGCCGACCCGATCATCTCGCCGCCGCCGCGCCCGACGTTCACCATGAGCAGCTGTTGGGGGCTGGATACGAAGAACATGCCGAACGCGCACGCGAACATGAGCGCGGCGGACGACGGCTGCGTTCCCGAGAACAGGAAGATAAGCGCGAGCGTCGCGCAGCCCACGGTCTGCCCGATTGCCGACGTCTTTCCCGGCGTGGTTCGATCCGATACGCGCCCGCCCGCCAGCGACCCGATCACCATGCCCAGGCCCGCCAGCACCAAAAGCGCGGGAACCTGGAATGCGGGAAACCCTCCTACGTCGGTCAGCCAGGGCGAGACGTAGCTCCACCAGCAGAACACGCCCGTGTTTCCCAGCAGCACCGCGCCGATGACCAGCCAGGGGCCGGGTTTTTTCAGGAAGCGGAACTGGCCGGCAAGGCCCGCGTCGGGAATGGGATCCATGCGCGGGACGAAGCGCAGCACGAGCAGCAGCGACCCGACGGCCCAAACCGCGACGAAAAGAAACGCCGCGCGCCATGACAGCATGCCCGCCAAAAGCGTGCCGCCGGGCACGCCGAGCATGTTCGCCATCGTCTGACCGAGCACCATGATGGAGACGGCCTGGCCCTCGCGCCCCGGGTCGGCCAGCTTTTTGGCCGCGATGGTGGCGGTGCCGAAGAACGCGCCGTGGGGAAGTCCCGAAACGAAACGGGCCGCTGTGAGCGCTTCTGCACTGGGAGCTGCCGCCGCCGCAGCGTTGCCGACTACCATCAGCGCCACGAACAGGAGCAAAAGCCTTTTCGGGGGCACGCGCCTCCCGAACACCAGAAACAGCGTCCCTGCGCATACGCCCAAGGCGTACGAGGATATGAAGCTTCCGGCGTCCGGAACGCTGACGCCCAGGCCGACCGCAGCGATGGGGAGGATGCCCATCATGACGAACTCGGAGAATCCCAAGGCGAACGATCCGGTGGCAAGAGCTATGAGGCTTCGTTTCATAGGTCGGTGCGGTCCTTTCGAGATCGAGCCGACCCAGTATGCCACCGCTGCTGCGGGCAGCGCGGCGATTTTACCAGGATTGAACGCGGGTTCACAAAATGCGCGGACGTCGGGCGGGCGGTTGCAGCCTGTGCGGTTGCAGCAGCTTCGGCCGCGCACGAGGGCTAGGGCTGCGACCGCCGCAGCCGTCCGCCCGACGATTCGAATCCCTATTCGCCCAGCACGTTGCCCACGCGCACGCATTCGGCGCTGGCTTCGTCGTCGGGGTAGTCCTTGGCGATGACGGAATCTGCCACGATCAGACCGGCTTCCTCGGCGCGATGCTCCCAAAGCTCCATCCATTCGCCGTCGTTCCAATCGTACGAGCCGAACAGCACCACCGTGCGGCCGGCCAGCTTAGGCTCCACTTCCTCGTACATGGGAAGAAACTCGCCGTCCTCCAGCTCCTCGTCGCCCATGGCGGGGCATCCCAGGGCGAAGGCGTCGTAATCGGCCACGTGAGATGCGTGGAAGTCGGACGCTTGGAAGATGTCCGCCGTGCTTCCCTTCGCGCGTACGCCCTGCGCTATAAGGTCGGCCATGGCCTCGGTGTTTCCCGTTCCGCTCCAGAAAACGATTGCGATCTTGCTCATGTCATGCTCCTATCGGGTTGGTGTTCCTTCGCTGGTCGAGCGACGCGGGTGCGCTGCCGAAGCAAGCTGCGCGCCCGCGTCGCCCGACGTCTGCGTCAGGGTTCGGCACGTGGTTCTAGCCGGCGGCGCGAAACGCCTCTGCGGCGGGGAAGTCCTCGTCAAGCGAAGCGAGGCATTCCAGGGGAACCCCCTCGTCGAACAAGCACTCGTACACGGTGGTGCAATTTTTGTAGCAGCAGAAACATGCTTGGGCGTCGCGTTCCTGCGCGTACACCTTCCAGCAGCCGCTGCACAGGAAATTCTCGCCGTGGTTCTCGATGAACCCCACCACGTCTTCGTAGGGGTAGCCTAAAAAGAACCCGATCTCGTGCGGGAACGAGCAGCAGCCGGTCAGCTGGCTATTCAGGTCCGTTCCGCAGATGCGGCGATGCAGGCGCTCTATGCATGTGGAAAGGCAGGAAGGGTCGTAGCCTTCCTTGCGCAGGTATGCCGCTACGTTCTCCTGCTGGATGCTCAGCTTGAGGAGATGGGGTCGATACACGTACACAAGGGGGCCGGCCGGTCGTCGCGCCAGCACCTCGATGCGCACGCCGCACGGCGCCAACTTGACGCGCGCGGTGCGAAGCGCCTTCGAGAAGCTGTCCTGGTACTCGTGCGGGTCCACCGGGTTCGGTCCGTTCCCGCGAATTCCCGGCACCGATTCGTCGCGGCAGGTGAACAGGTTAGCTGGCTTGAGCGCTGCCAGCGCGGGGGTGCAATGGTGGATGAGCTTTCGCTCGAAGTCCAACCGGTAGTGCATGTCGTCCATAGTATCCGTTCTGCTCGAGAAAGTTAGGTTAGGGTAACTTATAACGAACGAAGCGATACGCGTCAAGGGATGCGCGCGAAAAAAGCTGCAAGATGCACTCGATTGCGTTGCGGCGGAGGAGCCGTGCGCCGGCGACGCGGTGCGAAAGGGATTTTTCGGCGCCAGCGTCGTTTCGCATGTCCGCTCGCGGCAGGGAAGGAACCGGTCGCAGGCGGGTATCGGGCATGCCGGTTGACCTTGTAATTGTTGCAACCCCCAGGATGGACCCACGCCCGAAAGCGATGAATGCCCGTTTCGGTTTTCATCCGCTTCGTTTCCGTTATGAATCCGTCCAGGCAAAAGCAGCGAAGAAGAAGGAGGCAGAACCATGAAGGCAACCAATAAGAAGACAGCAGCGAAGAATGCTTCGGTCCGCTCGGCGGCGTCGGCATCGTATCCTGGCGCAGACGAGCTTGTGGCTCGGATCGGTCAGCTCCATGGGCAAGAGCTCCGCTGCGCCGTGCGAGGGCTTGATGAAGCCGAGCTTCTGGCGTTCGCGGCGTCCGATCGGGTCAGTCGTGCCGTACGCATTGCTGCCATGGCCGCGCTCGACGACGTCGACCTTTTGATCTCGCTTGCATGCGCTGACGTGGCGACGTTCGTCCGGCGCGATGCGCTGCGGCGCATCGAGGAAGTGCTCGACGGCGGTCCCGTTGCGCCCGAGAAGATCGAGCGGCTGCTGCCGTGTCTCGCCGACCGGGACGTGATCGCGTTCGCCGTGGCCCTCATGGACGAGAGCGGCTTCGACTGGTGCGCCCGTTGCGATCGCAGCATCGGCTACGTGCTGTGCGCGGCCATGAGCGACTGTCGATCCATCAACGAGTCCGTTCTGCTGGAGGACGCGTTCGCCCAGCTGGCGCATTGTCGCCCCGACTTGCGCGCCGACCTGCAGGCGTGCACCCCGGAAAGCTTCATCCCCCGTACCGTGTACACCCCCATGATCGCGAGCGGCGCGCTGCTCGTCGACAACGTGGCGTAATCGACGAAAGACAAGATAGGAGCCCGCTATGAGGAAGACGAACACGCGCAACGCATTTATCAGGCAGATGCTCGAGAACGAGCGCCTTATCGAGGCGTCTCCGGAATTCAGCTACAAAGCCCTGGTCAAGAGCCGTCAGGACTATGACGAGATGTATCGCCGTTCCATTGAAGAGCCGGAGGCGTTCTGGGGCCAGATGGCGTCCGAGAACCTTGACTGGTACCGCGGCTGGGATGCGGTGGAGGAGTACGACTTTCACGCAGACGAGCCTTTCGTCCGCTACTTTCGCGGCGGTCAGATCAACGTGTCGTACAACTGCCTGGACCGCCATCTGGAGGGCCCGCGCCGCAACAAGGCCGCGCTCATCTGGCAGGGCGAGCCTTCGGAGGAAGTGGACGTCTACACCTACCAGCGCCTCCACCGCGAGGTTTGCAAGGCGGCCAACATGCTGTCCAGCTTGGGCGTGAAGCGCGGCGACCGCGTGGTGCTGTACCTGCCCATGGTGCCGCAGCTGGTCATCTCCATGCTGGCGTGCGCCCGTATCGGCGCCGTGCATTGCGTGGTGTTCAGCGGGCTTTCCGCCGAGGCGCTCAAGGATCGCATCGAGGATTCGGGCGCCACCGTGGTGGTCACTGCGAACTACGGGTACCGTTCCGGCAAGATCCTGCACCTCAAGGACATCTGCGACAAGGCTGTGGAGGCGTGCCCGCGGGTCAAGCACTGCGT
Organism: Paraeggerthella hongkongensis; assembly: GCF_003726035.1. GTDB lineage: Bacteria > Actinomycetota > Coriobacteriia > Coriobacteriales > Eggerthellaceae > Paraeggerthella > Paraeggerthella hongkongensis. The sequence continues at coordinate 27,807 of NZ_QICD01000005.1, forward strand.
GGTGGTGCGCCGCATCGAGAAGCGCACGGAGATGGTGGCCGACCGCGACGTATGGTGGGATGACATCATGGCCGGCGAGGCCCCGTCGTTCGAGCCCGAGCGCATGGAGTCGAACGACCCGCTGTTCATCTTGTACACAAGCGGCAGCACGGCGAAGCCCAAGGGCATCGTCCACGGCAGCGGCGGGTACCTTCTGTACGCGACGCTCACCACGAAGTACTCGTTCGATCTGAAGGAGAACGACATCTTCTGGTGCACCGCCGATGCGGGCTGGATCACGGGCCACTCCTACCTGGTGTACGGGCCTTTGGCCAACGGCGCCACGGCGCTCATGTTCGAGGGCGTGCCCAACTACCCCAAGCCCGACCGGTACTGGGAAGTGGTCGAGAAGTTCGGCGTGAACGTCCTGTACACGGCTCCGACCGCTATTCGCTCCATGATGAAGGACGGCGAGCGTTGGGTGAACGAGCACGACATCAGCAGCCTGCGCTTGCTGGGGTCCGTGGGCGAGCCTATCACCTCGAAGGCATGGTTGTGGTACTACTCGGCCATCGGCCAGGGCCGATGCCCCATAGCCGACACCTGGTGGCAGACCGAGACGGGCGGCGTCATGATCACCACGCTGCCCGGCGCCGTGGACATGAAGCCCGGATCCGCCGCGCTGCCGTTCTTCGGCATCGTGCCGAAGGTGGTGGGCGCCGACGGCGAGGAAACCGCGGCGGGAGAATCGGGAAGCCTTATGATCTCGCGCCCGTGGCCCGGCATGATGCTGGGCGTGCACGGAAACCGCGACACGTTCAAGAACGTGTACTTCCCGGTGCCGGGCGCGTATCTGACCGGCGACGGCGCGTATCGCGACGAGGACGGGTACTTCTGGATCACGGGCCGTATCGACGACGTCATCAACGTGTCGGGCCACCGCATCGGCTCGGCCGAGATCGAAAGCGCGCTGGTGTCATGCTTGCAGGTTGCCGAGGCGGCGGTGGTCGGCTATCCCCACCCGGTCAAAGGCGAGGGCATCTACGCTTACGTGACGCTCAAGGAGGGATCGATCATCAACGACGATCTGCGCGACGAACTGCGCAATCAGGTGCGCGAGGTCATCGGACCCATCGCCACGCCCGATGTGATCCATTTCGCGAAGGCGCTGCCCAAGACCCGCAGCGGCAAGATCATGCGCCGCATCTTGCGCAAGATCGCCGCCAAGGAGACGGACAACCTGGGCGAGATATCGACGCTTTCCGAGCCGTCCGTGGTGGCGCAGCTCATCAAGGAAACCGGACGCATGAGCGCCTAGCCGGTTGAGGGAATGGAGGAAGGGCCGCATCGAGAAGGGTGCGGCCCTTCTTGCGCGCTGCGTCCGGTTGCGGCGCGGCCTTGCGCCCAGATCTTGAGCCGCCCCTTGGTTCGAAGCTGCCCTGCGGGCGGGATCCTCGCCGATCGGGAGGGTGCCGTTCGTTTCGCTCGCATGTCGCGCATGCGCACGGCGCTACTCTTCTATCAACGTGGATATGTGCAGCAGGTAGTCTTCGGGGGAATCCGAGGTCAAATACGAGTTCACGTCCATTTCGAAGATGGGTCCCGCTTGGGTGAACCCTTCCTCTTCGATATAGGCCAGCAGGTCGGCGTAGGATTGCGCGACCGTATGCGGGCCTCCTTGATGCAGGATGACCGCATACGTCCCCTTGGGTTTGCGCAGGATGCGCCCTTCCAGATTCTCCGGGTTCTTCGGCGGATCGATCCAGGTGATCAGCTTGGTGTAGCGAAACGCTTCAGCGTGCTCGGCGTCCGGGACGTCCACGATCCTTCCCAGGGGAAACGTGGCAACGCTCGCGGCGGTTCTGCAGAACCGCGCGTGCTCGCTGATGGCTTGCGCGTACGTGCGCTCCGTGTGCGAGCACGCGATATCGGTGGTGATGAAGCAAAGCTCGTCCCAGTTGGCAAGCGAGGGCTTGCTTTTGGGGAAGCGAAGCGCGCGCTGGGTGATGTAGCGCATCTTCTCCATCATGCCGATGCGCGCGTTCAGCACGTCGCGCTGGCGCTGCAGGCAGTCGATGCGCTCTTGAATGCTTCCCAAGAACAGCTCGGTGGTGCGATGGTCCAGGTAGTCGCGGATCTCCTTCGTCGACATGCCGGCGTCCATGAAGAAACGGATGGCGTCGTAGAGGTACAGCTGCTCAAGCGAGTAGTACCGATAGCCGTTGTCGGCTATGATCTTGGGTTTTAGCAGGTCGATGCGGTCGTAGTGGATCAGCAGCTCCCTGCTGATGTTGCACATGCGAGAGAATTCTCCCGACGAGAGCAGCATGGGCTGCCTCCTTTCGCGGGCGCGGCGCGGCGCCGGACGATCCTTGGTGCGGTACGGCGCGAGCGACCCGGCTCGAATCCGACCGTTGGTAAAAGGAAATACTAGCACGCGCGCGTACGCAAGCGGTTGCGGAAACGGGCAGCGAGGAGAACGCGCCCGCAAGCGACCGTCAATCTTGCGTAAAAAGAGCCGGTACCTGTCAGAAAGTTCTTGATTTCCGACAGGTACCGGATTATTATATGCTCCTGCATTATGAAAGGTACCTGTCAAACCTTCTGGGGGAGCGCGATATGGACGAGAATTCGAAGTGCTCCAATCACGGGAGCGAAGACATCGAGACGACGGCGAATCGGATCGTCGACGAGCCTGCGCTCGACGTTAACGTGCTGATCTACGAAAAGCTCGTCGCGCTTCAACACCTGCTTATACGAAGACGGTTTGCGGTCGAAGGCGGAAGCCCTTTGGCCGATCCGACGCGCGGGCAGGGCAGGATCTTGGCGCTCCTGAAGGTGAAAGACGGTGTGAGCACCAAAGACATGTCCAACGTGCTTGACATCAGGACTTCGTCGCTCAACGAGCTTCTGGGAAAGCTCGAAGGCAAGGGCTACGTTTCCCGCGAGCAGTCGGAAGAGGACGGGCGCGTGATGGTGGTCAAGCTCACGGACAAGGGCCGGGCCGTCAAGCAGCCTTCCGCCAAAGAGGGTCCTGCGGATATGTTCGACTGCCTCGAGGAGTTCGAGAAAGAGCTGTTCGGCTCGTATCTCGATCGCGTCGTGACTGTGCTTGAAGACGAGATAGACGAATGCGAAGAAGGCGGTTTGGAAGCGGTTCGCCGTCAGCGTGAAGAGGCGTTTCGAAGGTTGTTCGGCGAGGATGACCGATTCGATGCGGAAGAGGGGCTTCCTCACTTTGCGGCGTTCGGGGCATTGGCTCATTTTGAAGGATTCGATTCGTTCGGCGGCAAACGGCGCGATGGTCGCGACGGCACCCGGCGCGGCGGTAGGCGAGGAGGCAGCATACATGAGGGAGTATAATAAGACGAGCGTCCCGGATTCGAGGAGGAGCGTTGCGGTGGGCGCGTCCTCCGTTGCTCCGGCGAACGTGATCGATCCGTTTGCCGAAGGCGTCTTCTCCGGCGGCTTTTCCGAGGAGATGCGGGCTATGGCGTTCGGGCTGGTCTTGCAGCTTGGCGAGGACGATTCGGACCTGCGCGCCGCGAACGAAGACGGTGAGATCGTTGGGTCTGCGGCTACGTTTCGCCTCGCGCACCAAGAAGATATAGCCACCATCTGCGATTTCCGCTGCGCGCAGTCGGTCGAGTACTGGGGGCTCGCCCCGTCGGGCGATGCGTGCAGGCTGTTCCATGCCGAGACCGAGGCGTTCCTGCGCCGTACGCTCAACACCAGCGTGTTCTTCGCGCTGGTGGAGCAGGGCGGCGAGGTGGTGTCGATGTCCGGCCTGGAAGCCGCCGACCGCATCCCCACCATCAGCGCCCACGGCGGCGCTCAGCGCAGCGCTACCGTGGTTGCATGCTATACGCCGCCGCAGCATCGCGGCAGGGGGTTCATGCGCCGCATGCTGTCGGCGTGGACGTCCATGGCTCCTATGCTGGGCATCGACACCATCTATATGGAAACGCACAACGATTCCATGCGGCACCTGGCGCAATCGGCTGGTTACGAGCATGTGTCCGACAAGTACCGTCTGACCCTGCCCGTGGGCGAGCCGCTTGGCGCCGACGCCGATTCTCAAGTGCGGTTGGTCGCCGCCTGCTAGCTTGGCGGGGATTGCGTTTCGCTAGCTCAGCGCTATCGTAGCGGACGTGCTGACGGGGGCTCGGGGTGACTCCGATGCCGCAGCGTACGCCGCCGTTGCCTGTGCGGGGTCCCGCCCTGCGTCGACGGCGTCCATGAGTGCTTTCCAGTTCTCGGGATCGGGCGTGACCAGCCACAGCTGCGTCTCTTCGTCGATGCCACCAGCGTACGGACCGCTGGTGGCGTGCACGGTGATCTGCGATCCGTCGACAAGCTCGTCGGCCCATAGCGACTGCGTTTCGAGCGACACGTTCGTGGCGACGAAGCCTTGCAGGGCTCCAAGCAAGGTCTTGGTTTGCGAAGGGTCGGCGAACGCCAGCTGGATGAGGTTCACCATCATCTGCCGGTCGACAACCTGGCGCATCATGTCCTGCTCCAGATTGTAGTCGCCGTAGCTTGTGCGGGTGCGCGAAAGCGCCATCGCGCGCCATGGCGTCAGGGTCTGCTCGCCTTCGGCGAACCGCTCGTTGGGATAGTCCTTCGTGTAGAAGCTGTAGTCCAGGGCGTACGGCAGGCTCACGTTCAGGCCGCCGAAGTGCTCCACGATGCCCTGCAGCCCCTCGAATCCGATCGCAACGTACTGCGTCACGTCCACGCCCGCGACGCTCGAGACCGCGGCGCACTGGGCTTCGGGGCCTTGGTCGCAGTACACCTGGTTGAGCTTCGATACGCCGCCGTCCGGCGCTACGTACTTGGTGTCGCGCGGCACGGTGACCAGCGATATCTGGTTGCGCTCGAAATCCAGGCGCATGAGCATCATGAGGTCTGCGCGCCCCGGGGTGTAGGCGCCCCAGGAGTCGTCGCCTATGACGAGCACGTACTGGGCGTCGGGATGCTCCGGTTGGGTAAACGGCGCATCGCGCACCGCTTGCGCGTCAAGCGCGTCGGTTGCGGTCTTGCTGTCGGATTGTTGCGCGGCGGAGCACGAACAGAGCAGCGTCGCCAAAAGCGTTCCCGCCAGCACGAGGATCGCCTTCCCGATAAGGCTCGTCTTTCCCGTTTTCGTCATGTCCACCATCCTTTTGATGCTGCCGCATCGTCGTGTCCGTGCGCTCCATGGTAGCGCACGGCGGGTCTTGCGGGAAAGCGCTCTCTGGTTGAGCGGGAAAAACCGTCCCAATCGAGCCGCGCCGCCATCTGAGGGAAGCCGTTGGGGCGCTTAAATCGCTCGCTCGCGGGGCGGAAACGTGCAATTTCGCAAGAAATCCTTTTCCCAGGTGGTTCTTGCGGCAAAACATGACCAGACGAAGGTTGTTTGCCGCTATAATTATGCACCTGGATCGCCGTGCTGGTAGGGAGAGACCGCAGGTGACGGCGTCCGAGTTCCCGCGAGCGAGATCGGTTGGCGGGAACCCCTGTCAATATTTGATCGACAATGGAGGAATCGAATGGCATCTACCGACGCACCCGCGCGCTCTGCGTGGTCGGGCAAATGGGCGTTCATCCTGGCTGCGGCCGCTTCGGCCGTGGGCTTGGGAAACATGTGGCGCTTCCCGTATCTGGCCGCCCAGTACGGAGGCGGCACCTTTTTGATCACGTACCTGGTTCTGGTGTTCACGTTCGGCGTATCGCTGCTGCTGCTTGAGACGGCGCTTGGCCGCAAGACCGGCCAGTCCGCCATCGGCGCGTTCAAGAGCTTCGGCAAGAAGTACGCGTTCATCGGCGTTTTGGCATCGGTGGTGCCGTTCATCATCACGCCGTATTACTGCATCATCGGCGGCTGGGTGACGAAGTACGCCGCTGCGTACCTGATCAACGGCCCCGAGGCGCTTGCCGATGGCGGCGACTTCTTCACTGGCTTCATCACCAGCAACACCGAGAGCTTCCTGTGGATGCTGCTGTTCATGGCCGTCGTGTTCATCGTGGTGTCCCTGGGCGTGAAGGGCGGTATCGAGAAGGCGAACCTGGTTATGATGCCGGCGCTTATCATCATGGCCGTGGGCATTTCTATCTACACGCTCACCATGCCCGGCGCTCTTGAAGGCGCTCTGTACTACCTGGTGCCCGACTTCAGCAAGTTCTCTCCCGAACTGGTCATCGGCGCGCTCGGTCAGATGTTCTACAGCTTGTCGCTTGCCATGGGCATCATGATCACCTACGGCTCTTATCTGGACAAGAAGTCCAGCCTGACCTCGAGCGTCACGCGCATCGGCGGCTTTGACATCGGCGTGTCGTTCCTGGCCGGTCTCATGATCGTGCCCGCCGCGTTCGTGGCCATGGGCTCGGGCGAGGCTGTTGCGGAGAACTCCGGCCCGTCGCTTATGTTCGTTATCCTGCCCACCGTGTTCGCGGATATGGGCGGCGCTGCCACCATCATGGGCTTTTTGTTCTTCCTGCTGGTGCTGTTTGCCGCGCTGACCAGCGCCATTTCACTTACCGAAACCTGCGTCTCCATCGTGCAGGACGGTGCCGGCTGGTCGCGCAAGAAGGCGCTCATCACCGTTATCAGCGTGGTGGTCGCAGCGGGAATCTTCGTCAACCTGGGATACAACGGGTTGTCGTTCATCGAGCCGATGGGTCCGGGATCGAGCCTGCTCGACTTCTTCGACTTTATCTCCAACTCGGTGATCATGCCCATCGTGGCACTGCTCACCTGCGTCTTCGTCGGTTGGATCATCAAGCCGAAGACCATTATCGACGAAGTGGAGCTGACCGGTCCGTTCAAGATCAAGAATGCTTGGACGTTCATGATCAAGTACGTCGCGCCGGTGCTGGTGGTCGTCATCCTGGTGGCGTTCGTTGCTCAAACGTTCGGGCTGATCAAGTTCTAGCGTCGCCTTGCGTTCGCTTGTCGCATGCTCTCGAAGCGCCCCGCATCGTCGGGGCGCTTCGTGCGTCGGGGCATGGCGCGCACGCCTCGCGCGACATGCCCCGCGTCGCGCCGGCGGGCATCGTCGATCCGAAAACGTGTTTTCGGATCGACGATGCGGCTCGCCTTACTGCGCGCAGCCCGAAAGGTAGCGGTCCATGAACGCGGAGCCCGCTTGGCCGAGCCAAGGGTACACCGCGCCGCGCCCCGATTCCGCGCAGGCCTTGAACAGGTCGGGGATCCAGCAGGCCACATGCGGCTCGAAATCCGAGAGCGCCTGCTTCCAGCGCCGGGCCTCCTCGCGGTCGTCCCGGCCGAGCGCGTCGGCCAGGCGGGAGTGCAGGTACGCCATGAACTCCAGTTCGATGGCCGCGTGGTCCCCCGGTTCGCGAGAGCGGTCGTCGGCTAGAGCGAGGCCCGCCGCGCGATAGCAGCTTTCCGCGTGCAGGGCGGCTTCGTTGAGGAAGGGGGTGGAGGGGGCGTCCGCATGATCGCGCAGGTCCCGGAACCTCATTTCGCTGACGGGCACGAGAGGGTGCTTGGGATGGGTGAACAGCGCGGTGTAGTCTCGCCTGAGCGCCGTTCTCGTCTCGCGGGCCGTGAGGCTCCCCTGGCGGATCCGGCCCTCGTGCTCGAAGCGCGCGCTCGAGGGGTCGATGCCCGCGTCCTCGAAGATGGAGCGCATGTCCTCGAACACGGTCCCGTCGAGGACGCCTTGCGCCAGCTCGTCGGTGGGGTTGACGAAGAACATCGACGCCAATCTGAAGAAGTCCGCGCATCCCAGAAGGCGCGTAAGATCCGGTTGCTTCGGGTTGTCGCTCGCAAGCGCGTTGTTCATGAAGAATGCTCCTTTGCTCGTACGATGAAAAAGCGGGAAGACCCGGGAAACGAGGTCTTCCCGCCAGAGGAGGGGTTCGTTCGGGTGCGGAGCCTCTATATCGGGAGGAGTCCGCACCCGATGGATGGGTTCGGGGTTACTTCCCCAGCTTGAGCTTGGAGATGCCCAACGTGAGGGCGAGCAGCCCGATGCCGATGATGCCGAGCGCCACGCCCCACTCGATCATCGCGGGGAAGTACGCGCCTGCCGGAGCCCCCGGTGCGGCGGCGGGGCCCGCGAATCCGATCAACGGGTTGTGCAGCTGCGCTTGCAGCATGTTGTACTTCACCAGAAAGATGGATGCGAAGGCCAGGGCGGCTCCTGCGACGTGCAGGGTCTGGGACTTCTGAAGCAGCAGTGCGATGCCGGCTACGGAACACGCTGCCTCGATCCAGAAGAAGGGCGCTCCCGGTCCGCTTGTCAGCCAGGCGGCAACGGCGGCCTCTTCGCCCACGGCGATGTACAGGCCGCTGAACGCCTCGGTCAGCGAGAAGGCGAGCTCGGCGACAAGGAACAGGGCGACGGCGCGCGAGAAGCCGCGGGCCACCTTCGCGCTCATGGGCAGATAGCCGCTGCGGTCGAGCATGGCGTACACGATGACGAGCACCGATCCGCCGGCAACGACGGCCGCGATGAAGAACGAGAGCATCAGGCCGGGGTTGTTCCAGGTGGGACGTGCTACCTGGAGCGCGAATGCCAGCGAGGTCACCGTTACCAGCAGGGCGGCGACGAACGCGGCGAACGCCAAGGGGCGCACGGAGCTTTCGGCCAACTTGCCTTCGGCCGCTTTGACGAGCGCGACGGTGAACGCGCAGCCCAGCGCCACGTAGGCAATCAGGATGACGGTGTCCCAGAACAAGGGGGACATGATCTGGAAGCTGGTCAGGATGGAGAACGCGCGAAGCGGGTTTCCCGTATCCACCAAGATGAACAGGCCCGCGCACAGGCACCCGCATGCCACGGCGACGAAGGAAGCCACGCGAGCATAGGGGCGGTAAGCTTCCAGGCCGGAGAACGCGAACGGCGCCGAGGCGAACAGCAGGCACCCCGCGGCAACGCCGGTGAACAGCAGGAAGCCTACGATGTAGAGGCCCCAGGTGATGTCGTTGCCCAGGTTGGCCACGTGCAGGCCCTGCGTTGCCTGAAAGATGAAGCAGGCGGTTCCCGCAAGGGCGAACGCAGCGAATATCCCCAGCAAGACGGCGGTCGAGGAGCGTTTGATCGTGGTCGATTCAGTCATTGAGGCACTCCTTTACGCCAAGTAGTACACGGAAGGCTCCGTGCCCTTGTCTTCCAGCAAGCGAACGGTGGGACGTCCCGCGATCGCGCGCGACACGTCGCTGTCGGGATCGTCCAGATCGCCCCAGTACCGCGCTCGTCCGGGGCAGTGCTCCATGCAGGCGGGCTCTTCGCCGCGCGCAAGGCGGTTGGCGCAGAAGGTGCACTTCTCCACTACGCCGGCAACGTGCTTGGGGGCGTCGAAGTCGCCCAAGGGGAAATCGACGGCGTAGGCCGGCTCTTCCCAGTTGAACGTGCGGGCGCTGTAGGGGCAGGCGCCCATGCACATGCGGCAGCCGATGCACTTGTCGACGTCCTGCACCACGATACCGGTCTTCTCGTCGCGCCACGTTGCTCCTACCGGGCAGACCTTGGCGCAGGCCGGGTTCGCGCAGTGCTGGCACCCGATGGGGTAGTGCGCCATGGTCACCTGGGGATACGTTCCTTTTGCGGTGTCGGGGTAGTCGCCTCCGTCGGTGAGCACGCGGTTCCACCACATTTTGTTGGGCAGGTTGTTGTTCGACTTGCAGGCTACCGCGCATTCCGTGCAGCCGAAGCACAGCTGCAGATCGATTGCCATTCCGTAATGCATGCAGGTTCCTCCTTTCTAGACCGTTGCCTTCTCGATTTCGATGAGCGTGTCGAAGTAATAGCTGTTCGCCACCACGGGGGTCACGTTGTATCCCAGCAGGTCGCAGTAGAATCCGTCGACGAACTGGTCGAGATCCCAGCCGTGGTCGATCACGACCATGCCGGGGCGGATGCCGTTGTTGAACCGCACGCGCAACGTGCAGGTGCCTCGATCGTTGAACATGCGGATGTAGTCGCCGTCGGCTATGCCGCGCGCTTCGCAGTCCACGGGGTTGACGGCAACGTAGGGCTCGTCTTCGAACTCGAGCAGCCAGGGCACGCGGGTGTACTGCGTATGGACCTTGTACTTGCTTCGCTCGGACGTGAACACCAGCGGGTACTTCTCTGCCAGGGGATTTTCCTTCCAGGCTTCCATGGGCGGCTCCCAGTAGGGCAGGCGCTCTTTCATGAAGTCGATCTTCTGACCGTAGTCGGTGTCGAGCGGAATGGATTCCTGGTAGAACTGCAGGCGGCCCGTCGGCGTGCCGTACGTGCCCTCCTGGCCCATGACGCGATCATCGGGCTCGAAGGTCAGAACGGAGCCCTCCTTCTTCACGCGATCCCAGGTGAGATCGATCTTCTTCGCCGTGGGGTTGTCGAATACGGCGTTCATGAGCTCGTCGATGTCCTTGAAGTCGTACTCCTGCAAATCCATCTTCTCGAACAGCATCTTGAAGATGTCGAAGTCGCTCTTCGACTCGTACAGGGGCTCTGCGGACTTCGCGTTATGGAACACGTAGCGCGTGTCGTCGCCCGAAGCGGTTTCCGTTTCGAAGTAATGGCAGGCCGGCAAGACGATGTCGGCGTAGTTCGTGGTGCTGGTGGAAACCACGTCGGCCACTACCAAAAGCTCGACGTCTTCCAGGAACTTGCGCCAGCGCACGCCTCCCACCTGGGTGCCGAACAGGTTGTGGTCCCAGATGTAGAGGGTCTTGATGTTGATGTCCTTGTCGCCGTATTTCTTGGATTCCATGCAGTTGAGCAGGGCGGGCGAGTAGAACACCTGGCTGCCGGGCGCTCCCTTGGGATTCGCGAGGCCGTAGGGCATCCAGCCGATGGAGATCTCTCCGCGGAACATGCCCTTCGCCGTGTTGCCGGGGTGACCGTATTGGCCGGCGATCATGCACATGGAGAGGATGGACGAGAACGTTGCCATGCCGTTGGTGACATGGTCGAGGCCAAGGCCTATGTTGACGGAGTTGTGGCCGTCTTGAACCATGTGGGCAAGCTCCCTGATGGTTTCGACGGGAACGTCGCAGATTTCGGAAGCCTTCTCGGGAGTCCATTCGGATACGCGCTCAAGCAGCAGGTCGTACGCCGTTTTCACCTCGATGCCTTCGATGGAGAAGGCGCCGCGGATCACCGGGTCGGCAACTTCGCCCAGCGCGCCCAAGGTTCCGTCTTCGGCGCGCACGACGCACTTGTCCTCGGGCGTGCCGACCGTGGCCTTGCCGATATCGCTCAGGCGGAGGTACTTGCCGTCGGCCTCTTTGACCAGGCAGGGCGCTACGGTGTCCGACTTCAGGAAGTCCTCTTTGGCAAGGCCTTCGTTTACCAGGACATTTGCCATAGCCAAGGCGAGGGCGCCGTCGGTGCCGGGGTGGATGGGGACGAACAGATCGGCCTTCGAGGCTGCGATGGTGAACGTCGGATCGATGACGATCATCTTGGCGCCATGCTCGACCTTTGCGCGCAGGAAGTAATGGAACGTCTGGCTGTCGCCTTCGGAGGGGTTGAAGCCCCAGATGAATATGTGCTTGGCGTTCTTGAGGTCGTTGCGACCGCCGCCGCCGACGCCCTTGAACGCGCCCACGATAGGAGGAAACGATGCGTAGAACACGCGGTCCTGGGCGGCGTCGAGCAGCGTTGCGCCCATGGCGGAGCACAGGCGCTTTCCCTGCTGGGAGTCGGGGGTGATGTTGCCGGAGCCGCACAGGAAGCCGTTGGCCCGAGGGCCGTACTTCTCGTTGACCTCTTTCCATTTGTCGGAAATGGTGGTGATGGCTTCGTCCCAGCTGATCTGCTCCCATTTGCCCTCGCCGCGCTCGCCTACGCGCTTCATGGGGTATTTGAGGCGGTCCTCGGCGTAGACGCGCAGCGCATGGGTCAGCCCCTTGTTGCAGACGCGGGTCACGTCGGGATCGCTTTGCTTTCTACGGGATGTTTTGACGATCTTTCCGTCGCGGACGTGCACGTTCATCTGGCAGCCGGCGCCGCAGCCTCCTCGGCAGGTGCCGGGCTTGACGATGTCCTCGCTTGCGCCGGCCTTCTTCTCGTCCGCAAAGGCCAATTCGCTTTCGCATAGGCTCGACCCCAGGCCGGCCGCGACGGCTGCCGCGGCAGAGCCCTTCAGAAAGCTCCTTCTCCCTATGGCAGCGCTCAGGATGGTTCCTTCGGCATGCTTCATGCGTATGCTTCTCCTTCTTTCTTGAAGTAGCGGTTCTTGTGGCGGGATGCGCTTGACGCGTGCCGTGACGCATGGAGATGCGCAAAGCTTCGCGCGTGAGCTTTGCGGACGCTTCCCCTCAAGTCGCCCCGTGCCTTGTCCCCCGTTAACGGGCGTGAGTATCTTAACGAGGATGCGCGCCGGGCGAGCGTTCGCCTTTTTTATGCGCCTATTCGATTTGCCCTTGCATGCGGCTCCGGATTCGCGGTCGCGCCATTCGCGTCCGAAGTGCTTTACCTGCGATGAAGTGCGGCAAGATGTTGCCCAGAAGGGAAACACTCGGTATTATCGGAAGATACGCTCGAATCAAGATGAGCAGGGGGGAGGCGCCGTGAAGCTTGAGCATATCAGGGAGTTCGTCACGTTGGCTCGGTGCGGCAGCTTTCAAGAAGCCGCAGATGAGCTGTACGTTGCTCGTCCAACGTTGAGCAATCATATGAGGGGGCTCGAGCAGGAGCTGGGATTCGCTTTGTTCGACCGCTCGGAAAGCAACGAGCTGACCGATGCGGGCGCAGCGTTTCTCGATGGTATGGCGCGGGCGCTGGATACGATCGATTCGGGTTTGGAACGATGCCGCGCGCTCGCAGACTTGCGCGAAGAGCAGGACCAGGTGGTGAACATATCGCTTCGTTGCTCGGTTTTCGAGCTGCGCGCCATGTTGGAGAAGCACTGCCCCTGCCGCTACGCCTTTGCAAGCTACGACAACAAAAGGCCGATGCTGTACCCGTTCGCGCAAGAGGCCGCCGATGTCATGGTCATGTACGATCTCGACCTGCTGCCCGCTTTGCGCATGGAGGTCGAGAGCATGGGTTTGCTCTACGAGCGGTACGGGCACGAGCCGTGCGCCGTGGCCATGAGGGAGGACCACCCGCTGGCGAGCGGGCCTCTGACGCGCGATCGCTTGCGCGGCGTCGAGATCGCGCAGCTTGACGTGATCGAGTCGGAAAGCTGGAAGCGCATCATCGTCCATATGCTGGGCGACGACATGGACTTGAGATTTCGCTTGATCCCCATGGGCAACCTGCTGAACTTCTGGACCGTCGATCTCGAAGATTCGATTTTCATTTCGATGAAGTCGATGCTCGCGCAGTATTTCGCTCGGCGGGAAGGCTATGTGATCAGGGATTTGGTTGACGATGCCCCTTTGTTGATGCCGCGGAGCCTGGTGCATCGACCAGTGTCCGAACGGCCTTGCATAGCGCCTGTCCTGGACACGTTTCGCGATCATCTTGCAAGGGGAGAGCGGTGATGGGGACGGGAGCGCTTGCGGTGCGTCGTCGAGGGTTGGAGCGGAGGTGCTTCGGTGAAGATTGAGCTTTTGAGGGGATTCGTGACGCTTGCTCATCACGGCAGCTTTCGGGCGGCGTCCGAGAAGCTGTTCGTTTCCCAGCCCACGCTGAGCAACCATATCAAGGCGCTCGAGCAGGAGCTGGGCTTCGAGCTGTTCGATCGCTCGCGCGATAACGAGCTGACCGACGAAGGGGCGCTTCTTCTGGATGCGGCCCAGTCGGCTTTGCTGATCATCGACTCGACGCTTGAGGAGTGCCGGGAGATGGCCGGCGCATGACGGCGCGCTGAATCGCATTGCTGGGCATCGTCGATCCGAAAACACGTTTTTGGGTCCAAAAACGTGTTTTCGGATCGACGATGGCTCACGTGCAGCGACCTGCACGAGGTGGTGGGTCGTCAGCCTGCACGGGCGCACGCCAACGAACATCGTCGCCCCAAACGGACGTTTTGACGGCGAAAAGCGTCCGTTTGGGGCGACGATGCGGTCAGGCGCGCGAAGCTGCATGCGCTGATAGGTTGCGTGGGGTCTGTACGCGCATGCGCACGGACCCCTTTCATTTGCTATCATGGTTCGATACGTTTCAAACGCTTGAGAAGGATATTTCATGTCATTGTCCATCGGTATCGTCGGCTTGCCGAACGTCGGCAAGTCTACGCTGTTCACGGCCCTCACCAACAAAGGCGGTCTTGCGGCCAACTATCCCTTCGCCACCATCGAGCCCAACGTGGGCGTGGTGCCCGTGCCCGACACGCGTCTGGACGCGCTGGCCAACATCGACCACCCCACGCGCATCGTGCCCGCTACCATCGAGTTCGTGGACATCGCGGGCCTGGTGGCCGGCGCCAGCCAAGGCGAGGGCCTTGGCAACCAGTTCCTTGCGAACATCCGCGAAACGGACGCCATCTGCGAGGTCGTGCGCTTCTTCGGCGACCCCGACGTGGTGCACGTTGCGGGCAAGGTGGATCCGCACAGCGACGTGGATACCATCAAGACCGAGCTCATGCTGGCCGACATGGCCACCATCGAGAAAGCGCTGCCGCGTCTGGAGAAGGAAGCGAAGCGCGACAAGGACGGCGCCAAGAAGGTCGAAGTGGCCAAGAAGGTGCTCGCGGGCCTGGACGAGGGGCATCGCGCGCGCACGCTGGGCCTCGACGAGGACGAGCGTGCCGCTATCTACGACCTGCACTTGCTGACCATGAAGCCCATGCTCTACATTGCCAACGTGGACGAGGACCAGCTGGACGCCGAACTGCCCGAGATCGACGGGTGCCGCCCCGTGCCGATCAGCGCGAAGGTGGAGGCGGATCTGGCCGAGCTTGATCCGGAGGAGGCGAAGGAGTACCTGGAAGCCATGGGCCTTGAGGAAAGCGGCCTGGCCCGCTTGGTGCGCGAGGCGTACAAGCTGCTGGGCCTGCAGTCGTACTTCACCACGGGCGTGCAGGAAACGCGCGCCTGGACCATCCCCATCGGCGCGAAGGCCCCGCAGGCTGCCGGCGTCATCCATACCGACTTCGAGCGCGGCTTCATCAAGGCCGAGACGGCCTCGTACGAGGACTACGTGGGCCTGGGCGGCGAAAAGGGCTGTCGCGACGCCGGCAAGCTCCGCCAAGAAGGCAAGGAGTACGTGGTGCAAGACGGCGACGTCATGCACTTCAAGTTCAACGTGTAAGCAGCGCGATGATGCGATAAGCTGCATAACGCCTGACGAAAGGCTGTTATGCAGCTTTTTTATTGGGGGAACGTGCGGAGGACGAACATGCAGACGAGCGAGAAATTGGCGCCATTGGGCTTCGGGTTCATGCGGCTGCCGGAAACAGAACTGCCGGATGGGTCGAAGGAGATCGACATCGAGCAGGTCAAGGAGATGGTCGACCTGTTCATGGATGCCGGTTTCACGTATTTCGACACGGCGCGCGGCTATCATGGCGGAAGGTCGGAGGCGGCGTTGCGCGCGGCGCTCGTGGATCGCTATCCGCGCGAATCGTTCCAAATCGCGACGAAGCTACCGGCGTGGCTGGCGAAGGACGCCGATCACGCGCGCGCCATGTTCGACAAATCCCTGCGCGAAACCGGTGCGGGCTACTTCGACTACTTTCTGCTGCACAACCTGGGGGAGGACCGCACCGCTCAGTTCGACGAGTATGGATTGTGGGACTTTCTCGCGCAGAAGAAGGAAGAAGGGTTGATCCGCAATCTGGGTTTTTCCATTCATGACAAGGCCGACGTGCTCGAAGAGGTGCTGGCCGCTCATCCGAACATGGATTTCGTGCAGGTGCAGATCAACTACGCCGATTGGGAAAGCCCGACCATCGAATCGCGCAAGTGCTACGAGGTTGCGCGCGCCCACGGCTTGCCCGTGGTGGTGATGGAGCCCATCAAGGGCGGATCGCTTGTGAAGCTTCCCGATGCGGCGGCGAGCCTGCTGAGCGCGGCGCAGCCTGACGCGTCCCTGGCCTCGTGGGCATTGCGCTTCGCCGCGTCGCTGCCGGGCGTGGTTTCCGTTCTGTCCGGCATGTCCACTCCCGATCAGGTGCGGGAGAACGTGCGGATCGTGCGCGACGCCCAGCCGATGGCCAGCGAGGAGCGCGCGCTGCTCGATCGGGTGCGGGCTATCTTGGACGGCATCCCCACGGTGCCCTGCACGGATTGCCGGTACTGCTTGAAAAACTGCCCGCAGGACGTGCGCATCCCGGCGGCGCTCGCGTCGCTCAACATCCTGGCGCTTTACCATGACGAGTTCCGCGCTCAGGAAAACTACGATTGGAACGTGTCCGACGGCCTTGCGTCGTCGTGTATCGCGTGCGGCGCGTGCGAGGACGTGTGCCCACAGCATATCCCCATCGTCGAGGAGCTGGCGCGCGCGGCAGAGCTGTTCGAGCGTTAAAGGGGGAGCATGGCCGCGCACGAAAACGCATACGAAAACGAAAGCGCCCGCCGCGACGGACTCGTTGCCGTCGGGCCCGGGCAGCAGGCGGGCATCGAGCCTTTGGGGGATTTTCTCGCGCGCACGCCGCGCTTTGCCGTGGCGTTTTCGGGCGGGTGCGATTCATCGTATTTGCTTGCCGCCGCATTGCGGGCCGGGTGCCAGGTGAAGGCGTACGGCGTGCGCACGGCGTTTCAGCCTGCGTTCGAGATCGAGGACGCCCTGCGCTTGGCAGGCCAGATCGGAGTCGATTTCGAGTTGATAGACGCCGACGTTCTGTTGCGCGCCGACATCTGCGAGAATGCGCCCGATCGCTGCTATCGATGCAAGACGTTCATCTTCTCGACCATTCTGGAGCGCATGGCGCGCGACGGGTACGAGGTGCTGGCCGACGGTACGAACACCACCGACGATCCGGCGAACCGCCCCGGCTTCCGGGCGCTTGCGGAGCTGGGCGTGATCTCGCCTCTGCGTCGCGGCGGGTTGTCGAAAGACGACGTGCGCGCCGCCTCGCGGGAGCTTGGCCTGTTCACCGCCGACAAGCCGAGCTTTTCATGCCTGGCCGTGCACGTGCCGAAGGGCGAGGCCTTGACGATGGATTCCCTGCTGCGGGCTGCCGAGGCGTCGGGCGCCGTCCGAATCATGGCCGACCGCCGCTCAAGGGCGAGCATGGAATGCATTTTGGAGACCGAGCGCTTGACCTTGCGAAAAATGAGCGAAGGCGATTTGGACGCGCTTCGCACCATCTTGCAGGACCCCGATGTCATGTATGCCTACGAAGGCCCCTTCGATGAGACCGGTGTGCGGGAGTGGCTCGATCGGCAGACGGCGCGCTATCGTACCGATGGTTTCGGGCTTTGGGCCGTGGTGCTCAAGGAGACGAATCGCATGATCGGACAGTGCGGGGTCACGTTGCAGGAATATCGAGACACCCAGGTCATGGAGGTGGGCTACCTGTTCATGAAGGCGTTCTGGCATCGGGGGTACGCGACCGAGGCAGCCGTCGCTTGTCGCGACTACGCCTTCGACGTCTTGGGCGCTCGCGAGGTGTATTCTTTGATTCGCGACACGAATGAGCCGTCGCAGGCGGTTGCTCGCCGAAACGGCATGACCCCGCGTGCAACGGTGGTGAAGCACTACCGCGGGGTGCGCATGCCCCATGTGGCGTTTTCCATCACGAGGGAAGAGCGCGATGCTTTGGCCGATCGCCGCGCTTCTCGGTAGCTGCGGCGCTTTCTCCGGCGTTGCCCCAGGCGTATACTGAACGGGCAGATTCAAGCAGACGAGGATGCGGCGCATGCGCGCCGTGGGAGGCGGCGCGCTATGGCATACGTGTTCACGCACGCAACGGTGCTCGACGGTACGGGGGGCATGGCGCCCTTGCCGAACATGACGGTGGTCGTGGACGACGCCGGGTGCATCGACAAGGTGGGACCTGCGTCCAGCACGGTGCCGCCTGCGGGCGCGGAGGAAATCGACCTGGCCGGCGCGTACCTTATGCCCGGGCTGATCAACGCTCATGTGCACCTGTGCGGGTCGGGCAAGCCGCTGAGCGCGGGCGGCGCGGGCCGCCTCATAGACGGCGTGGTGGGCAACCCGGTGGGCAGGTGGGCGCTTCGCCGTGTCCTGCGAAGCCATGCGCAGCAGCAGCTGGCAAGCGGCGTGACCACGGTGCGCTCGGTGGGCGATCCGGGGTTCGCCGACGTGGAGGTGCGCGACGCCATCAACGCAGGCGCGTTCCCGGGGCCGCGGCTGCTTGCGTCCGGCGTGGGCGTTACCGTGCCGGGCGGTCACGGCGCAGGCTTGTTCGCCCACGTGGCGGGCACGCCCGAGCAGGCGCGCGAGATCGTTCGCACGTGCTTCGCGCACGCGTGCGACCACGTGAAGCTGTTCATCACGGGCGGCGTGTTCGACGCGGAGGTCGAAGGGGAGCCGGGCGTGCTGCGCATGCCGCCCGACATCGCCCGCGCGGCCGTGGACGAGGCGCACAAGCTGGGCATGCGCACCGCCGCGCACATCGAGAGCGCCGAAGGCGTGCGCGTGGGCCTGGAGGCGGGGGTGGACACCATCGAGCACGGCGCCGAGCTGGATGACGAGCTGATCGCCCTGTTCAAGCGCAACGGCGCTGGACGCGCCTCTTCGCTTACCTGCACCGTATCTCCGGCGCTGCCGTTCGTGAAGCTCTCGCCCGAAAAGACGAAATCGACCGAGGTCCAAAAGGTGAACGGCCGCATCGTCTACGAGGGTATCGTGCGCGCCGCCCAGCAGGCATTGGAGGCCGGCATCCCCGTGGGTTTGGGGACCGATTCGTCGTGCCCGTACATCACGCACTACGACATGTGGCGCGAGGTGGTGTACTTCGAGCGCATCGTAGGCGCTTCGCGGCAGACGGCGTTGCACGTTGCCACGCTGGGAAACGCGCGCATTCTGGGCCTGGGCGACGAGACCGGCTCGATCGAGCCCGGCAAGTCGGCCGACCTCATCGTGCTCGATTGCAATCCTCTTGAAAACCTGGAGGCGCTGCGGGACGTGCGCATGGTCATGGTTCGCGGCGCGCTCGACCGCTATCCGCGCGTCAAGCGCCTTTCGCAGCTGGATGCGGAACTGGACGGCTTTCTGCCGAAGGCGCAGGCGTAGCTTTTCGCACGCCGCCCGGTATGCGCGCGACGGCGTGCGCGGCTTTGCTCAGACGGCGCTGGCTACATAGAAGGATTCGTCTCCGTCGTAGCGCACGGCGTAGGGGTGGGCGCCGTCGCCGTAGGCGAACACCGTGCAGCCCACGCGTTCCTGCGAATCGGTCCAGGCGCTGGCAACCTCGATCTGATCGCCGACCAGCGCAGGGTCTGCGGCCAGGGGAAGGCCGTCTTCGCCGGAGGCTATGCGCAGCTGCAATCCGTCGGACAGGACGACGTTCAGGTGGGGAGCGGCGTTCGCTGCAGGTCCGGCGCCGGTTTCGGGGGTCGGGACCGCATCGGCGCTGCGGGCGGCTTCGGCGCTCGACATGCTCGTTGTGCCGCCCTCGTTCGGCGCGGCGGCCTGCATGCCTTGCTGAGCCGTGCCGCTTACGCCCAGGGCGATCCCGCCGATTCCCACGGCAAGCACCAGGCAGGCCGCCGCGGGAACCGACACGTTCCAGACGCGCCTTGCCTTGCGGTACGATTCGGTGTTCGCTCCGTTTTTACCGAGCACCACCGTTGCGGGGACGAACGCTCGGTTCGATGCGTCGCAGTCTTCCAGGTGGGAATGGGGTTCCTCGTCTTCGCATTCGTCCTCGCCTTCGTTCTCGTTCGAGGGCGTTTCGCAGGTCGGGGCAATGGCTTTGAGCATGCGCTCCTCGACTTCGGCGCTCGGGGTCATCCTGTCGAACGCACGGAACAGAGCATCTCCCAACGCGGCGTCTGGCTCGTCGACCGACTCTTCGAGACGCTCGTCATCGTTCATGCTGCTCACCTCCCAGTAGGGTCTTGAGCAGCGCGCGGGCTTCGCTCAAGTGGCTGCGCACCGTGGATGCCGGCGTGCCGGTGATCTCGGCGATCTCGGCAGTGCGGTATCCTTCGTAATAATGCAGGTACACGCAGGTCTTGTACTTTTCCGGCAAATCGAGCACCACGCGAAGCGTTTCGTCGCTTTCGGCATGGGCACGGTCGTCCGGCATGTCTTCGGGAAGCTCTGCCGAGCGCTTTCGCGCCGCGCTTTTCAATAGGTCGCGGCAATGGTTCTGGGCGCACACGATGAGCCAAGCTTTCTCGTGCTCGTCGTCGTTGAACGTGCGGGGCTTATCGAGCAGCTTGAGGAACACGGTTTGCGTCGCGTCTTCGGCGTCGGCGGAGCTGCCCAGGTACGAATAGCACAGGCGGTAGACCGTCTTCGCATGGCGGTGAAACACCGCGGCTATGTCGAGCTCGTTCGTCAGGGCTGCTTCCTCTCTGAATCTAACACGACAGGAACAAGGATTATGTCGGGATGGGATGCGATGCATCCAGTATAGCGGCAACCGTGCGGTTTTCGGCGATCGCCGGGATTTCCGTCCTGCAGGGCGGCAGAACCTGTAGAAACGATTTCGAGAGCCGTCCGGAAGGGGGTCCTTGCGGTAAGATTCCCGAAGGGCCGCATTCCTCGACGCTCCCGTTGCAGCCGTGCGCCCGTTCGCTTGCCGTTCAAGGAGGATGTTCCGAACATGATGAATGCAGCCGCCGCGCAAGCGGCGCTCAAAAGCCATTTTGGGTACGAGTCGTTTCGGCCGGGGCAGCAGGGCGTCGTGGACGCCATCTTGCTTGGGCGCGACGCGCTCGCGGTCATGCCGACGGGTGCGGGAAAATCGGTATGCTACCAGGTGCCGGGCATCGTGTTGGGCGGATTGACCCTGGTGGTAAGCCCGCTCGTGTCGCTCATGGGCGATCAGGTGCGCGCCCTTATCGAGGCGGGCGTTCGGGGCGCGTACCTCAACTCCACGCTCACGCCGGGCCAGCAGGCAACCGTGCTGCGCCGCGCGCTCGAAGGAGCGTACCAGATCATGTACGTTGCGCCCGAGCGCTTGTCCGACCCTCGTTTCATCGAGTTCGCGCGCGAGGCCCGTATCCCGCTCGTTGCGGTGGACGAAGCCCACTGCGTGTCGCAGTGGGGGCAGGATTTCCGTCCGTCGTATCTGGCCGTAGGCGATTTCATCGCCCAGCTGCCGCAGCGGCCCGTCGTAGCGGCGTTCACGGCTACGGCTACGGCGCGCGTTCGCGGCGACATCGCGCGGCTGCTCGACCTGCGCGATCCGTACGAGGCGGTGACCGGGTTCGATCGGCCGAACCTTTCGTTTGGCGTGGAGCGTTTGGAGCCGAAGCGAAAGCTTGCGCGCATCGCCGCGTACGTGCTCGATCATCCCTTGGACGGCGGCATCGTGTACTGCTCCACGCGCAAGGACGTGGACAAGGTGCACGCGGCCCTTCTCGAAACCGGCGTACGCGCCGTTCGCTATCACGCGGGGATGCCCGCGGCGGCCCGCGCCGAAAGCCAGCGCGCGTTCATCGTCGACGACGCGCCCGTGATGGTGGCCACCAACGCTTTCGGCATGGGCATCGACAAATCGAACGTGCGCTACGTCATTCACCACAACATGCCCGGCAGCATCGAGGCGTACTACCAGGAGGCCGGCCGCGCCGGTCGCGACGGGGAGCCTTCCGAATGCCTGCTGTTTTGGAGCGACGGCGACGTGTCCACATGCCGCTTTTTCATAGAGCAGGAATCGGGAAACGAGGAGCTTGCCCCGGAGGAATCGGAAGCTGTGCGCGCCAGCCGCCGCCGCTTGCTCGAGGCCATGTGCGGGTACTGCCATACCACCGACTGCCTGCGCGCGTACATCTTGCGCTACTTCGGGGAGCAATCATCGCAGGTCGTTAGCAACGTCAGCGAAGAGGGTCCTGGTGCTGAAGATTGCGGGGAAAGCCCGATGAAGCGGCCTTCGGGCCGTGAGGAGGGCTTGGAGCCGCAAGATTCAGCGCCAGGACCTTCCGTAGCGTCGGGCTCTTCCGACTGCCGGCAGGCAGTCGGAACCTGCTGCTCGAATTGCGCCGGCGCCTTCGAAGCCGTGGACGTGACCGCCACCGCGCGGGCCGTCATGCGCTGCGTGCAGGAGCTGCGCGGGCGTTTCGGCAAGGGCATGGTCGTCGACGTTCTGCGCGGATCGAAGGTGGCGAAAGTGCTTGAGATGCACTTGGACGAGGCTGCTAGCTACGGTACCGTGGACGCGTCGGTTGCGCAGGTCAAGGAGATCATCGAACTGTTGGCGGCGGGAGGGTACCTGTCCATCACCGAGGGCTCCTATCCCACGGTCGGCTTGGGGCCGCGAGCGCGCGAAGCGGCGGAGGACGGCTTCTCGCTGACCATGAAGCGCGTGTCCCGCAAGCCCGAGCGAAGCCGGGAACGAAGCGCGGGCGGCCGTGCGTTCGGGTCGTCGGGCTCGTCCGCGCTCGGCGAGGTCGATTCGAGCTTGTTCGAACGTTTGCGCGCGCTGCGCAAGCGCTTGGCCGACGAAGCCGGCAAGCCTCCGTACATCGTGTTCTCCGATGCCGCGCTGCGCGACATGTGCGTCAAGAAGCCTGCGAACGACGAGGAGTTCCTTGAGGTCAGCGGCGTGGGCGCCACGAAGCTTGCCCGCTACGGCCAGGCGTTTCTGGCCGAGATAGCCGCTTGGGAGCGCGGAGAAGAGTAGGCTCTTTTCGGGCGGGGAGGAAAGCGGCTTGACGTTGCTCGGTCGGGCTCGCTTGCCAAGATGCGCGCGCCGCCGATCGGGCGCGTTCTCAGCGAAACAGGGTCATATTTCTACGAATTAGGAAGCACGTTCGGCAAGCTCGCGCTTTTATAATGAAGACGAGGTCTGCCCTGTCCGATTCGTTGAAACGAGACCGCCATGCGATACGCGTCCGCCCCGTTTTTGAATGTTGCGCACGACCCGCTTTCTTCAGGGGAGGTGAAGCGGCTTGCGAAACGGCGCTCGTTCGCGGCGCTTGCGGCGTTTTTCGCGGCATGGTGCTTGACGCTCGCGCTCGCCCTGCTTCCGTCGCCTGCGTATGCGGAAAACGTCGGCGCTGACCAGGATTCGGGAGCGTCTCCGCGCATCGAGGGGTCGTTCGATGCCCAGTCCTACGCTTCGGGGGAGCGCGCTCGGGTTACGTTCAAGGCGGAGAACTCCACGCATGCTACATGGTCCGACGTTCGCCTGGAAGCCAGCCTGCCCGGCAACGTGCGCTTGGCGGATGCGTCTGCCTCCCTTGCGGCCTCGAAGCAGAGCGTTGCTCCGGGAGAATCGATCGACCTGTCGTTCGACGTGGTGTTTCGTTCGATGACGGGCACGCGCCTGGTATCGACGGGCGATAACGCCGCTGCCTCGCTTGCTCTGGCGGCGTGCGTGGCCGCGTTCGCGGTGCTGGCGTGCGCGACGTTCTCTTGCAAGGGCGGACGACGTTCCCGGGCTCGCGGCGGCATGTCGATTCTGATCGTCGTCGCCTTGGCGGCGGGGCTCGCGCCGCAGGTGCCCGGCATCGCGCATGCCGACGAAGCGTCTTCGCTTCAGGTGAGCGGATCCGCGGTATGCGCATCCCCGCAAACGACGATTCCCGCTACGCTGACCGTCGGGTCGGCTGCGGTTCCCGCCAGCGCGAAGATAGCGACGGTGCAGGTTGCCGACGGCGAGGCCGTTCCCGCCGGCGCGCGCTTCGCGCAAGTGGACGTGGTTTCCGACGCGCCGTTCGCCGAAGCGCTTTCCGTCAGCGCGCTTTCCTTGTCCGGCGCGTTCGAGGGATCGTCGGTTTCTGCCGTGACCCTGACCGGCCCTAACTCGGCTACCGTGCGTATCGACGGCGATCCCGGCTCCCCTGGGACCGATGGCGTCATCTCTTTCTCCCGCGAAGCGTTCGCGGACGCATCCTCGGTGTCTGCGGCGTACGTGTCGGTTGAAAGCCCGCGCGTTACCTTGGACGTGGCATCCGCTTCGTATAAACGCGAGGTGTTCGGAATCCCCCTGTTCGTGGAAAACGGGAAGCTTGATTCCGGTGCAGCGAAGGACATGATCCGGTTCGACGACGACCGCATACGGGTCGAAGGCTTCTCGGCTGATGCGGCCGACGCGCATAAGGGCTTGCTCGAGATCTCCGTGCAGGCCGGCTCGCCGGAAGAGCAGTTCGAGGTTCTGACGGCGGCGCTCGATGCTTTCGAGCCGGCCGCGTTTCGCATGGACCCCCGCCTGTTGGTGGGCGAGCCCGACCTGGCTCGCGCGTATGCGCCGGCCGACGATCGACTGGTTGGTGCGGCCGATGCCGTCGACGCCGTGCCGTACGGCACCGTGGACGTGACGGGCGTGGCTATTGGCGACGTCGGTCCGGCTGAAGTGGCTGCAACCGTGCAGCTGGGTGCCGTCGGCGGCTCGCTGGCCCTGTCGGATGCAAGCCAGATTCTGCTCCCCGAAGGCCTGGGGCTGTCCGTGGAAAGCAAGCTGGGAAGCGACTGGTTCTCGCTGAAGATGTCCATCGACGCGGAAACGGCCCAAGGGTGGCTGAACGGCTATCGCGAGCTTCTGTCCCCGCAGGTCGAAGGGCAGCCGGCCGAAGCTGATCCCGCTGCGCCGATCGATCCTGCGGCCGCGCCCGACCTTGCTGCGCCGGTCGATCCTGCGGTCGAAGCCGAGGCTCGCCAGCTGTTCATGGACGACGTGGAATCCGTTTTGGCCTCCCTGCAATTCGAGCTTGCCGAGGGCGTCGTGCTCAACAAGCTCGGCATAGCGCAGGGGCCCCATACGGTGTCGTGCGTCCCCGTCGCGGCGGAAGGCGAGGTCGGGTCTGCCGCGGGCGATGCCAAAACGGCGTTCGAAACGCTCGAGGCCATCGCGAACGCCATCGGAAGCTTCTGCCAGCAGGACAAGGCGTCCATCGGCAACGGCATAGCGTCTTTGCTGGGCATGATCGCCAACTTGATCGACGGCAACCCCGGCCCCAGCTTGCAGGACATCTACGACGAGTTGCAGCTGATGAAGGGACAGCTTACGCGCTTGGAGACAAGCGTGGATACTCTTGCCGTGAAGCTGAACGCCGTGGACAAGCGCGCGGGCTACTTGTCGAAATGGCACGTGGTGAAGGGTCATCTGGACTCCTTGAAAAGCTACGAAGATCTCTATTCCAGGCTGATGGACAAGCTTGAGAAGTCTGATGCCGGCGCGACCTACGACGACCTGAGCGCAGCGAACAAGAAAACGCTCAAGTCGTTTGCGAATGCGGTCGACAAGAAGGATCGCCTGATGAGCACGACGGTCGTGGCCGAAACGCTGGCTTTGGGCAGCATGCTCGAGGGCTTGGGCTCCGATGCGGTGGGCGAGTACAACTCGTGGATCGAGACGTACTACAACTGGGACCCCGAGACGTTCGTTTCGAAATCGGAGTACATGGAAAGCCTGTTCACGGCCTATGTGTACGGCTACGGCGTGTCCATGGCCTACTTGAACACCATGGACGCCATCGACGACGACGACTTTTTCGGTCCCGGTGAAGGAAGCATATACCAGGACTCCATCAAGCAGCTGAAGAGCCAGGCGGACACGGTGGTCAAGAAGCTGTACGGCACCGTGGCTTACGACACCTTCAACAAAAAGACGTACCTGAGGGAGAAATCAGCGTATCGTCTGGCTACGGAGCCGCGGTCCGACGGACGCATTCGCTGCTTGCTCAACGACACCGCCTACGGAACCGATCTGCTGATGAAGACCATCTACCAGGGTGCGCCTTCCAACTTCTCCGACAGCGTCGAGAAAGACGACATCCACCTGTACAAGCATTCGGGCAGCATCACGCTCGCCCAGTGGCAGCAGATGTGGAAGAACCTGCCGCAGGCGCGCGGTGCTCGGAACTTCGAGAAGGTCCAGAGCGTTTACGACGAGCTGCGTGCTCTTGGGTTCGACGACGGCACTCGATTGATTCGCGGGGACTACCAGTACGGGGAATTCGGAGAATGGCATAGTGCGGAAACCACCTGGTACTGGTCGCAGTACAAACCTTATCTGGTTGCCGTAAGCGACGCTGCCTATAACAAGGTTTACGACCAAGCCGGCGCGGAGCATAATCGTACGACCACGCTCGATGCCTTCAACCTGATGACGGGCAGGGTGGAGACCCATCAGGCAAGCTGGCATCATGAGGTGTACCTGGTGTTCCCGGTTTGGTGGGGCTACCGTCATCATCTGTACCCCATCGTCGCCGTTCCGTAAGCGCAGCGGCAACGCGGTTCGCTTTCGGCGCTCGATCGGCCGTGTCGGTCGAGCGTCGACTGTTGCCGCCCCGTCATGCATCCGCCATGTTGCGGCGATGTTCGCGCGCTATGATGAGCGAAACCCTCGACTGAAGGAGTTCGCCATGGTCAACGTCGTCAAGAGCGCGAGCATGGGCTCGGGCGAGCACGGATGGTTGCACAGCAGGTTCCATTTCTCGTTTGCCGAGTACTACAATCCCGACAACATGCGGTTCGGGGCGCTGCGCGTGCTCAACGACGACGTGTTCGACGCATACGGCGGCTTCGACACCCATCCTCACGACAACATGGAGATACTGAGCTACGTGGTGCAAGGCGAGCTCACGCACCGCGACAGTTTGGGCAACGGGAACCGTTTGGGTCGTGGCGACGTGCAGTACATGAGCGCCGGCACGGGAATCCTGCACAGCGAGTTCAACAAGACCGAGCATTCGTTGCGGTTCCTGCAGATATGGATTACGCCCGATGAGCAGAACCTCGATCCCGATTACGGGGATCGTCGCTTCGCCTGGGAGGATCGCGTGGGCACGTGGCTCCTTGTGGCGTCGGGGTCGCAGGACGGCCCCATTCGAGTGCATCAGGACGTGCGCATCTCGGTTTCCGCGATAGGCGAGGGCGAGGAGCTGCGCTACGACCTCGAGCCCGGTCGCCAGGCGTACCTCGTGCAGATCGAAGGCGAGGGCACGGTGAACGGATTCGCGCTTGAAGAGGGCGATGCCGCCGAGATCACCGCGGAGCGCGAGGTGGTCGTGCGGGCCGTCGAGCCGGCGCATTACATTCTGCTCGATCTTGCAGCCGAGTAAAGCCGTCTGCTTGCTGTACGGAGGAGGCCCGCAGCGGTTGCCTCGGGCCTCCTCCATGTTGCGCGCAGGGGTTTTAGAAGGTCGGAGCCGTAGGCGCTTCGGGCGCTTCGGGGAAGGATGACGGGCTCGGGGCGCTGCTTTCGCTGCCGCTCGCGCCGCCGCCGGAGAACGTGAGCGTCACGTCGCCGCTCATCGTGCGGGCGCTCACGCGGCGCGAAGCCGTGGCGCTGCCCGCCGGAGCATGCACGCTGCCGCTCGTCGACGAGGCTTCGATGGCGTACTCGCGATCCGATCCGACGAACGAGGCGCTCACGCTGCCGCTCGAGGCATCGAACGTTGCGTCGACGGCAGATACGCCCGTTGCCAGGATGTCGCCGCTGCCTATCTGCGCGTTGAGGGCGAGGGTGTTCACGCCCCGCAGCAGGTGGCTGCCGCTCGTTGTGTCGAGCTTCACGATCTCGGACGCTTCGATGTCGGAGAGCTCCACGTCGCCGCTCATCGTGGTGGCGTTCAGCTGCGAGCACCGAACGTTCGATGCTCGCACGTTGCCGCTGGCCGTGCTCGTCGTGATGTCGTTGGCGGCGAGGCGGGCGAGCCTGACGTCGCCGCTCGCGGTCTTCGCCGTGACGGAATCCAGGCCGGTCAGGTCGGTCATATCCAGGTTGCCCCCCATAAGGTCGATGTCGAGCGTGCCGGCGTAGCCGCGCGGGATCTTTACGACGGTGGTGTGGTCCTCGAACGATCCGACCATCATGATGCCGAGGTACGATTCCCGCGTGCCCTCGATGACGACGGTGCCGCCGCTGTCCGCCACGTCGAAGCGCTTCCGCTCGTTCGTCCAGTACGTCACCTCGATGGCGTCGCCGTCGGTTGCCTCGATGCGCACGTTTTCACCCGCGTCGCGCAGGACGATGGCGGTATGGGGACTTTCCGCTTCAGGGCGGAACGTCTTCGTGGCGGGAGTCCAGCTGCGTGATTCGGTCGAGAGGTTCTCGGGATTGAACCCGGCCGCCGCGAACGCACCGAAGGAGATGACGCAGCCGCTGACGACGAGGGCCGTTGCCACGATAAGCAACGTCTTCTTACCTTTGGACATGGGTTGCTCCTTCCGGTGCGGTCGGGTTGGCGTCGTTGTTCTGCAGCTTGATGAACAGGCCCTTTACCCAGCGGGCGAACGTGTGGGTGAGCCTGATGAGGCCCTTGCTGGCAGCGAGGACGCCGAACCAGGAGAACAGCCCTATGCCGGCGCCGGCAAGCCCGCAGCCGAAGATCCAGGCGCCCGAGATCGGGTATCCGGTGGTCGCGCACCAAGCGAGGCTGAATGCGCCGATGGGCGCGCACAGCAGCAGTGCGATCACGGCGGCCCATAGCGCCACGACGACGCTCCAAATGGCCAGGTAGATGGAGAGCACTGCGATAGCGAACGCCAACGCCAGCGTCACCCAGATGGGGGAGAGCACGGCCAGCAGCACGATATTGAGCGTGCGGCTGCCGGTGTTCGCTTTCGCGATGGCCTTCGGGATGGGCGGCGTTTCGGCGATGATCTGCGCTGCGATCGCATCGACGGGGCCGAGCGCGGCTACGGCTTCGTGCTCGGTCATGCCGTCTTCGATCCTGTCCTCGATGGCCTCCGTGTAAAAGTTGATCGACTGCTCCACTTCGTATGATGGCAGTTTGCCCAATGCCCGTCGCAGCTCGCGTGCGAATTCTGATTTGTTCATCGGTTTGCACCTCGTTTTACATAGTCGTAGACGTTCATGACGTCATCCCATTCGTCCAGGAAGGTGTTCAAGTAGGCAGCGCCCTCTGGCGTGATTCGATAGTACTTGCGCAAGCGCCCATTGTGCTCGACTGCGTACACGGTCAGATATCCCGCTGCTTCCAATCGTTTGAGCAGGGGATACAGCGTCGATTCCGTGAGGTGCAGGCTTTCGGGAACGTCTTTGACTATTTGGTACCCGTAGGAATCTTGCTGGTTGATCGACGCGAGCACGCAGACGTCGAGGAATCCTCGCTTCAGTTGTGCATCCATCGTATACCTCCTTGACGCCTTATACTATATGATACATAGTATAAGGCGTCAAGTGGTATGGGGGGCGTGTCGGAGCCGCTTTGTCCGATGTCGGGGAGCGCGCTCGCCGGTATCGAGTCCCGTCCTTCGCCTTATCGGCGTCTTTTTCGCTGTCAATCGCCGCGGGAGCCGCGTCTTGGCGTGGGCGGGCGGGGCTTCCGCGGCGATTGGGTCTACGGATTTCATCCTCAAGCGAAGATGGTTCTTGAGAGCCTGGGCGCGAATCAAGCTTGCGATGCACGCTTTTGCCCTCAATGTTGCGCTCGGCTTGGTCCGCCCCGATCCCGCCCCTGTGCGACCAGGTAAAACGTCCGCGGGGGTGCACGCTTCCAAGGGAGGGCGCGTCCAATGCGCGAACCATGCGCAACATTGAGGGCAAAACCGTGCAGAAAGCGTGACCATGGGCAGTGTCTGCACCCGCGCCCTTCACGCACGTCCCTTGCGCCCGCGCGTCTCCGCATGCCCCGCGCGGCCAAGAAATATCCAAGCGCATAGGGCGTATTTCGCCGCAGGGGCTGCGGGTTTGCTATTATGGTTCGGTTATGGTTTCACCTCTTCCACCCCCGTTGCCGCAAAGCGCGCGATGCGGGTGAAAACGAGAGAAGGAAAGAGCAAGCCCTATGACCCAGCATTTGACCGAACGCGACGTCCGCGACATCGCGGAGTACGCGCGCATCGGGCTGTCGGCAGACGAGGTGGCGCAAATGACCGTCGATCTCAACGCCATCGTGGACAGCCTGAAGCCCATCACCGAATACGACCTCGACGGGGTCGAACCCACCTTCCATCCCATCGGCGGCCTGTCCAACGTCATGCGCGAGGATGCCGAAGAGCCCGGCTTTTCCCAGGAGGTTGCGCTCGAGAACGCGCCCAAGCAGCAGGACGGCAGCTTTCTCATCCCGTCCATTCTGGGCGAAGGGGGCGATCGCTGATGACGCAAGCAAGCAACGCGTTCACCTGCATGAGCGTGCGCGCCATTCGGGAAGGTCTTGCCGCGAAGGAGTTCTCGGCGCGCGAGATCGCCGAGGCATCGCTCGCTCGCGTGCGCGCGCTCGACGGCGCCACGCATGCGTACCTTGAAACCACGCAGCAGCTGGCCTTCGAGCAGGCTTCGAAGGTGGACGCCGCCGTGGCGGCCGGCAATCTGGCTGCGGTCGGCCCCCTTGCGGGCGTGCCGGTGGCGTTCAAGGACAACATGAACCTGGCGGGCACCCATACCACGTGCTCGTCGCGCATGCTGGCCAACTACGTATCCCCGTACACCGCCACGTGCGCCGCGCGCACCATCGAGGCCGGCGGCATCCCGCTCGGCAAGCTCAACATGGACGAGTTCGCGTTCGGCTCCTCCACGGAGACCAGCGCGTTCGGCGCCACCAAGAACCCCTGGGACCTCTCCCGCGTTCCGGGCGGCTCTTCGGGCGGAAGCGCATCGGCCGTGGCTGCGGGCCTGGCCACCATTTCGCTCGGCAGCGACACGGGCGGTTCCATCCGCCAGCCCGGCAGCTTCTGCGGCATCGTGGCCGTCAAGCCCACGTACGGCGTGGTCTCGCGGTACGGCGTGGTGGCGTTCGGCAGCTCGCTCGACCAGGTGGGGCCGTTCGCGCGCTCGGTCGAGGACGCGGCGTTCGCGCTGAACGCCATTTCCGGCCGCGATGCGCTCGACTGCACCAGCCAAGACGTGCGCACGGACTTCACCGCGAATCTGGCGGAGGGCGTGCGCGGCATGAAGATCGGCATCGTGCCGGCGTTCATGAATGCGCAGGGCTTGACGTCGGAAGTGAAGGCGAAGGTCGAGGAAGCGGCCGAGCATCTGCGCGCACTGGGCGCCGAGCTGGTCGAGGTGGACCTGCCCAACGCG
This sequence comes from Paraeggerthella hongkongensis, assembly GCF_003726035.1. GTDB lineage: Bacteria > Actinomycetota > Coriobacteriia > Coriobacteriales > Eggerthellaceae > Paraeggerthella > Paraeggerthella hongkongensis. Next base: position 58,695 of record NZ_QICD01000005.1, read on the forward strand.
CAGGCCGCCATGAGCGCGTATTACGTGCTGGGCCCATGCGAGGCGTTCAGCAACCTGGCGCGCTTCGATTCGGTGCGCTACGGCTACTGCGACCCGGGGCACAAAGACCTGGGCGGCCAGTACGAGGCCAGTCGCGCGAAGGGCTTCGGCCCGGAGGCGCGCCGCCGCATTATGCTGGGCAGCTACTTGCTGTCCGCGGGCGTGTACGAGCAGTACTATTACCCGGCGCAGCAGGTCCGCACGCTCATCACGCAGGACTATGCGCGCGCCTACGAGCAGGTCGATTGCATTCTCTCGCCCGTTGCCCCGCGCACGGCGTTCACGTTCGGCGAGGTGTCGGACCCCACGGAGATGTACTTATCCGACATGTTCACCATCTCCATCAACATCGCCGGCAACGGCGGCATGAGCATGCCGGTGGGACTGGGTACCGAAACGGGGCTGCCCGTGGGCGTGCAGCTCATCGCCCCTCCGTTCAAGGACGAGAACATGCTGCGCGTAGCCGCCGCGCTCGAAACGGTGTACGGCCCGGCTCCTGTGGCGCCGGCCTTCGCAGGCGAGGCCCCGGCTGTCAAGGCCGCACCTGCGATCATCCCCGACGCTGCCGACGCGGTTCCGGGCGTCGATCTGCCGGGTTTGCTAACGGGGGAAGGCGCCGCCGGCGACGCCTCCTCGCAGGTGGAAAGGGCAGGTGAATAGCCATGCGCAAGCTTGAAGAGGTCCTGCAGGATTGGGAGGCCGTCATCGGCCTTGAGATCCATGCCGAGCTGACTACGCTCGACACCAAGATGTTCTGCGGCTGCAAGCTGGAATTCGGCGCGGAGCCGAACACCCACACGTGCCCCGTGTGCCTGGGGCTTCCCGGGGCGCTGCCGGTCCCCAACCGCTCCGCCATCGAGTCCATCGTGCTGGCGGGCTTGGCCACGAACTGCGACATCGAGAAGCACTCGATGTTCTACCGCAAGACGTACATGTACCCCGACATGTCCAAGAACTTCCAGACCACGCAGGGCCCCGTTGCCTTCTGCATGCGCGGGCATTTGGATTTGGACGTGGACGGCCCGGCTGCGAAGGAGCGCATCGACCTGGACGGGCTCGAGGTGGGCGAGAGCCGCGGCAACGTGACGCGCACGGCCGACGGCTACACCGCGCACGTGGGCATCACGCGCATCCACATGGAAGAGGACGCGGGCAAGATGGTGCACGTAGGCGGCGGCGAGGGCCGCATTGCCGGAGCCACGCATTCGCTGGTGGACTACAACCGTGCCGGCACGCCGCTGACCGAGCTGGTGACCGAGCCCGATCTGCGCACGCCCGAAGAGGCGCGCCTGTTCATGCAGAAGCTGCGCCAGATCTACCTGGCGCTCGGCATCTCGGACTGCTCGATGGAAGAGGGCAGCATGCGCTGCGACGGCAACGTGTCGCTGCGCCGTCGGGGTGCGAAGGAGTTCGGCGTGAAGACCGAGCTCAAGAACATGAACAGCTTCAAGAACCTCCACGACGGCTTGGCCTACGAGATCTGCCGTCAGGCCGAGGTGCTCGAGGAGGGCGGCCAGATCTACCAGGAGACGCGCCACTGGGACCCGTCCCAGAAGCGCACCATCGTCATGCGCGTGAAGGAGACGGCCGACGACTACCGTCTGTTCCCCGATCCCGACCTGGCTCCCTACGACCTGTCCGACGAGTGGATCGAGTCGGTGCGCGCGAAGCTTCCCGAGCTGCCCGCTCAGAAGGCGGCCCGCTTCGAGGACGCGTTCGGGCTCACGTCCTACGATGCGCGCCATCTGGTGGACCATCGCGTCACGGCGAACTTCTTCGAGGAGTGCATGCAGGCGGCGGGCGCCGACGCAGGCAGTCTGGCGAAGCCGGTGGCGAACCTGGTCATCAACGACGTGACGGCGTACCTGAACGCTCACGAGGGCGTCGATTTGGCATCTTCGCCGCTCACGCCTGCGCGTGCGATCGAGCTGGTGGGCTTGCAGGCCCAGGACGTCATCTCGTCCAAGCAGGCCAAGGAAGTGTTCGCTGCTGTGCTCGACGAGGACAAGGATCCGTCGGCCATCGTCGACGAGCGCGGCATGAAGCAGGTGTCGGACACGGGTGCCATCGAGGCGGTGGTGGACGCGGTTCTGGCCGCGAACCCCGACAAGGTGGAGCAGTATCGCGGCGGCAAGACGGGTTTGATCGGGTTCTTCGTGGGCCAGTGCATGAAGGAGATGCGCGGCCAGGGCAACCCGAAGGTCATCAACGAGCTGCTTGCAAGCAAGCTGGGCTAACGTGGCGGACCGTCGCTCTTCGAGGAAGGGCGACGGTCCGCAGGGTTTCGAGAAAGGGGATGAATGGACATCAACGAAATGCTGGTGAACCTCACCGGCGAGATAAGCGGGTACCTGTACACGTACATTCTGCTGATCCTGCTCGTGTTCGTGGGCGTGTACTTCACCATTCGCACGAAAGGCGTGCAGATCCGCTACATCAAGGATATGTTCACGCAGCTGACAGAGAAGAAGCACGTTCAAGGGGAGCGTTCCATATCGTCGTTTCAGGCGTTGATGGTCTCCACTGCCAGCCGCGTGGGCACGGGCAACATCGCCGGCGTGGCGACGGCCATCGCCACGGGAGGTCCGGGCGCGGTGTTCTGGATGGGCTTGATGGCGGTCATCGGCGCGGCTTCGGCGTTCATTGAGTCCACGCTCGCGCAGATCTGGAAGGTGCGCGGCATGGACGGCGAGTTCCGCGGCGGTCCGGCGTACTATATTGAGAAGGCGCTCGGCGCACGCTGGTTGGGCATCGTGTTCGCCATCCTGCTCATCCTGTGCTTTGCGTTCGGGTTCAACGGGCTGCAGGCGTTCAACGCGACGTCGGCGCTCGAGTACTACATTCCCGACTATGCCACGAACGGCGCGGCGGTGGCTTGCGGCATCGTGCTTGCCGTCATGACCGCGTTCGTCATTTTCGGCGGTGCGAAGCGCATCAGCATCATCACCTCCATCATCGTGCCTATCATGGCGCTCGGCTACATCGCCATCGCGCTGTGGACCACTATCGTCAACATCGGCGAGCTGCCGGCCGTGTTCTCGCTCGTGTTCGCCTCGGCGTTCGATTTCCAGTCCATCTTCGGCGGCTTCGCCGGATCGGTGGTCATGCTGGGCATCAAGCGCGGCCTGTACTCCAACGAGGCCGGCATGGGTTCCGCTCCGAACGCCGCCGCTACCGCCAGCGTGTCGCATCCGGTCAAGCAGGGCCTCGTGCAGAGCCTTTCGGTGTACATCGACACGCTGCTCATCTGCACGTGCTCGGCCATGATGGTGCTCGTGTTCTACGTGCAGGACCCCGAGGCCGCCGCCTCGCTCAACGGCATGCCGCTTGTGCAGATGGCCGTCAACAACTCGGTGGGCGAGATGGGCATTCACTTCATCACGTTCGCCATCTTCGCCTTCGCGTTTTCCAGCTTGATCGGCAACTACTTCTACGCTGAGAGCAACCTGCGCTTCATCAAGGGCAACAGCAAAGTGGTGCTTACGGTGTTTCGCCTGGTGTGTTTGGTCGTGGTGTTCTACGGCGCCGTCAACAGCTTCGACCTGGCGTGGAACCTGGCCGATATCTTCATGGGCTTCATGGCGTTGGTGAACTTGATCGCCATCCTGCTTCTGGGCAAATGGGCGCTGGCCGCGCTCGACGACTACACGCGTCAGCGCAAGCAGGGCATCGACCCGGTGTTCGTAGCCGACAGCATTCCCGGCCTGCCGAAGACCGACTGCTGGCATGTGTCGGAGGTCGAGGACTACGGCAAGCCTCCGGTCAAGGAGTATCTGGACGATGCCCTTGACGCGGAGTACGTGGGATTGAAGTAGCGAAAAGTCGGACGGAACGACCGTCCGAAGGCATGCGCGGGAAGGGAAGCGACTCATGGCAGGCAACGAAAGGCGTCCGGGAGACTGGCAACGCAAGGATCTGCGACAGAACGCGAACGACCTGGTAGAAGACGATGATCCTAAGAAGTGGTACGACCAGACCTTCTGGATCATCTTCTTCCTGGTGATCTTCTGGCCGGTTGGCATCGTGCTTGCATGGCGCAGCGATTGGCATATCGTCGCGAAGGTGCTGGTGAGCGTGTTCATCGTGGTGACCGTGTACTTCGCCTGGACGATGTCGCAGGCCGTGCAAGCGATGCAGGTTGGTTAAGCGGTTCGCTTGCCGCCATCGTTGAAGCGGGCTTTACGCAAAAAGAAGGGGACGGGATCCTGATTCGGATCTCGTCCCCTTCGTCGTCTGTTCCGGCGTGTCTACACCGCTCCTCTGTTTTCGTATTTCGTCTCCGAGGTGCACCAGGGCCATATGTCGTGGAGATAGCCCCAGCCGTAGCCCACCCAGTACACGCTTTCGTGCCGCGCGGCCGTAACGCCGCGCATCACCCGGGAAGTTTTGATGTCGTACACATCCACCGCAACGGTGCGCACATGGCGAACTGCCAGTTGGTCGCTTACTTTGGTGTAGCTTGCGTCGCTTACCACCACATGCGCGGGCGGCGCCTCCTTGCACTTCCATTGTACGAGAGGCTTCGGACGTCCCTTGGGGTAGTCGCCGGTATGGGTGTTTTCAGTGCGGACCGCTAGCATGGTGAAGCCGAGCGCGCGCAGTTCGCTGAAGACATTGCTTGCGTCGCCCATGTTCAGCCCGTAGTCGTTGAGGGGCTTTTGGCTGTACTTGATCTTCCTGATCTGGGGCAGGTTCGCTTCCATCTGCTGCCACTGAGCAAGATTGAGCTCGCCGGTGAACGAGTACATCAGCACGTCGTCGCGTTCCACGCTCTTTCCGAACGAGGCGTTTCCGAAGCGCGCGTCGTCGTACAGGCGACCGGACAGCGGTCCGGTGTGGCTGTCGAGCGAATACACGTGATCGTTGATCAGGCAGCGTATTTTGTTGCCTGCAAGCGGTTCGGTTGCTTGGCGCAGCGGGGACTTCGCGAAGACTTCCTTGTACTTCATCTCGGTTTGGTCGAAGACGCGTTCTTTCTGTCCGACCAGCTTCCGCAGCACCTGATCGGCCTGGGTCCTGAGGTCTTCTTTGGCGAGCTTGGCGTTGAGCTTCTCGGCATCGGTGCCGGTGCCCTCGACCGTCGAAAGGTAGGCCATGGACGACATGTAGCCGTACAGGTACGAGGTGATCATGCAGCCCAGGTACACGTCTTTGATCTCGAAGGTTTCCGGATCCCAGTTATAGTAGGTTTCGATCCAGTTGTAGTAGTCGCTCACCACGTCTTTGGTGCCGGTTCCAAGAATCATGCTGCCTAGGTTCACCGTGTCGGCGTACACGGTGGTGTTGAGCAGCCCGTTTTTGGCGTCGATGGCTTGCTTGAAGCTCGTCAGCGTCTTCTGGTTCTCTTCCGTCAATTCTTCGAAGACCTTTGCGTTCGTGCCTTCGTTCGCCAGCTCTTCCGGCGACATGGCGCCGATGGTGGCCGTGTACAGGGTGCCGTAGCTGTTCAGGTGGTCCATGAGCCACTTCACCTGGTACCAGTCCGATTCGAAGCCGCCGCGCTTGTCGATGGCGCGCAGTTGGATGGCCAGGTTGTCCACGCTCGTTTCCATGCGTGCGAGCTGGCCCTTCATCTGATTCAGCTCGTCAAGCACGTCCTTGATGTCGTATTGGGGGCCGGTTTCCAGCAGCGCGGCGATGATGCCCAGGATCTGCGAGATGCCCTGGCCTATGTCGGATAGGTCGGACGAGCAGAAATAGCTGATGGCCGAAACCAGCTTCTCCAGCACTTCGAACACCGTTTTCGCGGTGCGCATGTCGTCCTCTTGGCTGTAGAGCGCCGTTCCGCCCACGATGTTGGCCAACGATTCGTCGGAGAGGTTGATGGCGCAAGGCCCTTGGGCGATGCCCAGCTTGTTGAGCACCACGCCGTCGGCCAGATCGACCTCGTGACCGCGCATGAGCAGCGTCATCTCGTCGAGGAACTGCGCGTTCGCCTGCTCTTCGGTAAGGCCGCTCTCAGTGTACGCACCGTACCAGCCTTTCACTGTTTTGGCGTCGATGGCGAAATCGAAATCGAAGCCGTTCTTGCGCACCTCGGTGAACTTCACGGCTCCGGGATTGCTCTCCAACATGCCGGCGTCCCCGGTTTCGTTGGGGCTGTAATCCGGGGGGAGGGTCGGCGCCTGGCCGGGAAGGGATATCTGGGAGTTGCCGGTCAGGCTGAAGTCGGTGATGTTCACGCTGCCGTCCAGCGCGCCGAACTCAACGGTGTTGTGCACGACCAGGGAGCCATCCCCGTTTTTCGTGACGCTATTCGCTTTGACGGTGCCGTACGGAACGGCTGCCACGGCTTCGGCGGTGGAGACGGTGTCGTCGGTGGCATCGTCTCCGTCGTTGTAGAAGCTGTGCGCGATGGCGACGGGGGCTTCTCCGTCGAGGGCGGTCGGGTCGATGGCAAGCTGGTCGTTGGCGTCGAGGGCGGCGGACAGCGCCTTGAACTGGCCGAGCGGCGTGTCGGCGGCTGCCGTTACGGCAAGGGTGCCTCGCGTCGCGTCGTTCGCGTCGACGGCGAACGACGTAGCGGACAGGGACGGATCGGCGAAGGCGAAATGCGCAGCCTGCGCGCCCGCGGCGAACCGGCCGTTCTCGAGCGAGACGGGGATGGCGAACATCCCGTCCTTGTAGGAGCCTTCGGTAACATCGAACGTGATAAGGGCTTCTTCGGCGGCTAGCGTGGCTTCGCCGCTTATGCCGGCGTCGGCGAACGAGCCCGGGCCGAGGGTTATGACCCCTCGCGCGCCCGGCGCTCCGAGATCGCCCTCGAGGGTGACGGCGAGGACCGACCCTTCGGTGCCGTCGAGCATCGTTGCGGTTCCGGCGTGCTCGACGGAGGCGACGGACAGGTTCTTGAAGTCGCCGTCGAGCGACAGGGCACCAACTGACGGCTCCTTGGCGAACGGCAGGTTCGACACCAGGTTGATCCGTGCTCGCTTCGCGCCCGCAGAGGCGGCGGCTCCGTTGACGACCTCGACGTTCGCTTGCGAGAACGCGGCCTCCTGATCGGTTGATCCCACCGTGAGGGTGGCGGGGACGGTGACGCCGGGCTCGGCGCACGTTGCGGAGCCTTCGAGGATGAACGAGGTTGCGGCAACGGATTCGCTCGTTTCCGCGGCATGGGCCTCGCGCGGCGCCAGGGGCATCAGGCTCGCTACGAGCACGACGCCCATGAGCGTTCCCATAGCGCCCCTTGCCCGACGGCTGCGCGCCTGCTTGCGCGAGAACGTGGCAGCCGCCAGCGCGATGAAGCCCGCAGCCGCTGCGGCTGTCAGCGCGATGCCGGCTGCGTTTCCGTTGTCGCCCGTGGGCGCCAGCCGCTTGAACAGGGAGGACTCAAACAACACGCTCAGCTTCAATTCGATCGTTTCGCCGGCCGCCAGCGCGTCGACCTCGCGAGCCGTGGCATCGCCGTTGCGCGCCAGCTTCACGCCCTGCGGCAGTTGAGCCTCCAGCCGTACCTTGTTCCAGGTGACGGGCGTGTTGTTCGCAACGGAGAACGTGACGACCGCCTGATCCCCGGGTTCGTACGCGCTCTTGTCGAAAGAGCCGACGACCTGCGGGATCGAGGGATTTTCCGCTCCTGCCTCCTCGGCGTATGCGTGCATGGGAAGGATGCAGAGGACGGCGGTCAGGATCGCCGCGATCATCGAGAAGATGAGCGGCGCGGGAACGGAGGCCGGGGCTGAGCGCGTCATGATGCCTCGATTCTATGACAGAGGGGCCGTTTTGCTGGTAAACGCATCAACGATAATAGTATAAAGCACCGGGCACGAGCAAAGGACGCTTTCCTTCGAAGCGGATCGCTTCCGGCGGCGGGGTCGGGGGCGCGGCGGAGCCTCATGGTTCGGATGCGGGGGATTTTTGTCTTTTGCCCGATCGTTCTCGCATCGAATGATCCTTGTACGCTATCATTTCGAACGAAAAAGCGATCCAGTCCGTACGATTTTGCACAAGGATGCCGACATGACGAATTTTCTTCACGGCCGCACGGCCGTTCTGGCGGGGCATGGGTTCGATGAGAGCGGTCCCTATCTGTTGATCAACGACGTGGACCGCGCGGAGCAGCTGCGCTTCTCGGTTCTGGGCAAGACTTTCTCGCTCAAGCGGTTGCCGCGTCGCCGCTGCGTGGGGCGTTTCGACTTGGAAACGCAGGTGAAGAGCACGTGCCCGCTCAACGTGGAGCTGCTTCCCGATGCGAAGGAGACGATGTGTCCCGCCTGCATCGAGGCGACGGGCTTCAATCCCTCGTTCTACTATGCCGACTTCATCTCCGCCCAGCAGCGTGCTTACAATCTGACGCCGCATTTCACGTACTTGGCCTACTTCTCGCCCCAGCACGTGAAGGCCGGCATTTCGTCTGAAACGCGCGGCATCGAGCGCCTGCTCGAGCAGGGCGCTCGTGCGGCTCGCATCGTGGGACGGTTCGGCTGTGCGGACGATGCGCGCGAGCTGGAGGCCGCGCTGTGCTCGCAGCAGGGCGTTCTGGAAACCATGCGCGCTTCCGTGAAGACGAAGCTGCTGGTGGAGGCGCGGTTCGACTTTTCCGAGGCGAAGCGCGTTCTTGACGCTACGGCGGAGCGCTTGGGCCTTGAGGACGCCGAGCCGGCGCAGGATCTTTCGCCCTACTATTTCGGCGGTCCGTCGCCTGACGTGCACGATCTGCAGATTCCCGATGGGCACGAGGGCGAATGCGGCGGCCGCTGCATCGGCATGGTGGGCGGTGCGCTCGTTTTCGAGCAGAGCGGCGCCAACTACGTGGTGGCGGTGAAGGATTGGGAGTCCCATGAGGTCGAGCTTCTAGAGGATGAAGTCATCTGCGAATACGCCTTCGAGCCTCAGCAGTTCTCGCTGTTCTAGACTGGTTGCGGGCCGCTGCGCGCATGCGGCGGCCCTTGTCGAAGGTGGACGAATAATCGAGTTTTGCGTTCGTTTGCTCGCGTCGTATCCCAGCGATCGATTTCCCCACCAGGCACGATGCTGCCAGCTGCTTCCTCGATCTCTGGCTCTCTTGTCGAATCCGGTGCATTCCCGTGATATTCGTCCATTGCTCTCGAAGTCATGGAACCGTGCTGGCTCGCGGCGAAATCGTGCACAGGCGGGCTTCTCGCTACCGTTCGCGTCGTAAAATGGAATCGCTCCTATATTTCTGTTGCTTTACTACTCTACTGTGATAGAGTATCGTGCATAGAGCGGCATTGACGGCGCCGCAGCGAAATGCGACGCGCAGGCATGATGCCATGACGGGCAGGGAAGAGGGAACGATGAATTTTGCAACGCCGGCGGGTTTCCGGGATGTGCTTTCCGACGAGGCTCGACAGCGCGAGCTCATTGCGCGCGCGGTGCAGGATCGGTTCGCGGCGTGCGGTTATGCGCCCATCGAAACGCCGACGCTCGAGGCGATGGACGTCATGCGGGCGAGCGGCCGTTTGCCGGGCTCGCCTTTCAAGTTCTTCGACTCGCAGGGCGATCTGTTGGCCATGCGCCCCGATGTGACGCTGCAGGTCGCGCGCATGGTGGCCACGCGCTTGCCGGGTCAGCCCGGGCCGTTTCGGTTCCGCTACATGCAGCGCGTGTTCCGCGAGGCCGAAGTGGAGCTGCAAGCCGCCGCGCGCGAACTTACGCAGATGGGCGTCGAGTGCATCGGCGTGTCGGGTCCCGAGGCCGATGCCGAAGTAGTGGGACTTCTTGCTGAAGCGCTTGCGCTTGCCGACGTGCGGAACTGCACTATGGCGCTGGCTACCGTGGGCGTGTTGCGCGCGCTTCTGGAGGCAAGCGGCGCGCCGACTTGGTGGAAGGAGCAGGTGCTCGATGCTTACCACGCCTCGAACTTCGTGGAGTTGGATCGCCTGACAAGCTCCGAGGGGGCGGTCCCGCCGGTCGACTCCGTTTCGAATCCCGATCGCTTCACGGGTCGCGTCGCGGTTCCGCCCGTGTTCGCCGCCGCCATCCGCGCGCTGCCGCGCATTCGAGGCGGCCGCGAGGCCATCGACGAGGTGCGCGCGCTCGTGGCGCCCTTGGGCTGCGAAGACGGCCTGGACGATTTCGCCCGCACGTACGATCTGCTTGCGCAAGCCGGGCTCGGCGCGCGCATTTTGATCGATTTCTCGGTCATGAGCTCGTTCGATTATTACACGGGCATCGTGTTCGAAGCCTACGCGCCCGGCCTGGGCGCTCCTTTGGGCAGCGGCGGCCGCTACGACAACATGATCGCCGCATACGGCCAAAGCCGCCCCGCTGCCGGCTTCGCGTTCTTCCTGGAGCAGGCGATGGCCGCCGCCGCGCGCGAGCGCGCCGCTGCAGCCGCCGACGAGCGTCCCTTGCGCGTCGCGGTCCCCAAGGGCTCCCTGAACAAGGACACCGTCAAGGCGCTCGCCGAGGCGGGCTTGGACGTATCGGGGCTGGCCGATCCCGGCCGCCAGCTCATCATCAGCAATCCCGGCGTGGACTACGTTATCGTGCGGCCCACCGACGCGCCCGTGTTCGTTGCGCTGGGCGCCGCCGATTGCGGCATGTGCGGGAAGGACTCGCTTTTGGAGGCCGCGCCCGACGTGGTGGAGCTGGTGGACCTGCGCTACGGCGCATGCCGTTTCGTGGTGGCGGAGCCTGCCGGCGCGGCCGAGGCCACAGCGGCGCATCATCGCGAGCTGGGGTCCATCCGCGTGGCTACGAAGTACCCGCGCATCACGCAGGCCCACTACGCGAAGACGGGCACGCAGGTGGAGATCGTGAAGCTGCACGGCAACATAGAGCTGGCTCCCCTGACGGGCATGGCCGAGCGCATCGTGGACATCACGGCCACCGGCACCACGCTCAAGGAGAACGATCTCGTGGTGGTCGAAGAGGTGCTGTCGTCGACCGCTCGATTCTTCGCGAACGCCTGCGCGTTCCGCACGGACGCGCGTATCGTACAATTGGCTCAAGCATTGCAGCAGGGCGCGGATGCGCCCGCATCGCAGCAGAACGCAGAACAGGAGTAAGCCCATGCGTCGTGTCATCCTTCAACCTGGCGAGATCTTCTCGAACGCGCACCTCAAGCGAACGGGCGCGTTCAACGCACCTGCTCTTGCGGCGGCCACCGACATCATCGAGGACGTGCGCGAGCGCGGCGATGCGGCGCTGCGCGACTACACCGAGCGCTTCGACGGCGTGCGCGTGGAAGATTTCCGCGTGCCTTATGCCGACATCGCCGAAGCGGTGACCCGCGTCGACGACCGCACGGTCAAGGCGCTGCGTCAGGCGGCCGACCAGATCCGCGATTTCCACGAGCGCCAGCGCCAACAAAGCTGGTTCACCGTGCGCGAGGACGGCGCGCTCGTGGGCAGCAAGGTGGAGCCTCTGGAATCGGTGGGCATCTACGTGCCGGGCGGCCGCGCGCTCTACCCGTCCACCGTGCTCATGAACGCCCTGCCCGCTGCCGTGGCCGGCGTGCCGCGCATCGTGTGCGTGACGCCTCCCGCTCCCGGCGGGGGCGTGGACGCGGCCATTCTGGAAGCCTGCCGCATCTCGGGCGTGACCGAGATCTACACGGTGGGCGGCGCCCAGGCCGTAGGGGCGCTGGCGTACGGAACCGAGTCCATCGAGCCGGTGGCGAAGATCACGGGCCCGGGCAACGCGTACGTGGCGGCTGCGAAGAAGATCGTCTCGGGCGACGTCGGCATCGATATGATCGCCGGGCCCTCCGAAGTGTGCGTGGTCGCCGACTCCACGGCCGACCCGGCGCTTGTCGCCATCGATCTCATGGCTCAGGCGGAGCACGATCCCTTGGCGGCATGCTACCTGGTCACGTTCGACGAAGCGTATGCCAACGAGGTCGAGCGCATGATCGAGCGCCATCTGGAATCGTCCACGCGCGCCGAGATCACGGCTGCGTCCCTTGCCGATCAGGGGCTCGTGGTGGTGTGCAAGACCATGGACCAAGCGCTCGAAGCCGTGAACGTCATCGCGCCCGAGCACTTGGAGCTGCACGTCGACCACGCCTTCGACCTTCTGGGTGCCATCCGCAACGCAGGCGCCATATTCTTGGGCGCCTGGACGCCCGAGGCCGTGGGCGACTACGTGGCCGGTCCGAACCACACGCTGCCCACGGGGGGCACGGCGCGCTATGCGAGCCCGCTTTCGGTGGACGAGTTCGTGAAGAAGTCGAGCGTCATCCAGTACTCTTCGGCGGCGCTCGCCCATGATGCGGAGGCCGTCATGACCATTGCGGACCACGAGGGCCTGTGGGCGCATGCGAAGAGCGTGGAAATGCGCAAGAACCTTCTGGAGTGCGGCAACGTGTTCGGAGCCGGGGACGGCGGTGCCGATGCGTAGCGTGCGCGGCTCCGCGCCTCAGCTGGCGAACCTGGTGCCGTACGACCCCAAGTACCTGCCGGCCGAGGCGTTTCTTTCGGCGAACGAAAACCCCCACGATGTGGACCAGGACATACGGCACGAGATCATGCGCGAGGTGAAGCGCCTGCCGCTCAATCGCTATCCGGATCCTTTGGCCAACGATCTGCGCGACATGATAGCCGAGGCGAACGGGCTCGACCGCGACCAGGTGCTCGTGGGCAACGGGGGCGACGAGCTTCTGTTCGACATGGCGCTGGCGTGGGGCGGCCCCGGTCGCACGTTCTTGAACCTGCCGCCCACCTTTTCGGTCTACGACAACAACGCGCGCCTGACGGGCACGACGGTGGTGGACGTGCCGCGCTGCGCCGATTATTCCATCGACGAGGATGCGGTCCTGGCGCGCGTGGCGCAAGGCGATATCGACTACCTGGTGGTGACCAGCCCGAACAATCCCACGGGGCAGCTGGCGAGCGAAGCTTTCATATTGAAGCTGCTGGATTGCACCGACGCGCTCGTGATGGTGGACGAGGCGTACTTCGAGTTCTCGCGGCAAACCATGCGCCCGTATCTCGACCGCCACAAGAACCTGGTGATCCTGCGCACGTTCTCGAAGGCGTTTTCCCTGGCGGGCGTGCGCATGGGCTATCTTCTGGGCGACGCGGACGTGGTGCGCGAGTTCGCCAAAGTGCGCCAGCCGTATTCGGTCGACGCGGTGTCCCAGGCGGTGGCCCGGGTGGTGTACCGCAATCGTGCGAAGTTCGAGCCCGGCATTCGGCGCATCATCGAGGAGCGCGCCCGCGTGATCGAGGGGCTGCGGAAGATCCCCGGCGTGAAGCCGTTCCCGTCGGATGCGAACTACGTGCTGTTTTGCATGGAGGACGCGGCTCGGGCATGGGAGGCGCTGTATGCGCGCGGCATCTTGGTGCGCGACCTTTCGCGCGCGCCGCATCTGGAGGGTTGCCTGCGCGTGAGCATCGGCGCGCCGCAGGAGAACGATCGGTTTTTGAGCGCGTTGCGCGACATCGTCATGGAGAAGAGGTAGCAATGGCCGAGCAGGGATCGCGCGTTGCGCGGATCGAGCGCGTCACGAACGAAACGCAGATCAGGCTGTCCGTCGATCTGGACGGAACGGGGCGGGCCGACGTGGAGACGGGCATCGGGTTCTTCGACCACATGCTGTGCGCGTTCGGCCGGCATGGGCTCTTCGATTTGGAGGTGCGCGTCAAAGGCGACTTGGAGGTTGACGGGCATCACAGCGTGGAGGACGCCGGCATCGTGCTGGGACAGGCTTTCGCCCGCGCGCTCGAAGACAAGCGAGGCGTCCGCCGCTTCGGATCCATCATGCTTCCCATGGACGAGGCGCTGGTGCTTGCGGCGTGCGATCTTTCGGGGCGCGGGCAGCTGCACTGGGACGTGGACGTGCCGCCCGTCATGCTGGGAGGGTTCGACGCAACGCTGGCCAAGGAGTTCTTCATCGCGTTCGCCGCGAATGCGGGCGTGACCCTGCACGTGCGGAAGTTGGCGGGCGAGAACGTTCACCATGTTCTGGAGGCGGCGTTCAAGGCTGCGGCCCGCGCGCTGCGCGAAGCGGTGGAAGCCGACGAGCGCGCGGCGGACGATCTGCCCACGACGAAGGGCGCTCTGTAGGCAGCGAGAACTTGCGGAAGGGGCGGGGCTCGGGAGGCTGCCGCCGACGGCATCGGCAAGGCGAGACGGGAATGCGCAAACGATGATAGCAGTTGTTGATTACCATAAGGGGAACCTGAAAAGCGTGGCGCGCGGTTTGGCTGCGGCGGGCGGCGAGGTGCTGGTCACCGACGATGCCGCGGTCATCGCGACGGCCGACGCCGTGGTGCTGCCGGGCGTGGGGGCGTTCGCCGACGCGTCGACCTCCATGCGGGAGCTGGGCCAGATGGACGTCGTGCGGGCCCGCATCGCCGCGGGCGCTCCCTTTCTGGGCATTTGCCTGGGCCAGCACCTCATGTTCGAAGAGGGCGTCGAAGGCGCCCCCGAGGCCGATGACGAAGCGTCGTCGCACAATGCGCCCGGCCTCGCCGTTCTTCCCGGCGTGGTGGCCAAGATGCCCTCCGTCGATACGGCGGGTCGGCTTCACAAGGTGCCCCATGTGGGTTGGAACACGGTGGAGGTTGCGGATCCGTCCTGCCCTTTGCTCGAAGGCATCGTTTCGGGCACCTATTTCTACTTCACGCACAGCTACGTTGCGCCTTCCGGGCTCTTCGTTGCAGCTGAGACTACGCACAGCGCGCCGTTTCCCAGCGTGGTGCAGTACGGACAGGCGGCATTCGGCGTGCAGTTCCATCCCGAGAAAAGCTCGGATGCGGGCGCGGCGCTGCTGCGCAATTTCGTCGACATCGTGAAAGGGGCTTAGCATGCATTTGCTTCCCGCTATCGACATCCTGGGCGGCAAGGCCGTCCGCCTGGCCAAAGGGGATTACCGCCAGGTGACCGTGTACCACGACGATCCCGCTGCGCAGGCGCAGCTGTTCGAGGAGGAGGGCGCGTCCTGGCTGCACGTGGTGGATCTGGACGGCGCGAAGTCGGGCGTTCCCGAGAACATCGCCATCATCGAGAGGATCCTCAAAAAGACCCTGCTCAAGGTTGAGGTGGGCGGGGGAATCCGCTCGCTCGACACCATTGCTCGCCTGGCGGACGCGGGCGTGTCGCGCATCGTGCTGGGAACGTCGCTCGTGGCCGATCCGTCGTTCGCGGAGGCTGCGATCGACGCGTACGGCAAGCTTTTGGCTGCGGGCATCGACGCGAAGGGCGGGGAAGTGGCCGTTTCCGGCTGGCGCGAAGGATCGGGCGTGGCTGCCGAGGAACTGGCCCGTCACGTTTCCCAGATGGGATTTCGCCATCTCATCTACACCGACATTTCGCGCGACGGCATGCAGACCGGCATCGAGGCACAGGCGTACGTGCGCATGGCGCAGGCATTCGGACATCCCGTGGTCGCGTCGGGCGGCGTTGCGGGCGTAGCCGACATCGAGCGCTTGGCTCCCGTTGCCGCGAGCATCGAGGGCGTCATCGCGGGCCGCGCCATCTACGAAGGCGCGCTTTCGGTTGCCGAAGGCGTGCGCGCCTGCGAGGCGGCCACGCGCGCCGCCGAGGCCGCGGCCGTGCAGGCGAACCCGTGCGGCGCGGCTCCGCGGACGAAGCCGGCCATCGGCCCGGACGACCCTCATCCGGCGCCCGTCATGCCCTGTTGATCCATGGCCACCGCCGCAGGTGCGGCGTACGATGCAGTCAAAAAAGGGATCGACAAACTGTTCAAGGGCAAGTAAAGGTAGAACGGACGAAAAAGGATCGCCGAGCGCTTCTTGTTGACGGCGCGAACGACGGGTAGGAAAGGACAGGCATGCTGGCAAAACGGGTCATTCCCTGCATGGACGTCAAGAACGGGCGCGTGGTCAAAGGCGTCAACTTCGTGAACCTGCGCGATGCGGGCGATCCCATCGAGCTCGCCCAGCGCTACGATCAGCAGAAGGCCGACGAAGTCATCTTCTTGGACATCACCGCCACGAGCGACGACCGGGCCACTACGGTGGAGCTGGCCAGCCGCGCGAGCGAGGAGCTGCACCTGCCGTACTGCGTGGGGGGCGGGTTTCGCAGCGTGGCCGACATGCGCACCATGATAGCGGCCGGAGCCGACAAGGTGTCGGTGAACTCGGCTGCCGTGGCTCATCCCGACCTGATATCCCAGGCCGCGGCGGCGTTCGGATCGCAGGCTATCTTATGCGCTATCGACGCGAAGAGCGTGCCGGGCAATCCGAACAAGTGGGAGGTGTACGTGGCTGGCGGCCGCAAGGCAACCGGCATCGATGCGGTGGAGTGGGCGCAGGAAGCGGTTCGGCGCGGAGCGGGGGAGATACTGCTCACCAGCATGGACCGCGACGGCAGCCGCGACGGGTTCGACTGCGCCCTCACGCGCGCCGTGGCGCGGGCGGTGAACGTGCCCGTCATCGCAAGCGGCGGCGTGGGCAAGCTGGAGCATTTCGCCCAGGGGATCATCGAGGGAGAGGCCGACGCCGTGCTGGCCGCGAGCGTGTTCCATTTCGGCGAGCTGACGGTGCGCCAGGTGAAGGAGCACATGCGCGCGCAGGGAATCCCGGTAAGGTTGTGATCATGGACGTTTCCGCTTTTTCGTACGACGAGGCCGGCCTTGTGCCGTGCATCGTGCAGGACGCCGACACGCTCGAGGTGCTCATGATGGCGTGGATGAGCGAAGAATCCCTGCGTTTGACGCTCGAGCGCGGCGAAACCGTGTTCTGGAGCCGCAGTCGCCAAGAGCTGTGGCACAAAGGCGCCACGTCGGGCAACGTGCAAAAGCTGGTCGAGCTGCGCTACGATTGCGACGCCGACACGCTGCTCGCTCTGGTGAATCCGGCCGGCCCCGCTTGCCACACCGGCGCGCGGAGCTGCTTTTACCGGGTCGTGGAATAGGGTTGCGGAGACGGCCCCGCATCTGCGTCCTTCGTCTGGTTCGCGCTGATCCGTAGCCGTACCTCCATCGCAAATACATGCATCGACCTCGTTTTTGCTTGAACGATATGGTGACATGCGCTACCATAAAGCCAGTTCTTTTGCCTTTCAAGGAAGAAAACCCATCACATTGCATCTCATTCACGGGACTCATGCGCGCCTTCGCGCGCGTTTCACACTGATACGTCACAACATAAGGAGGACTGGGTGAAGTTTTTTCTGGACACCGCTGACCTGACCGAAATCGAGGAAGCGGCTAGTTGGGGAGCGCTCGCAGGCGTAACCACGAACCCCACGCTGTACGCGCGCACGGGCGGCAAGCTGTCCGATTTCCACAACCACATCAAGCGCATTTGCGACATCGTGGACGGACCGGTTTCCGCCGAGAGCGTAGCCATGACGCGCGACGAGATCGTGCGCGACGGCCGCGAGCTGGCCGCCATCGCCCCGAACGTGGTCGTGAAGGTTCCCACCATGGTCGAGGGCCTGGCCGCCACGCGCACGTTGGCCGACGAGGGCATTCCCGTCAACATGACGCTGTGCTTCAGCGTGCCGCAGGCCATCCTGGCCGCGCGCGCCGGCGCTCGTTACATCAGCCCGTTCGTGGGTCGCTTCGACGACATTTCCGACGACGGCTTGGACCAGCTGAGCAAGGTTGTTGCGGCTATCGGCAACTACGATTACTCCGACAACACGGTCAATCACGAGCAGGTGGAGATCATCGCCGCTTCCATCCGCAGCGCGAACCACGTGACGCAGGCGGCCCTCATGGGCGCCGACATCGCCACCGTTCCGTTCGGCGTGCTCAAGAAAATGGTTCAGCACCCGCTGACTGACCGCGGCCTGGATTCCTTCATGAAGGACTGGGAGAAAGTGCAGAACGCATGAGCGAAAACGAAGCATCGACTGCGGAGGGCGCACCCGAGGCTCCTTCCGCTCCCACTCCGCGTCGCCGCCGTTCCACAAGCGTGAGGACGAAGTCCGCGGCCAGCAAGGCGGAGAAGTCGGCGGAACCTGCGAAGGCGGATGCGGTCGAAAAGCCCGGCAAGGAAGCTCCGGCGGCCCAAAGCGACAAGGCCGATCCGTCTGCGTCCGAGCGCCCTGCTCAGGCAAGCAAGACGCCTCGCAAGTCGACCAGGGCGAACGGCAAGGACGCGGCTTCGCAGTCTTCCGGCTCGACGAACAGGCGCCCGAACCAAGGGCAAGGCCAGAGCAACAAGGGCGGTTCCAATCAGAGCAACCGTCAAAGGCAGAACAACAACAACCGCCAGAAGCAAGGCGGGCAGCAGAACGGCGGCAACCAGAACTTCCGCCGCCAGCGCCGTCCTCACAGCAATCAGGGCGGTCGCGAAATGCAGCCCAGCGTGTCGCGCGACGATCTGAACAAGCTCAAGGTTGCCGAGCTGCGCGAAAAGGCTGCGGAGCTGCAGATCGACGTGACGGGCCTCAAGAAGGCCGAGTTGGTCGAAGCCGTGTTCGAGGCAAGCGTCAAGGCCGAGGGATTCATCGAGGTGTCCGGCATTCTGGACATCCTGGCTGACGGCTACGGCTTCCTGCGCACCCAGGGCTACCTTCCCAGCGAGTCGGACTGCTACGTGGGCCTGTCCACCATCCGTCGCAACGGCCTGCGCAAAGGCGATCTGGTAAGCGGCCAGACGCGTCCCGCCCGCGAGAACGAAAAGTACGCGGCTATCCAGAAGGTCACGTCCGTCAACGGCACGCCCATCGAGGAGCTGGGCAACCGCGTGCGTTTCGGCGACCTCACGCCGGTCTACCCGGACGAGTGCCTGAGCATGGAGCACGGCAAGAACACCGTCACGGCGCGTGTCATCGACCTGGTCAGCCCTATCGGCAAGGGTCAGCGCGGCCTGATCGTCAGCCCTCCGAAGGCGGGCAAGACCACCATCCTCAAAGACATCGCGGCGGCTATCAGCGCAAACAACCCCGAAGTGCACCTCATGTGCCTGCTGGTTGACGAGCGCCCCGAAGAGGTTACCGACATGGAGCGCTCCATCAAGGGCGAAGTCATCTCCTCGACCTTCGACATGCCTACCGAAAACCACATCGCCGTGTCCGAGCTGGTTATCGAGCGTGCGAAGCGCCTGGTGGAATGTGGCAAGGACGTTGTCGTGCTGCTGGACTCGCTCACGCGCCTGGCGCGCGCGTACAACCTGGCGCAGCCAGCGTCGGGCCGCATCCTGTCCGGCGGCGTGGACTCGACGGCGCTCTATCCGCCCAAGCGCTTCCTGGGAGCCGCGCGCAACATCGAGCACGGCGGAAGCCTGACCATCCTGGCGTCGGCTTTGGTGGACACGGGTTCGAAGATGGACGAAGTCATCTTCGAGGAGTTCAAGGGCACGGGCAACATGGAGCTCAAGTTGGATCGCAACCTGGCCGACCGCCGCATCTTCCCGGCCATCGATCCGGTGGCGTCGGGCACGCGCAAGGAAGACCTGCTGCTCGATCCGCAGGAGGCGCCGCTCATCTGGGCCGTTCGCCGTATCCTGGCCAACACGAACAGCACCGAGCGCGCCATGGACATGCTCATCAAGTCGCTCAAGCAAACCGAAACCAACCAGGAGTTCTTGGTTCGCACCGCCAAGAAGGCGCAGCACACCAAGGCCGACGGCACGGTGGAGTTCTAGGCGAGTTGTCATGCGTTCGCTACCGAAGTGAAGCTTCGCCGTTCTATAATGAGCGCATGATGCGGAACCGCGTCCCTTGGGCGCGGTTCCGCAGCGCCTACGCTTGATCGACCCTGCAATTCGTACCAGGAGGGCCCATGTCCCAGGATAACAACAACTGGCAGCAACAGGTGTGGCAGCAGCCTGCCGCGCCTCAGCCGTCCCAGCAGCCTGCCGGCGGCTACGCGCCGCAACCTTACGCGCCGCAGCCGCAGCCCAAGAAGCGCGGATGGATCGTGGCGCTCGTTGCCGTCGTCCTCGTCTTCGTCCTCATCGCCATGAGCATGTGGTCGTGCACGTCCATCATGTCGTCGTCCATGGGGTCCCTTGGGGCCGTCGGGTCGCTCGGCGAAAGCTCGATGTCCGAGGCGGACTTCCTGACCTCGGATGCGGTGGGGGTCATCGACATCGACGGCACTATTCAGTACGACGGCACCACGTCGTCGCCCGAGGGGTTGAAGACCCAGCTCGATCGTGCGGCGCAGAACGCCTACATCAAGGCGATCGTGCTGCGCGTGAACTCTGGCGGCGGTACGGCTACCGCTGGCGAGGAGATGGCGGCGTACGTGAAGGAGTTCTCGGAGGAGACCGGCAAGCCCGTGGTGGTGTCGAGCGCTTCCGTGAACGCGAGCGCGGCTTACGAGATTTCCAGTCAGGCCGACTACATCTTCACGGCCAAGACCACGGCCATCGGTGCCATCGGCACGGCGCTGCAGGTGACCGACCTTTCGGGGCTGCTGGAGAAGCTGGGCATCAACGTGGACAACATCACCTCGTCTGAAAGCAAGGATTCCAGCTACGGCACGCGCCCGCTTTCGGAAGATGAGCGCGCTTACTACCAGAGCATGGTCGAGCGCATCAACGAGACGTTCGTCCAGACCGTTGCCGAGGGGCGCGGCATGAGCGAAAGCGACGTGCGCGCGCTGGCTACCGGCATGACGTTCACCGGTATGGACGCCGTGGAAAACGGGCTGGCCGACGAGATCGGCACCAAGGAGGACGCGGTGGCGAAGGCGGCCGAGCTAGCGGGCATCTCGCGTTACTCCACGGTTGATCTGAAAACGACGAAGAGCACCCTGTCGAGCTTGCTCGACCTTATGACCGAAAGCAAGAGCCTGTCCGCCGGCGACTTTGCCGCCGCTTTGAAGGAGTTTGAGAACGATGGCAACATCGCCCAGTAACATCGAGCGTCCCTCTTGGCCGAAGAGGGCCGTCGTCACGGCCGGCATGCCGTACGGCAACAAGCCGCTGCACTTCGGCCACATCGCGGGCGTGTTCGTCCCGGCCGACGCGTTCGCCCGCTTCCTGCGCGATCGCATCGGCGCCGCCAACGTCCGGTTCATCAGCGGAACGGACTGCTTCGGCTCTCCCATCAACGAGGGCTACCGCAAGCTGGTGGAGGCCGGGGAGTTCGACGGCACCATAGAGGAGTACGTTCGCAAGAACCACGAGGCGCAGAAGGCGACGCTCGATTCCTACAACGTCAGCCTTTCCATTTACGAGGGGTCGGGGCTGGGCTACGCGAAGGGCGTGCATCAGCTGATCAGCGAGAAGTTCATCGAGAAGCTGCACGAGAACGGCCATCTTCGCAAGCGCGCCACGCTGCAGTTCTACGATGCGGAAGCCGGCACGTTCTTGAACGGACGCCAGGTGGTGGGCCGCTGCCCCGTGCAGGGCTGCAAGTCCGAGCATGGCTACGCCGACGAATGCGATCTGGGGCATAGCTACGCACCCGAGGACCTGATCGCGCCGAAGTCATCGTTGACGGGAACCACGCCCGAAATGCGTCCAGTGGAAAACTGGTACTTCGACCTGCCCGCGTTCGGGGGCTTCCTTCGCGACCATGTGGCTCGGCTCGAGGCCGACCCCGAGGTGCGCGCCATCGTGCCGAAAACCATCAAGGAGTTCTTGGTTGCGCCCGTGGTCTACATCAAAAACGACGAGCGCGCGGCGTACGAGCAGGTCGCGGGCGATCTTCCCGTGCACGAGCTGCGCGAACCCGAAAAGGGAAAGCAAAGCTTCGAGATCGAGTTCGCCGACATCGAAGCGCGCGATGCGGCGCGCGAAGTCTTGACGCGCGCGGGAATCCGCTTCCGCACGGGCAAGACCTTGGTGCCGTTCCGTATCACGGGCAATATCGAATGGGGGGTCAAGGCCCCGGTCATCGAAGGTTTGGAGGGCTTGACCGTGTGGTGCTGGCCCGAAAGCCTGTGGGCGCCCATGTCGTTCACCATGGCCGTGAACGACCAGATGGGCTTGCCCAGGGGCAGTTGGCGCGATTGGTGGTGCTCGGAGGATTCCGAGGTTTATCAGTTCATCGGACAGGACAACCTGTACTTCTACGGCGTCGCCCAGCCGGCGCTCATCGAGGCGCTGCGTCCCGGCGACATCTTGGCTCCGGGCGAGACCGACCACCCCATTCGCCAGACGAACCTGGTGGCCAACTACCATATCTTGTTCGGCGACAAGAAGGCCTCGTCGTCGGGCGCGGTCAAGCCGCCTACTGCCGATGCGCTGCTCGAGCACTACACCGTCGAGCAGCTGCGCGCGCATTTCCTAGCGCTCGGCCTCGACCAGAAGTCGGTCGGCTTCAAGCCGAAGCCGTACCTGGCCACGGAAGAGGAGCTGGCCGATTCGCGCGTGGCGGATCCCGTGCTCAAAGAAGGCGCGCTTCTGACTAACGTGTTCAACCGCCTTGCTCGCAGCTGCTTCTACGAAGCTCAGAAGAATTTCGAAGGCTATCTGCCGCTCGGCACCGTGTCACCGGCTGTGCTGGACAAGGTGAACGAGGTGCTGCGCGTCTACGACGCCACCATGCATCGCGTTGAGCTGCACACCATCATGTCGATCATGGACGAGTTCATTCGTTGGGCGAACAAGTACTGGTCCGACGGGATCCGCGCGGTCGAGAAGGGCGGCGACGACGCGATGCGCCGTCAGGTGCTCGTGGACTCGTTCTTCTTGCTGCGCGTCGCCACGCTGCTCATGCATCCCGTGGTGCCGGCGGGGGCCGAGAAGATCTGCGACTACCTGAGCTTCGAGTTCGATGACTTCTTCAGCTGGAACTACGATTTCGAGAGCTTCGACGAGCTGTGCAGCGCCGGCGAGATCACCGAAGGCCGCCACCGCATCCGCGAGCTGCCACCGCGCTTCGACTTCTTCGAGAAGCACCCGTCTCAGTACAAGTAGCGCGCCACGTTCCGCCGGTCTTCGAACCGGCGGAACGTTTCTTCGCCGAATCTCTCCGTTTGAAAGGATGTTTTTTGTTGAAGGTCGATGCATTTACCGATGGGTCCGCACGTGGGAATCCGGGGCCGGGCGGCTACGGCGCCGTGCTGCGGTTTGTGGATCGTAACGGGCGCACGCACGAAAAGGAGCTCTCGCAAGGTTACGAGCGCACTACGAACAACCGTATGGAGCTTCTGGGCGCTATCGTGGCGCTCGAGACGCTCAAAAGTCCCTGCGAAGTCACGCTCTACACCGATTCGCAGTACGTTGCGAACGCGTTCAACCAGCACTGGATTGACGGCTGGCTCAAGCGCGGTTGGAAGAACGCCAAGAAAGAGCCGGTGAAAAACGTGGACTTGTGGCAGCGTCTGCTGAAGGCGAAGGAGCCGCATCGCGTGGAGTTCGTGTGGGTCAAGGGGCATGCGGGGCACGCGGAAAACGAGCGGTGCGACCAGCTTGCCACGGCGGCCGCCGACGGGGCGGGGCGCATCGCCGACACGGGTTTCACGGGATAGGCCCGGATTGACGGACGGCCGCAGCATGTTGTGTGCTGTGGCCTTTCTGTAACGATCGATCGAACGCCCGGCCACCATGCGTTCGATTTGCTACACTGATTCGCATTGTATGCACGTTTTCGGATGGCAGGTGGAGGTACCCACATGCAGCAGAAAGCACGGGGCGGTCGCGCAAGGGGCGCGCTCGTCGTATTCATGGCAACGGCGCTTGCCGTCTCCCTTATGGTTCCGAGCATCGCCCTGGCAGATCCTTCTGCAGCTGAGAAGCAGGCGGAGGCTCAGGCGGCTTTGGCTTCGCTCAACTCCATGCAGGAAAAGCTCAGCAAGGCGGCGGACGCGTACGACGATGCGCTGGTCGCTCAAAAGGACGCCGAGGCCAAGCGCGATGACGCGCAGGCTCGCATCGACGAGGCTTCGGCCCAGATTGCCGATTTGCAGGATCGTTTAGGATCGCGCGCTCGCAGCATGTATCGTTCGGGCGGCAGCTCGGCGCTCGACCTGCTTTTGGGTGCCACGTCGTTCAGATCTTTCGCGACCAACTGGGACCTGCTCAATTCCATCAACGAAAGCGATGCCGAACTGGTGCAGCAGACGAAGGATTTGCGTGCCGAGGTTCAGGAGCAGGAAGCCGTGCTTGCCGAACAAGAGCGCATAGCTGCGCAGAAGGCGAGCGAGGCTTTGCGCACGAAAGACGAAACCGCCTCCACTATGGCCGCCATGCAGTCGACCTACGACAACTTGAGCGCCGAAGCTGCGGCGCTCGTCGAGCAGGAGCGCGCGGCGCAGGTGGCGGCCTACGAGGCGCAGGCCCAGGCCACGGTAGACGCATCCGCTGATCAGGCGCAGCAGGGCTCCGGCAACAACGGCGGCGGCAACGCCAGCAACAACGGCGGCGAATCTTCCGGCGGCGGCAACGTCAATCCGCCGGCTCCCGATTACAACGAGCCTATCGCGGGCTCGGTGGTGGGTCGCGCGTACAGCCAGCTTGGCAAGCCGTACGGCTACACCGATCCCAGTTACGGCGCGGGCCCGTCGTCGTACGACTGCTCGGGCTTCGTGTCGTTTTGCCTGAGCGGCAGTTATAGCCGCATGGGAAGCACGCTCACGTTCATGAATTGGCCCCAGGTGAGCGATCCTCAGCCGGGCGACGTGGCTGTGAACGCCGGGCATTGCGGCATCTACATCGGCGGTGGCCAGATGATCCACGCGGCCACGTACGGCGTGGGCGTGGTGCAGGGTCCCGTGCAGCCCGGCATGATCATCGTGCGACCCTGGTAATCGACCGTTCATTGTTGGCCAGGCGGGGAGTCGGGAGGCGTCGACGCGCCTTTCGGACTCCCCGCCTGGCGGTTTATCTGGAGAGGAGCCTAGCGAGCGGCGTTCTTGATGACGGTGCGCAGCTCGTCGATGCCCGTTCCCTTTTCGGAAGAGCACACCACCAAAGGCACGTCGGCATGCAGCTTCAGCTGCTTTTTCAGGGCTGCCTTCTGCTTCATTTGCTGCTGTCGGGATAGCTTGTCGGCTTTCGTCAGCACCACGGCGAAGGGAAGCTCCGCCTCCTGCAAGAACTCGATCATGTTTTCATCCAGGCTTGAAGCGGGGTGGCGGATGTCCACCAGCGATACCACGAGCGCCAGGTTGCGATCTTGGTTGAAGTACCCTTCGATCAGTTCCGACCAGCGTCCCTTCTCGGATTTCGCCACCTTGGCGTAACCGTAGCCCGGCAGGTCCACGAACCGCACGCCGTCGCACGAGAAGAAGTTGATGGTGGCCGTCTTGCCCGGTGTTTGCGACACCTTCGCCAAACTTTTGCGATTGAACAGCTTGTTCAGCAAAGACGACTTGCCCACGTTGGACCGGCCGGCAAATGCGATTTCGGGCAAGGTGGACGTCGGCAACTGTAACGAGGTGCCGAAGGACTTCTCGAACGCGACGTTGTTGATATTCATACTGGGCTCCTTGCGGTTCCGTCCCTCGCGTTGCCTGCGCAAGGGGAGGGTGCGGATGTTGTTGCGTTCATGGTAGCGGAACTGCGTCCATCGCGCGCGGAAAACCCCAAGCTCTCCTTGACGTTGCCTTGCTAGGAGCGCTTCCTGCCCGTGTACATGGCCATAGCCATGCAGGCTATAGCGGCCCAGGCCCAGAACGTGTGCTTTTTCATAAGGTTCCTTTCAACGATCGATTCATATTAGTTAGCTTTAATTGACTTTTATCGGATCTCTCATTATGCTAGAAAAGTTAACTTTAAGCAACTATGAAGGATGTTGCGAACGACGCGCGCGAGCGCAGGAAAGGGGCATGCATGGACTTCCCGAAGAAGAGCGGCTGGCTGATCGGGGCGGGCGTGTTGCTGGGGGCGGTGGGGGCGAAGGCCCTGACGGGTCCAACGGCTAAGAAGTGCTACGTGCAAGGCGTTGCGAAGGGCCTGCAAGCGAAGGCCGCCTACGAGGGCATCGTCGAGCAGGCTAAAGCCGAAGTCGACGACATCGTGGCCCAGGCTTCCTACATAAACGTGCAGTCCTCGCTCGCTGGCGAGCCGTCCGCTGCTGCCGACGAGCCGTCTGCGGTTGAACCAGCGAAGTTCAAGGCGGATTCGGCTCAGGCATCGAAGAAGTAGCCGCGATGCAGTACGCCATTGCGAACGAAATCCCGGGCCGCGTGCGCGTCAAGCTGGCCGGTCCGGTTCCCTTCGCCGACCTCGATGCGCTGTATCGGGTGCTTGCGGCTATTCCGACGGTGGAGAAAGCATCGGTCTATCCGCGCATCGGCAGCATCGCTTTGACGTACCGCCCGCTCGAAGGAGCGCGGAACCTGGTTTTGGAGCGCCTGTCCGCCATCGACGCGAAATGCATTGGTGAAGCTCGATCCGGTTTCGGCCTTGACCTTGCCCCGCGCTCCCAGTCGCTTCTCATGGATCTGGCGCGCCTTGCGGGTCTGTACGTTTTGCGGCGCTGGTTCGTGCCTCGACCGCTTGCCGCCGTTGCGGCGGTGTGGCGTTACCGGCGTTTCCTTGGAGCGGGTCTGCGCTCGCTCGGGCGCTCGCGCCTCGATGTTGCGGTGCTGGACGCCGCTGCTATTGGAACGTCGTTTCTCAAACGCGATCCTCGGACGGCCGGGCAGACCATGTTCTTGCTCGATGTGGGCGAAACGATGGAGGAGTACACGCGCTCGCGCTCGGAAGGGGCCCTTGTCAGCGCGCTGCTCGATCTGCCGGAGACCGCTCAGCTGCTTTGCGACGACCAAGAGGTGCAGGTGCGCGCGTCCGATCTCGAGCCGGGAGATTTGGTTGTCGTGCGCACGGGCATGCCCGTGTGCGTCGATGGACGCGTGGTTCGCGGCGTTGCGATGGTGAACCAGGCCTCGCTTACCGGAGAGCCCCTTGCCGTCGAGCGCGCCGAGGGCGACGACGTGTTCGCCGGCACTGCCGTGGAAGACGGCCAGATTGTCGTGCAGGTTCGCGCGAAGGCAGCCGAAACGAAGCTGCGCTCCATTGTGTCTCTGGTCGAGCGGTCTGGGGCGAACAAAGCGCAGGCCCAGTCTCGGATGGAGCGTCTTGCCGACGGCATCGTCGCGTGGAACTTCTTGCTGGCGGCTGGGGTTGCCTTGGTCACAGGCAGTTTGACGAAGGCATCGGCTGCGCTCATGGTGGACTACTCGTGCGCGCTCAAGCTGACCAGCTCGATCGCCGTGCTTTCGGCCATGAGCCATAGCGCGAAAGCAGGTTTTGCCGTCAAGGGCTCGAAGCACTTCGAAGCCATGGCCGCTGCCGATGTGATCGTGTTCGATAAAACCGGAACCTTGACCGAGGCTACGCCGGAGGTGGCGTGCGTTTTGGCTCTTGACGGCTGGAACCGGCGCGAGGTGCTGCGGTTGTCGGCATGCCTGGAGGAGCACTTTCCGCATCCCGTGGCGCGCGCCGTGGTGCGCGCGGCGGCGCAGAAGAACCTCAAGCACCGCGAGCGCCATGCCGAGGTGGAGTACATCGTGGCGCACGGAATAGCCTCGTCGCTGGGCGGCAAGCGCGTGGTCATCGGGTCGGAGCACTTCGTGATGGGCGACGAAGGCGTTGCCGTGTCGGAGGACCAGCGCGCGAGGATCGCCGCCGAAACCGAAGGGCTCACGCCGCTGTACCTGGCGGTCGACGACGAGTTGGTGGGCGTCGTCGGCGTCTACGACCCGCTCAAGGAAGGCGTGGCGCAGGCGGTAGCCAATCTGAAGGCGCTGGGATTTCGCCGCGTGGTGATGCTGACGGGTGACGGGGATCGCACGGCGGCGCGCATCGCGCAGGAAGCGGGCGTGACCGAGTACCGGGCCAACCTGCTGCCCGAGGACAAGCATGCGTTCGTCGAACGGCTCAAGGCCGAGGGACGGCGCGTGGTCATGGTGGGCGACGGCGTGAACGACGCGCCTGCGCTTTCCGCAGCTGACGTGGGAATTGCTATGGGGCAGGGGACCGCTGTGGCCAAGGAGGTCGCCGACATCACGCTTGCGGGAGGAGATTTGGGGGCTATCGTGGAGCTGCGTCGCTTGAGCAAGGGCTTGATGCAGCGCCTAGACGCGTCCTTCAGGGAGGTCATGCTGGTCAACTCGGTCTTGCTCGCAGCGGGCATCGGCGGGGTTCTGACCCCGCAGGCGTCGTCGCTTTTGCACAACGCGTCCACGGTGGCGCTCAGCTTGCGCAGCGCAGGCGCGTACCGTTCGTGATCGCGTGCGTGCGGTTGGTTTCGAGTCGGGGTCCGGCCGGTCGGCTCGACTGCCTCAAGCTTCGCAAGCTTCAACTGCTTCTCGCGAAAGGACGTTCATGTATGCGATCTTCGAGAAGTGCTTGCATTTCATTTTCTCTGTGGTAAGATTCAACGGTTTCTAATTACACATGCTTGTGCGACCTGATCCGCCAGTGGCCAACCGAAAAAGGCTGCGGATTCGGGGATGACCGCAGGCAGAGGACTAACGAATGGAGAAAGTCATGACGAAAGTCGGCATTAAGTCGCTGCTCGACGCAGGCGCACACTTCGGGCATCAGACCCGTCGCTGGAACCCCAAGATGAAGCCGTACATCTTCGGCAGCCGTGGGGACATCTACATCCTCGACCTCAAGCAGACGCTCGTGGGCCTGGACCAGGCGTACACGTTCGTGTCCGAGATCGCTCGCAAGGGCGGCACCGTGCTGTTCGTGGGTACGAAGAAGCAGGCTCAGGAAGCAGTTGCCGATGCTGCCAACAAGTGCGGCATGCCCTACGTGAACGCTCGCTGGCTCGGCGGCATGCTGACCAACTTCGTCACCATCCGCTCCCGCGTGACCCGCATGGAGGAGCTGGAGGCCATGGAGGCCGACGGCCGCATGGCGATGCTGCCCAAGAAGGAGCAGATCCTGCTGCGCAAGGAGCTTTCCAAGCTGCAGACCAACCTCAACGGTATCCGCAACATGAAGCGCGTGCCCGACGCCGTGTTCGTGATCGACACGAACCGCGAGGCCATCGCCATCCATGAGTCCCGTCGCCTCGACATCCCCGTGGTGGGCACGCTCGACACGAACTGCGATCCGGACGACGTCGATTTCGGCATTCCCGCGAACGACGACGCTATCCGCTCCGTTCGCCTGTTGGCCGACTTCATCGCCGATGCCGTCATCGCCGGCGTGGGCGCGCCGGTGACGGTGGCCGATATGGCCGCTCCTGCTGAGGCCGAGGCCGCTCCGGCCGAGGTTGAGGCTCCGGCCGAGGCCGCCGCTCCTGCTGCCGAATAGCTTTTGATTTACCGATGAACGAACGCGCCGCCGGTTTAGAAACCGGCGGCGTTTGACAGACCAGGGCCGCGCTCGTGCGCGGCGCATAGAGAAAGGAACAACGTGGCTGCTGTTACCGCTTCCATGGTCAAGGAACTCCGCGAGATGACCGGTGCCGGCATGATGGAGTGCAAGAAGGCGCTCGTCGAGGCCGACGGCAATCTGGACGCCGCCGTCGACGTCCTGCGCACCCGCGGCCTGGCCGCTGTTGCCAAGAAGGCCGGCCGTGCCACCAACGAGGGCACCGTCATGGCGCTCGTGTCCGAGGACGGCAAGGCTGGCGCCGTCGTCGAGCTGAACTGCGAGACCGACTTCGTGGGCATGAACGACAAGTTCAAGGCGTACGCCGAGAAGATCGCCAAGGCCGCGCTGGCCGCCAACCCCGCCGACATGGACGCCCTCAAGGCCGCCGACGCCGAGGGCGAGACGGTCGAGGCCGTGGTGACCGACGCTATCCATACGCTGGGCGAGAACATCCAGCTTTCTCGCTTCGCGGTGGAGCAGGGCGGCGCCGTGTCGTCCTACATTCATGGCGGCGGCAAGATCGGCGTGCTCGTGCAGTTCGACGTCGAGGGCATCGACCCTGCGTCCGCTGAGTTCAAGGCATACGGCCGCGACGTTGCCATGCAGGTTGCCGCCGCGTCTCCGGTTGCCGCTAACCGCGACTCCGTCGATCCGGCTATCGTCGAGCATGAGAAGGCCATCTACATGGCTCAGGCTGCCGAGTCCGGCAAGCCCGAGGCCATCCAGGAAAAGATGGCCGTCGGCCGTCTGGAGAAGTTCTTCAAGGAGAGCACGCTCACTGAGCAGGCGTTCGTCAAGAACCCGGATCAGACCGTGTCCGAATACACGGCCGAGGTTGCGAAGAACCTGGGCGGCGAGATCAAGGTCGTCGACTTCAAGCGCTTCGTCCTGGGCGAAGAGGCGTAGGCTCCCTTTTCCGCTATTGGCAATGCTTGGACCCGAAGCTTCGGCTTCGGGTCTTTTTTGTGCGTCGGGAAAGGCGTGCTCTGGCCGTGAGATCCGATGGGGGCATCAAGCCGTCTCAGCCGCCGCCGTTGTCGATCCAAAAACACGTTTTTTCGTCCAAAAACGTGTTTTTGGATCGACAATGCATCCGGATGCTACTTGTGTTTCGATGCCGTCGCTCTGGCTTGCCGGGAAAGGACGACGCACGATTCAGCCCGCGATCAATGTTCCGATTAGTATTCCCCCCCATGCCGTTCTGCTTTCGTTGTGAAGGCATGCATAATGCGGGTCTTCACTTTCTATAATGGACGCATTGCGAACCGAACGCGTCGTCTCCGGCGCGCATCCATAGACGAGTCAAGCCGGGTCGTGCATCCCGGCGTTAAGGAACACCCATGGCAGAAGAGATCATCATTGTCGAAGGCAACGGCGTGCTCGCGGGCGAAGTGGCTGTGTCGGGCGCCAAGAATTCCGCGCTCAAGCTCATTGCCGCTGCCTTGCTCGGCCAGGGCGAAACGCTCGTGCGCAACGTGCCCCTCATCTCCGATATCAGCATCATGTCGGAGGTGCTGCGCCGCCTGGGCGCAACCGTGGAGCGCGACGGCCATACGCTGGTAGTGGACACGACCGATGTCGAGCAGTTCGAAACGCCGTACGACTTGGTATCCAAGATGCGCGCGAGCATTTCGGTTCTGGGCCCGCTGGTCGGTCGGTTCGGGAGGGCCCGCGTGGCCATGCCCGGCGGGTGCCAGATCGGCGCGCGCAAAATCGACATGCACCTCGTGGGACTTGAGGCGCTGGGCGTGGAATTCACCATCGATCACGGATTTCTGGAAGCGCGCACGCCGAACGGCCTGGTCGGGGCAGACGTCGTTCTGGATTTCCCCAGCGTCGGGGCAACCGAGAACCTGCTTATGGCGGCAGTTACGGCAAAAGGCACGACGGTGCTCGAGAACGCCGCGCGCGAGCCTGAAATCGTGGACTTGGCGAACATGCTGGTGTCCATGGGGGCGAAGGTGGCCGGGGCCGGTTCTTCGATAATCGAGGTAGAGGGCGTTCCGCTTTCCTCGCTGCATCCTTGCGACCATACGACGGTAGGCGATCGCATCGAGGCGGGCACCTTCTTGGTGGGCGGCGCTCTCACGGGGGGCCCCGTTACGGTGCGCGGCATCGATCCGTCGTATCTGCGCGTTGCCCTCATGAAGCTTGCCGCTATGGGCTGCGAGGTGCAGACCGGAGCCGACTGGGTCACCGTCAGTCGTACGCGCCCCCTTATCCCCATCGATATTCAAACCCTGCCGCATCCGGGCTTCCCGACCGATCTGCAGGCGCAGTTCATGTTGCTAGCCGCGCGCGCGGAGGGCGTGTCGGTCATCACCGAGAATGTGTTCGAGAACCGCTTCATGTTTGCAAGCGAGCTTATCCGCATGGGAGCCGATATCACTATCGAAGATCATCATGCGCTGGTCAGGGGCGTTGCGGGCCTACAGGGCGCCGACGTGTCCTCCACCGACCTGCGCGCGGGCGCGGCGCTTGTTCTTGCGGGAGTGTCTGCCGAGGGGCAGACGCGGGTGCACAACATCGGTCATATCGACCGTGGCTACGAAGATTACGTTGGCAAGCTGTGCGATCTGGGGGCGTGCGTTCGCCGCGCGCCTGTCGACGGCATGCCGGACATCTGCGGTTAGCGGAGGCCGCACATGGTCAAGCGCCGTAAGGGCTTTTCGGCAACGCAGTCCAAAATCACCTCGCGCCGTTTGCGCACCGCTACGCTGGGCACGCACGTGCCGCGGCGTTCGCGCGGGCGCATGAACGCCGATTCCGTCGGGTTTTCGAGCGCGCGCAAGCAGAAGCGCGCGGCGCGCGGCTACGTGGAAACCATTTTGCCGAACACGTCGTCCGGGGAGAGCGCCTCCCAGTTCTCTCGTCGCGTGAGCAGGCGCGAGTTCTCCCATGGCATCCAACGCCGCGCGCGCATGCGGCGACTCGTCGCAGTGGTCGCATGCGTCGTTTTGGTGGCGATCGTTGCGGCGGGCGTAGGGACGTTCGCGTTCTTCGGTTCGCTCGATTCCAAGATAGGTCTCAAGAACTCGGACGCCTCGTCGGCGCTTGTTGCTCCGAAAGAGGCTGCCGACGCCTTCTACGCGCTGGTCGCTGCAGATTTGGATTCGGCGGGGGCCGCGAACGCTCAAGCCGGGCCTGATGCTCTTGCCCTGGTGCGGGTGGATCGAGCCGCGCGGTCGGCGGTCGTCGTGTCCGTTCCTGCTGCCTTGCAGGTCCAGCTTAAAGACGGAAAGCCTCATCAGCTTCGAGACGCCGCTGTGCAGGAAGGAGATGCGTCCCTGATCAAAGCTGTGTCGAACTTCGCCGGGGTGAACGTGTCTCATTTGGTCAAAATTGATGCCGATGGCGTGGCGAACCTGATCGATGGGCTTGGCGGCGTACAGGTGAACGTGGCCGAAGAGGTGGACGACCCAACGGCGGGCGACGTCTACCTATCTCCGGGGGAGCAGACGCTCGACGGCAAGGCCGCCCTCACGTTTTTACGCGCGTCGAACTTTTCGGGAGGCTTTCAGGTGCAGGCGGCCAATCAGCGCGAGCTGCTTGCGGCGCTGTCCCTCCGCCTGCTTGACGAGGGGTCGTTTTCCTTCTTGTCCACATTGGATAAGGTGGGGGGTTCTTTCGGCACCGACATGGGCGCGAAAGATGCGCTGGGCTTGGCCGATGCGCTGCGGGGCATGGACGCGTCTGCGGTGAAGGGTGCTCTCGTTCCCGGTTATGAGACGACACGCGATAACGTCTCTTATTACGTGGCCTCAACCGATGCATGGTCGTCTATGATGGAATTGGTGAAGCAGGGGAAAGACCCGGTGATCGAGAAGAAGATCGCTGCGGTCGATCCGGCCAGCTTCACCCTGACCGTCCGCAACGGCGGAGGCATTACCGGCGCGGCGGCCCAGATATCCCAAACGCTTGCAGGCATGGGGTTCAAGGTCGAGGAAACCGGCAATACCGATACTGCTGCTTACGCCGAAACGTTGGTCATCTACAAGGACAACGCGTTCGAGCCGGCCGCGCAAACCGTGGTCTCCGCTCTGGGCCTTGGCCGTACGGTTGCCGATGCGGGGTTCTATACGTTCGACACGGACGTGCTGCTGGTTCTGGGGAAGGATTGGAAGCCTTCTTCGTAGCGTCATGCGCCTCGTCGATGTTTCCTTCGCATTTCCCGGCTTCGGCCGTGCGCGCCAAGGCTCTGTGGTAGAATCGGCACCTGATAACACCCATTCAGACGAAGGAGCGATTCCTATGGTGGATAAGAACGACGTAGCGGCTGTGCTCGAGCTCATTCGCCCCAGCCTGCAGGCTGATGGCGGCGACGTGAAGCTCATCGACGTTGCCGAGGACGGCGTGGTCACGGTTGAGCTGCAGGGCGCGTGCAAGGGCTGCCCGATGTCTCAGATGACGCTCGCCAACGGCGTGGAGCGCATCCTGAAAGAGCGCGTCCCCGGCGTGACGAAGGTCGTGCCCGCGGCTGAATAGCCGTGAGCGTTCGGGATTGAAGGGAAGGCGGATATGGCGAACTGCTGGGAACTGCGCGGATGCGACGAGGAGATGATGTCGCGTTGTCCGCACAACATACCCGGAGAGCCTTGTCCTGCCGACTGCCGCTTTGCAGCTTGCGTGCGGTCTACGCATGAAGTGTGCCAGGATTTCAACGTACTGTTGAACCCGGAGCGCGACTACGATGCGGCCATCAAGGAGATATGCCGCTTCTGTACGCACTTTTTAACGCATGGGCCGAACATGGCCGATCGCAAAGAAGGCTGCGTGGCCCGGCAAGGCAACCCGAACCGGTTTCTGCTCTAGGCCTGTTCTTGGCTTCGCGCGTTACGGTTGCGTTAACGTGTTCGCATCGAGGCGCAGGAACGGGTATCGTACATGCTTGGATTCGAGCGCGGCCGCACGGCCATTCGTGCGGCCGCGCTCTGCATGCTGTCGGCGCGTTGCGGACAGCTATTCGAACGATCGCGATGAAAGGACGGCTCGATGACCGAACAGGCGCATGGCACGCTCAAAGTGAAGACCGGCTTTGCCGAGATGATGAAGGGCGGCGTCATCATGGACGTCGTCAATCCCGAGCAGGCGAAGATCGCCGAGGATGCGGGCGCCGTGGCCGTTATGGCCCTCGAGCGCGTCCCCGCCGACATCCGCGCGCACGGCGGCGTGGCGCGTATGAGCGATCCCACCATGATCGAGGGCATCGTGGAGGCCGTGTCCATCCCCGTTATGGCGAAGTGCCGCATCGGGCATTTCGTGGAGGCGCAGGTGCTGCAGAGCCTGGGCGTGGACTTTATCGATGAGAGCGAGGTGCTCACGCCGGCCGACGACGAGTACCATGTGAACAAGTGGGATTTCGACGTGCCGTTCGTGTGCGGCGCGCGCAACCTGGGCGAGGCTTTGCGCCGTATCGCCGAAGGTGCGGCCATGATTCGCACGAAAGGCGAGCCGGGCACGGGCAACGTGGTGGAGGCCGTGCGTCACATGCGTACCGTGACTACCGACATCGCCCGTATCAAAGGTTTGCGCGACGAGCAGTTGTTTACGGCTGCAAAGGAGCTGCAAGCTCCCTACGAACTGGTGAAGTGGGTGGCCGAGCACGGGTGTCTGCCCGTGGTGAACTTCTCGGCCGGCGGCATTGCCACGCCTGCTGACGCGGCGCTCATGATGCAGTTGGGCTGCGACGGCGTATTCGTGGGCAGCGGCATTTTCAAGTCGGGCGACCCGGCCAAGCGCGCTCGCGCCATCGTGGAGGCCACGACGAACTACGACGATCCCGACACTATCGCGCGCGTTTCGCGCAACCTGGGCGAGGCTATGGTGGGCATCGAGATCTCCGACATCCCCGACAACGAACTGATGGCGCAGCGCGGCTGGTAAAGACGAGCTGCGTGAACCTATGAGGCTTGGTCATGCAACCTATGAATAAAACTATCGGCGTCCTAGCGCTTCAGGGCGCGTTCCGCGAACATCGAGCTATGCTCGACGGGCTGGGAGCGGCTACGCGCCTCGTGCGCTGGCCGCACGAGCTCGACGGCTTGGACGGCTTGGTGCTGCCGGGCGGCGAGTCGACGGCCATCGCGAAGCTCTTGGCCATCCACGGCATGTACCAGCCTCTGCGCGATGCGTTCGCGCGGGGGATGGCCGTGTTCGGCACATGCGCCGGCGCTATCCTGATGGCGCGCGACATCGAAGGCGCGCGGCCCGATCAGGAGCCGCTCGCTCTTATGGACGTGCGGATCCGGCGCAACGCCTACGGCCGGCAGATCGACTCGTTCGAGACGGCGGTGCCGTGGGTCGGGATCGAGGGCGGCCCCGTGAAGGGAGTGTTCATCCGCGCGCCGAGGTTCGCCGATTGGGGGCCGAACGTGGAGGTCCTCAGTGCCGCCGATGACGGCGAGCCGCTCGCCGTGCGCGAAGGGCGCGCGCTCGCCGTGGCGTTTCATCCCGAGTTGACCGACGATGCGCGCGTGCATGCGTTCTTCCTTGACCGCGTGGTGGGCGAGGAACGCGCCTCTTGCTGATGTGAAGCCCGTCCGGCGTGGGCGCCGTTCGGCGTTCGCGTCGGCGGGCTTCTGCTACAATGAGGACAAAAGAAGGCGGGCGAACGAGCGAAGGAGCGTGAACCGATGAATCGAAGCGCAATCTGCCCTGCATGCGGCGCGAACGATCTGGACGTATGTCGCTACGATGCCATGATGGTTCTGCGAACGGACCTGGCCTTGTTCACGCTGCGCTGCCCGCACTGCGACACCTCGGTTTCCATTGTGCACCCCATTCCGTCTCAGCTGCGCGACGAGGTTCGCTTCGCCGCCATCGAGGTGGGGGCTGGTATGGGCCAGGAGTAGGCTCTGCGCCTCGCTTCCGAAGGCAATCGTCCCGCCTCGGTTTTTTGCGAAAGGAACTTCATGCTCAACAACATCTACCAAAGCCTTGACCCGGTTGCGTTCGCTATCGGGCCGTTTGCGGTGCGCTGGTACGGTATCGCCTACGTGCTCGGATTCGTGTGCGCGGCGCTTGTGGTGTGGCGTGTAGCGCGCCGATGGCGCGT
This sequence comes from Paraeggerthella hongkongensis, assembly GCF_003726035.1. GTDB lineage: Bacteria > Actinomycetota > Coriobacteriia > Coriobacteriales > Eggerthellaceae > Paraeggerthella > Paraeggerthella hongkongensis. The sequence continues at coordinate 94,854 of NZ_QICD01000005.1, forward strand.
GCGCGTGGACGTGGATTCCTTGCTTACCATCATGTTCTGCGTAATCGTTGGCGTGATCCTTGGAGGGCGCTTGGGCTACGTCTTGTTTTACGGCGATGGCTACTACCTGGCTCATCCTGTCGAGATCCTTGCGTTCAACCGTGGCGGCATGAGCTTTCACGGCGGCCTGATCGGCGCGCTTCTTTCGGGTATCGTGGCGGCTAAACTGACGAACATCCCGTATCTGACGCTGGCCGATCTGGGCTGCATCGGCGCTCCGCTCGGCTTGCTGTTCGGTCGCTGCGCGAACTTCGTGAACGGCGAGCTGTGGGGCGCGCCCACCGATGCCGCGTGGGGCGTGGTGTTCGGCGGGGCCGCTGGAGCGATGCCGCGCCATCCCTCTCAGCTGTACGAGGCGTTTTTGGAGGGGATCGTCATTTTCGCGGTGCTCTACCTGCTCTCGCGAATGCGTCCGGCTCGTCCGCGCGGTACTTTTCTGGGCTTGTTCCTGATCATGTACGGATGCTTCCGCTTTCTGGTTGAGTTCGTGCGCGAGCCGGACGTGCAACTAGGCTACTTGTGGGGCGGGTGGCTTACCATGGGGCAGCTTTTGAGCGTTCCGTTGATCCTGGTAGGTGTGGGCGTGTTGGTTTATGCGATTGTCGTGAAAAAGCCCCAGCAGGGTCTTCCTGAAATGCAACAAAGTGAGTAACATTTAAAGAGGCAAGGGGCACGGTGCTTGGCAAGCGAGGCGTTTCGGCGACGTTACGGTTCGGCTGCAAGCATCGCGGTGCGTTCACTGCGCATCGGCCCTGCGCTATCATTAAAAGAAGCAGGTAGACCTGTACGCGAAGCTAAAGGGGGCCCGAATATGGATCTCAAGTTTTACAAGTGCATGCACTGCGGCAACATCGCCGTGAAGCCGTTCGATGCTGGCGTTCCGCTGGTTTGCTGTGGCGAGAAGATGACCGAGCTCACCGCCAACACCACCGACGCCGCGCTCGAGAAGCACGTTCCCGTCGTGAGCGTCGATGGCGCGAGCGTCCACGTCGAGGTGGGCAGCACGCTGCATCCCATGACGCCGGAGCACTACATCACCTTCATCTGCCTGGTTACGAAGAACGGTTACCAGATGCGCGAGCTCACCCCCGAGGATGCTCCCGTTGCCGATTTCGTCGTGGCTGAGGGCGACGAAGCTCTCAAGGTGTACGAGTACTGCAACCTGCACGGCCTGTGGGTCGCCGAGGTGTAAAGACGTTTTGCGATCGTTTCGAGAGCGCCCGTTCCGTGCAAGCGGAGCGGGCGCTTTGCGCTATCATGAAGGAAAACGACGTACGACGGGGAGGCTATGGCTAGGCGAACGAAAATCGTGTGCACGTTGGGACCGGCGGTTGACGACGAAGCCGCGCTGCGCGACCTCATTGCGGCGGGCATGGACGTGGCGCGCTTCAATTTCTCGCATGGCTCGCATATCGAGCACGCTGCGCGCATGGAGCGCTTGCGCGCGGTATGCAACGAGGTTGATTCCCCGTGCGCGGTGCTGCTGGACACGCGAGGACCCGAGATTCGCACGGGCCGCTTGGCGGGCGGCGTGCCGGTGCAGCTTGCCTCGGGAAACCGGATCGTACTGACTGAAGCCCAGATGGAGGGTACGGCGCAGCGGGTTTCGCATACGTGTCCGGGTTTGGCGGACGTGGTTGCGCCGGGTACTTCCGTGCTGATCGACGACGGGCTTATCGAGTTGCGCGTGGATGCAACGGAGGGCTCCGACATTCTGTGCACGGTTCTTAACGCAGGCATGTTGGGAGAGCGCAAGTCCGTGAACCTTCCGGGCACTTCGGTTCCGCTCCCGGTCATGACCGATCAAGATCGCGATGATTTGCTGTTCGGCGTTCGCCAGGAAGTCGATTTCGTTGCGGCCTCTTTCGTAAGGGACGCGCGCGGGGTTTGCGAGATCCGCGATTTCCTGGACCAGCACGGCGGGGCGGGCATCATGCTGATCGCGAAGATCGAGTGTTCGGAGGCCGTGGAGAACATCGAGGAAATACTCGAGGCTGCTGACGGCATCATGATTGCACGCGGAGACTTGGGCGTGGAGGTTCCCGCGTACCGCGTGCCGCATATTCAGAAGGAAATCATCCGCGCGTGCAACCGCGCATCGAAACCGGCTATCACGGCTACGCAGATGTTGGATTCCATGATCCGCAATCCTCGGCCTACGCGTGCCGAGGTGGGGGATGTCGCGAACGCCATCTACGACGGTACCGACGCGGTCATGCTGTCGGGCGAAACGGCGTCGGGAAGCTATCCGGTAGCTGCGGTGCGCATGATGGCGCGCATCGCTGAAGCCAGTGAACCGTACCTGTTCGAAGAGCGCGCGCCCGATCGGCGGCGCGTCCATGCGCGCGTCGCGTTGGCAGTGGGCATGGCGGCCGTGCAGACGGCCGAGAACGTGGGCGCTTCGTGCATCGTTGCTCCCACCATGTCGGGGCGTACGGCGCGCCTGGTGTCGAACTTGCGTCCGCGCGTGCCCATCTACGCGGTTACGCCGTTTCCGCGCGTCATGCGTCAGCAGCAGTTGAACTGGGGCGTCGTTCCTATGATCGGCGACGTGCAAGGCGATATGCGCTGCGTTATCGACCATGCGCATGCCACTGTGCTGCAGCGCGGTTTGGTGAACCCGGGGCAGCTGGCCGTGTTCACGGCAGGCGATCCTTTGACCAGCCCGGCGGCGGGTACGGACGCGCGGGGAGTCGAAACGGTAGCCGCCACCAACGTGATGTACGTCGTGCGAATTCGCACTGACGAAGAGCAGCCAGGCGTTGGCGCGCTGTCGCCAACGCATGAACGATAGGAGAGGCTATGGGTTTTTTCGACGAAGCTCAAGAGATGCTCGATCGGGGCGTCTCGGCTGCGAAGGGCGCCGTTTCCGGTGTCGCCGTGGAGCAGCAGCAGTTCGCGAAATCGTTCGTGCGCCTGTGCGCCGACGGGTGGGCGCAGGGGTGGCACGAGAGCAACGGCGGCAACCTGTCGTATCGCATGAAACCTGAGGAAGTGGCTTCATGTCGGTCGTTTTTCTACGACAACCCCAGCTCATGGGTGCCGCTCGGTCTTCGCGCGGAGAATTTGAGCGGCGAGTTCTTCATGGTTACGGGAGCGGGCCGCATCATGCGCAACGTCGCGCTCGACGCAGACGGCAACGCCGGTATCGTGGAGATCGCTCCCGCAGGCGACGCGTGGCGCATCGTATGGGGGTTCAAGGACGGCGGCCGCCCCACCAGCGAGCTCGCCAGCCATTGTGCCGTTCACGCAGTGCGCAAGGAGGTTTCCTCGGGGGTGGATCGCGTGCTCTACCATGCCCATCCGACCCAGGTCATAGCCTTGACGAACGTGTTGCCGCTTGATGCGCGCACGTTCACGCGCACGTTGTGGAAGGCCATGCTCGAGAGCATGGTGGCGTTCCCGGCCGGCGTCGGCGTGGTACCGTGGATGGTTCCGGGCGGTCCCGCCATTGCGGACGCCACGGCTGCGGCGATGCGCGAGCATGGCGTATGCGTATGGGCGCACCACGGGCTGTTCTGCGCGGCGCCCGGCTTCGATGCGGCGTTCGGCGTGGTGCAAACCATGGAGAAGGCTGCCGGGGTGTACGCACAGGCGCGCGCGATGAACGGCGGTAGCGACCAGTTCCTGAATTCGATCCCCGACGAGGGCCTGCGCGGCATTGCGGCTGCATACGGATTGCATGCGAACGAGGCGTACCTGTAAGGTCCGGCGCTGGTCGCTTTCGGCTTTCGGAGCTTTCGGAGGGCCGCCGCCGTATCGTGAAGTTATTCCGCAAAGAAGTGGTATTCGGACTGCTGGTGTGCTATAGTGCAAAGGCTTGTCTTCACCTTGGTCGGAAACCAAGGTCAGTAAAGGAGAACCAGAACCATGAAACAGGGAATTCATCCGGAGTACGTGGAATGCACCGTCAAGTGCAGCTGCGGCAACACGTTCACGACGCGCTCCACGAAGTCTGAGCTGAAGGTCGACATCTGCAACGTCTGCCATCCGTTCTACACCGGCCAGCAGCGCTTCGTCGACACCGGTGGACGCGTCCAGCGCTTCGCTGACAAGTTCGGCGCTGCCGCCAAGGACAGCGTTGCCGAGCGCGAGGCAGCCAGGAAGGCTGCGCGTGCCGCCGCCGTCGCCGAGGCCGAGGCCAAGAAGAAGGCCGAGCGCGAGGCGAAGGCTGCCGAGAAGGCCAAGCGTGCCGAGGAGTTTGCGAAGAAGTCCGAGGCCGAGGCCAAGAAGGCCGCCGAGGCCGAGGCTGCCGCCGCTGAGGCTGCTCCGGCTGAGGCTGCCGCTGAGGAAGCTGCCGCCGTCGACGCTCTCGTCGAGGAGGCGCCGGCCGCTGAATAGCGTGTCGAACGCATAACGCGAAACGCGCACGGCAAGGGCCGCATCGGAAACGATGCGGCCCTTGTGCATGTAGGAGTGTTCCGTACGGCCTACATGCGGCTTGCGTGCAGGCCGTGCTGCTTCATCGATTGGCTCGGCGTGCCTCGATGAACTCCTCGCCCCGAAGAAGTTCCACTTCCAGGAGGTCTCCTTCCTTCCAGCCTGCTTCGCCGATAGGGGATACGCGTTGCGCGTTCGACGTCATGCAAGCGGCCAGCTCGCCGGCTTTGAAGTTGAGGAAGCGGGCCGTGTAGCCCTCGTCGTCGCGTTCTACCTGTACACGCGCGATGTTTGCCATCTTGGGGATGCTCGACTTTGCCGCAACGGCACGCGCTTGCACCGTGGGGCGACGATGCAGGGGGATGTCCAGCATGCGCGCGATCACGGCTTGCAGGCACCATTCGGATCCGAAGTAGGCCGCCATAGTCGGCCCGGGCAGGTTGATGACCGGCTTTTCGTCCACGACGGCCATCATGAGCGGGCGTCCCGGAACGGCAGCGATATAGTGATGCACCACGCGTCCCCGCCGCTTGATCAGGCGGGCGTTGAAATCTTCCTCGCCAAGCGCGGAACCGCCGTTGATCACCACCAGGTCGGCGGTCGAGAGCGCTTCCTCGAACGCCCGCTCAAGGTCGGCGGGATCGTCGTGCACGAGGGGAAACAGCATGGGTTCCGCTCCGTACTCGATCAGCAGGTGCTTGCACATGAGGCTGTTCGCGTCGACGTTCTGCCCGCGGTGCGGCTTGATGCCGGCGGGCACGAGCTCGCTGCCCGTGGGAATGAAGGCGACGCGCGGCTTGGCGCGCACGGGCACCATGGCAACGCCTCCCATGGCAAGCGCGGCCAAGTCGGTGGGGCGGACGATGGTCCCTGCATTCATGAGCGGATCTCCTGCGCGCAGCGTCGACCCTGCAGGTCGTACGCCCGAGCCGGGCGTGACGGACACGTCCTTGTCAAGCGCCACCGAGCCGTCTTCCCGGATGGCCGCTTTCTCGATCATCACCACGGCGTCGAACTCGTCGGGGAAGTCGTCGCCGGTATCAGCGCGCGTGTAATCGACGCCGAGTTTCCAGCTGCTCGTGTCGGGCAGTCCGTTCGCGAACGCGCTGGCCTTCACCGCGATGCCGTCGAACGAGGACGCGCGCACCACCGGCAGGGTGTTCGCGGACGTCAGGTCGCGCGCCAGCACGCGGCCTACCGCATGGTCGAGCGTTACGTATTCGGTGCGCCGCACCGGCTCCCATGCGGCGAAGAAATCGTCCAGAGCCTCTTCCTTCGAGGGGAATCCATCGAGTATCTTTTCTCCCATGCGCCTCTCCTTGTCCGGTTTCCCTTGTGCGTCAGGAGAGCCCGGCGTACCGGGCTCTCCTGCGGTTCTTCTATACGAGCGCGGCTGCTATGCCTTAGGCTGCGCGTGCGCTGCGATCTGGTCGAACTCGGCCTTGCTCAAATCGTAGCCGTAAAACGTCTTGAAGTAGCCCGACACTGTTTCGTACAGATCATTGTCGTACTTGTCAGGATAGAGCAGGCGGGGCAGCCATTGCATGCCCAGCACCTGGTTGACCGTGGGCGGGTTGTTCAACCAGTTCCACGGGGATCCGGGCACTTCGTAGTACATGCCGTTCTTGACGGCGGTCAGTTCTGCGAACGCGGCGTCGGAGCCTACGGAGTCGTAGATGCTTCCTCCTGCGAACAGGATGACCTGCGGGTCCCAAAGAGCCAGCTGCTCCATGCTGATCTCGACGCCCGCACCGCTGCCGGACACTTTGCCCAAATCGGCTACGTTGTTGGCAACCAGGTCGACCACCTGGCCTTGATAGGAGTTCTTTGCGATGGTGTTCGTTCCCTTGTCGCCTAGAAGATAAGCGACGTTGACGCGGTCTGACTCGGGAATGGTGCTCATGACGGACACGGTTTCGTCGTAAGCCGCCTTGCAATAGTCGGACAGCTTCTTGCCGCGATCCTGCATACCCAAAAGGTCGCCGAGCGTTTCATAGGCTTTTCCGTAGTCGCTCATCTTGGTTTCGATGACCACCACGGGGATGCCCAGCTGCTGCTGCAGCGTGTCCAGATCCTCTTTCATCCCGTCTTTGATCTCGCCGGTGTCGATGAGGATCTGGGCGCCCGAGGCCGCTACCGCTTCCTTGTTGAGGTCGCCCTTGGCGCCGAACGCCGCTCCCGTTACGGGCAGATTCGCGTAGTCCGCCCCCAGATACTTCGCCTGATCCGCGGTAAGCTCGGTCGAGATCGACACCAGTTTGTCGGGAGCCATCGTGAGCAGCACCTGGGTGGCGGTGTGGCCGGCCGGCGCAATGCGGTCGATGTGCGCCGGCACCTCGACCGTGCGTCCCGCTGAATCGGTGAACGTGCGGGTCTCGCTTTGCGCGGGCTGATCCTGCTTCGCGCCTTCGTCCGCGCTCGGCGCTTGCTGGGCGCACCCGCTTGCGACGAACGCCAAGCCAAGGCATAGCACGCATGCGATCAGCAAGCGCGCGGTCCAAGGCGCTTTCCTCGTTTTCGTAGTCCCTCCCATGGGAGCCTTCCTTTCCGTTGCTTCTTGAGCCTACCGTTCTATCTCGCGTACCGGCACGCAGACGCGCACCTTGTCGCCGTATAGGGAGTTGACCTCCACGTCCACGTGGTAGATGGCGCTTACCAGCTCCTTCGTGATGACCTCTTTGGGGTCGCCGAAGGCGTGCACGCGGCCCTCGTTGATGACGAGGGTGCGGTCGGAGTAGAGAAAAGCCTGGTCAGGCTGATGGGTTGATTGCACGATGCTCATGCCTTCGCGAGCGAGTTGACGCACGGTGGACAGTACGCGCACGGTGTTTCCGTAGTCCAGCGCGCTGGTGGGTTCGTCCATGACGATGGTGCGCGCATTCTGCGCGATGGCGCGCGCGATAAGGACCAGCTGTTTTTCGCCTCCGGATATCTGCGTGTAGGGGCGGTGTCCCAAATGGGCTACGCCCACGCGCTCAAGCGCTTCCCAGGCGCGGTCCGTATGCTGGCGTTTCGGCGTTCCGAACAGCCCGACGTCGCCCCCGGCGCTCATGAGCACCACGTCGAGCACATCGTAATCGTACGTGGAGGAGTGCGACTGCGGGATGTAGGCCACCTCGCGCGCTCGTTCGCGAATGGGAAGGTCGCGCAGGTTCTTTCCATTCACGGTGATCTCGCCCGTCCAGGCGGAGTTCAGGCACAGGATGCAACGAAACAGCGTGGACTTTCCTACGCCGTTGGGCCCCAGCACGTTCACCAGCGTATTGTCGGGAATGGAGAAGCTGACGTTGTGCAGCACCTCGTGGCTTCCGTAGGAAAAGCTCAGGTTTTTGACGTCGATGCTCATAGCTTCTGCTTCTTCCGGGTGATGAGATACAAGAAGAACGGCGCGCCCACGAATGCGGTCAAAATGCCGATGGGTATCTCCGCGGTTGCGACCAGTCGGGCGATGTCGTCTACTACCAGCATGAAGCTGGCGCCCATGAGCATGCTCGCCGGCAGCAGTTTGCGATAGTCGCAGCCGATGACCATGCGGGAAAGGTGGGGGATGACCAAGCCGACCCATCCGATCATGCCCGATACGGCTACGCTGGAAGCGGTGATCAGGGTTGCCGCCAGTATGACGACAAGTCGTGTTCGGCGTGCGTTCACGCCCATAGTGGAAGCTTCGTCGTCGCCCATGGTCAGCACGTTGATGCGCCAACGCAGGGCGAACAGCGCTCCCAGCCCGACTGCCATGGGGATGGCTGCCAGGGCCATATCGCTCCACTTGGCGCCGGTTAAGCTGCCCATGAGCCAGTACGTGATGGCGGCAAGCTGGTTGTTGGGATCGGCTATCAGCTTGGTGAACGAGACTCCCGCGGAAAACAGCGAGCTGACCATTACGCCCGCCAGCACCACGATGAGCAGGTGATTCCCTCGGGCTCGCGTGCCAATGAGCAGCACGAGCATTACGGCTGCGATGGAGAACAGAAAGGCGGAGGCGGAAACGCCGAACGCTCCCATGCCCAGCAGAATGGCGCACGCCGCCCCGAACGCCGCGCCTTGCGACGCTCCTAGTATGTCGGGCGATACGAGCGGGTTCTGAAACGTTCCCTGATAGGCTGCGCCCGCTGTGGCAAGGCTGCATCCCACCATGACGGCAAGCACTATGCGCGGCAGCCGTACTTGGAAGAAGAGCGTTTCCTGCTGCGGGGTCCAGAATGGATCCACGGGAAAGGCTAAGTTGGCTAGCATTCCCACTGCTTCTACCGGCGTGATGGGATAGCGACCCAGCATGAGCGAAGCGAGCGCGCTTGCTATGAGCAGAACCCCCAATGCAATCAGGATGGCGTTGGCGCGGCGCGTGTTTCTTCGAGATGCGCAGCGGGCGGCGCGCATCTCGGGATCGAGGTCACGGCTGCTGCTCGCCTCTTTGCCGGGCGCGGTTGCCTTCGATGTGTCGGGTGGGTCGTTGAGCTCTCGTGTCTTCATAGTCCCCCAATGAAGAATAATACTGTTTCTTAAATATATACTAGAATGAGAATATAATCAAACAAATATAAATGACCGTAAAAGTTGGCACGAGGCTTTTCTGAGGCAGCTTGGGGGGTCGGCACCGGAAAGCTGGCGGGCCCGGGCCGTACGCCCAGGCCCGCCAGCCTGCGTGGGGGGGGGGATCCAGACGGGATCTTGTTACGCGCGCTTCCGCGTGATCGACGTCATTTGGAGCGCTTCGCCGAAAAACTGTCCGGCTCCGCTTTTCACGGCGAAGCGGGCTTTCTCGGGATCGGCCACGACGCTGCCGGCCAGCATATCGACGCCGCGGTCGAACAGTTGCGAAGACATGACCACGCTCGGTCCCACCATGACGGTAGTCGCGTTCTTTGCTAGGTCCAGTAAGCGGGGAGCGGTCTTGTTGATGATGGTCACGCCCGTTACGAACGCGTAATCAGCCATGGGAACAACGTACTCGCAGGCAGGATCGGGCGTGTCGAGCGGCTGCGAGCAATTTCTTTCGAGCACCGTCAGATTGGCGTATTCCGCAATGCGGTCGACGTGAGGGAAATGCCCGACCACCACGACGTTGGCGTTGCCTTGCGCCGCGATGCGCGGTCGATACAGCTCGAATGCGTCTTTGCTTCGAACTGTTCCGTCCGGACGTTCGACGGGTTCGTCGTAGACGGCCCCCAACGGATCGAGCAGGTGCTTTTGCGCGTAGTAGGCGTTGAGCGCCGCCACCCCAAGCGTGGCTTCCTCGAAGCACCATGACTTCGCAAGCTGGGCCATTGCGCGAAGCGAGCATCTGCGTAAATCGTTTTTGGCCTGGCGCTTCGCTCCGCCTTTGCAGGTGAAGCTCACGCCCATGCCGCAGTCGGCTTCCACGTACGACCAATGCGTTCCTAGGCAGTAATCGTGCACGGCAAGATCTTCGGGGATCCCTTTGATCAGCAAGTCGTAGAATTCCCACGGGGATCGGTTTTGCAGCGTGCCGGAGGAATCGCCCGTCTCCGCTTCGCGCGCGTTCGAGCAGGTGTTGTTCTCGGAACGTTCCATACGGCTCTCCTCGTTCGCAGATTTTCGTGTCGAAGCGCCTTTGCGTGCAGCGCGTCGTTTATATTGTACCTATTGGCGTATAATACACCGTTGAGAAGAATCAAGGAAGGGGTGCTGACCATGCTGTTCCTGCTGACGGGCGACGTGCAGATAGGAAAGACCCGCTGGCTGGAGGCTGTGGCGAAGGAGCTCGCTGCTCAAGGCGTTGCGGTGGAAGGCGTCTTGGCTCCTGGCGTCTGGCGCAGGAACCAATCGGGAGAGGTCGTTGACGGCTCTGCGTCGGCGGACGCCGACGCTTTGGAAAAGCTCGGCATCGATAACATTCTGCTTCCGGGCGGCGAGCGGGTTTCCTTCGCTCGGCGGCGCGATCTGGCTTTAGCCGAAGGAACGTTTTGCGAGAAAAGCCAGAGCGCCCGCGCGAAGCTTGCCTGGGAGATATCGGACGACGCTCTTGCGCGCGTGAACGCCCATTTCGATAACCTGAAAGTCGCTGATCAGCCGCATTGTCCGGGTTTGCTGGTGGTGGACGAGCTGGGGCAGTTGGAGTTGCTGCGCGGCGGCGGGTTGACATCGGCCATGGATGTGCTTTCGCAGGGGCCTTCGGCCCGAAGCGCTCACGCTCTTGTGGTGGTGCGCGCGTGGTTGCTCGAATGTGCTGCCGAACGGTTCGGCGATGTTTGGGGAGGTGCGAAGATGCTTGCTCCCGACGGTGAGGCTCGTTCGACCTTGCGTTCGGCATTCGATCTTGTTTGAGCAAACGATACCAAGTATCATCAAAATCGACCGATCGGTATTAGACGAGACAGGACCGCGGGCAGGCGCATCGCGGCGGGAAGGTGTCATCATGATCGATAAATCGGCCTTTCATAGCTTGAGCTATGGGCTCTACATCGTTGGCGCGCAGCATGAGGGAAAGCGCTTCGGATGCGTTGCGAACACGTTTCAGCAGGTGACGTCTTCCCCTATGCAGGTAAGCGTGACGTTGAACAAGGAAAACGCTACGACCGAAGCCGTGCTCGAGTCCGGTCGTTTCACGGCAACGTGCTTGTCCCAGGAGGCGACGATGGAGCTCATCGGCACCTTCGGCTTCCATTCGAGCGCCGATGTGGACAAGTTCGCTTCGTGCGAGACAGCTGAAGACGCGGCGGGCGTGCCCTACGTGGCCGAACAGTGCGTTTCGCGCTTCTCGGCGCGCGTCGTGCAGATCGTCAATTTGGGCACGCATATCCTATTTGTGGGCGAGGTGGAGGAAGCCGAGAGGACTTGCTCCGGCGAGCCGATGACGTACGCCTACTACCATGTGGTCAAGGGGGGCAAGACCCCGCCGAAGGCATCGAGCTATCTGGGCGAAGAGCCTGCTGCCGCGCCCGCCGAGGGCGATGCGAAGCCGAAGTTCGCTTGGCGGTGCACCGTGTGCGGCCATATGGAGTATCTTGACGAGCTGCCGGAGGATTATGTGTGTCCCGTGTGCGGCGTGGGCCGGGACATGTTCGAACGGGTCGCCGTGTAAATCGAGGGGGCGATGAGACGAAGGGACGGGGTCAATGACTCATTTTCTGGCCTACGGCCGAAAATGAGTCATTGACCCCGTCCCTTCGTCTCATGCGGGGCGAGGCAAAGGAGTGCTTGCCTCGCCGCGCCCGCTCCGCTCGTTTCCCTTATGCGTTGCAGCTGGGTGCGGGGCAGCGGGTCTCGCACCCGGAGCATGCGCCGTCCGCCCCTTTCAGCTCCTTGGCAAACAGCGCGGATTCCTTGCAGGCTTGCACGATCAGCATCGAAAGGCCCCGGTACAGGTTGCTGTTCGATTTTTCCAGGATCAGGTCGCGCCAACCTTCCACCCAAGAGTTCGGGTGCTCTTCCAAAAAATCATGCTGGTCTGACACCACCCGTTCGAATCCTTCTTCGTCGCCGGCATCGAGCTTCTCCTTTGCGATGCGCGCCAGATGCGCCGCAAACAACAGCTCGGAGGCAAGATGGTCGTCCGGTTCGTGCTGGAAGCCTTCTACCTCCAAGTTGTATGCTCGGTACGCTGCCCGCACTTGCAGCGTACGCTCCTGGAACACCATGCGCTCGCGGCTGAAGTGCACCGATTCCCAAAGGGGGGCGGCTACCTTTTGAGCGCCTACAAACAGGCGCGTGTAATCGACGCGGACGGCTTCGAAGTCGTTGTCGGAAAAGGGCGTCGCACAGTTGTTCGTCCAGGCAAGGAGCAAGTCCTGCGGTTGCCTTGCCTGCGAGCCGTCTACGAAGGGTATGGACTCGAACAAGCGCTCTTCGACGACGCGGGCGAAAAGATCGCGATCCGGCATGCCGTACAGCAGTCTTCCGAGCAATGTGAGCAGGGCTTCTTCTTCTGCGAGCCTTGATCGGATGGCTTCGGTGTCCATGTCGTCTCCTATCGAATCGTCGATGCAAGGGGCTTCGGGCGATCCGCAGCCCCTTGCGCGTTGGGATTATTGTTCAAGCGAAAGAAGTCGTCCTTCGCCTTCCCTGAACACGGCGTCCTTGTGCGCGGTGATCGCCACGTTGGGAAGCGTTTCCGACGAAGGGGGCAGCGGTTGCACGTCGGCTACCTTGCCGTAGGTGCTGCGGAGCTCCTCGATATCGCCAAAGGCGAGGGCTCGCTGCGGGCAGATGCCGACGCAGGCCGGCTCTTCCCCAAGGTCGATAAGATCTTTGCACAGATCGCACTTGCGCGATTTCTTTTCGGCTTCGACCAGCTGGCATGCTCCGTACGGGCAGGCTGCGTTGCACGTGCCGCATCCGATGCACTTCTCGAGATCGATTGCGACGATGCCCGTGTCCGCATCCTTCGAGATGGCCCCTTGCGGGCACTTGGCGAAGCAAGCGGGGGAGTCGCAGTGCCCGCACGAGAACGACACCGAGTACGAGAACACGCCTTGCGGGGTGAAGCAGTTCAGCGCCTCGTCTTTCTCCCACGTTCCGCCGCACATCATCCGCACGCGGCGAAGCCGCGCGCCTACGTCGAGGTTGTTCTTGTCTTTGCAAGCGAGTTCGCAGGCCTTGCAGCCGGTGCACGAAGCGCTGTCGATGTAAAAGCCCATTTGAGACATGATTAGTCCTCCTTAAACACTTCGCGCGGTTCCCAGGTGTAATCGGGGGCGAGCGGCGTTCCCGTCCATTTCTCAACCTTCACGATGCAGCTGTTCCATGCTTGATGGCCGTACCCTACGCAGTTGGGGCCGTTCAGCACGTTGACGCTGCCCGCCAGATCGATCCCGGTTTCCTCGTCGATCTCGACCCACGAGCCTTGGCCGAGGCCCAATACGCCGGGCATCATGATCTCGGTGACCAGCAGCGGGCGCAGGCTCTTGCCCCATTTCGAGGTGATGAGCACCGTCTGGCCTGTTTCGCACCCGATGGTCGCGGCATCGAGCGGGTTCATGTACAGCGGGTGGTCGAACGCCTCGCGCAGGTTGGGGACGTCTGCGAACGAGGAGTGCGAATGGCGTGGGATGTGCAGGCTGACCAGCTGATAGGGGTACTCGCCCTTCACCTTGCCGCCCCAATCGGAAAACGTCTCCTCGTATCCTTCGATGCCGGGTTCGTATTTGGCGATGGGCGGAATCTCGGTCCATCCGCATGCCTTCACGCGCGCGGCGGCGTTCGGCGAGCAGATTTCCAGCTTGCCCGTAGCCGTCGTGGCTATGGGGTTCGCTTCGGGATCCTTGCGGAAGGCTTCCAGCACCACGTAATCCAGGCCGTCTCCTTCGGAGCGCTCGACCGTGTAGATGCCGTCGCGCTTGAAGTCGAGGATGGGCACGCGACCTTCCTGGGGCTTGCCTTCCACGCCGAGCTCCTTCAAGTCGTCTTCCGTGACGCTGACCAGGTTCTCTACGCCGCTTCCGTCCTTTTTGGTTGCGGTTGCGGCGGCAACCCAATCGAAGACCTGCTGCTTGAGCTCGAGCGGGCGCACCTGCTTCGGATCGACGCCGATGTACTCGGACAGCTCTGCGGCGATATCCACGTCGCTTTTGGCTTCGAACAAAGGCTCGCATACCTGGCTCGTCCACAGCACCTGCTCGCGATACGCTGCAGTGAAGTCTCCGTAGCGCTCCCATTGGGTGGTGACGGGCAAGACGATGTCCGCGTAGCGGCAAGCCGTGGTCATCACGATGTTCTGGGCGACGACGCAGTCCATTTTGCGATAGGCTTCGATGGCCAGCATGGTTCCCGGTGCCTGGTTGATGATGTTCTCGTGCGTGTCGTAGATCATGTGCACGTTGCAGGGACGCTTCTTGCCCAGGCCGGTGGTGAACTCGCCGGACAAAATGCCCGTCCATGCCTCGTTGATGTTGATGCGGTAGTACGGCTCTTCGGGCAGCTTGTACATGCCGTTGGGCACGCCGTACTCGATGGAGTCGCCGCCGAGGGGGTTCCAGATGGGAGCGATGTTCCCCGATGTTGTCCATGAGGGCTCGCCGAGGATGGTGCCGCCCTGCAGCAAGGTCAGGTAGCCGCCCTGCAGCCAGGAGTGGCCGGCGTCGGATCCGGTGCAGCAGCCCGGCTTGCCGATGCAGCCGGCCATGGCGCCGAGCGTCATGATGGCCTGGGGCCACGTGGTTCCGTTGGTGGTGCGCGACGGCGCGGGAGACATGATGATGGACACGCGCTCGGTCTGCGCGATCTGCAAAGCTAGATCGGTGATCACGGCGGGGCTTACGCCGCAGATCTCCGCAGCCCATTCGGGCGTTTTCGGCGTGCCGTCGTACGTGCCCAGCACGTAGTCTTTGAAGTTGTCCTCGGGCGCCGCTCCTTCGGGCATGTGGTCTGCGTCGAATCCGACGGTGCAGCGGTTCAGGAAATCCCAATCGATGAGCGGCTTTGCGGCGGGGTCGTCGTTGGTCAGCAGCACGTAGGCCATGGCGATGGCGAGCGCCGTGTCGGTGCCCGGTCGCACGCCGACGAACTGGTCGGCAACGGCTTGCGCGGTGGCGTGACGGAAGATGTCTATGCAGATGAACTTCGTTCCCGCAGCTTTGCATTGCATGTAGTCGTAGGTGGGAAGGCCGGTGCGGCTCCAGGCGGGGTTCGATCCCCATAGCACGATGATCTGCGCCTTTCGAAGATCCATGCGGTCGTTCGTATCTTCGGCCAGGCCGTATATCTTGGCCATCGATCCCCACGCGCCCGAAGAGCACGCGCCCCAGTGCTCCAGGTACCCTCCGTGCAGCGCCAGCATGCGCCCGATATCCCAGTTGCCGAACAGGGAGGCCACGTAACCCGGCACGAATATCGCATCGTGCCCGTATGCGGAAGTGATGCGCTTGATCTCGCCGGAGATCAGCTGGTACGCTTCGTCCCAGCTGATGCGCTCCCAGTCGTCCTTGCCGCGCAGCGCCCCGTTGGCGTTGTCCCCGCCGCCGGGCTGCCAGCTCTTGCGCTTCATGGGGTACTTGATGCGGTCGGCGCCGAACACCATGCCGCGCAGAGCCCGCCCGCGCGCACACGACCTCAACTGCGGGCAGTCGGGGGAGTCAGCGTGGGTTTTGTCCGTTCCCATGCGGACGCAGTCGCCGTCCTGCACGAACACTTTGTTGAAGCCCTTGCTGCCGCAGTCCGCCCAGCAGTTGCAGGGGATCCAGCTTCCCTCCGATGCCCCCTTCGCCGCTTCTCCTTCCGGTTTTTGGTTGAACCCTGCGCAGCCGGTCGTGCCGAGCGCGGCGGTTCCCGCTACGGCGACGCCCGTCCATTTGAGCAGGTTTCGACGGGTGATGCTCGATCTTGCTTCCGCCGTTTCGTGCGTCGATGCTCCCATGTTCCCTCCTATCGTCGTGCGGCCGCCCCCTTGCTGCGGCCGCTTCAACCCCTTGCAGGGTTCGCGAAGATCATAGGAACGACGATGCCGTTGTGCCAATGGGCGAGGCACTGTATTGCAGAACGGGTCGAAATGGAAGCATGTAAGCCGAATCCGGCTTGTTTTGCGGTTTCGATTATTCTCGAAACGGATGGTCGTATTAGCAAATCAACGAAATCGGAAATAAGGAGCCCGCTTGCGGGGCATTGCTCGCGTCGATGCTAGAATGGAGTGCGAGGGGAGGGAGTTTCGGCTCTTGGAGCCGGAGTGCCGCCATGCAGTATTTCGATAGACAGATCGGGCAGGACGACCTTGCACGGCTCATCGCCGACCTCGCTTCCGTGCGTGCGGAAAAGGACAAGGTCAACCGAAAGAAGCGCTCGGGGGCGCCCTACGAGCCCAAGTTGCTGTGCCCGCGCAACTTCGTTTTGAGCAGCGAGACGGCTGCGGTTGTCGCTCGCGCGGAGATCGCGGTGGCGAAGTCCGATTGCCTGGTCGAGGGGTCGGCCTATCCACTGCGCCGCTTGCTGTCGCGCGTGGAGGGCGTGGCTTCGGTGCGCACTAACGGCGTGAAGCCGAGCTACCGGGCGTGCTGCTATCTGGATCTTGGTTCCTGGACGCATGCGCCGGCGGGCTCTGCGCGCCTTGTCAAGAACGCAGCCCGCATGCATGCGGGCTGCACGTCGGCTCAACTGGACGCTTCGTACGCCGCTCATTTGGTGGAGGGCGCGGTGAACTTCATTCTTTCCGACGTTTCTCAAGACGGCGATATAACGGCCGCGCATCTGGAGGCTTTGTATCGCGGCATCAGCGAAGGGTCGTATTGGGAGAAGGAAGCCGGCCTTCGTTCGTGGGATTATCATCATCGGCGCAGTCCCGACGTGGATCTTGACATGTATCGTCCTCCGACCGCGGCTCAGCTTCCTCGGTTCATGAAGGACCTCGTGCAGTTTTGCAACCGCAATTCGTATTCGCCTATAGCGCGCTCGGCCATCGCCCATTACCAGCTTGAGGCGACCAAGGCGTTCATGGCGGGATCCGACCAGATCGGTCGTATTCTGGCTATCTTGATCTGGCGCAAGGCGGGGCTTATCGAGCATTACATGCCTCCGTTCTCCATCACGCCGGCCATGACCACCATGCGCCATACAAGAAGGCTCGAACCGTATCTGACCGAGCACGATTTCGTGGATGCAGGCGAGTTGCTTGCCGTGGACGAATGGGTGTATCACTGCGCTCGGGCCTGCGAGCTTTCCGTGCGCATTGCGAAGGTGTGCTGTCGAGAAGCATCCGCTTTGACCGATTCGTGGACTGCGCAGGTTAAGGGAAGCGGGATCGAGTTGCGCAAATGCGTGCGCAAGCTGATGAACGAGCTGATAGGAAGCCCGGTTGTCAGCATCCCCTTTGCGGCCGAGTTGATCGGAAGCAGCTTTTCCACCGCCGCGCGCGCCGTTTCCGATTTGGTGGAGGCGGGCGTTTTACGCCAGATGGGGGGCGGTGGGCGCAACCGCGTGTTCGAGGCAGCCGAGGCGATCGCGCTGTTCACGCGGATAGAAGGTGCCTTCTTGCCTGAAACGCCGCTGTCGCGCGAGTTCCTCATCGAACAAAGCAAGGGGACGATCGCGTGAGGCGCAGGCGATGAGACGAAGGGACGGGGTCAATGACTCATTTTCGGCCGCAGGCCAGAAAATGAGTCATTGACCCCGTCCCTTCGTCTCATTCTGCGGGCTATTTGTTCCAGGCGAGGAACGCCCAGGTGACCGTGCGCGGCTGGCGCAGGCGCAGGCGTCCTTGCGCGACGCCCTTCTTGTCGGGCTGTCCGGATAGCCCGTTTTCAACGAGGTTGTCTTTCGTCCATGCGCGCAGGCGCTCGAGCGCGTTTTCGCGCGCATCGTCGTCGACCAGGCCCGTTGCCGCGTCGTTCACCATGCGTGCGAACGCCTCGTAGGCGTCTTCGTAGGAGTCGAAGGTGTCCTCGCGGGCGCTTTCGATGTAGGACAATTCGGGCTTGAGGCCCTCGTTCGCCAAAATGTTGAAGGCGTACAGGTAGTCGTGTCCTCTCACCTGGTCAAGGCCGATGTCGGCCAGCAGACGCTCGTCGGTGCGCGGGGAGGCCCCGGTTGACAGCGTGACGCAGACGCGCCGGCGCGCCGTGTCGGTCAAGCGCAGAAGCGATTCTCGCATGTCGGCGGTCGCTATGGAGCGCGACGCTAGGGCCACATCCGCCGCGCCGGGTTCCACGCCGAAGGCCGACCAGTCGTCCTCCCAGCTCATGCGCCTTGAAGATACGGTCCGAACACCCAGATCAGCAAGCTGTTCCCCCATGCGGTCCAGCATGCCCTGGGAGAAGTCGGCGGCTATCACGTTGTGCCCCGCCTGTCCGAGCGGCACCGAGAGAGCGCCCGTGCCGCATCCCATGTCGAACACCGTTTCGCCCGGTCGTATGGCGGCAAGCTCCAAAAAGCGCTCCACGTAGGGGTTGGGCGCGTCTTTCGTGGAGAACGTCGCCGAGCGCTTGTCCCAATACGAGGCATCGTCCACGCGGCGGCGCAGCTTCTGCAGCGTCTTCCATTCTTCGTTCCAATCGTGCGTGGTAAGCAGGGGGGAGAACGGTTCCATGGCATGCCTTTCACGTGAAGGGCCGGCCGGTCATCCGGTGCACGGCCGCGGGTTTCGGGTACTATGGTAACGAACGATACCGTATCGCGCACGGGTGGATGGCGCGAAACTGGATTATTTCTAACAGAGGAGCATTTACCCTATGCACGTTGAACTGTTGTACCACACGCCCGACCCCGAGCGCGCCATTGCCACGGCTGCGCGCCTGTGCTACGCGCCGGTTGGCGCTGCCGAGCTTATGGAAACGATGCCCGAGGAGCGGGTGAGAAGCGTGCTCTCGACCATTATGTCCAGCGGGCACTTCTCCACGCTCGAGCACGCCAGCTACACCTTCGCGGTGGACGGCGTGTCGCGCGCCCTCACGCATCAGCTGGTGCGCCATCGCATCGCCAGCTTCAACCAGCAAAGCCAGCGCTACGTGAAGTTCACCGACGGCCTGGCCACGGTAAAGCCCGACAGCATAGCGGCGGATCCGCAGAGGGAGGCCGTGTTCGACGAGGCCATCGATGCGGCCATCGCCGCGTACGAGAAGCTGTTGGCCGCCGGCGTTCCCGCAGAGGATGCGCGCTACCTGCTGCCCAACGCCGCCGAAACGAAAATCGTCATCACCATGAACGTGCGCGAGCTGCTGCACTTCCTCTCCCTGCGTTGCTGCAACCGCGCGCAGTGGGAGATTCGCGACATGGCGCATCGCATGCTGGCGCTGGCGAAGCCCACTGCTCCGTTCATCTTCATGGACGCGGGCGCTCCCTGCATTCGCGGAAACTGCCCCGAGGGTAAAATGACCTGCGGAAACCCGTATCCGCGCGTGAAAAGGGATTAACGTGGCAGAGCAGAAGAGCGATCTTTCCCGCGCGTTTTCAGAGGACGGCGCTTGCAAGACCCATGTGGGAGGCCAGGCTCTTATCGAGGGCATCATGATGCGCGGTCGGTACAATTGGTCGGTTGCGGTGCGCGAGCCTTCGGGGGGCGTGTACGTGGAGGAGCACGACCTGACGTCGGGGCAAGACAAGAACGGCTGGATGTACTGGCCCCTCGTGCGCGGATGCCGTGCCATGGTGGAGTCGCTCGTCCTAGGCTACAAGGCTCTCGAGATCGCGGCGCTGCACGCGTTCGCGGACGAATCGGACGAAGAGGGGGCTGCTGCCGAGGGGGTCGGAGGGGTCTGCCGCTCGGACAGTCCTGCTCGCACGAACAGCCCGCAGGGCTGTTCAGCTCGTGCGGAACTCGCTTCAGATCCCTCCGGCCCCCTCGTCGACGGATCTCCGTCGTCCGATTCGTCCGCTGGGAACCCTGCGGCCGATCTCGAGGGACTTGGACCCTCGCTCGCTGGCGGGGGCGGGGAGAAGGCGTTTTCCTGGAAGGACGATTTCGGGCGACCGGAAACGGTGATCGACGGGCTGGGCGCCCAGAGGACGCTCGAAGTGGTGGAGGAACCCGTTTCTTCCGCCCCCGCTCAGGACCCTGCGCCGAAGAACGTCGAGAAGAAGTCGTTCATGGACGAGGAAGTGGAGTTCGGCAAGAAGGAGATGGCGGTGTCCATGGTGCTCGGCCTCGTGCTGGGCGTCGTGCTGTTCATCGTGGCGCCGGCGGCGCTCACGAATCTCATCGTGGGCGAGTACGACTCCAATACGGTGCTCTGGAACGTGGTCGACGGCTTGCTGCGCGTGCTCGTGTTCGTGTTCTACCTGTGGCTGATCGGGCGCATGCAGGACATCAAGCGCATGTTCGGCTATCACGGCGCCGAGCACAAGACCATCCACTGCTACGAGCACGGTCTGCCCCTCACGCCGGAAAACGCGCGCAGCTTCCCCCGCTTGCACGTGCGCTGCGGCACCGCGTTCCTCATCATGGTCATGATCATCGCCATCTTCGTGTACACGGTAACGCCCATCAACGCGCTCATCGATGCATGGGGCGTGGCCGACGGCGCGCCCAAGCTGGCGCTCGTCATCCTGATCCGCATCCTGCTCATGCCGGTCATCGCGGGCATATCCTACGAGATCACCGTGAAGTGGGCGGGCAGCCGCCCGGACAACCCCCTCGTCAAAGTGGTTCTGTGGCCCGGCATGCAGATGCAGTACCTCACCACGCGCGAGCCCGACGACGGGCAGATCGAATGCGCTATCGCAGCCATGCAGCGCGTGCTCGAACGGGAAGAGGAAGAGGAAGCGAAGGCGAACGCCGCCACGGAGGCTTCAGCGCCCTCCACGGCGTAGCGCCGCCGCTTCGGCGCGCGCAGTCAACGAACGAAAGGGTGCATCTTGGGAGCAGCTATAACGGCGCAGGACCTTCGGAAGTCGTTCAGGCTTTCCGCGAAGCAACGCAAGATCGAGCGAACGGACAGTCGGACGAAGACGGCTGTCGACGGTTTGTCGTTCGAGGTGCGCCACGGCGAGATCTTCGGGCTGCTGGGTCCGAACGGAGCCGGGAAAACCACCACGCTGCGCATGCTGGCGGCCTTGGTCAAGCCCGATCAAGGCGATGCGTTCATCGACGGGAGATCGGTCGTGTCCGATCCCGTGGGCGTGCGCAGCTCTATCGGGTTTCTCACGAGCGACCTCAAGCTGGAGGACGTGTTCTCTCCCGATTACCTGTTCGACTTCTTCAGCGAGCTGCATCGCGTTGATCCCGTCGTGCGCGACGAACGCAAGCGCGCCCTGTTCGAGCGCTTCGGCATCGATCGTTTCGCGCAAACGAAGGTGGCCGATCTGTCCACGGGCATGAAGCAGAAGACCTCGCTTGCGGTGTCGGTCGCGCATGATCCGTCGATCATCGTGTTCGACGAGCCCACCAACGGCCTTGACGTCCTTACGGCCAAGACGGTTACGGACTTCTTGGTGGAAATGAAGGGGGAGGGCAAGACCATCTTGCTGTCCACGCATATATTCACGTTGGTCGAAAAGGTGTGCGATCGCGTGGGCATCGTGATCGACGGGCGCATGGCCGCATGCGGCACGCTGCCCGACGTCACGCACGGGCGCTCGCTCGAAGACGCGTTCTTCGATTTGTACGCGGCGGCGGTTCGGAGGGAATCATGAGCAACGGTGCTTTCGCCATTGCGCGCAAAGAACTCGCGAAATTCTTCAGCAACCGCGTGTCCGCGTTGGTTTCCATCGTTTTGCCCGGTCTGCTGATATTCGTCGTATGGACGGTGATGGGCGATGCGATGGGCAGCATGTTCCAGCCCGACGGGGCCAAGCGGCCCGCGGTGGCCGTGGTGAACGAGCCTGCCAGCCTTGAAACGCTGGCGGATGCGGCGGGCATCGATATCGTGAAGGAGGATTCCCTGCCCGATGCCGATCGGATGCGCGAGGCCATCGAGCAAGGGGACGTCAAGGCGTTCGCCCTGTTCCCTGAAGGGTTCGACGAGTCCGTTGCAGTCTACGATCCCGCTTCGGGCGCGGCAGCGCCTCGCGTGGAGCTGTACCGCAACTCCACGGATCCCGATTCGGTGCAGGCGTTCTCTGCGCTCAAGGCCGCGCTCGACGCCTACGAGTCGTCGCTGTCGAACCGGTTCGACGTGAACGCCGGCGATGCGTCCTACGACGTGGCCGAAGAGCGCGACGTGGCCGGCTCCATCGTGGTGTCGATCGTGCCCATGCTGCTGCTGATCCTGCTGTTCACCAGCTGCATGTCCGTGGCTGCCGAGTCGGTTGCCGGCGAAAAGGAGCGCGGCACCATGGCGACGCTTTTGGCGACGCCGGTTCGCCGACGCGACATTGCGCTGGGGAAGGTGCTCGCCGTGTCGGTCATTGGCTTGCTGATTGCCGCATCGAGCGCGATCGGCATATTCGCGGGGCTGCCCAGCATCATGCAGGGCAGCGTGAGCATGAGCGTGTACGGCGTTTCCGACTACGTCCTGCTCGCCCTGGTCATCGCGTCCACGACGCTGGTCGTGGTCGTTCTCATCACGATGGTCTCGGCATTGGCGCGCACGACCAAAGAGGCGTCCATGTACCTGACGCCGCTCATGATCGTGGTGATGCTCGTGGGCGCTTTGGGCATGTTCGGGGGCGCAACGCAGACGGAGCCGCAGTTCTACCTCATACCGCTGTACAATAGCGTACAGTGCATGATCTCCATCTTCACGTTCGATTTCCAGCCGATGAACGTCGTGCTGTGCGTGGTTTCCAACCTTGCGTACACAGGGGCGGGCATCCTGGCCTTGCAGCGCATGTTCGACAGCGAGCGCTTGATGTTCGCCCGCTAGGCGCCTTGCCGTTCGGGGAGGACCGTCGAAGGGCGTTGCGGAAGACGCGGATGGGTCGTCGCTGCGGGCGCGCTCGCCCCTGATGGGCCGTTTGTCTTTCGGACGAGCCGTCAAGGTTTCGTAACCTGTTCTCCTCTCGGGGGCGTGGTCGCTTTGATACCATCGAAGCGTTCAGATCATCGATGGAGGGTGCAAGGCGCGTTCGCGTCCGGCCCCCCGCAGGGCGAAAGCGTAGGTGCGGGGCGTGCAAAACGCAATTTCAGTTCAAAACATCGTGAAGAGCTTCGGCGCGGTCGAGGCGCTCAAAGGAGTTTCGCTTGAGGTAGCTGAAGGCGAGAAGGTCGTCGTCATCGGGCCGTCGGGTTCGGGCAAAAGCGTGCTGATCCGGTGCATCAACGGGTTGGAGGTTCCCGATTCGGGGACTATCGTGGTCGAGGGCATGAACCTGGGCGACCGCAAGGTGAACAGCCGGGCTCTCGCGCGCGACGTGGCCATGGTGTTTCAAAGCTACAACCTGTATCCCCATAAAACCGTGCTGGAAAACGTCACGCTGGCGCCCGTTAAGGTGCTCAAGGTGCCGAAGGCCGAGGCCGAGAAAACGGCGCGTGCCTATTTGGAGCGCGTGGGATTGATCGACAAGGTGGACAAGTATCCCGATCAGCTGTCGGGGGGCCAGCAACAGCGCGTGGCCATTGCGCGCGCCCTCAACATGCATCCCAAGATCATGCTGCTCGACGAGCCGACGAGCGCCCTCGATCCCGAGATGGTTCAGGAGGTGCTCGACGTCATCAAGTCCCTGGCGGAAACGAACATGACCATCGTCATGGTCACCCACGAGATGGGCTTGGCGCGCGAAGCGGCCGACAAGGTGGTGTTCATGGAGAACGGCCTGGTGGTCGAGCAGGGCAGTCCTCGGTACATATTCGACGAAACGGACAACGAGCGCATCAACAGCTTCCTGTCCAAGATCTTGTGAGGCGCATCGTGATCACAAGACGGACATTCTTGCGCGCCTCCGCCCTGACGGCGGGAACGATTGCACTCGGCGGCGCCGCGGGCTTGCTCGGCGGGTGCTCGCCCGATGCGAACGTGCTGCGCGTGGGCACGAAGATCGACGTGCCCTCCTTCGGCTTCCAGAATCCCGAAACGGGGAATATCGAGGGCATGGAGGTGGACATCGCGCGCGAGCTCGCCCGCCGCATCAAGGGAAGCCCCGATGCCCTGCGGGTAACCGGCGTGAACGTGACCACTCGCGGGGCAATGCTCGACAACGGCACGCTCGACGCCACGTTGGCTACGTTCACCATCACCGAGACGCGCAAGAAAAGCTACAATTTCTCGCGCCCGTACTACACCGACCATATCGGCGTGCTGGTGAAGAAGTCTTCAGGCATCGCCGATCTTGCCGGGCTTGACGGCAAGACGGTGGGCGTGGCTCTTTCTGCCACGACGCGCGACAAGCTGTCCCAAGCGGGAGACGAGATCGGCATCCATATGAACTTCGCCGAATACTCCACGTACCCCGAGATCAAGATCGCGCTCGTCACCGGGCGCGTCGATGCCTTCTCGGTGGACCGGTCCATCTTGAACGGGTATCTGGATGATTCCACTATGCTTCTGACCACGCAGTTCGCTCCGCAGGAGTACGGCGTGGCCACGAAGAAGTCGAACGTCGAGCTGGCGGCGCAGGTGGACGACGCTATCGCCGCTATGCAAGCCGATGGCACGCTTGACGAGCTGTACGCGCGCTGGGGCCTTTCCGAAGACGGGGTTTCAAACGGCGCCGCGGTTGCGCAAGGGGGCGGATCGCATGCTTGATATCTTCGCTCCGTTCAAATGGGAGGCGCTTTTCCAGCGTTGGCCCGACATTTTGTCCGCATTCGGGATGACCGTCGGCATTTCCGTGCTCGCGCTGCTTATCGCACTGGTGCTCGGCGTGGTGTTCGGCGTGCTGTCCGTGTCCCGCATGCCGGTGTTTCGCTGGATCACGCGCGTGTACGTGGAGGTCGTGCAAAACGTGCCCCTGCTTTTGCAGGTGTTCGTGTTCTACGCCATATTTCCGCTTCTGGGATTGTCGCTTGCGGCGTTCTGGATCGGCGTGCTGGCCATCGGCATCTATCATGGCGGCTACATTTCGGAGGTTGTGCGTTCGGGTATCGGCTCCATCCATCGCGGTCAGTTCGAGGCGGCGAAAAGCCAAGGGTTCTCGTACTGGCAGACCATGTTCGTGATCATTTTGCCGCAGGCGATTCGCATTATCATGCCGCCTTTGGCGGTGCAGGCGGCGAACCTCGTGAAGAACACGTCGGTGCTCGCCCTGATCGCGGGCGGCGAGCTCATGTACTTTGCGAACTCGTTCGCAGGCTCGACCAGCTATTACGGTCCCGCTTACGTGGTGGCTGCCATCCTGTACTTCATCATCTGCTTTCCGCTGTCGCGCTTGGCGCTGTACCTGGAGCGTCGGACGCGCGCGCATCGGCACGTGTCTACCGGAGATGCGACGGAAGAGCTGTCCGAGGACGTGCTCGAAGTCACGCCGGGATCGCACGACATCACGGGTCGTGCGGCGGCCGACGCCATGGCCGGCGGCGTCGACACCATGCTGGGCACGGTCGATATAGCGCCTGCTCGCGTGGCTCCTTCGCCGCGCCATCCGCTGCATGTGCTAGGCGAAGATGCGGACGGGGCGATGCAAGGCGCGCGCGGGCCGCTTGAGCAGACGTTCACCGGAAGGCAAGCGGCCGAGATCGCAGACGACATCGGCCGGGAGATCGCGCAGGAAATCGCCGCGTCGTGCGCAGGCGACGAAGCGTGCGCACGACGCGCCATGCACACGAGGACCGGTCGCTCGAGGGCCCTGCGCCGCTTGGAGCAGCGGCGCGCTGCCGCTCGCGAGGAAGCGGAGCGTTCGGAGCGCAAGGGCGCGACCGATGAAGAAGGACGGGAGGAGGACCGATGAGCGATATAGCCGCTCTGTTCACGTGGGTGAACATGCGCTTTCTCCTGCAGGGCTTGGGGATGACGCTGCTCATATCTGCGCTTGCCATCGCTTGCTCGGTGGTGCTGGGAACCCTCATCTCGGTTATGCGCACGTCGAAGAGCCGCGTGCTGCGCGGCGTTGCGACCGTGTACATCGAGGTGTTCAAGAATACGCCGCTTCTGCTGTGGATCATGTTCACGTTCTTCGTGGCGCAGTTGCCGCCCATCGGCGCAGCCGTCCTGGCCTTCACGCTGTTCACCAGCGCCAGCGTGGCCGAGATCGTGCGCGGCGGCTTGGCGAGCGTGCCGTTCGGGCAGTACGAGGCCGCCAAGAGCCAGGGCTTTTCCGGGGCGCAAACCTATGTGCTGATCATTTTGCCGCAGGCGCTGCGCAACATGGTTCCGGCGCTGCTTTCTCAATTCGTGACGACCATCAAGGATACGAGCTACCTGTGGGGCGCCATGGCGCTGCAGGAGCTCATGGGGCGCGGCATGATTCTCATGAACAGCTATAACTCGACGGTGCAGATCTTCGCCATATTCGCCATCATGGCCCTGGTGTACTTCGCGGTGTGTTTCACGCTCTCCCAGATCGTGCGGGCATACCAACGAAAGATCAAACAGGCTCGTGCCGCGTAGCGTCTTGCGCTTTGCGGCGGGCTTTTGGGCGCGACGCCGACGCTGGCCCGCGCCCGGTCACGGCGTCGGCGCGTTGCTATTGCAGGGATCCCAGTAGGGGCAGGTACTGCTGGGCGCTTTCGGGAACCGTCAGCGTGATGCGTTGCCCATGGGCTTCCACGGTCACGTAGCCGGGGTTGTCGTACGTGGTGACCGACGCTTCCACTCCGCCGTACGTGCCGCTGAAAGAACCCGTCGGCGACGCCTCTGCGGGCAAAGAGGAGGCTTTCCAGCTGTCGATGTTCAAGCTGGCCACGGCTTCTTCCACCTGTGCCGTGCTCAAGCCGGTTGCGTTGGCGATGGCCTCGCTGTTCGCGGCAAGGGCATCTTGCACGTTCGACTTGATGCCCGATGCGTCGATGGCTGCGTTCGCGGCATTGTTCTTCACGTCGCTGACCAGCGATGAGATCGGATCCGAGGTAGAGCCTCCATTTGAGGAAGGCGTCATGAGCAGGGCGACCGAGCCGGCTATGAGCAGGGCGATGAGTCCTAGAAATACGCCGAGAACTTTCTTCATCGAAGGTGTCTCCTTTCGAGCTCGGACTACGAGGGTGCCGCCGGTGGTGCGTTTTCTGGATCGGATGGAGAACGGCTGTTGGGCTGTTCGGCGGCCATCCCGAACCATAGCCTATACGAGAATCGATTGCTCCATGAAACGTCCGCGCCATCTTCAGAGCCTGGGGACGAAATCCCCATTCGATTTCCGGAACTCGCCCTTCGGCCGCAAAGCGCGCGCCGTGCGGCGCCTGCCGCATGGCAGGCCAGCGCCCGCGCGAAGGGCGTCGGGTTCGTTTCGGCTTGGGTAAAGTTCTCCTTCCTTTGCCTAAAATCGTGTATGCTAACGTCTATTGCGTCGCGGACGGTGCGCCGCAAGCGCGCTTCTGCGCGTTTTCATCCCCGCACACGTTAATAAATAGGTGGGGCAACCGTGTGAATGATGCGAGGCCGCGCTGGCGGCCGGTTAGACAGGAGGGAACCGCGTGAAGCTGGTGGTAACCGAGAAGAACGACGCGGCTCAGAAGATCGCCGATTTGCTCGGCGTGAAGAAACCGAAGGCGGACAAGGTGTACTCCACGCCGGTGTACCGCTTCGACGTTGACGGCGAGGAATGGGTGACCATCGGCCTGCGCGGCCATATCCTGGAGCCCGATTTCACTCCCGCTATGGTATACAAGAAGCGCGGCGGCTGGCAGGGCGTCACCGAGGAGGGGGAGACGTTTCCCGCAGATCTGCCCGACACGCTTGCGAAGCCCCCTTTTAAAAAGAAGAAGCCGTTCACCGAGGACGGGGTCGAGCTGAAGGCGTGGAAGATGGATGCGCTTCCGTATTTGGTGTACGCGCCCATCAAGAAGCTCCCCAAGGAAAAGGAGATCATCCGCTCCTTGAAGAACCTGGCGAAAAAAGCCGATTCCATCGTGATCGCGACCGACTTCGACCGAGAGGGCGAACTGATCGGGAGCGACGCCCTCAGCTGCATGCAGGAGGTGAACCCGACCGCGCCCGTGTCGCGCGCGCGGTATTCGGCGTTCACGAAAGAGGAGATCACGCATGCGTTCGACAACCTGGTCGAGCTTGACGTGAACCTGGCAAGCGCCGGCGCGTCGCGCCAGGACATCGACCTTATCTGGGGCGCAGTGCTCACGCGCTACCTGACGCTCGTCAAATTCGCAGGATACGGCAACGTGCGCTCGTCCGGTCGCGTGCAAACGCCCACGCTCGCGCTCATCGTGGCGAAGGAGCGCGAGCGCCTTGCGTTCGTTCCCGAGGACTACTGGGTGATCCGCGGCGCGTTCGGGGCCGAACCCGATGCGTTCGAGGCGCCGCACGCCACCGCGCGGTTCAAGAGCGAAGCCGAGGCCGACGCCGTTATGGCTCATGTCGACGGCGCGTCAAGCGCCACGGTGGCCTCGATCGAGAAGCGCAAGCGCACGGTGCAGCCGCCGGCCCCGTTCAACACCACGTCGCTCATGGCGGCGGCGTCCGCCGAAGGCCTCAGCCCTGCGCGCACGATGCGCATCGCCGAGAGCCTGTACATGGACGGCTACATCTCCTATCCGCGCGTCGACAACACGGTGTACCCGTCTTCGCTCGATTTGGCGGAAACCGTGAAGGCTGTTTCCGGGAATCCGGCTTACGCGCCGTATTGCAAAGAGCTGTTGGCGAAAGACCAGCTCACGGCTACGCGCGGCAAGAAGGAGACGACGGACCACCCGCCTATCTACCCCACGGCAAAAGCCACTCCCGACGATCTGGCGCCCGCCGACTACAAGCTGTACAACCTGATCGCGCGCCGGTTCCTGGCCACGCTGTCCGAACCTGCCGTGGTGGAGGGCACGAAGGTCACGCTCGACGTGAACGCCGAGCCGTTCGTTGCGAAGGGCGACGTGCTGGTGAAGCCCGGGTTCCGCGCGATCTACCCCTATGGGCTGAAGAAGGACGAGCAGCTGCCCGTCCTTTCCGAAGGGCAGGCGATCGCGTTCGGCGGCGCAACGTGCACGAAGAAGCAGACCGAACCGCCCGCGCGTTACAGCCAGGGCAAGCTCATCCAGGAGATGGAGAAGCTGGGCCTGGGCACGAAGTCTACGCGCCATGCCATCATCGAGCGTCTGTACACGGTGAAGTACATCCAGAACGACCCCATCGAGCCCAGCCAGCTGGGCATGGCGGTGTGCGACGCGCTGGACAAGTTCGCCCCGCATATCACGCACTCTGAAATGACGGCGGAGCTGGAGTCGGAGATGGACAGCATCGCCGAAGGCCGCACCACGAAGGCCGCCGTGGTCGGCACGAGCCGCAACCTTCTGGCCGAGCAGCTGGCCAGCTTGCTGCCGCATTCGGAGGAGGTCAAAGATGCTCTGGCCGACGCCGTGGCTGCCGACGCGTACGTGGGGCCGTGTCCGAAATGCGGCAAGGACCTGCAGTTGCGCGCGTCGCAGAAGACGCGCAGCATGTTCATCGGCTGCGCCGGCTGGCCTGATTGCGACGTGACCTACCCCCTGCCGAAGGGCAAGGTGGAGGCCGTTCCGGAGCCGTGCCCGACCTGTGGCATGCCTCAAGTGAAGGTGACGGCGTTTCGCTCGAAGCCGCGCACCATCTGCATCGATCCGCATTGCTCCACCAACAAGGAGCCCGACGTGGTGGTGGGCGAGTGCCCGGCCTGCAAGGAGAAGGGCATCGCCGCGAAGCTGATCGCGCAGAAGAACCCCCGTACCTTGAAGCGCTTCATCCGCTGCGAGAATTACGACGACTGCGGCACGGGCTATCCGCTGCCCCAGTACGGAGCGCTTGCCGCCACCGACGAGGTGTGCGAGCACTGCGGCGCGCCGATGGTCGTCGTCACTACGAACCGCGGCCCCTGGAAGCTGTGCCCGAACTTCGATTGCCCGGGCAAGGAGCAAGACGAGGCGAAGGGCGCCAAGGGCAAGGCTCCCGCCAAGAAGACGCCTGCGAAAAGCAGCGCCAAGAAGGCTCCGGCAAAGAAGCCGGCCGCGAAGAAGTAGCGTGATCGCGAACGATCGATCTTAACGGCGAAGGGCCCCGCATGATGGGGCCCTTCGCCGTGGATGACGTCTGCTCGGTTTTCGCTTGCTTGTGCCGATTCGCGCCGGTTAGGCGCGAATCGGGCTACGCTTGCGCGTTCTCGATGGCGCGGTACAGGTCGGTTCCCTGGGCGTCCACCGCCACGAAGCAGGGGAAGTCTTGCAGCGTAAGGCGGCGCAGCGCCTCGGTCCCCAGGTCTTCCCAGGCTATCGTCTCGCTTGCGACCACGTGGGTGGCCAGCAACGCGGCGATGCCGCCGACCGCCGCAAGGTACACGCCGCCGTTGCGCACGCAGGCGTCGATGACGTCGGCTGAGCGCTTGCCCTTGCCGATGCACGCGATCACGCCCGCGTCCATGAGCGCGGGCGTGGCGAAGTCCATGCGGCTTGCCGTGGTGGGGCCCACCGACCCAAGAGGCCTGCCTGCGGCGGCAGGAGTGGGGCCGGCGTAGAACAGCGTCTGTCCTTCCAGGTCGTACGGCAGGCGCCCGTCCGTGCGCAGCGCTTCGAGGGCGCGCGCGTGACCGGCATCGCGCATGGTGTAGACGGGTCCCGTCAGGCGCACTTCTTGCCCGGACCTCAGGCGGCCGACCTGCTCGCGATCGAGGGGCAGCGTCAGATGGACGGCGCTCGGCTCGCTTGGGTCTGCAGGGGCGTCGGATTCGCAGCGTGAAGGCTCGTTCATCGTTCATCACTCCAGGAAATCAGCTCGACGGATGCGGTTCGCATGGCGCAGCAGCCCATGTTCACGGCTACGGGAAGCGCGGCGATGTGGCACGGGGCCGTTTCCACGTGCACGGCCAAGGCGGTGGTCGAGCCGCCAAGGGCCGCGGGGCCTATGCCGGTTGCGTTGACGGCGCGCAGGAGCTCCTTTTCGAACCGGGCCGTTTCGGGCGCGGGCGCGGGGCTTCCGACGGGTCTGAGCAGGGCGTGCTTCGCCAATCCCGCCACCTTGTCGAACGTGCCGCCCACGCCTACTCCCACGATGAGCGGGGGGCACGCGTTCGCGGCTTTCTCGCGCACGCATTCGAGAACCGTTCGGCGCACGCCTTCGGCTCCGGATCCTGGAGCCAGCATGACCACGCGGGAAGCGTTGTCCGATCCGCCGCCTTTCAGCATCACGTGCAGCGTGGCGCCTTTTCCGGGACGGAAGCTGACTTCCGTGAACGCCGGAGTGTTGTCGGAGGTGTTGGTTCGGTCGGTCAGGGCGTCGCGCACCACGCTCATGCGCAGGCGGGCGTCGGCGTAGGCGCGCGCTACGGCGTCGTTTACTTGGGACAGGGCGTTGCCGGGCAGCATGAGGTCTTCGCCGACTTCCAAGCTGACCCAGACCGTGCCCGTGTCCTGGCAGATCGGCACGCCGTCTTGTTGCGCGATGCGCGCGTTTTCGAGCACCTGGTCCAACACGGCTCGCGCGCGCGGCTCGCTTTCCGTTTCTTTCGCTTGCTCGATGCCGGCTCGAACGTCCTCTCGCAGCGTCACGGCGCATTCGACGATGCTTTGGTAGACGGCGTCGGCCACCGCTTCAGCGGTCGGCCCCGGCTTCCGTTCCGGGTGCGTCATAGGCGGTTCTCCTTTGCTTGGGGTCGGGTTATTCTACCACGGAGCCGCGGCGCGCCCCCGCGTTCGCCGGCGGAGACGAGCGGCGCCGCTTCGGGCTCGCCGAGCGTGCGGTCCAAGGGCGGCTCGCCTTCCCGACGCGGCGATGCGCTCGGCATTGCGAAGCCCGACGTTGCTCGGCGGCGAAGGCGAAAATCTTCCAAAAACCCTTGCTCGTGCTGAAAAATTGCGTTTGCGAACGATTTTCGAGGCTTGTATATATAAAAGTATATCGATCATAATATATAACCCCAGGTTATGGGGATGCGCCTTCAATTATCCTCGAAAAAGATCATTCGCAAACGCAATTTTTCAGCACGAACCCACCGTTCGGAGCGGTTTTCGCATCGCGGACGGTCGTCCGTCCGGCTCCTCCCGTCCGGGACGAGCGTCATTTTGGGCGGGGGAGCCGGGTCCGTCCTTCGCCTTTTCGGCGCGCATGTGTTTTTTGCATCGGCGCGCCGCAAGAAAGCGCCTCGCTCGGAGGGGAGGCGCCCCGTCTTGCGCTCGAAGGTATATAATTGTATACGATCGCCAAAAAACAGCTAAAGGATTGAGCATGAACCTGAACGAAGAATCGCTGCGCTTGCATCGCGAATGGCGCGGCAAGCTTGATACCGTCCCTAAAATGGATATCGCCACGCGTGAGGCCCTTTCCCTGGCGTATACGCCAGGCGTTGCGGAGCCGTGCCGCAAGATCGCGGAGGATCCGCAGGCCGCGTACGAATACACGATGAAAGCCAACACGGTTGCCGTGGTCAGCGACGGCAGCGCCGTTTTGGGCTTGGGCAACATCGGGCCTTTGGCGGCCATGCCGGTCATGGAGGGAAAGTGCGCGCTGTTCAAGGCGTTCGGCGGTGTGAACGCAGTTCCGCTGTGCCTGGACACGCAGGACACCGACGAGATCGTCGAGACCGTGGTGCGCTTGGCCCCGTCGTTCGGCGGCATCAACCTGGAAGACATTGCAGCTCCGCGCTGCTTCGAGATCGAGCGGCGCCTGATCGAGGCGCTCGACATTCCCGTGTTTCACGACGACCAGCACGGCACCGCCATCGTGGTGCTGTCGGGCGTCATCAATGCGCTGCGCTTGACCGGCAAGCGCAAACAGGATTGCCGCGTGGTGGTCAACGGCGCGGGCTCGGCGGGCATCGCCATCGCGAAGCTGCTTTTGAGCTACGGGTTCCGCCATCTGACGCTGGTCGACCGTTGCGGCATCATCTGCTCGAAGTCCCAGGGCATCAACGAAGCTCAGCGCGCCATGCTGAAGGTAACGAACCTGTCCGACGCCGAAGGCTCGCTGGCCGACGCCTTGGCAGGCGCCGACGTGTTCGTGGGCGTGTCCGCGCCGAACCTGGTCAGCGCTGACATGGTTCGCTCCATGAACGACGACGCCATCCTGTTCGCCATGGCCAATCCCGACCCCGAGATCTACCCGGACGTGGCCAAGGCCGCCGGCGCGCGCGTCGTGGGCACCGGCCGCTCCGATTTCCCGAACCAGATCAACAACGTGGTGGCGTTCCCCGGCATCTTCAAGGGCGCGCTCGAGGGACGCGCGACGCGCATCACCGAGGCTATGAAGCTGGCGGCTGCCGAAGCGCTGGCCGGACTCGTGTCCGACGAGGATCTGTGCGAGGATTTCATCATGCCCGAACCGTTTGATCCGCGTGCGGTGGAGTGCGTGGCGAAGGCGGTCAAGGACTGCGTGGAGGATTAGCGGCATGCCCGAAACGCAAGATCTTGCCCCGCGAGGCATCTTCATAACGTTCGAGGGGGGCGAAGGCGCCGGCAAGACCACCCACATTCGTTTTCTAGCAGAAGCGCTGCGCGCGCACGGTCGCGAAGTGCTGTGCTTGCGCGAGCCCGGCGGCACCGATATCGGCGAGCAGCTGCGTGCCGTGGTGCTCGACCCGCGCAACGTCGCCATGACCGACGAAGCCGAGCTGCTGATCTACGAAGCCGCGCGCGCCCAGTTGGTGAAGCAGGTTATCGCGCCTGCGCTTGCGCGCGGCGTGGTGGTGCTGTGCGACCGGTTCACGGATTCCACGGTTGCCTACCAGGCATACGGTCGCGGGCTTTCGCGCGAATTCGTGGACGGGGCGAACGCTTTTGCCTGCCAAGGGCTGCGGCCCGACCGGACCATCCTCATGGCCACGGGCGGCACGGCGCGCACGGGCCTTGCGCGGGCGACGCATCGCGGCGCCGATCGCCTCGAGCGCGCGGGCGAGGAGTTTCACGCGCGCGTGAACGAGGCGTTCATGGACATCGCGCGGCGCGATCCCGGTCGTGTTCGCGTGGTGACCTCGGCCGATCGCAAGTCGCGTACCGCTTCGGCTGTGTTCTCGCAGTTGAAGGACTTGTTTCCCTGGATGGCCGACGTCGAGCAGCGCGACCCTGCGTTTTTCGATCGACTGGATGTGAAGCGCAGCCAGGTTGGTCGCGCGGGGCTGCGATCGTCCGCTGAAAGCGCGCCGGGCGCGTCGCAGGGGGTCTGACCTGTGGCCGCCGACGCGTTCGAGAACATACTGGGGCAGCCGAAGGTACGCGAGTTCTTGCGCGCCACGGTATCCCAAGACAAAGTGAGCCATGCGTACCTGTTCACGGGTCCGGCTGGGTCGAACAAGACGCTTGCGGCCTACGCGTTCGCCCAGGCGGTTTTGTGCCCGAAGGGCCCGCAAGGCCCGCGCGGCGGCAACTGCGGCGCATGCGATGCGTGTCGGCGCATCATGCGTAAAAAGCATCCCGACGTGCGCTATTTCGCGCCGGAAGGTGCCAGCGGGTACTTGGTGGAGCAGATTCGCGACATCGTTTCCGACACATCGTTCGCTCCTATTCAGGCCAAGAAGAAGATATACATTCTCGATCGCGTGGATCTTCTGGGCGTGCAGGCGGCGAACGCGTTTCTCAAGACGCTCGAAGAGCCTCCGTCGGATGTCGTGCTCATCCTGCTCGGCCGCACGCGCGAAAGCGTGCTGCCCACCATTCTCTCGCGTTGCCAGGTGGTGCCGTTTCGCACTATCCCGGCCAGCGAAGCCGCCGGCATTATCGTGCAAAATTCGGGCGCCTCGCTCGAACAGGCCCGCATGGCGCTCGAAGCATGCAACGGATCCATCACGCGCGCCGTGGAATTCCTCAAGTCCAACGAGCGCTTGGGCTTTCGCCGACGCGTGCTCGAAGTGGTCGGCTGCCTGGGCAAAGCAGACGATTGGGACATCATCGGGTTCGCAAGCGAGCTGGTGGTGCTGGTCAAAGCGCCGCTCGACGTGGCGCGGGCCGAACAGGAGCAGGAGCTGGCCGAGAACGCCGACTTCCTGGCGAAGTCGGCCATCCGTCAAATCGAGGCGCGCAACAAGCGCCAGCTGACGGCGAAGACCTTCGAGTCGCTTCGGCACCTGACCGCCGTCGTGCGCTCGTGGTTGCGCGACGTCGTGGCGGTGTGCGCGGAGACGCCGGAGCTCGTCATAAACGTGGACGTGCGCGATTCCGTCGTCGAAACGGCGGCGGTTACCGACGAGGCGCGCGCTGTCGCGGCGTTGGCGTGCGTGCGTCGCTGCGACGAGGCTATCTCGTATAATGTATCCCCCGAAACGTGCATCGATGCGATGCTGTTCGAGATTCGTGACACGCTGTACGGTCGCGCGCCCCATGCTTCGGGTGCGGCGACCCGGATAAGATAGAGAGGTGCGCCATGGTTCGCATAGCGCCTGTTAACCTGTACTACAATCCCAAAACGCTCTGGTTCGACGCCGGGGACCTTGACGTGCGCACCGGTGACGGCGTGGTGGTGTCAACCGCGCGCGGAATCGAGTTCGGCCGGGCTTCGGGCGATGTGTTCGAGGCTGACGAAGCTCAGGTGAAGAAACTGAAAAGCCCGCTCAAGCCGGTGAAGCGCATTGCTTCGCCCGAGGACGAGGCTCAAGCGGCCGCTATGGAGCGCAAGAGCGCCGAGGCCCTTCCCGTATTCAAGGAGATGGCCGCCGAGGCAAGTGCCGACATGCACCCCGTTTCGGTGGAGTACCTGTTCGACGGCGACAAAGCCATCTTCTACTTCGAAGCGGAGGAGCGCGTGGACTTCCGCGAGCTGGTGCGCAAGCTGGCCTCGTATTTCCATGTGCGCATCGACATGCGCCAGATTGGCGTGCGCGACGAAGCCCGTATGGTGGGAGGGCTGGGCCATTGCGGCCAGGAGCTGTGCTGCAAGCGCTTGGGCGGCGAGTTCTGTCCGGTGTCCATCCGCATGGCCAAGGAGCAGGATCTCTCGCTCAATCCCCAGAAGATCTCGGGCGTGTGCGGCCGCCTTATGTGCTGTCTGCGCTACGAATTCGATGCCTACAAGGATTTCAAGAGCCGTGCGCCCAAGCAGAACTCGCAGGTGGAAACCCCTATCGGCACGGCCAAGGTGATCGATCTGGACGTGCCGCGCGAAGTGGTGACGCTTAAGGTCGACGGCGAGAAGCCCGTAAAGGTGCCCCTGGCTGATTTCGATCCGCCCGAGGAAGGCGTGCAGCGCCCGAAGGTGGTGGGCTCGCAGGCTTGGGAGAGCGCGACGGCTCAGGCGGCTATCGGGGTTGCCGGGGAGTCCACGGTGTTCGCAACCTCGCAGCTCACGGGCTCGGACAAGCTGGCCGATCCTTCTGCTGTGCGTCGAACCGGACGCGGTGGACAGAAGCCTGCGCGCGGCGGGTCGAACGGCAACGGCAAGCAGAACGGCCGCAACGGCGGCGGTCGCGGCGGCTCGAACAAGGTTTCCGAGTCCGGTTCGCCTTCGGGTCGCAAGCCGCGCCGTCGTCGTTCGACGAAGGTCGGGGGAGAAGCGGGCGCCGCCGAGACGGCCGATGCCCCCAAGCGCCGCCAGGGCCAGGGCGGCCAGCAGCAGAAGCTGCAGCAGCCGGGCCAAGGTCAGAAGAAGCAGGGCGGCTCCAAGAAGCAGCAACCTCGCACGTCCGATGCCAAAAAGCAGCAGCCTCGTTCGAGCGAGGCCAAGCAGCCGGCGCGCACCGGCGACGCCAAGAAGCAAGGGCCGCGTCCCGGCCAGAAGTCGTCGGGCTTGCGTCAACAGAAGCCCCAGCAGAAGTCTCCGCAGAAGTCTCCGCAGAAGCAAGGCGGTGCTCCTCGTCCGGATCGCAATGCAAGCGACCAGGGAAAACCGGCAGGCGAAGGCGGGCATCGCCGTGCGCGTCGTCGCAGCCACCGGTCGGGAGGCGACGGCGCGTCGAGTGGATCGAACGGTTCTGCGGACAATGCCAGCAACAGCTAGGAGGAGCAAGATCTCATGAGGATCGATTACGAGCTTCTGACCGATCTATACCAGTTGACGATGGCTCAGGGGTATTGGGAAACGGGCCAGGGCGACACGCAGGCTTGCTTTCACATGTATTTTCGGGACTACCCGTTCAAGGGCGGTTATGCCGTGGCATGCGGCCTGGCGCAGTTGGCGGACTTGGTCGATACGTTCGAGTTCACGGCCGATGATATAGCGTATTTGGCCTCGCTCGATGCTCCGGGCGGCGGGTCGTTGTTCAAGCCGGAGTTTCTCGACTACCTGAGAACCTTCAAGCTCAACGTCGACATCGACGCGGTGCCCGAAGGGGCCATCGTATTTCCTCACGAGCCCATCGTGCGTGTGGTCGGGCCCATCATGGATTGTCAGTTGGTGGAAACCGCCCTGCTCAACTGCGTGAACTTCCAGACGCTTATCGCAACGAAGGCCGCTCGCGTGTGCCTGGCCGCTCAAAGCCCCGTGGCCGAGTTCGGCTTGCGTCGTGCGCAGGGCGCGGGCGGCGGTCTGTGGGCTAGCCGCGCCGCCGTGGTAGGAGGTTGCGCGTCCACGTCGAACGTGCTGGCGGGCAAGCTGTTCGACCTGCCGGTTTCGGGGACGCATGCCCATTCGTGGGTCATGTCGTTTCCCGACGAGTTGACGGCTTTCCGCGCTTATGCCGAGGCGTTTCCGAAGAACTGCGTGCTTCTGGTCGATACCTACGATGTCGAGCAGGGGATCGAGAACGCCATTACGGTAGGTCTCGAGATGCGCGATCGCGGCGAACGTTTGAGCGGCATTCGCATCGATTCGGGCGACTTGTCGTGGCTTGCGAAGATGGCTCGGCGCATGCTCGACGAGGCGGGTTTGAGCGACTGCGGCATCGTCTTGTCGAACGATTTGGACGAATACGCCATCCAGTCCATTCGCGATGAAGGGGCCCAGGTGAGTTCATGGGGCGTGGGCACGAAGCTTGCCTGCGCGTACGACCAGCCCACCTTGGGCGGTGTCTACAAGCTGTCCGCAACGCGCGCGCCGGGCGACGCGGGATGGACGGATCGCATCAAGATATCCGAGTCGGCGGCGAAGCTGACCACGCCGGGCGTTTTGGACGTGCGGCGCTACTTTTACTGCGACGGCGGTCGATTGGCTGGCGATATGGTGTTCGACGTGAACGCGGGCGTCGGCGCGCGCGAAGTCATCGTGGATCCCTCGGATGATCTGCGACAGAAAAACCTCGCGGGCTTGTGCTTCGAGACGTTGCTCAAGCCGTTGGCGCGTGCTGGCGAAACGGTGCTTGCTCCCGAGTTCCGTTCTGCTTTGGCAGCGCGCGAGCGGGCTCGCACGGGGCTTGCCACTCTCGATGAGAGCCAAAAACGCATGCTGCATGCGCACACGTATCCTGTTGGCCTTGAATATGGTCTTTTTGAGCGTCGTCGTGATTTGGTTGTGCGGCTGCGGGGCATCGCGTAAGTTTGATAGAGGGAAGCTGGGCGCCAGCCCGTTTGCCGTCGTCCGTTCCAGCTCAAGGAAGGAAGCTATGATCAAGATACTAACCGATTCGGTGGCCTCCATTCCCGCCGATATGGCGAAAGCTGCGGGCATCGAGGTGATCACGCTTTTCGTGAACCGTGCGGGCGTAGAGTACGCCGATGCGACGATGGATCTCGACGAGTTCTATGCAGACATCTACGACATGGTCGACGACATTCCCATCTCGAGCCAGCCTTCGCAGCTGACGCTTGAGCGGGCGTTCGAAGAGGCGGCGCTCGCCGGCGACGAAGTGCTGGGGATATTCATTTCCACCGGTTTATCGGGCACGTACGAAGGGGCCGTGCGCGCTGCGCGGGCCGTGAAGGCGCGCAACATCCATTTCTCCTACGTCATGATCGATTCCGCATCGTGCGGGTTCGACGAGGCGTGGCCCGTGCTCGATGCTGTTGCCGCACGCGATGCGGGCGAAGACCTGGCGGGATGTGCCGCCGCCGCGCTTTCCGGTATCGAGTCCACGCGCTTTCTGTTCACCCCGGAGACCTTGACGTTTCTGCAGAAAGGGGGCCGCATCGGCAACGCGGCGGCTCTTTTGGGGAACCTGATTCAACTTGCTCCCGTCTTGACGGTAACCGATGGGTCCGCCACTACGCTTGCGAAGGTTCGCACGCGCAAGAAGGCGCTCGAAAGGATCGTGTCGACGTTCAAGCAAGACGTTGAGGAGCGCGGCTTGAAGAACGTAGTCGTCCACTACATAGGAGACAAAGCTCCGGCGGTCGAATGGGCGCGCGAAGTCATCGACCCGCTTGTCGGCCGAGCGGTGGACGTGCTGCCGGTGAGCCCCGTCATCGGGTTGCATGTGGGACCCGCCGTCGGACTGGCGTACGAATGCGCCGCGCCCGTAGCCGGAAAGCTGACGGCTGCGGTTCGCACGCGCGTCGTTTCGTCGTAGCGCCCGAACGAACCATCGTCCAAATCGCTCAACAGCGAAGGAAGCGAGACATATACCATGCAGCATCAATGCAACCTTATTATTGATTCCTGTTGCGACCTGCCCTTCGAGGTGGTCGATCGGGAGGGCGTCGAGTTGATCAAGTTTCCCTACGTCATGCGCGACGGGGAGCATGCGGACGACCTGTATCAGACGTCGTCAGCGTACGATTTCTACCAGGCCATGCGCGACGGCGACGAGCCGACCACGGCGCAGGTTCCCGTGCCGGTGTTTCGCGACGCGTTCACGCGTGCTATCGAAAGCGGCGTTCCTACGGTGTACTTGAGTTTTTCAAGCGGCTTGTCGGGCAGCTACGATGCCGCCGCCCTTGTTCACGAGCAGTTGATGGCCGAACATCCTGAGGCTGAGTTGTACCTGGTCGATACGCGCTTGGCTTCGATCGCAGAGGCGCTTCTCGTTCACGAGGCGCTGCGCCAGCGCGACAATGGGCTCACGGCGCATGAGCTGGCGCTTTGGGCTGAAGAGGCGCGCTTTTTCGTGGACGCCGAGTTCATGGTGGACGACTTGGAGTCCCTTCGCCGAGGTGGGCGCATCCCCGGTTCGGTTGCGTACGCCGGCTCCAAGCTTGATGTGAAGCCGCTGCTCACCATCACCTGCGACGGCAAGCTGTCCTTGTCGGGCGTGGCGCGCGGGCGGAAGAAGGGAATCAAGCAGTTGGCCGATTACTACCACAAGCGCAAGGCCGATTCCCGGCCGGGTCGTTTCGTGGTCATCGGCAATGCCGATTGCCCGAAGGATGCGGCGCGACTGAAAGACGCGCTCGCAAAGGAAGACGACAGCATCCTGTTTCTGGAGAGCAGCATCGGGCCGGTCATTGGAAGCCATGTGGGACCCGGCATGATCGCAGTAGTGTTCTGGGGAAACGACAAGCGCGAGGAGCTGTCCGTGGCGGACCGCATCGCGAAGAAGGTAAAGGGCGGGGAGTGAGGATTTCAATGGAGAGTACGTATGCGTTTGTGGGGGACCAGACGGTGGGCGCCATGGTGGAGGCGCGCATGGAGGCTGCGGGATGCAGCCGCGCGGAGAGCGTCGCCGAAGCCGATACGGTGATCACGTACTACACGACGCAGACCGCCTTGGAGGATGCGTACTTCGACGAAAGCGGTTTGATCCAGTCGGCTTGCCCGGGCACCCTGCTGATCGACCTGTCCTCGTCCACCCCGAGCTTCGCGCGCGAGCTCAACGCGGTAGCCGTGGTAAGCGATTTGGTTTCCGTGGAAGCTCCGCTTATCGTGCTTGACCTGTCTCTTCCCGATGCGTTCGCCAGGAGGGACAACCTTGCATGCCTCGTGGGAGGCGAGGAGGACGCCGTGCAGCGAGCGCTTCCCGTGGTGGAGACCCTAGCGGGAGACGTGCAGGATACGGGCGGTCCGGGGTCGGCGCAGCTCGCGCGCGCGGCGTATACGTTGCAGACCACGGCTCAGGTTATTTCCGCCATCGAGGCGGACGCTTTGTACCGCGTCGTGCGACGCTCGTCGGCGGTTTCCGGTCGCGGGGTCGGACGCGTGGGCGCTGCAACTCCGGTTGCCGAACAGGTTCTTGCGGCGGTCGAGACCGGCAGCTTCGCGGGCACCTACACGGTGGAGATGCTCATGTCCGAGCTGTCAGCTGCTTTGACGGCCGCCGACGACGTGGACCTGATACTGCCCCAGGGTGAAGCGTGCCTGCACCTGCTGGAGCTTTTGGCTGTCATCGGCGGAACCGGAAAAGCGCCTTCTGCCCTGTCGTTGGTGTACGGCGACGAGTCGGCCTGCGCGGCCGAGGGGCTTGACTGGACGCGTGCCGAGCAAACGTACGGAGACGCTTCGGACGAGCTTGGGTTTTCCGAGCACGACGACGTCGAGGACGGCTGCGGGTGCGGTCACGATCATTCCGGAGACGATCCGTATTCGGGGTATTCGATCTATCCCGGATATTCGGTTAACTAAGGTTCGTCGGTTTCGGGGTCGCCGAAGCCTTGCAATGTCAAAGGGCGGACGCGAGGCTCGGTTTCGTTGATCGATAGGGGAAAGTACCATGACCGACACCATGCTTCCCGTCGCCTGCGACCTGTGCCCCCGCGCTTGCGGTGCAAACCGGTATGAGGGAAAGCGCGGCTCGTGCGGGGCGGATGACAAGCTGATGGTGGCGCGCGCTGCGCTGCATTTTTGGGAAGAACCTCCCATCAGCGGGACGCGGGGCAGCGGCACCGTGTTCTTCGCCGGCTGCCCGCTGCGCTGCTCGTATT
Source organism: Paraeggerthella hongkongensis (assembly GCF_003726035.1). Lineage (GTDB taxonomy): Bacteria > Actinomycetota > Coriobacteriia > Coriobacteriales > Eggerthellaceae > Paraeggerthella > Paraeggerthella hongkongensis. Next base: position 136,237 of record NZ_QICD01000005.1, read on the forward strand.
GTCAGAATGCGGTCATCGCCGTAGGGGATGCAGGTGCGCCTATTGGCGTCGATCGTCTGGCGGATATATGCCTGGAGCTCGAAGGGCAGGGTGCGCTCAACGTGAACTTCGTCACTCCGACCCAGTACGCCTTGCAGGCGAGGGCGGCCGTTGAAAAGGCGCGCGCCCTCGGTCTGACGGTGCCGGTCGTATGGAATACCTCGGGGTACGAGACGGTCCGCAGCGTGCGCGCGAACGCAGGCATCGTCGATGTGTATCTGACTGATTTCAAGTATGCCGACCCCGCTTTGGCCGCACGCTACTCGAACGCTCCCGATTACCCTGCCGTTGCCCTTGCTGCGCTTGAGGCCATGGTGGAAGAAGTCGGACCGCCTCGGTTCGACGAGGTGGACGGCGAGCGTCGCCTTGTCGGCGGTGCGGTGGTGCGCCATCTTATGCTGCCGGGAGCGCTGGAAGATTCCAGGCGCGTCGTGCGCTTGATCCACGAGCGCTTCGCGGATAGCGTATTGCTGTCTCTCATGAATCAGTACACGCCGGTTTTGCCCGAAGCGGCCGCTTCGGGCGATGCGCGGGCGGCGGCATGCCTGAGCAGATGCCCGGAATTGGCGTACCGCGTTCCCGACCGCGAATACGAGCTTCTCCTTGATTTTGCAGATGCGTTTGGTATTGAGGATTACTTCTGGCAAGAGGGAGGCGCTGCTGAAGACAGCTTTATTCCGCAGTTTGACCTGATGGGAGTGCACAGTGGTGATTCGGAATAGCTTCAGCTGAGCAAATTTCCCAACTTTTCCAAAAAAGTTCTTGACTCCGGACGGGGGCACGGGTAGTATGTCTCCTTGCGCTTCGGGCTTCGGCTTGAAGCGGAGAACCTTGAAAACCGGATACTGAGAAGCAGAACAAGCGAGAAATAAAGCCAAGCAATGGATCCGCATGAGACGGACCTCTTAAAGTAAGTACGTCACTTCAGTGACAACGCTTTACTTTAGGAGAAAACCAAGATCGAACGCGGCAGCGATGCCGCACTCTTTAAACGGAGAGTTTGATCCTGGCTCAGGATGAACGCTGGCGGCGTGCCTAACACATGCAAGTCGAACGGTTAACCCACCTTCGGGT
>NZ_QICD01000006.1 GCF_003726035.1 Paraeggerthella hongkongensis
GAATGACGAGTATGCGAGTCAAATCAATATGTTGTGGTGTACCGATAGAGCGTAATGATGTACCGGTAGCCCCGTAACGGGTGCCGGTGAAATTTGGAACGATGTACCGATTTACCTGTAATAATCACTTGGCTTGCTAATAGATGAGACGGATGATAAACACCCAGCTCAGAGGCCTATCTACTCCCACTCGATAAGATTAATTTGACCTAGGTGCTCTGTGGTGCAGCTGGTGGTGTCTTGTGTCGCACAGTGAACTGAAATCGCCGAAAACGGCCGTTTCGGGTGGTCTCAAAGTAGTCTCAACCGACTTCGGCAGGCAGTTCAAAATCCGTCGAAAAGTGGTCTTGGCCGGCATACTGAGGTGGTCTCAACTCGCCGTGTAAGCAGGCGTTTCCATTATTCCCCATGGGTCTTGCGTTTACTCCAGGGGAATATTCCGCCCGAAAACTGCCTTTCGGGCCTCGAAACGTCGAAAACGCCCGATTTGGTCTCAATATGGTCTCAACTCATGCTCTGACCAGCGGATGTCATAGATTCCCGGGAATAAACACCAACCATAGAGGAAGGTTAGAGCCATCATCCTGTTCCTGCAACCAAAGGATTCCGTAAAACTGCTCTCGATCAGTTATTTGCTGCAGTCTTCGGGTGGCTGTTGACAGATTCGCTTGGCCAGACTAACATATCAAAGTAATTTGATATGAGGAGATGAACGTGGAGAACGAATACGAAAAGAACGCGCGCGTCTTCAAGGCCTTCTGTAACGAATACCGCCTGCAGATCCTCGAACGTCTGCGCACGGGCGAGAAGTGCGCGTGCGACCTGCAGGAGCACATCGATATCACTCAGTCCAACCTTTCGCACCACATGAAGGTCCTCTGCCAGTCGGGCGTGGTGGAGTCGTGGCAGGTGGGTAAGTGGACGCACTACCGTATCAGCGAGAAAGGCCGTGCCGACGCGATGGCGCTGATCGACCGGTTGACCCAAGTCGATGCGGGTGCATCGGATTGTTCGAAGGGTCACTGTAGTTAGGGCCATGCCACAAGGATGGGGGGAACAGCCGCACAAGCGGCTTTTCTTAAAGGACACATATCAATTTTTATTGATATGAGAAGGGGCGCACAATGTTTGAAGCTATCAACAACGCACTGCTGAAGATGACGTGGCTGAACGACTTCTTCGGCTGGCTGCTCACGCAGGCGGGACTCGACGTCGAAGGCCGCGTGGGCGGCAGCATCCTCTTCTTCTGCTACGACACCGTGAAGATCGCCATCCTGCTGGTGGTCGTAATCTTCCTGATAAGCTACATCCAGAGCTACTTCCCACCCGAGCGCACGCGCCGCATCCTCGGGCACATGCACGGCATCTGGGCCAATATCGTGGGCGCCCTCATGGGAACCGTCACCCCGTTCTGCTCCTGCTCGTCCATCCCGCTCTTCATCGGCTTCACGAAGGCAGGACTTCCCGTGGGTGTGACCTTTTCGTTTCTCATATCGAGTCCCATGGTGGACCTGGCCTCGCTCATCCTGCTCGCCAGTGTTTTCAACTGGAAGATAGCTATCGCTTACGTGGTGCTTGGGTTGGTTGTCGCCGTGGTAGGTGGGTCGCTTATGGACCGAATGCACCTAGAGGGCGAGATACCCGCGTTCGTGCGTGAAGGAACGCTTGTGGAGACTGACGAGCATAAGTCCGCGCTTACTCGACGCAATCGCATTGCCTACGCGTGGGGGCAGGTCGGCCAGATCGTTGGAAAGGTGTGGCCCTATGTGCTGATCGGAGTTGGAGTTGGGGCCCTCATCCACAACTGGATTCCCACCGAGGTCATCCAAGCGATCCTCGGCGACAACAACCCCTTCTCGGTCATCCTCGCCACACTCCTCGGCGCGCCCGTCTACGCCGACATCTTCGGCACGCTGCCCATTGCCGAGGCGCTTGTGATCAAAGGCGTAGGGGTAGGCACCGTCGTTTCGTTCATGATGAGCGTGACCGTGCTCTCGATCCCCTCTCTCGTTATGCTGAAGAAGGTTGTATCCGGAAAGCTCATGGGCATATTCATCGGCGTCGTCATCGTCGGTGTAGTTATATGCGGTTATGCATTGAACGCGTTCGGGATGTTTCTCGTCTAGAGGGACAGAAAAGGAGGAAGAAATGGAAGAAAAGAAGATTGTGGTATACGGGATGGGCTGTAAGAAGTGTGAGCAGTTGCATGCCAACGCGCTTGAGGCCGCACATCAGATAGGGGTTCCTACGAGAGTGGAGTACATTACCGATGTCGCCATCGTAGCTTCGGCCGGTATTATGAGCACTCCTGCGCTTGCGATTGACGGCAAGGTGGTCTCAAGTGGCAGCGTGCTTGCTCCCGAGGCGATTGCTGAATTGATAGAGAAAGCTTTGGATGGCGGAAATCCATCTGGCGGTGCGTGCTCATGCGGTGGTCGCTGTTAAGCATGAGATACCATCAGCGTTGTTGCCCTGGATAGCATTGCGCTGTTGTCGAGCTACTATTTTGAACCGGAACCCAAGGATAAACAGGGAGCACCTTGCAAAACAGGGTGCTCCCCGGGCAATGTATGGCTGCGACTGTTCCAAGTGGCCGCTAGGTAAGGTGCAAGCCTCCCGTTACCACTCTCGCCATTCCTGCTCGATAAGAGGAATTTGGTCTGCATGCGCTGTGGTGCAGCTGGTGGCATCTCGTGTCACACAGTGAACTGAAATCGCCGAAAACGGCCGTTCCGGGTAGTCTCAAAGTGGTCTCAGCCGATTTTTACGTGCAGTTCAAATTCCGCTGGAAAGTGGTCTCAATCCGCACTCTAGGGTGGCCTCAACTTCCTGTTTGAGCAGGCATTTCCATTGTTCTCCGTGGGTCTTGCGTTTACTCCAAGGGAATAATCCGCCCGAAAGCAGTTCCGGAGGCCTCGAAAAGCCGAAAACGCCCGATTTGGTCTCAATATGGTTTCGACTCATGCCCTGACCTGCAGATGTCATAGATTCCCGGGAATAAACGCCGAGATGCAATTCAGCAGCCAGTCGGGTCTTGTCTCTTCGCTCAAAATGCCTCATGAAAGGATGCCCGATGATAATCAAGTCGTATTTCGGTTATCATACGCTCTCAACGAGAATCATGCCTGACTGGAGAAACTTATGTCCGAGAGCATCGTCTATCCGGCACGGAAAACGAATTGCGGCTTCGTACGATTCCGTGAGACCAACAGGAAGGTTATGTGATGAGTGGAGCCAGAGACGGTTACGCCGAGGCTCTTGACGAGTTCTATCCGTTTTCCACGAGGGGAGCCGCTGGCCGGGGAACAGGAGCCATCAGCTCGAGCGGCGGACGACGAGCGTCTACCTGCGGAAAATCCTGAAACCGAACGGCCGCATACTCGACTGCTGCGCGGGGATGGGCGCCTACTACTTCGACCTCGCGAGGCTTGGTCACCGCGTCGTCGCAGGCGACATGGCCCGGTGCAACGTCGAAGCCCCGGAATCCCACCCAGATGCATGCCTCCTTGAGAGCATCATGCGTCTTGATGCCTGCGACCTCTCCGACTTTTCCGATGGCTCTTTCGATGCGGCGCTTATCCTCGGTGCGCTCTATCACCTGACCGATGCCTCCGACCGTACCCGTTAGCTCTCCAAGGCAGCCCGCTTGGCCAGACCGCAGGGACGTGTTTTTATTGCCTATCTCAACCGACATGGCTGTTTCCAGAGCAACTTCATGAAACACCTCGATGGCATCGACTCCATTGTCGACCAATTTTATGGCGGGTTTAAAAAGGTGTTCTACCGCACGACGCCGAAGGAGGCGGAGGTGGCGTGTCGATTTGCGGGACTCGTCCCGCAGTTTCACGTGTCGGCGGATGGCCTCGCCCATGCGTATCCCGACAAACTGGGATCCCTGAGCGAGGAGCAGTACGAGAAGTTCTGCGCTTGGCACCTTGAGATCTGCGAGGACCTGACCGTATTGGGTAGCAGCGTCCACGGACTTATCGTATGTGAGAAGCCCTGTGAGGGGATTAAAGTAAAGTGACGGATTTTGATATTCTCGCTGGCGTACCTGAGCTTGCCGACGCAATCGACATCGTTCTCGTCAACAAGGGCTTCTCGACCGACGCGAAGTTTCGCATCGTTCTTGGAGATGGGGCGACGTATATGTTGCGGGTATCCGATGTGGGCGATTATGATAAGAAGCTGTTCCAATACAACGGCCTGGCACACGCAGTGGAGGCCGGCATCCCAGCACCAAGACCGATCTCGTTCGGGTTCTGCGACGGCGGGATGCGATGCTACATGCTGCTCACCTGGGTCGAAGGAGAAGACCTCCGGGAGGCGCTCGCGTCCGCACCCGTCGCCGACCAGCGTTCTCTTGGAGTGAAGGCCGGCAAACTGCTTAAAGCGCTTCACCGTATTCCATGCCAGCCTTTGCACGCAAGCTGAGAGAGCGTCTTCCTGAGCCAGGTTGAAAAAGGAGGGCGGCCCTCGACAAGATCGGCATCGACCTGCCCGAGCGCAACGCCTTCCTCAGATGCGTCGAGCGCGCCCGTCCTCTGCTTCCCTCACGCCCCGTGGGATTCTGTCACGGCGACTACCATGTGGGCAACCTTCTCCTCGGCTCTGACGGCGAGCTTGCGGTAATCGACTTCGACCGCAGCAGGACTGCCGACCCGTGGGACGACCACAAGCGAGTTGTGTGGGACGTCGAAGCATCTCCGGCTTTCGCGTCGGGCAGAATCGACGGCTACTTCGACGGCGATGTGCCGGACGAGTTCTGGGCGTTGCTCGCAGCGTACTGCGCGAGCAACGCGATCGGCTCCATTGCGTGGGCGGTTCACTTCGGCGAGGAACAGGTTGAGCATCATCTTCGACAAACACGCGACATCTTCGAATCCTACAACGAAATGGAGCACGTTATCTCAAAATGGTACGCTCCATCATCGCACGACATGCGGCGCGACATAGCGAGAACTTCGTAGAGCAGGTTAGTCCGGTGAAAGGATTGCGATAACAGATGAAACGCTTTATACCTCTGGGATAACTGACCGTCCATGATGAACCGTCGCCTGGGCAGGTTGGTGCTGTAATGTGTTTCCATACTCAGTGTCTTCCAGCATTGCGACAGCATGCCAACAAAGTCTATATCCTATTTTTTCATTAGTATAATCTCACGTCAAAAATTGGTTAAGCGTCGATTTGAGCATTGTTCAGTCCACCTTATCAAGCAATCCGCGTCCCTCAATCCCAGTTCTCCGGGTTTCCAATGGCGAAAAGAGGTACGTTGCGCATCCAATCTTGATCACGAATCCTGAAAGGCTAAAGCGCCTTGACAGGATCTCGGGGTACCGCTCATGAAATGCACGCAAGCCTTTCGACTTCCGATTTTCCTCAGCCTTTACCTCGATCGGGTAAACCGAACTACCGTACTGGACAAGGAAATCGACTTCTCTGCGTGAGTTTTCCGCGGATCAGCAATAGGGTTTGAGCTCACAGTCCGAAACCAATTGCTGGCACACGTACTGTTCAGTAAGCGCACCTTTGAACTCGGTGAAGAGAGCGTTTTCGTTGGCGAGACTGGAGGCGTCAAGCCCAGAAAGAGCACCGAGAGGGCCGATGTCGAGCGCGAAATATGTCGGCACGGTCTCGTATGTGGCGCGAAACGCCAACACTGGCACGCGCACGAGCTATTTCTATGTCTCGACGAGCGGATCTCTCACGATCTCGCTTGATCGTTTTGGAGTGTGATCGAGCGTGCCCGCCGTCGAAGAAGGTCGCGTGGCTCTTTTGTACGATGGGTTGTCTTCGCTTCTGTGCGGCATGTTTTGGCGAATCGATACTGAATCCATGAAGATACCAGGCCGGCTTTGACCAGCAATTTCGAGCATTGCTTGCGTCGGTCAAAAGCGAATGCGGCGATGCAGCGAAGGAACCCCAGGTGGCAGCTTAAATGTCAGGGCAAGCTAAGATCAGATGATGAAAGGGGAGGGGTTCGCGGCGCTATCGAGTGGGGCTTGGCTTAAAATAATGTGCGGGGCTATGGATCTTGTCTGGGTATCCATGACGAACCGAACTCTGAGTCTTTGAACAGGGCCGCCAAGCCGGTTATTTGCTTAAGGCGCAGGATCTCGTCGCGATCCATGCCCAAATGCTTAGAGATCCAAGCGTCGGATCGGCCTAAATCGTGAAGATCTGCGACGATTTTGCTCATGAGGTCTACATTATGCGATCCTCTTGCGCGGTTGTGGCGGATCGTACTGGCCATCCGACAATCGATGGGCTTGTCGATTACGGATACGGGAAGCATGCCGTTTTCCCTTTCCCGTATGTCGGGATGCTCTAGCATGACGCGATAACGATGGAAGCCGTCCACAACGACGTATCTGTCGTTCTCCCTATCGACATAGCATACAATGGGCATGGTGTAACCGTCCTCCTTGATGCTGTCGTAGAGCAGTTCCAGTTCGGGAGGAGCTACGGCGTTTGGGTTGTATGTGTTGGCCTTCACTTTTTCGATTGGCACGGCAATGACATCATAAACCGGGCTTCGACGATCCGGTGGCACTTTATCTTCCGATAATCTTTCCATACTCACTCCTCAACGAATCAACGTGCCGCCTGCGCTCCCTTGTCAGGCCGAACCCCATGGTGCTGCACGTGTGGTCGTTCCTCAATATGCAGTAGCACATCCTTTTCCAACTGGGGATATCCCGGGTTGACTTAACGTCGTCGGTGTGATCTGGCAGTTCGCCTTCGAATACGATGCGTGAATTTTTTTTGAGCGTATAGTTAGAAAAGCCGTTGCGGTGAATGTGGTAGCCTCGTTCTAAGAGCTCCGATATGACCCCTTCGTCGAGGCCGCCTCCTGTTTCATACCAGAAACGGATAGACGTTTTGAATTTTTGTATGTAAGATTTTCGAAGGTTTTCTGGGAGTGTTTCTAGCAGGAAGAACGTAAAGGACTTCCATGTGTGTCCTTCGGGCAGGGCCAGCCTTCCGTAGCCTAGTGCTTTGGTTCGACAGTAGATCGATCCGAAGTTCGCGCCTTGGACGCGCCCGACCAGCTTCGCCCATATGTATGGGTCGATCACGCGGTAGAGATTCAAGCTGTCTTTTGCGGAGTCGCCGAACGGAGATGCGACCCTCATCTGGTCAGGGGTCAGGCCGGCCATGTGATACAGGTCGTACAGATGATTGTAGTCGTAGCCAAAAAGCGCATTCGCGTGCCAGACGTCACTGACCGTCCAGTCGTACAATGGGCTTGCGCTCCATACGTCTTTAAATTGGCGAGTGATCCAGCATTCGCCTCGGTACCCATATTTTTTATTGAGGATTCCGCTGTAGCGATGAAGCGACTCGTCTGTCCGGATCCCTAGGAGGCATACGGTTTTTCCTCCGCCGCAGATCTTTTTGTACCAGCGGGCGAATTGTTTGGCGAGATCCTCCTGGTGCATTTTATAGCGGTACGTTTCAATGGGGTTCCTGCCCATTCTGATCACATAGCGGCGTTTCGGCATCGGCCGTACCCAGATGTCCTCCTTTTGGTCGTCCCAGGGGTACCAAAACATCTCATAACTTCCGAGGGCCGTCCTTGTGGCCATGGGGAGGCACACCCAGTAAGGTTGAACCCTTGCCTCGGCTTCGATCCTGTCGAACGTTCTCTCAACGTACTCCGTTGTGGCAGTGTACTGGGCTTCGAAGTCTTGATGGAATACGCCGACCGTCCTTTCCGGGCAGTGTCGTCTCCGGAAGTCCAAAAGCAGATCGAGGAGAAGCCCGCTGTCCTTGCCTCCGGAGAACGAAACGAAGACGTTGTCGAACTCCCGAAACACGAAGCCCAGCCTTTGCTGTAGTGCGTTGTAGACGTTTTGGTCGGTATATTGCTTGATCATGGCCCACCCCTGCATCGTCCTAGCCGTAAGGCGACTCATTCGGGTGACGAGCAATCGGTGATTTGCTTCATCAACCATCTTTTCTAAAAATAACCTTAACTGCGATTCGCGGCTCTCTTGTTAATTATACTCGAAGAAAAACAATGCAAGCGCTTGCGGCGCGAGAATGGAGAACGGAAGGAGGTTTTACCCGAGAAAAAAGAGGCTGGCCCGCTGGCTGCGCGTGGGTGCCCCGAGATCCTGCCGAGGCGCTTCAAAGCGTGTCGCCGGAAGAGGCGTTCGCTGATCGCGGTCCGGATTCGCGTGCGCCCACCTTCAGAAGGTGGTTCTTGAGTGCTCGTGCATCGATCCTGGTCGAGCTGTGGTTCTAAAGCTCTGCCCGCATGCTGGGCGCGATCGGCGGAGCTGTTGCTCTCGATTGTGCTGAACGATGCAGCGCGCTCCCACTAAGCGTGCGATCGTTGGGATTTTTGGTTATCAAGCCTAATGAGCGGGCGAGCCGCAGGTTTCCGTCCCGGAAGGCGGAATTATACGTAAATATCGTTTGCTTCAACCTGAGGTTGAAACAAAAGGCCAGATCAAACATTATCCTAGTATATGAATAGACTTTTAGAGGACGAGCGTATATTATTCGGGCATCTTAAAGTTTTTCACGCCCCGCACGGTTTTTGCGGTGCCGGGCGTGAGATGTTTTGACGAGGAGTAGAAGAAATGACGGTTTCACCCCCCCCCCCCCCGATTTCCTTGCCTCGGTCCCTCTCCGCTTTGCTGCTGAAGGTCGTTTTGCTGGCCTGCATACCTGTTTTTCTCGGATCGACGTTCGGGATGGTATCGCAGGCTTTCGGGTCGGAGCCCGTTCAGGTTCCCCAGGAGGCCCTTGTAGTTTCTTGGTCGGGGGAGGTGACGGGCATCGACAGCGTCTGGCTTTCCTCGCAAGGCGACAACCCGTCGCTCAAGGTGGCCATTCCGGCGGAGGTCGGAGGGCGCAACGTTACAAGGATCGGAAGTAACGCCTTTCGAGGAGGATCGAGCTACCGCTTGGTCGCGCTCGACATGGCGGGTGCGACCAACGTGACGAGTATTGGCAACCAAGCGTTTAGGGATTGCCGAGAGCTTGAGGGCACGGTCGATCTTTCGAATACGGCTATTTCCGAATTATCGAACTACGCTTTCAAATATTGCGTCTCCCTTCAAAAGGTAGTTCTGCCCGCATCGTTGGAAAGGATAGGGGATGGCTGTTTCGAAAGATGCTTTAGCCTCAGGGGCATCGTTTCGGAAGGCGGAGGCGACTTCTCCCTTCTCGGCTCGCTTCGCTCCATAGGAGAAACCGCCTTCTATGGGGCTTTTGCCAACGATGCGAGCGTCAAGGTAAGAATCCCTTCTTCGGTGGTGACGGTGGGAGATGCGGCGTTTCGCGAAAACAAGGGAATATCCCAGATCGTCGTCGACCGCTCGGTAAATGACGGAAGCTTGGGAGCTTATTCTCATGATGCGCTGTATGCGAACGAGAAAGCCCCGATCATTCTGCCAGACAAGCTTACTTATGATGAGGCCGCATCTTCGATGCAGGAATCCTGGGCGTATTCCTTCCCCATGGAGGTCGTGTTTCATGCTGAGAATGGAGATCTGGTTTATGAGAAGCTCGCCTCGTTTCCTCTCAGCTGGGTTAAGGATGCCTTCCCGTTAGGGTCACCCTTCTTCACAAATGACGCTTCTTGGACGCTTCCCGATTCCGGGTTGCCTGATCGCGCGGGCTATAGAGGGACATGGGCTTTGGACGGTGTGCCGATCGCCGTGGATTGGAGGCTGCCCATGTCGTTTGAGCGTGTGGAACTGCAGCCAGCTTACGCTGCCGAGAATCCTACGGTTAAAGGATCGGACGGTTCTTCCGGTCAGTCGATATTCCCCAATGTCTATTTCAGCTCGAACGTCACTTTGACGGGACCAACCCGTGCCGTTGGAGTATCGGTGGACCATCCCCTTTTGATGGAGAACGAAGGAACAAGCTTAGACCATGTTTATTTCAAGTACATCTGGTGGGATCAAGTCGGCAGCTCTCACGGACCCAGGTCGTTGGAAGAACCGGAAATCTTCTCTGCCTCTATGAGCATGCCTAAAGAGACCGAATTTGCCACCATCCCTATCTCCAGCTTGCTGCACGCTCGAACCGGAGATGACGCCTATATTGTCCAAGTGCTTGGTTATCACGTTGAAAACGGGCAAACGCGTCTGTTCTACAAATCAAACCATAACTTTTTACTTTTTAGCGATCCAGATCCAGACATAACGACGAATACGACTTTTGTTCTGAAAGTGGATGTTGAAAACGGCACGGCCTACAAGGTCGAGCACTACCGCCAGTCCCTCGACGGCTCGTACCCGTCGTCTCCCGACGAGGTCGAGAACCTGGCCGGCACGACCGGCGAGGAAGTCTCCGCCCAGGCCCGTCCCTACGAGGGCTTCTCCGTCGACGCCGCCGCGCCCGGCTCCGTCCCCTCCGGCACGGTCGCCCCCGACGGCTCGCTCGTCTTGAAGCTGCACTACTCGCGCAACGTGCACCAGCTCTCCTGGTCGACCGACGGCGACCCGCTCCAAGGGGCCTACACCTCCGGGCCCACGATGTTCGGCGCCCCGATAGCCCCGCCCGACGAGCCCACCAAGCCCGGCTTCGCCTTCGCGGGCTGGAGCCCGGCCCCCGCCGCGGCGATGCCCGACTCCGACGTCTCCTACGCCGCGACGTGGACGCCCTCCGCGGGCACGGCCTACAAGGTCGAGCACTACCGCCAGTCCCTCGACGGCTCGTACCCGTCGTCTCCCGACGAGGTCGAGAACCTGGCCGGCACGACCGGCGAGGAAGTCTCCGCCCAGGCCCGTCCCTACGAGGGCTTCTCCGTCGACGCCGCCGCGCCCGGCTCCGTCCCCTCCGGCACGGTCGCCCCCGACGGCTCGCTCGTCTTGAAGCTGCACTACTCGCGCAACGTGCACCAGCTCTCCTGGTCGACCGACGGCGACCCGCTCCAAGGGGCCTACACCTCCGGGCCCACGATGTTCGGCGCCCCGATAGCCCCGCCCGACGAGCCCACCAAGCCCGGCTTCGCCTTCGCGGGCTGGAGCCCGGCCCCCGCCGCGGCGATGCCCGACTCCGACGTCTCCTACGCCGCGACGTGGACGCCCTCCGCGGGCACGGCCTACAAGGTCGAGCGGGCGACGCTTCTTCGCACGGGAGATACGTCCTTCCCGCTTCTCGTGGCAACGATAGGTGGGTTCTCTTTGTTGATGGCGGTTTCGTTCGCTTGCTTTCTTTTTCTGGCCGTACGGACCGCGGCTAGGAAGCTAAGGAGGTAGCATTTGCGATGAGAATTTCACTTTTCGACTATTTGGTTCTCAATACGTCGGCTGATTATATATCTGATCTGAGGTTTTTGTTGGGAGAGTGTGTTCTGGTCTTGCGAAATATTGATGATCCCGATGAGTTTTCCCTCGATGACTGGAATCGTGTGGGTACATATCTTACGGGGACGCACATTTCTGAACATTCTGGCGGATTAGCTCGAAGCGAAATACTGTACTCGCTTGGCCTTAAGCTACGGTAGTGCTCTTTCTGGTGTATGCTCGGATCAAAATGCTCATGCAAATAGCAGGGACCGTAGTTGAGGGAGCGTCCATCACGGCCATCTCTTGTTCATGACAGAGTAAGGATTACGAGAGTGGCTGTCGTTGAACTTCGCAAAATCAGCTGACCCTTTTTCTGTGAGATCGGGTATTGCTTGGATTAGAAGAGTTTCGAGTGTTCCTGTAGTGATTCGCTTTTTTGTTTGACTGCGCTTTCGATGGAACTGTTTTTAGAGTGATTTCCCACGTTTGCAAAAGACGTTCTTTCATTCGTCGGATTTCTCGAAAAGCTGGCAGAAAGCTGCCGGCTCATGGTAGGAGAGGACGGTTATGGGGTAGAAGGAGATCGAGGATAGCGTGACGACGGACGTGTTCATGTTGCGGTTGCGTCGTCTTGCGAAGGTCTGATCGGCGCCTTCTAAAGCTCTGGCAGCACGTTTTGATGGAAAAAATCATCCTTTTTGCTGCGTTTCGGTATGGTTTGATTCCTTTTGCTTCGAAAAGTGCAACAGCGGTCGGATGGTCGCATTGAAGGGGGCGAGAGATGAATATCAATCATATTAAGTTCTTTGTTAAGGCTTATGAGGAGGGATCTTTTTCTGCCGCCGCCCGGGCGGGGAGAATGTCGGTGCAAAACGTCTCCAAGACTATGTTCGACCTCGAAGAGGAGATCGGCTGTCTTTTATTCGACCGCACTACTCAGGGCGTGGTTCCGACTGAAGCAGGCCGTGCGTTTTACGTTAGGGCGCAGCTTGCAGTGCGTGCATTTGATCTTTGCGAGAGGTTTTCGATCGAAGGAGGTGGGCAGGGGATTTGCCATAGAAGAATAATATCTTTACCGTAGTGCTTTGCAAGCGTCAAAAGTAGCGTGTCGTGAGAAAGGTCTCGGAGTTGTCTCGGCTGAATGCGGAAAGCTCCGAAACCTTTCTGCTTTTCGTCTTCGGGCGTTGAGGGATCGATGCCTACAATGGCATCGTCAGCCATCTCGGCAGCTTCTGCGGCTGCTTTTGGTTTTAGGTGGATATGAGCAGGCGCCGATGGTGACCATGGCATTAAGGTATCGAGAAAGTCACTACTATCAGTGTTTGAGCGTTGGGCATTGCATCTAGCAACCATTCAATGTACTTGCGAGGATTAAGCCCATTCATTTTAGCTGTGGTTACTGCTGAGTATATTCCAGTAGAAGCCTCTGTCCCACATGGTGTATCGCTGAAGAGAAAATTCTTTCTTCCTATTACGAACGGTTTGATTGCGCGCTCGGCAAGATTGTTTGTAAATTCTAGTCGACCATTATCGAATACGTTCATGGCATAAGGCCAGTGCGTTATAGCGTATGTCAGCGCTTCAGCAAGTGCCCTGCCGGGTACAGCTTCGAGCTTGCGAGCTCGTGCCCATATAAAGAGCTTTTCCATGATTGCTCGAAGATGGGCATTACGCTTTTGGAAGCGCTTTTCGGTATCCATGTCGTCGAAGTTCGATTCGATAGCAAACATCTCGTCAATTCGACGTCTTGTCTCGAGTGCGACAGAGTCCACCTCTTCAGTTTTGATGTCGCCTCCTGCAACTTTCACGATCTCCGCAAAGCGTCGACGTATGTGACTTTCTCATCCGCGACCCGAATCGAAGATGGACCGGCTCTCGGCGTGGATCGGCGTATCTATGAGACGCGTCGCAAACGACGCGTTGCAACAACGGCGTTTGCATCCCCATCGCCCGCAAAACCGACAACAGTCAAGATGATCCGGCGCTTACGCCGGTCTTGATCGGGACGCTGGAGCGCATGCCTCGCCCAAGCTGCAAATTGTGGATATTGTCAAGACCGTGATCCCAGAGACTCCTGGGGATTAGTTGCTTCTCGCCGTGTTGCGGGTTAGGCCAGATGCCGTTATACCTGCGCCACACGGTTAAACAGAAGCGCATCCGAAAGCACCCAGTTCGCTCGGATGCACCCGATGGAAGAAGGGGCTAATCCCAATGATAAGCAAGGCGCCAATCTCTGACATGCCTGATCCCCGCAAGGTCAACGACGACATCGCCGTCCCAGACCATGATTTGATGACGGCCGATGAGGTCGCGGACTATTTCAGGGTGTCAACCGGCTTCGTTTACAAGCTGGCCCGTCAGAAGCGCATCCCCGTCATCCATCTCGGCAGAAGCGTCAGGTTCAACCTCGTGGAAGTCGAGAAGGCGCTCAGCGGGCTTTCGAGACTGTCTCGCTAAGACCTGCGTGATTGGCGCGGATACAGAGATGAGCCTCGATGTGGCTAGACGAAATGCGATCGCCCTCTGCAAGGTGCGCCCTTCGGGCTGTGCCGTCGCTCCGGACGTTCTCGATCAAGCAAGAGATTGAGGGCAGCCATGAGCGATTCAGCATATAGCGCCATTCCCTTTGTCAAAACACCCGTGCCCATTCAAGACACTTACAACGCCCGCGAGACGGCGCTGCTTCTGAGCGTCGGCCTCAACCGGGTCTATGAATTGGCGAAGCGCGAGCACGATCCGCTCCCGTTGCGCTGTCTGCCGAACTATGCGCGCGGCGGCTTCGTCTTGCGCACGGAACTTCTTGCCTGGGTGGAGAGAAACGCACCGGTCCAGAGCACGAGCCGACGAAAGGCGAAGCGGACATGAAGAACGAAAGGCGCAAGCAATCGCATCGTCTTTCGTTCGTTCTCGTTCACGATTTCATGATGGTTGATTTGAAGCTCACAGGCGTGCCTTTGCTCGTCTACGCGAGGGTATTCGGCTTCTGGGCGTGCGGGAGGGTGTTCTACGAGAGTAAGGAAGGAACAGCCAGGTTCCTGAACGTGAGCGCGCGAGCGGTGTTCAGAGCCATCGGACAGCTCATAGATGCTGGCCTCATATACGACCTCGCTCCTGAGCGCGCGAAAACCGAAAGCGGACACTACTTGATAGCCGTCGAGTCGCTTCCCGCGCGCGTGCGGGAGAACCTGAACCTATACAGGAATACGGCTTATGACATGACGTCATATGAAGATGCGTCAGCAGACGCGCATCCGGCTTATGACGATTTGTTATCGGAGCATATGACAATCTGTCACCCAATAAGAAAGGTAAATAACAAACACTTCGATAAGAAAGGCGACACAGATGAAGCATGAGGAGAATCGCGGAATCATGACGCTCAGCGAAGCGAGGGAACGAGGCATCGCCTGCGATAATCCATCGCCTTGTGTCTGTGCATACTGCGGGAAGAGCCTCGAACCTCTCGGCGTCGTATTCCACGGCGGGCTTCGGCTGGTGTCGGCCGTCAAATGCGACTGCGAGGAATCTGCCGAGGCGGAAAGGCGGGCTGCCGAGCAAAGGGCGAAGGAAGCCAGGCTCGAAGAGCTCAGGCGCCTCGAATCATGCGGGATCCGACGGCGCTTCCTCGGCGCGACAATCACCCATAGGGAGAGCAACCTCTTCCTGGCACGATTCGGGGAGGAACCGGGCTGCGGGCTCTATATCTACGGCGGGGTCGGAAGGGGCAAGACGTTCGAGGCCAGCGCGCTTGCCAAGGAGTTCAGCGCAGCGGGCTACTCGGTGGTGTTCGCCACCGTGCCCGACATGCTCTCCTCCATTCAAGAGACCTTTGGCAACAACGATTCCACGATGGTGAAAACGGCGCGGTACACGACCTGCGACGTCCTCGTGCTGGACGACATGGGGAAGGAGTCGCCAAGCCAATGGGCCGTCGGCATGCTCTTCCAGATCGTCAACGCGCGTTACGAGAACCTGAAGTCGATGGTGTTCACCTCGCAGTTCGCCTTAGGCGACCTCAAGGCCCGGATGGCAAAGCGCGGCGAGGGCGAATCGGCGGAAGCGATCGCCTCCCGCATCGCGGAAACGTGCGGCATCCTTCATCTCGTAGGCCCTGACAGGAGGCTTCGATGAGGAGATTTGAAGCAGGCCGTGACCCAGGGGACCACGAAAGACTACATGGCAACCCGAGCAGCAGCGACAACGCGCGAAAGATGTATAAAGTGCAAGGACGTCGGCCTTGCCAAGGCGGCTTGGCCAAGGCGCGAAGAACGCAAAAGAAGCATGGGGCAGACGACTTTCCTCTTGCTCGAAACTGCCAAAGAAGGGGTCCGAACATGAAAGATACCGTTGGTTTCCAGAACCGCGTCGACGAAGAGACGAAGGACTCTCTTGTCGCGAAATGCCAGGAAAACGGCTGGCTCAAGCGCGGCGGATATGACTGGCAGGATGACCCCTATCTTGAAGAATACCCCTACGAGTTTGCACGGATCGAGGACATGGAAGCGCTCCGCCAGACGCTCGGCGGCGGCAACTGGGCGATTCGCCAAGGCTTCCTCTACAAGGACCTCGCCTTCATCCAGCAGGTGAACGGCGGAGACGAATGGTGGACGCTCAAGAAGACCGACGACGGCTGGCTCGACTTTGAGAGCTGGTCTTTCGAGGGCGTGGCAAGGGACTATCACGAGTTCGCGCGCGCCGTAACCTCGATGCACGTCGCGACGCCCGAGGAGTGCGAGTTCCTGGACTACATGAGGGACTACGAGGATCTGATGCTCCCTCCAAAAAGCTGGCAGGCATCTGGTCTGCCAGAAGGTTGGAAGTGGCTCGAATACGACGACGGCTCGAGATCCCTCGCGGCGCCGGACGGCGAGAAAGCTTGCACCTTCGATAGGCAGACACGGGAGTTTACTGATGTCAACGGCAGGTATTGCATTCACGAGGACTTTTCCTTCGCGAAGATCGAGAAGCAGGTGGCTGCAAAACTCGTTAAACAGCCCATGTTCCACGCGACTGCCCTTGCAGAGCAGGCCGAAGCAGCCCGGCGTGCAGCGGCGAATCTGGAATCGAGAACGCTCGATGAAGCAAAAGGGACCAAGGACAGATAACAGGTGGGACAAATTGTCCCAGTGAAAGGAGGTCTCTGATGCCAAGCGACTTCGGGGACGAATCGGGCGAGAAGCTTTTCGACTGGATGCTCGACATCGGCCAGACGGCAGGCCAGGACGCCATGCATGCGGCAGCCAAGAAGCTGACCGTCGCGCTCAAGCACGTCAAAGGCGACCTCGATGCCAAAGAGGGCTCTCCTGAGTGGGCGAGCCTGAATCTCGACGAGCTGACGCAGGTCGAGAACTACGACAGCATCAAGCAGATCCTCAACAAGCATCTCGACGACGCAGGCGTCGAGCACCGCTTCTTCACCGACCAGCGCTCCGGAAAGCAATCCCTCCTGTTCCGCCATGAGGATGCCGGGAAGGTCGACCGCGTGCTCGAAGAGCTCATCGACGACGCGCGGGCGTCTCTGGAAAAGGCGGACCAGACACTGAACAAGGGCTCCGAGCGGGCTGAAACCAAGAAGAAGGAAACGAGCCGAGACTCAGAGCCCTTGGAGAAGCGCACGGCGCGCACCCGCGTGTCCGCCGCTGCGCTCGAAGCTGAAAGGGGACGCGGCAAGGGCCGCGCTCCCGAACGAGCGGACAGGGCGCAGGAACTGAGGACGAAATAGGATGAGGCTTCGCAAGGACAAGCTGGTGTCCGCCGCCGTGCTCTCGGCGCTCGCGTTCGTCGTTGCGAACGCCTACGTCGCATGCCTGACGACATTTCCGGCACCGATGCTGGGGCATCTCACGGACGCGCTCTACACCCTGCCGGAGCACCTGGCGGCCGAAGGCGTTGTCATGTTTGTCGAGCCTGCGGCCCTTGTCGCTGGACTGGTCGCGGCATGCGGGATCTGGATGGTGTGGGCGTACTCGCTTTCCCGCGAGGGCAACTACCGCACCGGCGAGGAGCACGGCTCGGCGCGCTGGAGCACAGTGAAGGAAGGCCAGCGGTTCAAGGACATGGCCAACCCGGACAACAACATTATCTTCACCGAGAACCTCGGGCTCGCGCTTTCCCGCGAGCACTTCGACATGGAGACAGATCGCAACAACAGCGTGCTGGTGGTGGGCGGTAGCGGATCGGGCAAGAGCCGGTTCTACGTGCTTCCCAACCTCATGCAGTGCAACACCTCGTTCTTCGTGACCGATCCGAAAGGCACGATGCTGCCCGACACCGGGGCCATGCTCGAAGGTGAGGGATACCGCATCGCGGTCTTCAACACCATAGACTTCAAGGGATCCATGCACTACAACCCGCTCGCCTATGTGCGCTCGCAGGCCGACGTGCTCATGTTCGTGGACTGCCTGATAAAGAACACGACGCCACAGGGCGAGAACACGAGCGACCCGTTCTGGGAGAAGTCGGAGCGGATGCTCTACATGGCGCTCATCGGATACCTGGTGTTCCACTGCCCGGAGGCCGACCGCACCATCCCCGGTTTCATGACGCTTCTGGGGCTCGCGGAGGCAAGGGAGGACGACGAGTCGTACCTGAGCCCCCTCGACCTGCTCTTCCGCGAGATCGAGACGGGCAAGTCGTACAGGAAGACAGGCGACGCTGTCGCCGTCTTCGACGAGGATGTCCGAGGCTTTTCCGATGGTGGCGGCAACGGATACGAGTGGGTGCAAGTCGCGCAGCCCGTCACAGCGGAAAGGGACTTCTCGCTCGGGAACTACAAGTCGTTCAAGAGCGGGGCCGGAAAGACGATGAAGTCGATCATCATCTCGTGCAACGCGCGCCTCGCGCCGTTCACCTTCGACGAGATGCGCGAGCTTTTGTCCTTCGATGAGATGCGCCTCGACACGATCGGGGATCCGGGGCAGAAGAGCGCCGTGTTCGCCATCATGAAGGACACGGCAGACACCTTCTCGTTCCTGTTTGCCATCATGATGTGGCAGACCATGAACGAACTTTGCGACAAGGCCCTGCTCGTCTATGGCGGAAGGCTGCCGACGCCGGTCCACTTCGTCTTCGACGAGTTCGCCAACCTCGGGCACCTGCCCGACGTCGAGAAGATGGTGGCCGTCGTGCGCAGCCGCAACATGTCGATCTCGGTGATCCTGCAGTCGCTCTCCCAGCTCAAGCGAGAGTACAAGGACGACGCGCAGACCATCATCGACTGCTGCGACACGACGCTTTTCCTGGGCGGCAAGTCCAATGAGACGAACAAGGAGATCGCCGAGATGATCGGCAAGGAGACGGTCTCGACCTTGAACGTCAACGAGAGCCGGGGCGCGAACTCGTCCACCACCAAGAACTACGGCCGCGCCGAGCGCGACCTCATCCAGGCCGCCGAAGTCGGGAAACTCGCGCGAAGCAAGGCCATCGTGCTCATCGCAGGCGCGAGCCCGTTTCTGGACAACAAGTTCCAGCCGGAGAGGCACAGACGCTTCAGAGAAGTCGGCCAGACGTTCGAACTTGAAAGGCGCGCGCAGAGGGAGGTGGTGGAATTGAGGTGAGACAAATTGTCCCAGTAAGGAAAAACGGCGGCGGCTGCGCCGAATACAGGCACCCTACGTCGGGCGATTGCTTCCACACAAGCACCCGAGAGCCGCCACCGCCAATGTAAAGGAGCTCACGCTCCAAACGGATTCTACCATGGCAGAGCAGCGGCCACTTCCACTCAAGGCCGCGAAACAATGTAAAGGAACAAGACATGCTTGCTAACATCATCACCCTGGTATCGGGGTGCGTAACCTTCCTCGGAGGATTCCTCGTCGTATGGGGCGCCGTCTCCCTAGGCCTCGCCATCCGCGAGCAGCAAGGCGGCAGCCAGATCGCGAGCGCGATCTCCACCATCGCGGGCGGCGCCATCATCATCGCTGCAGCAGTCTACTTCGGGATGCTCGACACGTCCTGGCTTCCCGCCTAAGGACGGTGGCGACGATGCTGAGCGTATCCATCCACAAGGACATCGGGGAATACACCGAGAAGGTCGTGGGAAAGCTCTCCTTCAGGACGCTCGTCTGCGTCGTCGGAGGACTCGCCGCAGCCGTGGGCGCGGCGTCATTCACCTACTTCGTCTTGCGTATAGAAGTCTCCAACGCGACCATGCCCGTCATGGCGTGCTCGATGCCGTTCTGGCTCGCCGGATTCTGGCGTCCGAGCGGCATGAAGCTCGAAGCGTTCATCCCCCTATGGTTCCAGCACACCTTCACCGACGACCGGATGCTCTACGTCCCGAGCGTGAACCTGCTCGAACCGAAACCTGCAGAGACCTTTGCGGAGAAGGCGGACCGCGCGTCCCGCCGCCGCGCGAAACGACGGGGGGCGGAAGCCTATGAGCCGAGCAAAGAGCACTGAGCGCGAACAGAAGCGAGGGCGAAAGGAAGAGAAGAAGAGACTCAAGACTGCGAGGAAGGACGCGCACGCACGCGGGACATCCAACGTCGCGAAGAGACTCAAGGCCCAGGAGAAGGAGCTCTCGACCCAGACGCAGGCCAAGAGGCACGCGCGATTCGCCGCCAAGGACGTCTACCGCTACATAGGCTACGACGCCATGTACAGAGACGGGATCGCTCAGGTCGAGGAGGGGCTCTTCTCCCAGACCCTGCGCTTCTCAGACATCAGCTACCAGTCCGCGCGCGAGGAGAACCAGCAGGCCATCTTCTCAACCTACTGCCAGCTGTTCGACTACTTCGGGGCGGAGACGAGCGTGCAGCTGTCCGTCGTCAACACGCCCATACCGGCAGAGGAGATTGGCCACAAGGTGTTCTTCGAGCACCGGGACCCGAAATGCGACGAGTACGTTGACGAATACAACCGGATACTGAACGACAAGATGCGCGAGGGGGTGTCCAACCTCACCCGCGAGCGCTACCTCACGTTCGCGGTCGGCGCTCTCAACGTCGACGCAGCGGTCCCGAAGCTTGCGCGCATGAAGAGCGACTGCATGCAGACGCTCGCGCGCATCAAAAGCGATGCGGTGGCCATCGACGGCGAGGAGCGGCTCTCCGTCCTCCACTCCCAGCTGCGTCCCGGCCATGCCAAGACCTATCCCTTCTACGGCGAGATATCGAAGAGGAGCGGGCTTCGCACCAAGGACTTCGTCGCACCCGACGTGCTCGACTTCAAGTCCGATGGGCGAAACGACTGCTTCAAGAGCGACGGGACGTACGGGCAGGTGCTCGGGTTTCGTCGGTTCGGAAGCGAGCTTTCCGACCGCGCGCTCGCAGACATCATCGACCTCGCGCTGCCCTTGAACGTGACGCTGCACGTGCAGGCCATGGACAAAGCCAAGGCCGTGGCGTTCGTGAAGCAGCGTCTGGCCTGGATGGACAAAGAGGTCATCGACGAGCAGATGACGGCGGTGAAGAAGGGCTACGACTTCCAGATCCTGCCATCCGAGCTCAAGTACTCCAAGGAGGAGGCCGAAGACCTTCTCGACCACCTCCAGAACAAGAACCAGCGCCTCTTCGTGTTCACCGGGCTGGTCTACACCTATGCACCCACGCTCGAAGAGCTCGACGAGCAGGTGCTCCAGGTTATGAGCACGGCACGGCGCAACTCGATAGACCTCGACACCCTGAACTACCGGCAGCGCCAGGGCCTCAACTCCGTCCTGCCTCTCGGTCACAACCACGTCGAGATGTCGCGCATGTTCACGACCGCCCAAGTGGCCATACAGATGCCCTTCGCGTCCCAGGAGCTCAACCAGCCCGGCGGCGGCTACGTGGGGCAGTCCAAGCAGTCGGGAAATCTCGTCGTCTGCAATCGCAAGCTGCTCGCGAGCCCCATGGGCTTCGTGAGCGGCAAGCCGGGTTCGGGCAAGTCGTTTTCGGTCAAGCGCGAGATAGAGAACACCATCCTGGCCTATCCGGATGATGAGGTGATAGTGTTCGATCCTGCGGGAGAATACTCGCCGGTGGTCGAGCCTGCGGGCGGGATCCGTATACGCTTCGCGCCCGACTCGGTGACGTTCATGAACCCATTCGACCTCTCGGACGTGTCGGACATGGCCAACGCGAGCCAGATGGCCTTCAAGATCGAGGCCATTCTCGCGCTGTCATCCGCCACCATGGCCGAAGGCAGTCAGGGGCTTCCGGAGGCCGACAAGTCCATCATCAGCCGCTGCGTCGAACTTGCGTACGGGCGCGGCGCGAAGGAATCGCGCGTGCCGACGCTCGGCGACTTCTACGACATCATGTGCGATCAGCCCGAGGCCGAGGCGCGCGACATCGCGCTTCGCTACGAGCGATACGTCAAGGGAGCGCTGTCGTTCTTCAACAATCCCTCCAACGTCACGTTTGACAACCGCATCACCAACGTCGACTTCAAGGACCTCAACTCCAACATGCGCGTGTTCGGCATGCTCACCGCCCTTGAGGCGGTACGCAACCGCATGTACTTCAACTTCGAGCGCGGCGTCACCACCTGGCTCTACATAGACGAGGTGCAGAGCCTGTTCAGTCATCCGGCGATCATCAGCTACTTCTCAAAGTTCTGGGCCGAAGGCCGTAAGTTCAACCTCATCTGCACGGGCATCACGCAGAACTCGATCTACATGCTCGAACACGAGGAGGCGCGCAACATGGTGCTGAACTCGGACTTCCTGCTGCTGCACAAGCAGTCCCCTCTCGACCGCCAGTCGTGGGCGAAGCTGCTTGACTTCAGCGCGCAGGAAGAGGCCTACATAGACGAGTCGATAAAGCCCGGCGAAGGAATGCTCATCGCCGGTGGCGCTCGCATCCCCATCAAGGATGACTTCCCCAAGGGCAGGCTCTACGACCTGTTCAACACCAAGCCCGAGGAGATCGCCCAGATCAAGCGCGCCGCCAAGTTATCCTTCGGCGATTCCGGCGACGAGGGCTAGGACCGCATGGGGGATCTGGCCAGACATACCGACATCGCGAAGGCCGAGAAGCTCACGCAGACCGAAGGCGGCGCGCCTTCGGTCGCGAGGACCGGTCGTACGGATGCCGTGAGCGCGGGGCTCGTGAGGAAGGCCGACGCCGTCGCAGATGCCGAGAAGAAAGGTGCGTCGTCCGGTAGCAGATCGGTGCGCGACGTGCTCGGGCGTGTCATCTCACGTGCAGGCGGCCAGGAGTCTTCCGACGCGGGCGACCAGGCGGCGGGAAACGTCTCCCGCCAGACCGGTACCGCCCTGCAGTCGCATGCCAACATGAGGAGCAAGATCGCGGCGCTCGCCGCAGGAGAGATGGACGAGGCCGACGAGACGCAGGGCACGCAGGAGGCGTACGCGTATGTATCCGATGCGCGAAACCTTGCCAGAAGGTCGAAGGTCGCCAAGAACCCGAAGCCAGCGCGCAACGTCACCGCGAGGAAAGGTTCCGCCAAGACGGCGGGGGCGCAGTCGTCGAAGAAGGGCGGCAGAAAAGGTACGGCGTCGACCGCGAAGGAGAAGAAGGACTCCATGCAGTCGAGACGCACGTGGATCCGCGCGCACGCGGCGCAGGAGAAGGCGGCCCAGGCCGGAGCGCAGGCGGCGGCCAAGGGGGCGGGAACGAAGACGTTCGCGGCCTTCGCATCTTCCGCGCTGGCCCCTCTATCCGGCGTCATCGCAGGCATCATCGTCTTCGTGCTCGCGATGATGCTCGTCTCCCAGCTGGTGAGCGCTCTCTTCGGCTTCTGGGAGAACGAGTCGACGAAGCAGGCTGTGGCCGGGCTTCCACCCTACATCACGAGGGAGATAGTGATCACCGCGCTCGAATGCCAGGAGGTCTACGGCCACCCGGCGGGATGCACGCTAGCGCAGATCATCTGCGAGTCCGGCCAGGGCGACCACTTGTCAGGGCTGGCCACGCAGGACAACAACCTCTTCGGCATCAAGTGGGCGCAAAGCTACGGGCTCGCCGCGGAAGTGAGCGGACACTCCAGCTGGCAGACCGGCGAGGAGGTCGATGGCCGAAGCTTCACCATCATGGCCGAGTTCACCAGCTTCAAGTCGTGCAGGGACTGCATCGTGTTCCGCAGCAGGGTGTTCCTCCAGAACACGCGCTATTCGCAAAACGCGCTCATCCAGGAGGCGATGGCCTCTTGCGACTCGGACAAGATGGCCGAAGGGCTCAAAGATGCGGGATACGCCACAAGTTCCTCGTATGTGGAAAGCCTCAAGACTGCCATGCAGACCTACAACCTCTACCGCTTCGACGGCATGAGCGTGGCCCAGTTCGAGGCGCTCGGCGAGAGCTCCGATGCGATAGTCGCCGCTGCGGAAAGTCAGCTCGGGGTGCCCTACGTCTGGGGCGGGACGACGCCGGGGGTGGGACTCGATTGCTCGGGGCTGACCCAGTACTGCTATGCGCAGGCCGGGATCGCGATCCCACGCCAGAGCGAGGACCAGAAAGCGGGCGGCACGACGATCCTTTTGTCCGAGGCGCAGCCCGGCGACATCCTGTGGCGGATGGGACATGTCGCGATCTATCTGGGAGGCGACAGCTACATCCACGAACCCCAGACGGGCGACGTCTGCAAGATAGCGACCGGAATCGACTATTTCACCTGCGCCGTCAGGTACCGATGAGAAAGGCAAAAACCATGAACAGGAAGAACAGGATCATCCTCGTGCTGGCCATCGGCGCCGTCGTCATACTGGCGGCTTCGACTATCGTGCGCTGCTCCCTTTCGGAAGGCGATAGCCAGGTGGGACAAACTGTCCCAGCGACGCAGGCGCAGGAAGAGGGAAGTTCGGACGAGGAGCAAACGGGCTCAGACGAGAACGCGGTCGAGGCAGTAAGCCCCATGGACATCCTCAAGGGAAGCGTCTGGACGAACGCATCGGGCGCGACCGTCACGTTCAAGGACGCGCGCTACATCGAATCCGACGGGACGCGAAGCGACATGTCGGCCTTCGACGTGAAGTCAATCACGCAGAACCCCTCGCAGACCGAAGTCCTGCTCGCGCTCGACAGGACGGACGGCACGTTCAAGGAATCCCTCGTCATGCTCAGGCAGGCAGCGGACGGCACCTGGAGCGTGTCATCCGACGACTTCCAGATCGCAACAACCTACGTCCAGGGCAGCCCGACCGCTGCGGCGATTCAGGTCGTCGGAGTCAACGACGAGTACCGCGAGCTGCTCGGGGGCACCACCGACGCCCTCCAAGAAGCCATCGCGACCTACGCCCGTGCACACGTCCCCTCGGCCACCAAGGCCACGTGGACGCGCGAGCTCGTGGTGAGCTACGCGGACGGGAGCGTAACGTCGAACTTCACGTGCGACGACGCGGCGTCGACCATGCTCACGGTCTCCTACGACCGCGCCGCGAACTCCTTCACGGTCATGGGATAGGCGGTGGCCATGACTTCCGAGACCATATGCCCCGCCATGGGAAAGAGGCGCTTCGCGTTCGCGTTCGCCGCGACGTTCCTCCTGCTCTCATCGTTCATGCTCTTTCCCGACCTCGCCTTCGCGTCCATCGCCGACGACATCAACAAGTGGCTCTGCGGGGTACTGCGGGACTGCTGCAACTGGATCTTCACCAACCAGGTCAACATTCTCAAATCGATCGGCTACAACGGGGTGCTGGCAGCGAGCTTCGACTCCATGCTCGGGACCGCCGGTGAGACGACCATGTACTCGCTTGCGCGCGGCGTGTGGGAGGTCGCCATCCTGCCCATAGGCTGCGGCGTGCTCTCCTTCGTGTTCACCATCAAGCTCATACAGATATCGCAGAGAATGGATGGCAACGCAAGTCTTCCCGGCGTGAAGGAGGTCGTGTTCCTGCTGGTGTTCTTCGCCGTGTTCCTGTTCCTCATACAGAACAGCTTCGACCTCATGGCGTCGGTGTACTCGGTGACCAAGCTTGCCATCGAGCGCGTCATCGACATGTTCGGCACCGGAGGCGCGATGGACCTTTCCACCGTGTCGATCGTCACCACCGACAACGACTTGGCCGCGCTCGTTGCCATGCTCATCGTGGCCCTCATCAGCTGGCTCGTGGTGCTCGTCGCCTACATCGTCGCGCTCGTCGTCAGCTGGGCGCGCGCCATCCAACTTTACCTCATGGCGGCGTTCTCGCCCATCCCGCTCGCGCTCATGGGAACCGAGGACACGCGCCAGATCGGCATCGGCTACATCAAGAACTTCGTGGCGGTGTGCCTCGCCGGGATCATCATCCTGGTTCTGCTCATCGCGTTTCCCATAGTACTGGGCGGTCTCAATGCGGCGAACACGGGGACGGGCACGCCAATCGACTCGATCGCCGGCGGCCTCAGCTACGCGCTACAGTACCTCGCCATGTGCATACTGCTCATCCTGTCGCTCGTCAAAAGCGGCAGCTGGGCACGCGACATCGTCGGCGGATAGCGGAAAGGGGTGATGCGATGGGATGAGCGAGAGCGCAAAGGACAGGGGGCACTTCCACAACGCCCCGCCATCGCCAATGTATAAGGAGAAAGACAATGACAGAGAAGAAGAACGTCTACCTGACCCTGCACAAGAACTTCGTGCGCACCGACATCGAGTATGAGGACAAGGTCACGGGCGAGACGAAGACCTTCAACCAGGTGACGCTGCCGAAGGGCACTGTCATCGACAGCATCGACGTGGGAAGCTACCAGTTCAGTCCGCTGTTCGCGAACGAATCCAAGTACCGCGGGGAGAACTTCCGCGACATACCCCTTCTGGCGGACAGGGAAGTATGGCTCAAGCGCACCATCCTGGACGCCGACGGGCAGCCCGTGCTCGACGAGAGCGGAAAGCCCGAGAAGGACACCGTGAAAGTGATGCCCCAGGAAATCAAGGAAGCCGTGGAGCGTCAGCGAAGCGAATACCTGGCAGAGCACGCCAAGGATTCCAAGGATAAGGGACGGCAGGATCTGGGCAGCAAGGTCGCCGAAGCGCGCGACGGCTCGCAGGCACTGGGCGCCCGGGGCGACGCCGCCCGTTCCCGAGAGAACGCGAGGGCCTGAGAATGCAGACGATGATAAGGAAAAGCGGCGGCAGGGTGCTGCGCGCGCTCATGGCGTGCATGCTTGTGCTGTCCGCCCTCGGGTCGGTGGTCCTGCCATCCGTCTTCAATCGCGCATACGCCTCGGAGTCATCGGAGCTAGAGGTAGGCGGCTCGATCTACTACGCGGGCTACTCCACGAACTGGATGTTGGCAGACGGATCCATGGCCTACTGCGGCAACCCGTCGGCTGCGACGCCAGGTTCGGGAAGCTATCAGAAGGGAGGCATCGACGCGCCGAGCGGGCGCAGCGACGAGACAATCGCCGACCTGTGGTTCGGATACGGCAGCCCGGGCTTCGACGCGGGCATGTTCCCGGATACCTGGTACGACGGCAGCGAGATGACCGACGCCCGCTACGCGGCGCTCACCCATATCATCGTGTCCGACACGTTCTCCAGCAACGGCGATTACGCGCTCTACGGCTGCAGCCAGGACTTCAAGGACTGGGCCCGTTATAACGTGATAGGCTTCGGCGAGGACGGCTCGGAAATCAACGAGAACGCCACCGGGCGGCAGATGTGCAGACGCGCGGGCGAGGGGCCTTCCAACTTCTCCGCCTTCGAACTCTTCACCGGTGCGGGGACCCAGATCGTCCTCTCGTTCAAGTACATCCCCAACGGCTCGGTGGAACTGACCAAGCTCTCCGCCAACCCGTCCGTGAGCGATGGAAACGCCTGCTATTCCACGCAGGGCGCGGTCTATGGAATCTACTCGGATGCCGCGTGCACCAGCGAGGTCGCCCGCATGACGACGGATGCCGCCGGATACGCGCGGGCAGACGAGATAGCCGTCGGCGACTATTACGTCAAGGAGATCAGCGCGTCTACCGGAATGTGGACAGACGATACGGCCTATCCCGTCACGGTCAGGAGCAACAAGGTCAGCGCTGTGAACGGCGGAACGGTATACGACATCCCGTTCTCCGATCCGGTCGGCATGCTCGTCGGCAAGGTCGACGCGACCACCAACGCCAACAGGCCCCAGAGCGCGGCATCGCTCAAGGGGGCGGAGTTCACCGTCGAGTACTTCGACGGTGACTATGCAAGCGTCGCAGCCGCCCGCGCCTCCGGGCAAGCACATGACACATGGGTGTTTGTCAGCGACGAGGATGGATTCGCCTATTACGCAGACGAGTTCAAGGTATCCGGCCCTGACCTGTACCGCCAGACCAACGGCACCACGGCATGCCTGCCCATCGGCACGGTCCTCATCACCGAGACCAAGGCGCCCGTCGGATACAACCTCGACGACGGCGACCACAACGACCCCAAGACGTTCCTCGTGCGCATCACCGACGAGGGTGCCGTCGGTGAGAACGTCTACACCTATAACTCGCCCGTCTCGGCTGACACCGTCGAGCGCGGCGACTACCGGCTCGTCAAGGAAGTCTCGACGAACAACGACGAGGAGGACCAGGAACTCACGCGTATCGCGATAGAGGGCATCCAATTCCAGATAATCAACGACAACGACGGGGCGGTCGTCTCTCCCGACAGCGGAGAGCTCGTCGAGAAGGGCGGCGTCGTCTGCACCATCAC
Organism: Paraeggerthella hongkongensis; assembly: GCF_003726035.1. Lineage (GTDB taxonomy): Bacteria > Actinomycetota > Coriobacteriia > Coriobacteriales > Eggerthellaceae > Paraeggerthella > Paraeggerthella hongkongensis. The sequence continues at coordinate 27,804 of NZ_QICD01000006.1, forward strand.
GACCGACGAGGACGGCTTCGCCACCACGAAGGACCACCATCCCCAAGGGTGGACGGGCGCGCTCGCATACGGCGACTACACCGTCCACGAGGTGATCCCCGACGACGTCGCGCAACGCGTGAAGACTGAATACGGCATCACGCTCATAGGCGTGGACGATTGGGCCATTACCGTGAGCACGGAGGGACAGTACAAGCCCGTGCAGATCGTGGTAAACCACATCCCGCAGACCCCTATCGTCATCCAGAAGGTGGACTCGACCACCGGCAAGGCTATTCCGCTGCCCTGCAGCTTCCAGCTCTTCGATGCTGACGGTGAGCTCGTCACCTACAACGACCGCTATGCGGGCGAGGTGGTGGACACCTGGACTACGCTCTCCTCAGGCAAGTGCACGCTACCGATGAAACTCGATGAGGGGACCTATCGCCTCCATGAAGTCGAGTCTCCGGAAGGCTACGTTCTCGGTGGTGAGGACATAAAGTTCACTGTTGACGAGTACCGTACCTGGGACGACCCCATCACCGTCACCTACGCTGATGCGCCTATCCGCGCCGAGATCCAGATCCTGAAGACCGATGGCGAAAGCGAGCTTCCCGTGGAGGGGGCGGAGTACTGCATAAAGGCCGAGGGGAACGTCGTGACCGGCGACGGGACGATTCGCTTCGAGGACGGCCAGATTGTCGGCTACGTGACCACGGATGCAGAGGGCAAGGCCTCCGTCGAAGACCTCTATCTGGGAAACTACGTGATCTATGAGACCAAGAGCCCCGAAGACTGGGCGCTCGACACGAGCGAGCACCACGTGTCCATCGAAAGTCAGGGGCAGCTCGTGCCGATCGTGGTCGAATCTTTTGATGCCGTCGACGCGCCCACGACCATAGAGCTTCTCAAGGTGGATGGAACGGACGCCGACAAGAAGCTCGCCGGAGCCACGTTCCATATCTGGCAGGTGTCAGACGATGCCGTGGTCGACGGCATCGACCAGGGCTTCTCGGTTCTCTATGAGACCGACGTCATCACGGGCTCCGACGGCACCGCCGACGTGTCGTATCTGCCTCATGGGTCGTATCTGATTGAGGAGACGGAGGCGCCGGAGGGCTATTACACGCCCGAAGATTCCGAGCCCATCGCCTTTGAGGTCAACGACCAGGGCTTCATCGGGCTTGCCACAGAAGGTTCGCAGTTCGCCAGTACGCTGGCGCTGACCTTCGAGAACACGCCTACGTTGTTCGACGTAACCAAGACCGACCTGACGAGCGGAGCCGAGCTTCCCGGCGCGACGCTTGCCATCACTGACGAGGACGGCGTCCTCGTGGAGGAATGGGTGTCGACTGAAGAGGCTCATCGCGTCATCGGAATCGCGCCGGGCAGCTACACGCTGACCGAGACCATCGCACCCGAGGGCTATCTGCTGACAACCTCCGTGCCTTTCGAAGTGAAGGAGACCGGCGAGGTACAGAGCGTTGTGATGAAGGACGACTACACCAAGATCGACATCTCCAAGACCGACATCGCGACGGGAGAAGAGCTTCCCGGCGCGCATCTGGCCATCCTGGACAAGGACGGCAAGACCGTCGCGGAATGGGACACCACCGACGAGGTCCATCGCATCAACGGCCTCGAATCCGGAGACTACACGCTGCGTGAGACGAGCGCGCCCGACGGATACGAAGTGGCCGAAGACGTCGCCTTCACCGTGGAGGAGACCGGAGACGTGCAGAAGGTCGAGATGAAGGACAAGTCGATGCCCGATTCTGGCGAAAGCCTGCCAAAGACGGGCGACGACCTGCCGCCGCTGCCCATCGTCGCCTTGTTCGGCGCTCTCGGATGCGCTGCCGCAACGGTGGCGCTCGCAAAGCATCGCGGGCATAAGGAAAAGGACGAGGATGAAGGAGAAGGGGGTGGCGAAGAGTGAATGTCCTTCTCTGGATGTCAGGCTTCGCATCCGGTTTCCTGACGATGCTCACCTACGCTCTGTGCAAGGTAAGCAGTGAAGCTTCTAGAAGAGAAGAGCATTATGGTTTGACCTAAAAAGTAAGTCGAATAAATAACACCCCGGAGTTTTCCTAGAATTCTTCCGGGGTGTTTTCGAATGTATAAAGGTCGTCGCTCAAAGCGCTTGGTATAAGGTTTTATGCTCGGTCTATCTGAACGATGAGACCGTTCACCCAATTGATTGCCTCGTCTGCGTTCGGTTGCACGGAAAAAGGTTCCGCCTGTGCGTCGTAGATGGAATCCCAGCCGACTCCCTTCTCGACGACGGGCGGCCATGACTGCTTTCTTCTATAGCTGAACAAACGGATGCAGATGGCTTTCACATCATCAAGGTTGACTGCTTCGTGAGCCATGATCAGCTGCAAGTCGACTAAATCCCTAGCGCGGTCTCCTCCGCCGGAAACAGCGTGAATCTTCTGAGCGATCTGATACGTAAGCGGCATGAGCGGGACCTTGCCAAGCTCGGGGAATCCTATTGACCCGAAAAGGCGTGTCGCGTCTTCCAATTCTACCCAGTCGGCGACATCGGCATCCCCGATTTCGTTGTGTCCCACTTCGAGAGGGACGGTGCACCACGGTTTGCCCATGTAGGACAGTTTCACGTCGTATGGCTTCATGACGTATTCGACAGGCACCCCTTCTGGGTGAGCGGGATTCCTCGGAGAAACAATTCCAGTGAAACCTTCCCAGCCGACCCGCAGGGAAGAGGCAAGCTGTTCAACGTAGGTATCGGGATCTGTCGTTGTTGCCGTATCGAGATCCGTCGTGAAGCGGGTAGCGGTATCGCCGTAGCGCATCTTTATGGCGCTTCCGCCTTTGATGACCCCGTCCGGAAGCATCTGCGCAACGATCGCATTCGCCATAACCGTGCGCAGCTTGACGTAGTCGTTCCCCGAGCCGTCGCACACCCTGCGAATGGCGTCATCTAGATGGCGCATGCTGTTCGGACGTTTTGTCATGCCTCAAGCTCCTTTTTGATTATGCTTAGCTCCCGCCCGGTGATGTAGCCCAGGCTCAATGCCTCGTTTGCCGCCTGCAGAACACGATCGGATCCTATGGATTTGGACGCGGAGGTCAAAGCGTCTCCAACGAACTGAGAGGGAACGCCTTCGTATCGGACCACGTTGTCGGTTTTCCGGCTTACGATCCTTACGTTACCCACAAGAGTCTTTCTGACCCTGATCGGTGTTGCCACCGTGATGCGGGATGGATCGGTCGGTATCAGGTTCAACAGCGCTGCGACGGATTCACCGTACAGGTAAGCACCGGCCCCGACGGTTTTCACCGCCAAGGCGTAAGGCGCAGCTTCCTGGTAGGGCCATACCGGCATGCGGTAGACGCCACGCGCGACACGCTCGAGTTTTCCCCGGCGCGCCAGTTGAACCAACTCCGCGTTCGACACACCCAGGGCCTTTGCTTCGGCAGAGGTGATCAGACCGAAGTCGTCGACCGCTTCATATATGTCGTCTGTTTTCGCCATGCCAAAAGTATAGCGTATATGAACTACTTTTGACACTACAGCGCCAGTCATTCCCAATGACCGCCGTTTTCGACTGTCTCGTAGTGGCAGACGGCATCATGGTGCGTGGTGGAGTATCCGGTGATCACCTGGGAGACTTCGGTATGATGGCCGCTGCCTCCTCCGGCGAGCATGTGGGCCTTGCCGTGGGCTGTCTCGTTTCCTGTGATCTCGGCTCCGCAGATGTTGCAGACCGACTTCTCCACGTAGCCGTAGACCGGCGTCTGCTCGTCCCAGGCACCTGCGTCTTCGACCCAGATCTGTTCGTAATCGACGACCCAGACCTTTTCAGGCACCGATGCGGTCACGTCGGCGTTCGCGCTGCTTCCACCAGACGTCTGGCCCGTTCCGGAAGAAACAGCCTCTGCCTGATTCGAACTGCTGCCGGATTGCCCCTGCTCGGTATCTGCGGGGCTCTGCGAAGAAGCATCCGACGATGTCGGGGAATTCGCAGCGACGGCCTCGGCATCTTTCGCTTCGGAGGATGTCGACACGCCGTCGCCTATCGAAGCGTCATTCGGGCTGTCGGACGCGGCGGCGTTGGATTGCGGCGCAGTCTGCGCGCTCGCCTCATCGCCGGAGTCCGGTGTCGGCAAGCAGCCACACAGACAGCATGCCACGGTTATCGCGGCAAGGATGCAAAACAAAGCTATGAGCATTATTTGCCTGCCTGAAGCGGCATTAATAAGCGCATCGATGAATCTCTTGGGTTTCATTTTCTGTCTCCTTACATGAACATGCGGAACACGGCCTTGAAAAGCCATCTGAAGAATCCGAACACTAACCTCATCGTTATCCCTCCTCGTCTTCTCCTAAGTCATCGAGCCAGCCTGAAGAGGCCTCCTCCGCCTCTTTCCGGGCGGCGTGACCAGAATCTGCTTCATCAACCGGCTGACAGCCTTCCGCCATAAGCGCCTGCTCGTAGGCATCGCGTGTGTATCCAAAGCGTGCGCAGAGCTCGTCTTCGTCCGCGGCGAGCAGCGGGTCGGCATTCGCCAGATAGTCATGTAGAACGATGGCCTTGCGGTTGTTGGAGGCCGCCGTCTCGTCGGTGTAACAGGCGAGCATCGCTGCGTTGAAGCGTATCCCGTTGATGAGCGACTCTCCCTGCCTCCAGGCGACGGACTCGTTGTTCACCACTATCCTGGCCACATGTCCTATCTCGCTCTTGTCCACTAGGAGGAAGCGCCAGCCGCGCATTCTGCGGGCGACGGGCGTGCTCTCCGGCTTCGCATCCTGGCGGTATTCAGGCCGAATGTCGTAGAAGTGCGCCTGGAGCCACAGGCTTTCGGTGTCCAGGTTGTCGAATCGCACCTCGAAGTTCGTGAGCATGTTGTTGCCGTCGAAGGGCTGCGGCAGGGTGAAGTGCTCGACGTCGAACTCGTCCACCCGCCCGTTGTCGTAGAAGATCTGAACGTTCATGACTCGCTCCTTACCTATGCCTCTGGTCGCGGTTCTGCTGTATGTCCCGTCGGCTGCGGCCCCGAGAATCGGACGAGGCCGTTTTTGCCTGTTTGTCCCGCTTGGCCACCGCCGCCTTCTGGGCTGCGTTTAGCTTCTTCTTTGCTGGTTTCGAGCGCTGCTGCGGCAGCAGCTTTTTCTCGCCCATGAAGTCGCGCGCCTCTTCTAGCTGTCGGATCGTCTGCTGCAACTTCTGCAGCTCTGCCGGTGTCTTTTGGAACGCCACCTTCCGCTCGGCGCTCTCTATCCTGACCTCGAAGTCCGCCATCGCGGTTATCCCGAAGCGGCTGGTGGTTTCAAGCGCGCATGCGAGCGAATGGAGCTCCGCGAGGTCGTTGATCTGCGTGGCGTGCATGGCGATGCGCATGCAGTCCTTGGAGACGTCTTCGCCCGGGCGTGCGACGTTCTTGCGGGCGAAGCGCGACTGCAGGGCTTCCTTGCCGTACGTGTAGCCAAGGAGTTCACCACCGACCCGGAGCGTCTGCTGGTCCCTCAGCGAGTAGATCCAGTCGGCCCTCTTGGCTTTCGCGGAGTTGTCGCGCACGTCAACGTCGAGCATGTCCAGAATCTGCCGAAACTCCGCCTCGTTCCTCGCGAGGGATTTCGCCATGGACACTCGGGAGCGGATATCGTTCACCCAGGAATACTCGCCCGATTCGAGCACGCGGCGCTCCGCCCGGCTCAGGAATACGTCCTGGCGCGTCCGGACTGGCACGGCGCTTTCCGCATCCTTCTGCGCGAGCCTGACGAAGCCGTCGGCCTCAGGATCGTCGTCGGAGAGGAACGCGAGTCCCTGCTTCATCGCGATGTCCTGCAGGTCGTGGTTGAGTTCGCGCGGGAAGGGGTCCTGCAGGCGAAGGCCGGTCGCGAGGTTGGTGTTGTTCACCACGACGTGGGCGTGGGGAATGCCGTGCTCGTTATCGTCATGGTAGATTATCGCGACCTGGTAGTCGCCGAAGTTCTGCTCGACCCATACGCGGGCGAGTTTCTGAAGCTCTTCCAGCCCGATGTCGTCCTTCGGGTCGGGCGAGATGACGTAGTGCTTGAAGGTGCGGGCGGGCCTGCCGCCGTGTGGCTGGTCGTTGCCGAAGGCCTCGCGCGTCCGGTCCATCTCGTCCGCCCAGCGCACGTCGCCCTTCAGGTCAGGGTCGTAGCCTTCCATCTCGCGTTCATCCCAGGAGAGGTTGAAGAAGTCGCGCGCCAGGGCTCGTCCGTCCTTTTCGAGATAGCTCGCGATACGCTGCGTGTTGGTGTGGCCGGATATCGGCTTGATGATTGGCATCACTCGTCACCTACCAGCACGCTTCGCTCCATCTCGGCAAGGCGCGACGCCAGCTCCAGCCGTCCGCTTTCAACTTCGCGAAGGCTTTCGTTTATCTCGCCGATCGTTCGCGAAAAGTAGTCGGCTTCAAGCCTGCCTCTCTTGATGAAGAGCGAGATAGTATTCATTGAATGGACCGCCTGGTTGTAGTGATAGCCCCACTTCGTGAGCTCCCGCGCCATGGCCACCATGGCATCGGCGTCGATCACGACACACCTGGCGGAAGAGGCTGAGTCCTTGTCGGCGAGGGGTATGCGGATGAGGTAGCGCAGGTATTCCGACGACTTGAGTTCGAGTCGGCCAGCCTGTTCGGCGAGCCTTCGCCTGTCGTCGTCGCTCAGCCTGCAGCTGAAGGTATGGACGTAGCTCATGGATGTGTCTCCTTTACATGGATGCCGGCAATGTGGAAGACCGGCATGTGTTTTTCAGGGGCGCGGGGCATCCCCCGCTTGAAGACGGAGGCCGCGTCTGCGGTCGGCGCCTTCAACGCCCGCTCCACTGTCGCCGCCATCGGTCGCATGGAACCGGCTTGCCCGGTTTCTGCGACCCAAGGGAAACTCCAAAGGCGACGGGGTGGGGCGGCAAGTGCTATTTCGTATGTATTACGAAATAGGCGACTTGCTAGGATTGGCTCAGAAGGGGCTTTGAGCCGGATGATGGCTGTCAGTTCACCTCCCGAAGCCTCGCGAAGCTCTTCGCGATCGAGTCGACGACGGTGCGGTCTTGGGGCGAGAGCTTGCCGAGGCCGCGGGCGACGAACGCCTTCAGCGCACGGTCGGCACGAAGAAGGTCCTTGTCGGCCGCATCCGCTTCCGCATCCACCGTCGCGATGAGGGCGCTAAGCTCGCGCTTTGTCGCGATGGTCTTTCCGGCGCGCTTGTAGAGCTCGTCTTGCTCGGTTGCGCTCATGTGCGATAGCCTCTCGACTGCCTCTGCGGACAGCTCCCTCTTCTCGGCGCTCTGTTTCCAACTTGGAGTGAGGTTCTCGATCCTGTCTGCCAGCGCCTCCTGGCGGCGGATAGTCTTGCCGGAGACCTTGCGTCCTGTCTGCTCTGAGATGATGGCAGCCTTGATGTCCTCGGTACGCCTGCCGGTAAGCTCCGGCGTCGTCGCGCGCATCTGCTCGACCTCTGCACCTAGGGCGCGGCTGGCCGCCGCCCGCTCCGTTGCCGAGAGTTGGCGCGTGAAGAGGTTAGCGGTGTGCAACAGCGTGAGCGCCTGGGCATCGCTGACCGAATCAACCGCACGGCAGGGCATCTTCTCGAAGCGCGGGTCCGTCTCGGACAGCAGCCTGAAGGCCGTCTTGCGCCGGTGTCCCGAAAGCATCTGCCACGATCCATCTGCGAGCTTGCGCACAAGCGGCAGGTCGGTGAGCCCGTCCTTCTCGATGGAGCGCGCGAGCTTGACGATCTCGGATTCGTCCATGGAATAGATGACGTTGTTGGGGTGGTCGCAGATGTCTGCGACGGAAATCTCAATCACGGGATAACGCTCGCGCGTCTTGGCCTGCGAGTCCAGAAGGCCCGTTATCGAAAAACCGTTTGCAGCCTCCGCTGCTTTAGCACACATGGCCGCCCAGCTCCTCGGCAAGCGCCTCGTAGTCCTTGGCTGGGCGGCTGTTCGGCTCGAAGGCCACGACCGGCTGCCACGACCAGCTGCCCTCGCAGACCTTCGCGGATGCGTGGATCTGGGTGACGAATTGCTCGGTAGGAAAATAGCGGTCTAGCACCGCAGCGCCCGTCGCTTCGGCGTTGGTCATGAGCCCAGGGACGAAGGTGCGAAGCACGCGCCACCTCGGCGTCGGCATGCGCAGCGCGTCGGCTATGGACTGTATGGCGGAAATCGTGAGGGCGGTGCCGCGCATGACGGTGGCATCGAGCTTCACGGGAATGATGACGCAGCCGTTTTCGGCGGCGGCCAGATAGGCATTGAATGCAAGGCGCTTCATGACAGGTGAGCAGTCGAGGATGGTGATGTCGTAATCATCGGAGGCGTCGTCGAGTGCGAATTTTAGCCTCTGCTCGCGCAGCACCAGTTCGTTCTGGTCCACCAGTTCGATGGTGGAGGGGATAAGCGACAGGTTCGGGACGCTCGTCTCGTGGACGACCTCAGACACGGGCTTGTTCTGGTAGAGCAACCCAACGCTGCTGATGCCATTGGCATCGGCTTCGGTGTAGGCTCCGAAAAAATCAGTGGTGGAAGCCTGTGGGTCGAGGTCGATGAGCAGGACGCGTTTTCCCTGTCTGGCATAGATCGATGCCAGGTTGACGGCAGTGGTGGTCTTGCCCACGCCGCCCTTGTAGTTGCTGATTGCGAGCGTACGCATAGCGGCTCTCCTTTACATTGACACGGGTTCTCGGCAGAGATGTGGAAGATGAGAGCCCGTGCGGTTTCAATCGGAGACTTGTATTACGCCATCAGTATACACCAGAATAGAACGAAAACGTTCGGTTTTGATAAACGATTTTGGCAGTAATTTGATTTTGTCGCCTCGCTTTTTGAGCAATTATCTCTTCCGCGAGAATGCTCTCCATACTGCGACTTCCGATTTCGAGAGTGTTTCCGAATAAGGACTCTTAATGGGGCAGCTTTTCAGGAGTGCCCCAGCTTTGGTGGACTCGTGTTCCGAGCATTATGCATTATTGTCTAACTTTCTGCTACAATTTGTATTGCATTATCAATGCAATAAGGGAGGTAGCGTGTCTCACGAAAACTTTGCCGACATGGTGATCGGCGGTTTGCCGGAAACCGAGCAGAGACGTTATCTGGCCGACGGTGGTCAAATGGCCATAACGTTGCGTATCCCCAAGAATTTAAAGGATGCAGCTCAGGAACAAGCTGCACTAAAGGGCATGAGCTTCAGTGCTTATGTGCGCATGTGCTTAATCAACGATCTAACCAGTGAATAGGAAGCATCGAGATGGCTAAGAAAACGAAAGAAGAAGTGTTCGAAAAGGTGCTCGTACAGGCCAAGAGCTTCAAAAAACTCTGCCATAAACTATACGTATGAAGCAACAATGTTCTAGCGGGGATTATGGAGGTTCTGAATGTCGGAAAAAGAGAAGCAGCATCCAGAAAAAACCGAGTCAATCTGTAAGATTGTCTATTTCGATGAGGGGTCAGTCTCTGACTATATTCAAATCGTTAATTGTGGCGAGCTTTCACTCTACACAGAACTCAAAGAAGACACCGCAAAACAGGCAGACGCAAGTGCTGAAGCAAGAGTTTCTGGTGGCTTCGGTGCGCTAAAACTGCTATTTGGCTTCAATGCGGAAGCTTCAGCCAGCGGTTCCGCATCGGCTTCTTTTGACACCAGTCTTGTCGCAAAGAGCATTGTCACTAATACCGTATTGACGGATTTCTTAGAAATTGTAGATGTACCCGATAATGAGAAATCCGGTGTTCGGAAGTTCGAGGGATTTAGGATACAAGCTATTGATAATACTATGTCAAATTTTGCGCTCATGACACCCTATCTTTCGATGATGAGAAGCGGACAAGGGATTCCAGCCGGTGACTTCAATATCGCCGTTGATAAGCTGGATAGCACCTTGAATAACGCCAAAGGCTATTTTGAGTTTCTTGGAAAAGATTCTGAAGATTCACAAAGTGAAGAAGTTGTCTTTCGCTTTAATAATTCGGTATTCAAGAATAACTATAAAGCGTCGGATTTGCTTCGTATGAACCTAACGATATACGCTGTGCGAGTTGGAACCTGCAGGATCGAGGAGCTTGATATCAACAACGAGCTTCATGTAGAGGGGATTAACACGACAGATAACCCTGATTTCCCTATCACCGGCGACGTCAGTAGCACTCCATCCGGGAAGAATGGGCCTCCGCTTGTAATGTATGACGTGCTTTTGGCGGGTGTGCAGAACAATGGCTAATAAGATTGTGCTTTTTAAGGGTTCTGGCAAGGACTTCGAAAAGCTGTTGTCGAAGTCAATCGGAGAAAATGAGACCAGTGTAGAGTTTCTCGAGGCTATCAGAACGTACAACAAACGAGTAAGAGCAAGCGATTACGCTGTCCCTGATCTCGATTTGGACGAAGCGCAGCATGTCGATAATTGCATTGTGCGTGCCGACGATTTCGGCTCAGTTGTCGGTCATGTCATTTCCAATTTCGCCAACATCGTTACCCAAAGCTATGATTTCGATACCTTGTATGTCCAGAACCCTCCACGCCAGGCAGAAGCATCCCTGCGAACAGCTTTTCCGGATAGTATCGAGATCAGAACCTCAAACTATAAGCGGATAAGGAAGGGTTCTCTAAAAACTGTATATGAGAAACTGAAGTCGGGTATTCTTGGACAAGAGGCCTGTAAAACGCATCTTATCAGTTCACTTTACCAGCTATCTGTTATGAATTCAAAAAGACCCGCTGTTCTCATGTTCTATGGTCCTTCAGGCGTTGGCAAGACGGAGACCGCAAAATGTATGAGCACCATTCTCGGTGGGAAGCTTACTCGGATTCAGTTTTCGATGATGCAGACTTCAGAAGCATATAATTATGTTTTTGGAGCGGAACATTCACACGTTAGCTTCGCCCGTGACCTGCTTGCAAGGGAGTCGAATGTCATCTTGATTGATGAGTTCGATAAGGTTGACCCAAGATTCTACAATGCCTTTTATCAGCTGTTTGATGAAGGTATTTTTCTTGATACCTATTATGAGGTCAGCCTTCCAAATGCATTGTTCATATGCACCTCAAACTTTTCCTCCGAAAGCGAAATGCGCCGTGTGCTTGGTCCTGCCATGTTTTCAAGAATCGGTGCGTGCGTGAAGTTTGAAGAGCTTGGGGTTGATGAGAAACGGCAAATCGCTAGCAGGCATTTTGATGAAACAGTAAAACATCTCGACAAAGACGATAAATCTTATATTGACGAAAAAGGTGTTCGAGAATGGTTCCTGCAAAATGCAGGTCGTTATAACAATATCAGGTTGATGAAGACCAAAATTGAGCGTGCTGTATTCGACACACTGACTAATCGGATTATCACTCATGTTGAGTAAAGCGGGAGCCTTACGGCTCCCGCCCGCTTTCGCGGCTAGTCGAGGTCGTTACCGGCCACGGAGAGCGCATTCCGGTGGTGGCGAAGAAGAGCCTTGCTGTCGCCTAGGACGAGCATGGACACGACGTCGAATCGAACGGTTCCCTCGGGAAGGTCGATGTGCTCTGCCAGATAGGCTGCAGCGATGCGTTCGAACATGTCGCGGTCGAGGTTTTCGTCACCGATGCCCTTGCCGGTGTTCTCGCGGATCTTGCAGGCGATGAATACCAATTCACCCTCGTCGTCGGCCACGTAGTCGATCTTGTCCTTGCCGTGAGCCCAGCCGGTTTCGAGGATTTCCATCCCGCGACGTTCCAGAAAGGTGCCGATGCCACGCATTGCCTTGTCCTTGATAGTTGCTTCCATAATGACCTCCTGCTCTGTGGCTCGCCCCCTTTGAGCGAACCTTGTAGCTCTGAAGTCACCCATGTTCCGGGTCAGCGCAAGGGGGAAAGCTAAAACGCGTCAGCGCTTGAGTTTTTGATTGGAAGTCAGATAGAGAAACCGCCGGTCAAAAAGTTTTTGCGGCCCTTGCGCGCCAACCCGGGTTCTGGGTGAGCCTGCAGAGTCCAAGAGGACGCCAAGGGGGAAGGGAAGCGGATGGTTTCATGGATGCAATGTGCCAGGCGCAGTGTGTGGCTTATTGGCTGCCTATCAGTAAATGAGCGGTTGGAGTTTTCGGGGCGCTTGGCTGCGAGGGTGGCTATATGAGATAAGTTGATGGCAGGCTGTCGGTCTATTCGCCGGATTACGCGTACCGGCAACGTATCAGGCCGCTACTCCCGCTTCATGTTCAACATGCTGTGAGCATCGGCCTCTGTCTGCGAGAGCTCGTTTTCGTCATAGTTCCCGAGGTCTTTGAGTATGCTGACAAACGACTCCATCACGGCAATGGCTTCCTGGCTCATATCACCCGATGAGTGTATCCGTCGTAGTTCGAGATAGATGCTTTTGGCGGCGTCCTTGAGCCCCTTGTAGAGACGCACGCTTGCGCTGACACTGATGCTGTTGTCACCAAGACGTTTTACGATGTAGTTCTGTTTGGTCATACCGCTCATCGCCACGAGCCGGTCGATCATCTCGCTCTCTTCTGGAGTGCATCGAAAGCTCACGGTCGTGCTTCGCCGCCTCGCGGCGTTGGGACAGGGCATCAGAGATCGCCCCTTTCATCGCTCAGAGAATCAGCCAGTCCTTCTTGGACATTGGGGAACAGATGGGCGTAGCGAAATGTGATGTCGATACTCTCATGGCCAAGGCGATCTGCTATGGCCAACGGGGAATAACCCATGTTAATCAAGAGCGAAACATGGCTATGGCGAAGATCATGCACCCGTATTGCCTTGACGCCAGCAGCCTTGCTGCAGCGTTTCATCTCGTAATGAAGGAAATTCTTGGTGAACATGAATATGCGTTCATCAGGCTTAATGCCGAACAGGGTATCCAGGTATTCTTCTGTCTCCTCGCAGAGGAAGGCGGGCATGACGATCTTGCGTACCGACTTCTTTGTTTTGGGGGCGGTCACGATATCCTGGCCCCGAAGTCGTTGGTAAGATTTGTCTACGTTCAGGATCTTGGTCTTGAAATCGAAATCGGAAGGCGTAAGAGCTAGAAGTTCGCCTACTCGCAGGCCGCACCAGTACAACAATTCGAAAGCATGGAACGATTCAGGTTTGGTCATGGTCTCGCTAGAGAACTTCAAATACTCATCCTTGATCCAGAAGAGCATCTCAGGCGCCTTCTTGTCTCCCATTGGGGGGACGGCGGTCATGGGGTTCGCTTTGAAGCCGTAGTAGCGAACGGCATGGTTGAAGATTGCCGATAGCTGGCTGTTTATCGTTCTCAGATAGGTGGGAGAGAAGCTATCGGCGTCCTCTGTGCCGTCCATCAGCTGGTTCTGCCATCGCAGGATGTCTCGTGACGTTATCTCGCTCATGCGTTTCCTGCCGAATGCTGGCAGTATCTTGCCCTCGATGATGGACTGTTTGGTCAGCAGGGTGTTCAACTTCAGACGCGGCGCGATGTCTTCGATGTAATGCTCTGTGAAGTCGCTGAACAGCATGTCCATCGAATCGGAGTGGTATGCAATAAAATCATGCTCCCACACAAGTGCTTCCGCTTCCGTCTCGAAGCCCCGCTTCGTCTTGTGGTGGCGCAGCCCCTTGCCATCCCGATAGTAGAACGTCGCATACCAGGTGTTGTTGTCCTTGTTTCTATAGACGGTCATGGTCTGCCGCGTCCTTCCACTCGCAGTCGAAGAAGCGGTGTTCGAAATACTCGCGGTTCACCTTCCCCGGTATCGTTATGCGACCCTGCTCCTTCAATTCCGAGTTGAGCAGCCTGATGAGCCGGTATGCGCATCCGCGTGAAACGTTGAGCTGCGAAGAGACTTCCTGCGCTCCAACCATCCTAGAGTCGTCCACTTTGACTCCTTTCGTCGAAATAGAACGATAGTGTTCTGTTGTGCTTACCATGACTATAAGAGAACGATACTGTTCGGTCAAGTAGATTTAGAACGAATTTGTTCTATAATATCTTGACGTGAACACAAATAGAATTTTGGCGTTCGATGACAAACTGAGCGAATGCTATGCATAATGGCTATCGATAGAGGCAGTGGAGGGAGCGGCAGAATGGATACTGGTGCAACAATAAGGAAGTTGCGTAAGCAGCGTGGACTCACCCAGCAGCAGCTTGCCGATGCTGTCGGATGCACCGATGCCGCCATCAGGAACTACGAACGCAACGCGAGGACTCTTAAGGGGGACGCGCTTTCCAAGATGGCGCAGGCCTTAGGGGTCGAACAGGGGACTTTGGTCGATCATGAGATCGAAAATGCTCAAGACCTGTTGACGGTGGTATTCCAGATGGAAGACTCCCTGGGTCTTGAGCCGGTGGAAACCAAGCAGGGGCTGTCGATAGGGATGAATCCCTTCGCTGCCGATGCGCCCAAGCTTCAAGTGGCGTTAAAGGCGTGGCAGCGGAAGCGCAGTGCCCTTCAGAGCGGCGGAATCACCGAATCCGAGTACGAGCTCTGGAAAGCAGGTTTCAAGGCTTAAAAGCCTTTTAGGTGCGTCCTATACAATCACCATCAACATGCCTTGCAGGTGGTCTCAAGATTTGCAATTTTGGCCCGAAATTTTGAATAAAAGTTTTGGGCTTTCTACCTGCGCAAATGTAGAAGTTGAGACCAAAAAAGACCTCAAAAACAGGGTTGAGACCATTTTGAGACCACTTCGGCCGAATCCTTGTTTTCTTCGAAAAGTGGTGTGGTCTCAACTTTGCAATTTTTGCGTCTTTATTTATTCCCTGTTCATCCCTCTGGTTTCCTCTTGTTCCACCATTCTGGTCTCAAGATTCTAAATAATGAAAAACCGCAGGTAGATGCTATGAAACGACCCCCTCAAAATTACCTTGGAAAGGGTCGAATAATTGAGACCGTTTGATAGAATCATGGGTGGCTTGCACCAACAGCGAACCACTCGGAACAACGGCTTGCATCTGTATTCAGAGGGGTAAAAAGTACGTTGGGTTATTCCCACTCGATGGCTTCGGTTCTGCCGTCCCGTCATTCCAGTTGCATCCAGTTTTCGGTGCCGTCTCGAATCGAGTGCCGCCAGGTAACGCCATGTCGTGTTTCATCGGCTTCGGGGACAAAAGCTGGGACAACTTCAAAAACTTTTTTCAAACTCAGGACGTTGAGTTTTTGTTTTTGTCCCAAAGGGCGCGGCGGGCCGCCTTTGGAGGCTCGATAGCGCCGAAAACGCCCGTTTTGAAACTCAATCGCTCTGTAGCCTGCAAGCCGCCAGCTGCAATCGCAGGTGAATCAGCGCGGGCGGCTTTAACGCCGTTCGCAAAACCGCAGGTCGCATGTCTTCGCCATCGGTAGGCAAAGTGAGTAGTCTCAGGTGGCTTTCCTATGAGTTGACGAACGGGCTTTGAGATTCCGCTGACGTCCTAAAACGCTTCGAGCTCCCTTGAATTTTCAGGCAGTACATGATATAAGGTAATTGGTTTTCCGTTAGGAAGGCTTCCAAGTGCCGGGGACGTTTTCCCCGGCTTTTTTCTTATCCAGGAGAACAATGCGAGAACTCAGCATCTTCGTCGACGAGTCGGGAAGCGACGGCCTCTCCGACCGCCACTACCTGCTTACCGTCGTCATGCACGACCAATCCGAGAGCATCGCGGATTCGATCGCGGCATATGAGGGCGCCCTTCGCGCCAAGGGGCTCCCGAACATACCCTTCCATGCGTCGCCGCTCATGAACGGCAAGGACCAGTACTCTGGACTCAATCTGAAAACGCGCAAGATGCTGCTCGGCTCGTTCCGAGTCTTCTTCCGCCACATGCCCGTGAAGTACCATACCTTCGCATACGCGACCAAGCAGTTCGCCTCGCTCGACAAGCTCGCGGGGACGATGCGGAGGGACCTCGTGAACTTCCTGTTCGACAACCTCGCGGAGCTGCAATCCTTCGATATGGTCAAGGTCTACTACGACAACGGCCAGCACTCCATCGCCGAGTCCCTCCATCGCGCGGTCGAGTACGCGCTGTCGAAGGACGCCGTCGTCTACCGGTCGGCGCAGCCCTCCGAGTACCGGCTTTCGCAGGCGGCAGACTACATCTGCACCATGGAGCTCACGGCGATCAAATACGCGGAGCATGCGGCCACCGCGACGGACGAGAAATTCTGGGTTAAAGGACAAAACGTGTTGCTGATCTGTCACGTTCTTGCAGGTAACACCCCAATAAGGTGGGTCTATAGTTGGTCCCTCCCAACTACGAGGATGGACAGAACGTGTTGCTGATCCCGCCTATCGTCCCAGCTAAATGCCCATAAACATGCCATGTTAGTTGCCTGTGTCGACGTCGACGGAGGCAGGCGGTCCGATGGGCAAGGTGAGGTGCCCCTACTGCGGGGGCAAGACCAAGAGGAGTGGCAGGACGACCGCAGGGAGGCAGCGCTGGAGATGCCTCGCCTGCGGGGCAACGTTCGTCCATGGGATAGATGCTTCCGCGAAGACGTTGGACGGGTTCCTGACATGGCTGCTCTCCGGTGAGAGACAGTCCGACCTGCCGGGTGGCGGGAGGACCTTCAGGAGGAGGACCTCCAGGTTCTGGGACATATGGCCCCTGCCTCCCCTCGTGGACGAGGTCTTCGATGTCGTCTACGTCGACGGGATATGGGTCGCTCGCGACGTCGTCGTGCTCATAGCCTGCACGGACGAGCATGTCCTCGGGTGGTACGTGGCAAGAAGCGAGAACTCGCGTGCCTGGTCGGCCCTGCTGGCCCGCATCGCCCCTCCCGGCGTGGTGGTGGGTGACGGCGGCTCGGGGTTCGCCGAGGCCGCCAGGCGCATGTGGCCCACCACGAGGGTCCAGCGTTGCACCTTCCATGCCTTCTGCCAGGTCAGAAGGTACACCACCTCACGTCCCAAGCTTAGGGCGGGCGTCGAGCCCTATGACCTCGCGTGCCGGCTGCCGCATGTTGCCAGCTCCGAGCAGGCGGCCGCCTGGATGGTCTCCTACGCGTCATGGTGCTCGCGCTGGAGTGCGTTCCTGGCCGAGCGCACCCGTGACGAGCGCGGACACCTGGCCTACACCCACGAGAGGCTCGTCAGGGCGAGAGGCTCGCTTACGACCCTCGTCAGGCAGGGGACGCTCTTCACCTACGTCGACCCTGGCCTCACGGGCGTGCTCGGGCCTCTGCCGGCAACGAACAACAGGATAGAGGGCGGCGTGAACGCCCAGCTGAGACGCATGCTGAGGGACCACAGGGGCCTCAGCACCACCAGGAGGATCAAGGCCGTCTACTGGTGGTGCTATCTGCACACGGAGTGCCCCCTGCCCGCTGCGCAGATCCTGAAGGTGATGCCCACGGATGACCAGATCGCCCGGGCATATCGCAACATCACCTACGGGCAGAGAAGCGAAGAACCGATGGAGTGGGGTGATGGCCTGGTCTGGCAGGATCTGCACCAGTCGGTCCCCTGGCGTTCGGACTGGGACTAGTCATAGCAACACGTTTTGTCCTATAACCCGAAATTCTTCGGCAAATGGTCCGATTTCAAGAAGGGCATACTGAAGGAGACGCGCAAGAAGCTCGTCTAGGGAGGCGATCAGCCCTTGGCGGAGCGTTTACCGACAATGGAGTCTGTCACGCGCGGAGGGTTGATAAATGTCACTTGGCTGCATAATAGGCTCCAGTTAGAAACCCTCGGGTTTGCGGGGCGGAATTGCGAAAGCGATTTCGCCTTTTTCCGAGATTACGAAGCAGTATCAGAGGGCTATAAAGCCGCATTGGAGGCAGCTATTTCGCGATTGGGCTCGAAGAGCTGCAGGCAATGAGACGACTCCAATCGGCCAGATTCAAGAGCCAGTGTTGACTAACTCGAATCCGGCACGCATCCTCGCGCCGTTCGTCTGCTCCCGCTCAGCCGAATCACCAACCGCAACAGGCCATGTCCCAGCGGATGGGTACCATTTACCCGGGTGCACCTGGGGTAACGGGCCGGCAGGCCCGCGGAAGGTCGCTCGCATAACACGCAACATCAAACACGACAGAAGAGGCAAACGACAGATGCCGGACCCCGGACGACAGCACCGCGGAATACGAGCATTCCGACCACAACCGAACAATTCCAGCTACTAGGCAGGCGCCCGCATGGGCGCCTTTTACTTTTCAGGGACTTAGACGAGCTAAGGCATGCGGCTCATGACCGTTTCGTGAAGGCCCGACCAGCTCGACCCACCTCGACCCATCTCCGCTCGCGCCGTGCCCACCAATCGACATCAGGCGGTTCAATCGTCGCGCAGACGAAAAGGCACACGGTGCCGTGCGGTGTCCTCGCGCGGTGCCGCACGGGAAGATTGGAGGAACCATGGCACGCACAGCCGAATGCGCCGCGCCCGAGGGCAACCAAGATCGCGGCGAATGGATGACGGTAATCGAGATGCAGGAGTACATGAGGGCGAGCCGAAACAAGGCGTACGACCTCATCTGGTCGGGAGGGATCGACTCGTACAGGCTCGGAAGGAAGCTCCTGGTGTCGAGGGCGTCAGTGGACGCCTACATCGAGTCGAGGAGCGGGAGGAAATGACGGCGACGACCGCCCCGGGAGCCGCCCGCGGCCGGGCACGCGAAGGAGCCTCGAGACGAAAGGAGCTCGAGGACGACCATGACCAAGAGCACTAGCAGGAGCCAGGTGAGGCTCATCGCATCGACCAACGCGATATTCGGCGCCGACGAGGCGTGCGCGATGCTGCGCATCAGCCGCGACGCCATGTACCGGCTCGCCAAGGACCCCGACGACCCGTTCCCGATCCGCTACATCGGCGGCAAGACGCGCGACGGCATCGTGCTGCACGACGAGCTCGTCGCATGGGTCGAGCGAAACAGCATCCTCGGCTCGCCCAGAAGGAGCTAGCGCCGATGGCGGCCGCAGGCCCAAAGGGGCGCGATGGCCCCTCCCTGCGCGAGTTCACGGCGGTACGGCATTTCATGATGGCGGACCTGGGCCTCTCGGGGCTCCCTCTGCTCGTCTACGCGCGCATCTTCGGCTTCTGCGACGCCGGGTGCGACTACTTCGAGAGCAAGGGCGGCCTGGCCCGCTTCCTCAACGTGCAGGAGCGCAGCGCCCACCGCGCCATCCGCGACCTGCTCGACCGGGGCCTCATCGAGGAATGCGGCGTGCACGCCCCGGCGCGCGGGCACGCCACCAAGCGGTACCGCATCGTGCGCGAGAGGCTGCCGCCCGGAGCGCTGGCAACCCCTGACGAGATGTCAGGGTTCTCGGCGCGAAAGGGTGACGAAATGACAGGGTTCGCCGCGAACAAGGGTGACGAACCGTCAGGGTTCGCAGCCCGAACCCCTGACGAGATGTCAGGCAAACCCCTGACGATATGCCACCCAATATCAAAAAGGGACAACAAGGACTTCAGAAGATAAGGAGGGGGCGCCCGATGGACCGAGCGGGACTCATCACCCTGGAGCAGGCCCGGGCGGCCGGGCTCTCCTTCGACGAGCCGGAGCCGAGGACGTGCCCGCACTGCGGCGCCGCCCTCGATCCGCTCGGCGCGGCGCTGGCGGGAAAGGTCGCCTGGGTCTCCGCCGCCCCCTGCCCGTGCGAGGGCGCGGCCCGCGAGCGGGAGGCCGAGGAGCGAAGGCGCGCGGCCCTCGCCGCCAAGGAGGAGGCCGCCCGCCGGGAGAAGGCGCTCTCGCGCGCGGGCATCCCCAGGCGTTGCTGGGCCGCCGAGGCCGACCGCCCCGAGTTCGCCGAGTACATCGCCTCGTTCGCGGGCAACGGGGGCGCCGGGCTCTACATACACGGGGGCGTCGGCGCCGGCAAGACGCACGCCGCCTCCGCTATGGCCAGGCTGTTCGCCGAGGCCGGCTACGACGTCGCCTTCACGACGGCCAAGGGCATGCTCGAGCGTGTGAAGGCCACGTTCGACGAGGGCGGCACCGAGGCCGCCGTCGCGCGGTACGCCAAGTGCGACGTCCTCGTGCTCGACGACCTCGGCAAGGAGGACGCGACGGAATGGTCCGTCGGCACCGTGTTCAGCGTGCTCGACACGCGCTACGAGGACATGCGCCCGACCATCGTCACGTCGAACTACGCGCCGGGCGCGCTGGCGGACAGGCTCGCAAGGCGCGGCGAGCGCGTAACGGCAGAGGCGATCGCGAGCAGAATCTCCCAGACCTGCAGGCCCGTCTACCTCGGCGGAAGGGACAGGCGCCGGCGCGGCTAGCTTGTGCGCTTCCCGTGGAGGCGCGGACGGCTCGACCCAGCTCGACCCATCGCGGGCGGCCCCGGTCGCCGCCGCAATCGAAATCGCTATACACGTCTTGGGCGGCGCCGGCGCGCCAGCACGCACGTCTGCTCCGACTCGCACCGTGCCCCCATCGCGAGGACGCCGCCCGCCAAGCAACAAACGAAAGGCGGAGGACCCATGGACGGCTTCGAGAGGATAACCGGCCGCGAGCACGAAGAGCTCGTGGAGAAGTGCCAGGAGAACGGCTGGCTCAAGGTCGGCGGCTTCGACTGGCAGGACGACCCGTTCCTCGAGGAGTACCCCTACGAGTTCTCCCGCACGGAGAGCGTCGACAGGCTCCGCGAGGCGCTCGGCTCGGGCAACTGGGCCATACGCCAGGGGTTCTGCTACCGCGACCTCGCGTTCATCCAGCAGGTGAACGGCGGCGACGAGTGGTGGACGCTCAAGCGCGACGGCGACGCGTGGACCGGCTTCGAGAGCTGGAGCTTCGGCGCCATCGCCCAGGAGCCCGAGCGGTTCGAGCGCGCCATGCGCGACATGTGCGAGGCGACGCCGGAGCAGTGCCGCAGCGGCGAGTGGGCCCATCTGCACGAGAAGGCGCCCGAGCCGCTGGCGCAGCGCGCCGCGTCCGCCCGCGAGGCGAGCCGCGCGCACGCCGGGCAGGAAGCCCGCGCCCCAATGGCGCGCGAGAGGGCCGTCGGGACCGAATAGGGACAACCGGGGCGCGAAGGCGCCCCTTTTTCATCTCGACTGGAAGGGAGGCGCGGGATGGCGAGCGACTACGGGGACGAGGCGGGCGGCAAGCTGCTCGACTGGATGCTGAGAATCGGCCAGGAGGCCGGCGCCGAGGCCATGGCGCGCAGCGCGAGGGAGCTCTCGGAGCGCCTCGCGGGAATCCGCGGGACCATCGCCGGCGGGCGCGCCGAGGCCATCGCGGCCGAGGGCGTGCCGACCTACGCGAAGCTCAGCCTCGAGGAGCTCTCGGGGCTTCCCGAGTACGCGACGATCAAGGAGGTCGTCTCCGGCAAGCTGCGCACCGCGTCGGTCGAGCACCACATCATCCCCGGCGAGGGCCGCGACTGGCTGCTCTTCAAGGTGGAGGACGCGCCCGAGGTCGACGAGGCTTTCCGCCAGCTCGAGCAAGAGACGGGAAAGGCCGCCAAGCGCGCAAGGGAGCGGCTCTCCGAGATAGCCGAGAGGCGCCAGGCGCCCGAGCGGCTGGCCGAGCGCGCCGAGCGTGCGCGCGAGGCGTCGAGGGCCCACAGCCAGGGCCCCGGCCGGGAGCACGGCCCGCGGCATATCGAGGGGCCCGAGAGATGAGGTGGCAGGCGGCGGCCGCTCTGGCCGCGGCGGCGTTCGCCGCGGGAGACTTCGCGGCCGCGGCCCTCGCGGCGTCGGGCGCGAACCCAATCATCGACCCGGAGGCCGCCATGGCGGCGATCCCGGCGGCGCTCCGCGCGGGACGCGTATTCTCAACGGAGGCGCTTCCCCTGTGCGCGGGGACCGCCTGCGCGTGCGCGGCGCTCCTTGCCTGGGCGCGCTCCCTGGGGTCCAAGGGGGCCCGGCGCGACGGCGAGGAGCACGGGAGCTCCAGGTGGGCCACGCCTAAAGACATCGCGCCCTTCGGCGACGCCAAGGACCCCGACAACAACATCATCCTCACCGACAACGCGCGCATCCGCCTCGTGAGCCGCAGGTTCGACCTCTCCACCGACACCAACGACAACGTGCTCGTGGTGGGAGGACCCGGCACCGGCAAGACGCGCTACTACGTCAAGCCGAACCTCCTGCAGGCCAACGCCAGCTTCTTCGTGACCGACCCGAAGGGCACGCTCATCCGCGAGACGGGCGGCGCGCTGGCGGAGCTCGGCTACGAGATCCGCGCGTTCGACACCATCGACTTCTCGCGCTCCATGCGCTTCAACCCCATAGCCTACATACGCGACGAGGCGGGCGTCATCCGCTTCGCCCGCGGCATCGTCGCCAACACCGAGGGCGAGGCCGACCACAAGGGCGACCCCTACTGGGAGAAGGCCGAGCGGCTGGTCTACACCGCGCTCACGGCCTACCTCGTCATGCACTGCGAGCCTGCCGACCGAAACCTCGACGGGCTGCTCACGCTGCTCTCGCTCGCCGACGCACGCGACGACCCGGGCTACATGAGCCCGCTCGACATGGTGTTCCGCGAGCTGGAAACCGGCGAGCGCTACGTCAGGCGAGGAGGAGCCGCGGCGGAGGACGGCGGGTCGATGCGCGGCTTTTCCGAGGAGAACGGCGCGTGGGAGTGGGTCAAAGTCCGCGAGCCCGCGCCGCCCGACGACTTCGCGCTCGCGAGCTACCGCGAGTTCCGCGTTGCCGCCGGCGACACCATGAAGTCGATGCTCTCGAGCTGCAACGTCCGCCTGAAGCCGCTGTCCATCCGAGCCGTGCGCGACCTCACCTCCAAAGACGAGCTCGACCTCGCCCACATGGGCGACGAGGACGCCAAGGTCGCACTCTTCGCGTCTATGAGCGACACCGACTCGACCTTCGACTTCTTGTTCGCCCTGCTCATGGACACGGCCGTGAGCGCGCTTTGCGCCGAGGCGCTCGAGGCGCACGGCGGCTCGCTGCCCACGACGGTGCACTTCGTCTTCGACGAGTTCGCCAACATCGGGCGCATACCCGACTTCGAGCGGACCATCGCCGTCACCCGCAGCCGGAACATCGCCGTCTCGATGATCGCCCAGTCTCTCTCGCAGCTGAAGGAGACCTACGGCGACAACAATGCCGAGACCATCGTGAACGCCTGCGACACGCTGCTCTACCTGGGCGGCAAGGCGAACGAGACCAACGAGGAGATCAGCAAGATGGCCGGCAAGCAGACGGTGGCGAGCGAGACGCAGAGCGACTCGCGGGGCGCCGGCTGGACCCGGACCGTGAACCGGGGCATCTCCGAGCGCGACCTCATACAGCCCGCCGAGGTGGCGCGCATGCCGCGCGAGGACGCGCTCGTGCTCGTGAACGGGTGCATGCCGCTCATGGACCGGAAGTACCGGCTCGAGCGCCACCCGCGCTCGCGCCTGCTCGAGGAGGCGGCCCGCCGTGGCCCGTTCGACTTCGCAGAGTACCGCAGGCACAAGGAAGGCAACTCGTGACGGGGCCGCGGCGGGCGCGGGCCTCCCCCGCCGCGGGGGGGGGGGAACAGCAAGGAACATCGCCAACCGAAAGCAAAGGAGAGCAGCATGCTCGCAAACGTCATCAAGCTCGTGTCGGGCTGCGTGACCTTCCTCGGCGGCTTCCTGGTCGTGTGGGGAGCGGTCTCGCTCGGCCTGGCCATCAGGGAGCAGCAGGGCGGCCCGCAGATCGCGACCGCCATATCCACCATCGCCGGCGGCGCGATCATCATCGCCGCGTCGGTCTACTTCGGGCAGCTGGACACGTCCTGGCTGCCGGCATAGGGGGCGTCGCGGATGGCGCTCAGGATACCGGTGCAGAAGGACATCGGGGAGTACGAGGAGAAGATCGTCGGGAAGATGAGCCTGCGCACGCTCGCCTGCGTGTCGCTCGGCTTCGGCAGCGCCGTCGGGGCGGCGGCCTTCGTCCACCTGGGCCTGCACGCCGACGTCGCGGACGCGGCCTTCCCGATCATGCTCTGCAGCATGCCGCTCTGGCTCGCCGGGTTCTGGCGGCCCTTCGGCATGCGGGCCGAGGAGCTGCTGCCGCTCCTGGCGGCACACGAGCTCTCCCCGCAGCTGCTCGCGTACGAGCCCTGCCTCGCCGGGAGCCTTCCCGAGAGCTCGCCGCGCCCGGGCCGCCCGGGGCGGCGCGCGAGGCGCAGGGGCAGGAAGAAAGGAGCCGAGCTCTATGAGCCGACCAAGAACCAACAAGGAGAATAGGCCGAAGCGCCCGAGCACCCTCGGGCTGCTCCTCGGCGGCACGGGCGGGCGCAAGGACGCCTCGAAGGGCGCGGAGGCCGAGCGGCAGAGGCGCCGCCGGGAGCGCGACCGCTCGCGCGAGATGGCCGCCTACGTCGGCTACGACGCCATGTACAAAGACGGCATCGCCCAGGTGATGCCGGGGGTGTTCAGCCAGACGGTCGAGTTCTCCGACATCAGCTACCAGTCCGCGCGCAAGGAGGCGCGCGAGACGGCCTTCACCGTGATGAGCTCGCTGTTCAACTACTTCCCGGCGGACTCCCACGTGCAGCTCCAGGTCGTGAACGCGCCCATCCCCGCCGACGAGGTCGGCCGCAAGGTCTTCTTCGTGCCCGGGGAGCGCGCCACGGCAGGGCTCGCCGAAGAGTACAACCGGATCCTCAACGACAAGATGCGCGAAGGCGTCTCGAACCTCGTGCGCCACCGCTACCTGACCTACGCCGTGGGCGCCGACGACGTCGACGCCGCGGTGCCCAAGCTCGCGCGCATCCGGGGCGACGTGGAGCAGACGCTCGCGCGCATACGCTGCTCGTCGCGCGCCCTCGACGGCGCCGAGAGGCTCGAGCTTTTGCAGGGGCAGCTGCGCCCGGGGTCGCGCTTCGAGTTCTCCTGGGACAAATTGTCCCCGACGTCGGGCGCGCGCACGAAGGACTTCGTCATACCCTCCACGCTCGACTTCAAGCCCGAGGGCAGGTCCGACTGCTTCCGCAGCGACGGGCGCTACGGCGCGGTGCTCGCGGTGCGCAGCTTCGGGTCGGTCATCGAGGAGACCTACCTCGCCTCCATCATCGACCTGCCGCTGCCGCTCAACGTGACGCTGCACGTGCAGCCCATCGCGCAGAGCGAGGCGCTCGCGCTCGTGAAGCGCCAGATCGACTGGATGGACAAAGAGATCATCGACGAGCAGATGAGCGCCGTGAAGAAGGGCTACGACTACCAGATCCTGCCGCCCGAGCTGCGCTTCTCGAAGGAGGAGGCCGAGGAGCTGCTCGACTTCCTGCGCAACAAGTCCGAGCGCCTGTTCGTCTACACGGGCCTCGTCTACACCTGGGCCGACAGCCTCGAGGAGCTCGACCGCCGCGTCCAGCAGGTGACGAGCGTCGCGCAGGGCTGCACGATCGGCCTCGAGCCGCTCCACTTCCGCCAGCGCCAGGCGCTCAACTCGGTGCTCCCGCTCGGGGACAACCACGTCACCGTGAGCCGCTACCTCACCACGGGGCAGGTGGCGATGCAGATGCCCTTCGCGAGCCAGAGCCTCGACGAGGCGGGCGGCGGCTACTACGGGCAGTCCAAGGAGAGCGGGAACCTGGTGCTGTGCGACCGCAAGCGCCTGGCGAGCCCCATGGGCTTCGTGTGCGGCAAGCCCGGCTCGGGCAAGAGCTTCTCGGTGAAGCGCGAGATAACCAACACCGTGCTCGCGCACCCCGAGGACGAGGTCGTGATCTTCGACCCCGCCGGCGAGTACGGCAGCCTCGTCGGCGCGCTCGGCGGCGCGAACGTCGAGCTCGCCCCGGGATGCTCGGCGGTGCTCAACCCCCTCGACACCGCCGACGTCGCGGACCGCGCCGACGCCGCCAAGCTCGCGTACAAGACCGACGCGGTGCTCGCGCTCTCGAGCGCGCTCATGGCCGAGGGCCGCGAGGGCCTGCCGGAGCGCGACCGCTCGATCATCGCCCGCTGCGTCGGCGAGGCGTACCGGGAGTGCGCGAAGGACGGCCGCCTGCCCACGCTCGGCGACTTCCACGCGGCGCTGCTCGCTCAGCCCGAGCCCGAGGCCGCCGACATCGCGCTGCGCTACGAGCGCTACGTGAAGGGCGCGTTCTCCTTCTTCAACGGCCAGAGCAACGTGGCGCTCGACAACCGCATCACCAACATCGACATGCACGGGCTCGGCCAGAACATGCGCGTGTTCGGCATGATCACGGCGCTCGAGATGGTGCGCAACCGCGTGATGGTCACGCCGCCGCGCCCCAACTACACCTGGCTCTACATCGACGAGGTGCAGAGCCTCTTCGCGCACCCGACGGTGGTCGAGTACTTCGCCCGCCTGTGGCGCGAGGGGCGCAAGTTCGGCCTCATCTGCACCGGCATCAGCCAGAACACGAGCCACATGCTGGCCAACGCCGAGGCCCGCGACATGGTGCTCAACTCCGAGTTCTTCCTGCTGCACAAGCAGTCCACCGCCGACCTCGACGCATGGGCGGAGATGCTCCAGCTCTCCGCCACGGAGCGCGGCTACATCGGCGACGCCGTCAAGCCCGGCGAGGGGCTGCTCATCAGCGCGGGGATCCGCGTGCCCATCACCGACGACTTCCCTAAAGGCCCGCTCTACGATCTGTGGAACACCAAGCCCGCAGAGGTCGCCGAGCGCGAGATGCGCCGGGCGGCGCGAGAGGCGAAGGAGTAGCCGTGGCGAGCCCGAGCGAGGGCGGCGGGATGCTCGAGGTGGTCGGGGCGCAGCGCCGCGACGTGCTCACCGCGGGCGACGTCGCGGAGACCGAGCGCGACGCCCTGGGAAACGTCTCGGAGGGAGCCGGCCCGCTCGACGAGGCGGGAGGCCCCGCCGCAGCGGCGAAGGGGCGCCCTTCCAGGCCCGATGCGCCGGAAGGCGGGCTCGGGGACAAATTGTCCCAACCCGCCGGAGACCGGCGCGCGGCGGCAGCGATGCGCTCGCGCGTCGAGGCGGCGAAGCTGGCGATCGCCCGGGAGGCAGTCTCCCAACTCGACGACTCGGAGGAGCTCGAGGGCGCCTCGGGCATGTACGACGCGGGGCATGCGGCCAAGAAGGCCGCGGGAGGGCTTCGGCAGAGGAATGCGAAGAAAGCCGCCCGGAGCAGCCGCAAGGCGGCGACCGCGCTCGGCGCCCCCAAGGGAGGCGCGCGCGGTCCCGTAGCAGCCGGCGCGACCGCCCCGGCCAAGCACCAGACGGCCCAGGCGGCCGCGCAGGCGTCAGGCGAGGCGGCCCGAGCCGCGGGGTCGAAGGGCGCCGCCTCCGCGATCGCGGGCGCGGTCTCGGGCGCGGCGCCCGCCCTGCTCGGGGCGGTGGCCGGCATCGTGGCCTTCGTCGCGTGCGCGCTCGCCGTCGCGCAGCTGGTGAGCGCGCTGTTCGGCTTCTGGGACGACGCGGCCTCCAAGCAGGGCCTCGAGGGGCTGCCTCCCTACATCACCTACGAGATGGTCGAGGCGGCGCTCGAGTGCCAGGAGGAGTACGGGCACCCGGCGGGCTGCACCATAGCGCAGATCATCCAGGAGTCCGGCCAGGGCGACCGCATGAGCCGGCTCGCAGAGCGCGACCACAACCTCTTCGGCATGAAGTGGTGGTCGGGCTACGCGGGCTGCCCCGAGGTGGCCGGCAAGGCGAACTGGGCCACCAGCGAGGAGTACGTGCCCGGCGAGCACACCCAGATCACGGCGAGCTTCATCCGCTTCACCGGCGACGCCGAGTGCATCCGCTTCCGCAGCAGGGTCTTCCTGCAGGCGCAGCGCTACTCGGGCAACGCCCTCATCCAGGAGGCGATCGAGAGGCACGACTCGGACAGGATGGCCGAGGGGCTCAAGGACGCCGGCTGGGCGACCGACTCGTCCTACGTCGAGTCCCTGAAGTCGATCATGGCGCAATGGGGCCTCTACCGGCTCGACTTCATGACGGTCGAGGACCTGAAGGACCCGGCCGCGAGCGGGAACGCGATCGTCGAGGCGGCGTACAGCCAGCTCGGCGTGCCCTACGTGTGGGGAGGCTCGACCCCCGGCAAGGCGCTCGACTGCAGCGGGCTCACGCAGTACTGCTACGCGCAGGCGGGCATCCGCATAAGCCACTACACGGGTTCCCAGTACGAGGAGCTCAGGCGCATACCGCTCTCGGAGGCGAAGCCCGGCGACATCCTCTACCGCTCGGGCCACGTGGCCATCTACATCGGCGACGACAGGTACATACACGAGCCGCGAACGGGCGACGTGTGCCGTATAGCGAGCGGCATCGGCAGCTTCAGCTGCGCGCTCACCGCGAGATAGGAGAAACCAATGCAGGGAAAGTCAAGGGTCATGGCCGCCGTCGCGGCAGGCGCGCTCGTCGTGGCGCTCGGCGCGGGCGCGGCGCGCTGCGCCATCGCCCCGCAGGAAGGCGCGCAGGATAGTCCCCAGAAGCAAGAGCAGCCCGCGGCTGCAGGCGCCGACGCGGCAACCGGGAAGGCCGCCTCGGGCGCCGAGGCGCTCTGGAACACCGCATGGACGGGCGCCGACGACCCAACGGCCACGCTGCGGATCGTCGAGGGCGCCATGGTGGAGAGCGCTGGCGACTCCGAGCGCGCCTGGTTCTTCTCGGCCGAGGAGCCCTCCGAGGCCGGCGGCGTGCTCAGCGTGCCCATCGACGTCAAGGGAACCGGCGATAAGGCGGGAGGCCTGTCGCTCATCCAGGTCTCGGGCGACGGGGACGCCCGCACCCTGGCCTGCGACCTCCTGACGCAGGCCTACGTGCCCCAGAGGGCGCAAGACGGAGCGTTCTCCGTGACCGGCACCGACGACCGCCTCTCCGAGGCGCTGGGCGCGGATGCCGCCGCCATCGAGGAGGCCGTCGCCGGGAAGGCGGCGGAGGTGTCCCCGCAGGCGACGGGAGCCACCTGGGACAAGGAGGTGTGGCTCGACTACGCCGGGAACGTCGCGTCGACGACCTTCACGCTCGACGACCCCGCCTCGACGGTGGTCACCGTGGTCTCGCGCGGCGGCTCGCTGGAGGCGATGTAGCCGTGCGGGCGCTTGAATCGCGAGGCCGCAGGGCGTTCGCCATCTCCGCCGCGACGGCGTTCGCCCTCTGCGCTCTCCTTCTCGTCCCAGCGCAGCCGGCATACGCCGACATCGCCGGGGACGTAAACGAGTGGCTGTGCGGCCTTCTGCACGACTGCTGCAACTGGATGTTCAAGGCGCAGACGGGCGTGCTCGGGTCGATCGGCGCGAACGGGATCCTCTCGGCCGACTTCGCGCACATGCTAACGAGCTCGAGCGACCTGACCATGCACGACGTCGCCCGCGGCGTGTGGCAGGTGGCCATCCTGCCGATCGGGTGCGGAGTGCTCGGCCTGGTCTTCACCCTGAAGCTCATCGAGATCTCCCAGCGCATGGACGGCAGCCAGAGCCTTCCCGGCGTCAAGGAGGTCGTGTTCCTCCTCGTGTTCTTCGCCGTGTTCCTGTTCCTCATACAGAACAGCTTCGACCTGATGGCGTCGATCTACGAGGTCTGCGGGCTCGCCATCGACCGAGTCGAGGCGCTCTTCGGCGCCGGAGGCGCGCTCGACCTGCCCGAGGTGTCAGTCGTCACCACCGACGACGACATCCCGTCGCTCATCGCCATGCTCGTCGTGAGCCTCATCAGCTGGGTCGTGGTGCTGGCAGCCTACGTCATCGCCCTCGTGGTCTGCTGGGCCCGCGCGCTCCAGCTCTACATCATGGCCGCGTTCGCCCCGATCCCGCTGGCGTTCCTCGGCATGGACGCCACGCGCCAGATAGGCGTCGGCTACCTGAAGAGCTTCGGGGCAGTCTGCATCGCCGGCGTCATCATCCTCGTCCTGCTCATATCGTTCCCGCTCGTGCTCGGCGGGCTCACCGGTGCGAACCCCGGAACGGGCACCCCTGCCGACGCGGTCGCGAACGGGCTCACCTACGCGCTGCAGTACCTGGCCATGTGCGTGCTGCTCATCCTGGCCCTCGTGAAGAGCGGCTCCTGGGCGCGCGACATCGTGAGCGGCTTCTAGCGGAAAAGCGAGGAAGGAGGCGGTCGCCATGAGATAGGGGCGGCGCGCCGGGGCACGCGTCCCGGCGGAAGAAGACAAGCACAGACGAACGACGAAAAGGAGGAAAGACATGGAAGAGAGGAAGAACGTGTACCTCTCGCTGCACAAGAGCTTCGTGCGCGAGGGAATCGAGTACACCGACCGCGCGACCGGCGAGGCCAGGACCTTCAACTCGGCGACCCTTCCCAAGGGCACCGTCGTCGACGGCGTGGACGTTGGAGGCTACGAGTTCAGCCCCATGTTCGTGAACGAGAGCCGCTTCAAGGGGGCCGACTTCCGGGACATACCGCTGCTCGCGAACCGCGAGGTCTGGTTGAGGAAGACGGTGATGGGCCCGGACGGCCAGCCCGAGCTCGACGAGGGCGGCCGCGCGGTCAAGGACACCGTGAAGGTCATGCCGGCGCAGCTCAAGGAGGCCGTTGACGCAGGGCGCTCGCGCTACCTCGCGGAGCGCGCCGAGCACGCCCGCCAGGCGAGCCGCGCCGCCGAGCACGAGGCGCCCCGCGCACAGCGAAGCGTCGAGAGATAGGGAGGCGGAAAGATGAACGCAGCGAAATACTGCACCCTGCAGGAAAGGCTCCTCCGATGCGCCATGGCGCTCATCCTGGCGGCGGGGGCGCTGCTCGCCTCCGTGGCGGCCTCGCCTGCCTACGCCGCGCCGAGCACGGTCGACGTATCCATAGGCGGCAAGATCCCATACGGCGGCTTCGCCACCACGTGGATGAGCGCCGACGGCAATATCGCCTACTGCGCCGAGCCCTCGTCCCCGACGCCCGCGCCGGGCTCCTACTCGACGAGCCCCGTGCCGAGCGGTGACGTGACGGCGGCGATCTGGTACTCGTTCGGCTCTCCCGGCTTCGACGCGTCGATGTTCCCGGGCAGCTGGTACGACGGCGGCGGCTGGGACGACGCCAAGTACGCCGCGGCGAGCCACGTGCTGATCGCCTACGCCTACTCGGGGTCCGAGTCGGCCGCAACGCACGGCACGAGCGCCGAGTTCGCCTCCTGGGCGAAATCCGAGCTGATCGGCGGGACCTACTCCCGGATGAAGGCGGGCGCCGGCAAGGTATCCGCCGGGTTCGAGGCGTTCTGCGTCAGGACCGGCGGCGGCTCCCAGACGCTCGTGAGCTTCAGCTGGTCCACGGGCGGAGTCAAGGTCGCCAAAACGGACTCCGAGGCGGGCGCCGAGCCCCAGGGCGACGCCTCCCTCGACGGCGCGAGCTTCTCCGTCGTGAACGAGAGCGGCCGCTACGTGCTGGTCGGAGGCAAGTACTACGCCGACGGCGAGGTCTGCGCCACAATCAAGACCGCGCCCGAGAACGGGTCGCACGTCGCCGCTACCGGCGCCGACGCCCTGCCCGCGGGCAGCTACCGCATCGTCGAATCCGGCGCGCCCGAGGGCTACGGCGCAAGCGACTCCTCCGTCGCGTTCACCGTGAAGGCCGGCGAGGTGGCCGACCTCACGGGCGATCCCGTGACCGACGAGGTCTTCCGCGGCGGCGTGCAGGTGACCAAGTCCGACAAGGAGCTGCAGGCGTCCGAGGCGCTCGCGGGCAACGGCCACAAGGAGGCGCCTGGCGAGCACCCCGGCCTCGACGGGATCGAGCTCACCGTCACGAACCGCTCGGCGCACAAGGTCCTCGTTGACGGCGAGTGGCGCGAGCCGGGCGAAGCCGTGGCCACGCTGACCACCGCATGGAACGACGAGGCCGGCGCCTACACCGCCCAGACCGCGGCCGACGCCCTGCCGTACGGGACCTACGACGTGCGGGAGACGGCGACCAACGGGAGCTACCTGCTGACCGACGGCGAGCCCCGCACCTTCGAGGTCCGCGCCGGCGGCGAGATCGTGAGCGCCTCCGCGGACGGCGCCGCGCTCGAGTTCCGCGACCAGGTGGTGCGCAACGACCTCGAGGTCTCCAAGAAGAGCGAGGCCGACAACGCCGGCCTCATGGTCCCGTTCGCCATCGAGAACGCGGCCACCGGCGAGACGCACGTGCTGGTGACGGACCGCAACGGCGACGCGTCGACCGCGAGCAGCTGGAACAGGCACTCAAGCGGCACCAACTCCAACGACGCGCTGCTCGGCCACGAGGGCCCGATCGGGGCCGCCGACATGGACCCGAAGGCCGGCATCTGGTTCTCGCTCGGCGAGGACGGCTCCTCGGCGCCGGTCGACGACTCGCTGGCGGCCCTGCCGTACGGCGCCTACACCATGACCGAGCTGCGCTGCGATGCCAACGAGGGCCTCGAGCTCATCACGAGGAGCTTCTGGATCGAGCGCGACTCGACGGTGGCCAAGGCCGTGTGGATGGGCCTCGACGACCAGGAGGGCCCGCGCATCTCCACCACAGCAAAGGACGGGGCGGACGGCGACAAGGACGTCTCGGCCGACGCCGAGGCCAAGGTCGTCGACGCGGTGGCCTACGAGGGGCTGAAGGCCGGCGAGGTATACGAGCTCTCGGCAGCCCTCGTCGACAAGGCGACCGGCGAGCCCGTGGCCGACGCCTCGGGCAAGCCCGTGGAGGCCAAGACCGGGTTCGCGCCCGCGCTCTCGACGGGCAGCCAGGACGTAGAGATTTCCTTCGACGCGAGCCTGCTCGGCGGCCGCGACCTGGTCGTGTTCGAGAGCCTGCGCAAGGACGGAGCCGAGGTGGCGTCGCACGCGGACCTCTCCGACGAGGGCCAGACTGTCCACGTCGCCGTCGAGGTGGACACCCAGGCGGCTGACGCCGCCGACGGCGACCAGGTCATCGAGGCCGGCAAGGCCAAGGTCGTCGACACGGTGGCCTACAAGGGCCTCGTCCCCGGCGAGACCTACATCGCCGTTGGCACGCTCATGGACAAGCGCACCGGAGAGCCGTTCCTCGACAAGGACGGCAACGAGGTGACTGCGCGCACGCCCTTCGAGCCCGAGGCGCCCTCCGGCACCGTCGAGGTGACATTCGAGTTCGACACCGAGGGCCTGGCCGAGGGAGACGAGCTCGTCGTCTTCGAGAAGGTCCTGGACTCCGCCGGCAACGTCGTTGCGGCGCACGAGGACATCGACTCCGCCGAGCAGAGCGTCGTCGTGGACAACCCCGACACGCCCGAGGTCCCCGAGGAGCCCTACGCCAAGACCGGGGCCGACGCTCCCGACGGAACCGGCTACGCCGTGGCCGCAGGCAT
This sequence comes from Paraeggerthella hongkongensis, assembly GCF_003726035.1. Lineage (GTDB taxonomy): Bacteria > Actinomycetota > Coriobacteriia > Coriobacteriales > Eggerthellaceae > Paraeggerthella > Paraeggerthella hongkongensis. The sequence goes on from NZ_QICD01000006.1 coordinate 60,794, forward strand.
CGCTCTGGCAGCTGCGGCGGGCGCGGGCGGAGCGCTCGCGTACCGCAAGCGCAAGGCAGTCGCCGCGAGCAAGGGAGAGGCGGCAGAAGAGCCGGAAGAATAACGGCGCTGCATCGATACCAACCTGGAGGCCCTGGGCGCTCGCCCGGGGCCTCCCCTGCGAACGGGGGAGGACATGAGCAAGGGAAAAGCTGGCACGGCGCTCGCCGTCGCAGTGGCGTTGCTGGCGCTGGCGGCGCTTGCCGTCCTGCCGCAGCCCGAGAGGAACCCGTACGGGGTGCGCGAGGTGCCCGCTGCGGAAAAGGACGAGGCGATGGGGGCGCAAGAGGCGGGAGGCGGCATCGACTGGGACGCCCTTCCCGCCTCCGTCGTCGCATGGGTGCGCGTGCCGGGCACGACCGTCGACTACCCGATCGTCCAGGGCCGGCCGGAATCGCCTGACTTCTACCTCACGCACGATGCCAACGGCGAGCGCTCCGCATGGGGCGCTCCCTACATCGACGCAGGCTGCGCGCAGGGAGCCGAAAGCCCGCTCGTCATCGTGTACGGGCACCACATGTCCGACGGCACCATGTTCGCGCCGCTCGCGCAGTACTCTTCGCGCGGTTTCGCCGAGGGGCACCGCACCATCCGGGTCTACACCCGCGAGAAGGAGATCGAGCTCGAGGTCTTCGCGGCTGACGTGGTCGACGCGAGCTCGGAGGGCAAGCAGACCGACTTCGCCGACGCGGCGGCTCTCGACGCCTACCTCGGGGACAAATTGTCCCGGTGCGAGGTCGTCCTGGAAGAGCTTTCGGACGTCGCGCAGGCCTGGGCCTTCGTGACGTGCAGCTACCAGACGAGCAACTCGCGCACCGTCGTCTACGCGAAGGAGGTGGAAGGATGGGATTCGCGCCCTTCGGAATAGGGCTCCTCATGGGGCTCCTCACGCTCACGGCCTACGCCTGCTGCGCGGCCGGCGACGACGACCGGGACTAGGAGCAGAAAACCGAAATCGCAACCAAGCAGGACGATCAAGCCCCTCGCTCCGATGACCGGACGAGGGGCTTGCGCATGGTGGGATAATGAAGAGCACGAGAGACGCGTCGCGTGTGCTGGGTTGCATCGGTTGCGCATGGGCGCCTTACGCAAGATTCGTTTTCGTCAGGAGATACAGAATGGCGCTCAAATTCGATCTCGGGGAAGCCCTGTCCCAAGCCGCCCACGCCGCAGGAGAGATGGCAAAAGGAGCATCGGCGACCGTCGAGTCCGCCGCCAAAGGCGTCGCGAATGCGGCCGAGGGCGCGGGGAACGCCATCGTCGATACGGCCGCCTCGGCATCCGAAGCCGTCGGAAGCGCCATGTGCTCGGCTGCGGAAGGCGTGTCGAGCGCCGGCGAGCAGATCGCGTCGTCCGATGCGGGCAAGGCGATCTCAGGGGCTGCGAACGCGGTGGGCGGAATCGCCGTCGGCGCCGCAATGGGTTTAGCCCAGGGGGCGTCGTCCCTCGCGTCCGGCGCGGCGTCGACCGTCGAGGGCGGCATCAACGCCATCAAGGAGAACTCGTTCTCCGCGCGCCTCCGCAAGGCGCGCATCAAGGGCTTCCGTGACGGCATCAAGCAGGGTGCCTACCTTGCGGGCGAGAAGCGGCACAACTTCATCTACGCCTACGTGGCGACGCTTTGCTTCCTGATGCGCTGCGACGGCGATTTCTCCCAAGAGGAGCGGGGGTGGCTCGAGGACGGCCTCGACTACCTCAAGCTGGACGGCGGCCTTCCGGACGACGTGAAGGCGAAGGTGCAGGCAATCGCGGACGACGAGGGCTTGTCCTTCGACCGGGTCAAGGACTGCCTGGACAACGTGAGCATCGTGTCGCTGGGCTCCATCGCCGAGCAACTGCAGGTCGCCGCGGCCTCGGACGGTCAGGTGACGGAGGAAGAGGAGCACGCCTGCAGGCTCTTCGCCGACTACATGGCCGCGAGGGCGGCATGCGTGGCGGTTGACGAGAGCTGGGCCGAGCAGGCGGTCGAGAAGTCCGTCCGCGAGTACGGCGAAAACCTCGAGCGCATCGACCGCGAGTTCAAGGAGCGGACGAGGCTGCAGGACGCCGACGCGGCCTTCGTCGTCGCCGCGACCATGCTCCAGGTCGCCCGCGTGCTCGTCATCAACTCCCTGATGGAGGTCGAGCGGGCGGGAGCGGGCAACGCTAAGGAAGACGCCCTGCATAGCTTCCAGGACCGCGTTTTCTCCGGCTTCGACGATGGGGGTCCGGCGGAATCGGGCCGCCTGTTCGCCTCCAAAAGCCACATCCTCTCCTCGCGCGGCGTACCGTACGACGCGACACGCTACGAGGCTGAGAACCTCAAGATATTCAAGGGGGCGAACCACCGGTTCGCGACCCTCGGCCACGATCCGGTGCTCGGCCTCGTGTTCGGAACCTCAAACATCATGACGAACAGCATCACCTGCGTGAAGGACGCCAACGTCTTCGGAATCGGCGCGCGGATCCCCGCGACCTACTCGGTCTCCTACGACGCCTTCGGGAAAAACCCGCTGATCGGGGCTCCCACCGGGACCGTGGAGATGCTGGTCGCGGCGGGAAGGCGCATCGTGAGCGAGCCGGATGCCGCCGCGGCGGCCCTGATCAAGCAGCTGATCCACATCGGCACGGACCTCTACACGCCGTGCGGGATACAGGTCCCGTTCGCCAACCTCGTTCTCGACAAGGCGCACACCGAGGCCCTCACCAAATACGTCAGCACCGGCGACGTATTGAAAGTCGGCATGCAGGCGGGCATGACGGTGCTCATCAACTGGCTGATAGCGGCGCTCCACGGCTGCTCGCTGATATTCAAGGACGACGGGTCGGACTACTGCACCGAGATGTACCAGGCGCGCACCAAGAAGATCATCCTCATCTCCGACACCATCGCGACCTCGAGCAGCGTCGTGCAGGCATCGATCACGAAGAACCCCAAGTGCCTCGACCTCGGAGGGGCGGCGGTGCTCGTCTACCGACTGTTCTCGGATGCCCGCTTCATTGCCAAGCTCAAAGAGGAGTTCCTCCAATCGGAGCTTGACAAGATCTACGACGAGCGAGCCAAGGGGCTACTCTAGGCACCAGGCGTCTTCATTCTCACATCACCCACTTGAAAACGGCGCGGAACAGCCAGACGAAAAAGCCCAGCGTGACCTTAAGCGCCGCCACGAGGAACCTACCAAGCCTCTTCATCGACGTCACCCCAATCTTCCTTGACCTTGCGGGCGCCCTCGTCGGCGCCCTCTTCCTTCTCTTGCGCGAGCAGCCTCGCCAGCTCGTCGGGCACGCCCGGGACCTCCGCCCTCCCCAGCGCGCGTTGCAGGTCCTTTATCTGCGACTTCAGCGGTTTTGAGGGAGGACCCACGTGCTCGCGGTAGCAAGCGCCGATCGCGGCCGAGTCGCACAGGAATCCCCGCACCCGGGCGAACGCCTCGTCGCCGTCGATCAGGACGCGGCGGGCATGCCCGAGCTCCGCCTCCGAGGCCAGCATGAAGCGCCACCCGCGCGATCTGCGCGCCACAGGGATGCCGTCCGCGGGCGCGTCGGCGCGCCAGTCGTCGCGCACCTGGTGCCAGTTAGCCGTGAGCCAGAGCCCCTTCTCGGGCTCCTCGCGCATCTCGAGCTCAAACTCCGTGAGCATGTTCGCGCCGGAGAACGGCGACCCCTCCGTAAACGAGAGCGTGTCGAACAGCGTCGTCCTGCCGCCCTCGTACTCTATCCTCACCATCATCTCCGGCCCCTCTCCCTGCGCTGGTCCTGCTGGGCCCGCTGCCGCTCGGCGACGAGGATTCGCTGCCGCTCGTCCTCGCGACGGCCGTCGCGCGAGCTTCCTTCGACCGCACCGCGCCCGCGATCGTCCCCGTAGCGGGTCTTGAGCGGCATGAGCCCGTTCTCCGCCATGTAGGCGCGCGCGGCGGCGAGGCGGCGGTACCCCTCGCCGCCCGCCTGGCCGCGCCGCTCCAGCGTCCTCATCCTGAGCCCGAACTCCTCGATGGACTCGACGTCGAACTTCGCGCAGGTCTCGAGCGCCGAGGAGAGCCTGCTCAGCTCTGAGAGGTCGTTGAGCTCGAGGGCGCGCTCGGCGACCTCGCGGATGCGCGCGGCGCTCGCGTCCGTGGGGCGGTAGGTGCCCTCGCGCTCGAAGCGGCGGCGGAGCATCTCCTTTCCGTAGACGAACCCCAGGCGCTCGCCGCTGACCTTCTTGGACGGCTCCTCTGCCAGGCTGAACACCCAGTCGTCCCGTCGCGCCTTGGCCGAGTTGTCGGCGACGTGCACGCCCAGGGCGTCGAGGATGCCGAGGAACTCCGCCTCGTCGCGCGCCGTGGTCTTGGCGAGCGCGACGCGGGCGCGGATGTCGCCGACCCACGAGTAGCCGCCAGAGCGCATGATCTCCTTCTCGGCACGGCCCAGGTAGACGCTCCTGCGGCTCCTGGGTCCGCCCGCGCCGGCGCGCCCTCGCGCCTTCGCCGGCGATTCTGGCGCCCTGTCGTTGGAGAGCCCGGACAGCCCGCGCTCGCGGGCCATGTCCTGCAGGTCGCGGTTGAGGTCCTCGGGGTGCTGGGTCTGCATGCGGTAGCCGGTGCGGAGGTTCGCGTTGTTCACAACGATGTGCGCGTGAGGTATGCCGCGGGCGTTGTCGTCGTGGTAAACGATGGCGATCTCGTGGTCGCCGAAGTGCTTGAGCGCCCACGAGCACGCGAGCTCGCGCAGCGCCGCCAGGTCGATGTCGTCGCCGGGGTCCGGCGAGAGCACGAAGTGCTTGAACGTGCGCGCGGGCTTTCCCCTCCAGGGTGCATCCGTGCCGAAGGCGGCGCGAGTGGCGTCCATCTCGGCGTCCCAGGCGCATGCCTCCTTGGCGCCTTCTCCCAGCGCGTCGGCGTCGCGCTCGTCGTAGCTCAGGTTGAACAGGTCTCGCGCGAGGGCGCGGCCTCCCTTCTCGAGGTAGCGGCGGATGCCTCCGGTCGAGCCGTGGCCGCTTATCGGCTTCAGGATCGGCATGGCGAGCCCTTCACGAGCGAGTCGGCGCCGATGCGACCGAGCTCCGCCGCCATCTCGCGGGCAGCGATGTTCACGTCGGCGAGCTCCCGCTCGATCGTCGGGATGCTCTCCGCCACGAGGTCCCGGTCGACGTGTCCGTGGCGGGCGTGGAAGTTGATGAGGTTCATCGCGTGCACCGCCTGGTTGTAGTGGTAGCCCCACTTCGTGAGCTCCCGGGACATCGCCCACAGGGCCCTGCGGTCCACGAGTATGCGGTGCTCGTCTCCCGCGTTGGCCTCGGTCGACAGCGGTATGCGCACGAGGTAGCGCAGGTACTCCGACTTGCTGAGGCCGGCGCGCTCGCACCGCTCGCAGAGCGCGTCGTAGTCGCTTCCCTCCATGCGGAACGTGACGCGGCGCTCCTTGCCCCCGGCGCCGCCGGTGCTCTCTTCCATTGCGGATTCCTTTCCTCGGGCCCGCCGCACGGCGGGCGCGTCTCTCTAGGGGCGCGGGGGATCCCCCGCAGGCGGCGGCCCGGCTCGGGCGCCGTCTCTGGGACCGGGCCTCGCGAAAGCGGGCTCCCAAACGGCCCGCGGCATGACGGGTCCGAGGCCGCCCGGTCCCCAAGTGCTATGGACGCCCGACGCGATGTCGGACGCCATAGGCTACTTGCTGGATTTCGAGTGTGAGGCCCTCATACGGCGCTTTCGGGCATCGGTGCCCGCATCCGCGTAGGGCGCCGTCATGAGAGCCATCTCGCGCAGCAGCGAGAGGTCGGCCGCGCTCGGGCTCCCGGGCGGGCTCTCTAGGAAGTCGGCGACGAGCCTCGCGGCCTTCGCGATGCGCCCGTCGGGGCCGGGCTGCGCCTTCCCCTCGCTCCTCACGTAGTCGGAGAGCTCACGCTTGGTGCGCCGCCAGGGCTCCATGGCGGCGTGCATCTCCGCCTGTCGCTCCTTCGGCATGCCCGCGAGCGAGCGCACCGCCTCGGCGCTGAGGTTGCCGCGGTCGGCCTCGGCGGCCCACTCGGGCGAGAGGTCCTCGGCGATCCGTCGGGCCAGCCTCTCCTCGCGCGCGATGGTCTTGCCGGAGACCTTGCGCCCCGTCTGCCGCTCGATGATGGCGGCCTTCACGTCGTCGACGCGCATGCCGAAAAGCGATGGGTCCTCGGAGCGCAGGCGAACGGCGTCGCCCCTGAGCGCCTCGGTCGCGGCGGCGCGCTCGGTCACGGTGAGCGCGCGGGTGAAGTAGTTCGCGGCGTGGAGCAGCGTCACCGCCCGCTCGTCATCGATGCCCTCTATCACGCGGCAGGGCATCCTCTCGTAGGCGGGGTCGTCCTTCGCGAGCAGAGCGTAGGCTGCCTTGCGGCGGTGCCCGGAGACCATCTGCCACGAGCCGTCGCCGACCTTGCGCACGAGCGGCAGGTCGGTGAGACCGTCCTCGCGTATGGACTCGGCGAGCTCGGCTATCCCCGCCGGGTCCATGGAGTACGCGGCGTTCGCCGGGTGGTCGGCGATGTCGGCCACCGCTATCTCGGACACCGGGTAGCGACCGCGGGTGCGCGACGCGCCGTCGAGGAGCCCCGTGATGGTGAAGCCCGCGGCCACCTGGCTAGGCGAGCTCACGGGACACCTCGTCGGCGAGAGCCTCGTAGTCGCGCGCGGGGCGGCTCCCCGGCTCGAAGGCCGCCACCGGCTTCCACTGCCAGCTGCCCTCGCAGACCTTGCTGCTCGCATGGATGACCGTCTCGAACTGCTCGTCCGGGAAGAACCCGTCGAGCACGGCCGCGCCCGTGGCCTCGGCGTTGGTCATGCGGCCGGGCACGCAGGTGCGGAGAATCTTCCAGCGGGGCGTGGGCATGCGGAGCGCGTCCGCGATGGAGCGCGTCGCCTCCACGGTGAGCGCCGTGCCGCGCATCACGGTGGAGTCGAGCTTCACGGGGATGACGACCATGCCTCCCTCCGCTGCGGCGAGGTAGGCGTTGAAGGCGAGCCTGCGCATCACGGGGCTGCAGTCGATGAGGCAGGCGTCGTAGGAGGCCGAGGCGTCGTCGAGGGCGAACTTGAGGCGCTGCTCGCGCAGGAGCATCTCGTTCTGGTCGACGAGGTCGATGGTCGAGGCCACCACGTCGAGGCCCTCCCCGGCGGCGTAGGCGACCTCCTCCACGGGCGCGCCGCCGTAGAGCAGCTCGACCGAGGTGCGCCGCTCGGAGGCGGCCCGGTCGTAGAGGCCGAAGAAGTCGGTGGCCGACGCCTGCGGGTCGAGGTCGACGAGCAGGGTCCGAAGACCCCGGGCGGCGAAGATCGCCGCCAGGTTCACGGCGGTCGTCGTCTTGCCGACGCCGCCCTTGTAGTTGGAAATGGCTATCGTGCGCATGGGTCGCGTCCTCTCTAGCGTGGGGCGCGCCTCGCCGCATCCGGTCCGGCGCGCCCCGAGTCTCGGAGCGTCGGGACAAAACCGTACGGATTTGTCCGACAAGCGGAGTGTACCACGAAAACGTACGGTTATGTACGCTTTCGTGGTACAGGGGCCGGGTTTCGGGGGAAGCCCGGCCCCGGGAGCCCGGGGCCGGGCGCGCCGCCTAGGAGAGCGGCTCCATCTCGCCGAAGCAGTTGACGTGGTGGCGCAGGAGCGCTCGGTTCTCCTTGACGAGCATCATCGCCACCTCGTCGAAGCGGACCGGGGTGTCGGCGTAGTCGTCGCCGTTGCCGGCGAGCCACGTCGCCGCCAGCGCCTCGCGCAGCCCGCGCGCCCTGTGGGCCTCGGGGAAGCCGTCCGTCCCGATGCGGACCGTGGCGTCGACGAAGACCAGGGTTCCGTCCTCGTCCACCGCCACGAGGTCGATCCCGCCGATGCCCTCGGGACCCTGCCAGGCCTCGTCGACGATCTCGTAGCCCTTGCGCTCGAGGAAGGCCTTGACCGCGTCCATCGCCTTTTCCTTCATGTCGTTCATGTCTTGCTCCTTAGACTCTGAGGCCCGCCCCTGTGGCGTGCCTTGCGCCGCGTGAGTCGCATGCAGCGCGGGCGTGCCGGCAAGGGAGGAAGCGAAGTCGGACGTGGTTATAGAAATCTCCCGACGTCAGTTTTTCGCGTTGTTCGCGCGCGCAGCGCATGGGGCGAAGAACCCGAAAAAGTGTCGCGGCCCTTGCGGGCCGCCTGCCGGCGTGCGACCCTGCGCGTCCAAGGAGCGCCGGGGCGGTGTTTCGGATCAATGGGGCGAAGGCGTGCGGCATGAAATCCGGCGTGGGTGCCGAGGCTTCCGGGCATGGGATGCGACCCGTCGGCGGTTGCTGGGCTCCCGCGGGGATTGGCGACGACAACGTGGCAGTGGCGGAGGCGAGTTCCCGAGTCGCGGCGCTTCGGTCCGGAACGGGACGGCATTTCCCGCGCCGCTTGCAGCCGATGTGCGCACGGGACCGCTGGCGACGGGCCAGCTCTCCGCATGGAACGGCTACGGTACTGCGCGACACGTCCGTTGAGAGAAGGAGGCGAGCCGATGTTGGACTACGAAGAGAAGTTGGAGCGCATCGAGCTCATCGATGCCGTATGCGACGCCGGGAGGCTTGCGAGGGGCCTTGACCAGTTGCTCGAGTCCCTGGCGCATGCCGACCAGCTGGACCCGCTCGACGTCGAGGGGATCCTAGCCCTCAGGTCGATAAGCGAGAAGTGCGCCGCGCGCATCGGCGACGCGGCACGCATCCTGGAGGCGCAGAACGAGATCCTCTACGCCGAGGAGCGGGCAAACGCCAAGCCTTGCGGAAACCAATGAGCGCAGCTCGAATCAGAAGCTGTTCTCTAAACCAACTGGGGTTTCCTTTGCCGCTCGCATAAAGCTTGGAAAGCGGCTGTCCCTCTTATTTCCAGTACCGCGCCGTACCGCTGCGTTATAATGCTGAAAACGCATTTGTATTGCATTTCGAGGGATTGAGGCGCAAGTGTCTGACGGTTACAAGGAACTCATCAAGAGCAACCCCGACGAGACCGAGATCAGGAGCTTCCTGGTAAACGGCGATCAGGTATCCGTGACCCTGCGCATCCCCGATACTCTGCGTGACGCGGCCAAGGAGGAGGCAGCCCTTCGGGGTATGAGCTTCTCCGCCTTCGTGCGTACGTGCATGATCGAAGAGCTCGCGAAGAAGGGACAATAGCCCGTGACCGAGCCAACCCACGACATTTCTGTCGAAGGCTTCATAGAGTCCTTCGACCGACGATACCCGACTTTCATTCTCAAGACGTTGCTGTGCGACCGCACTACGGGGCGCAACATCATATGGGCCGACAACGAATACGAGGCTCTGGGCGACGGCTACATGGGCGACGACGAGATAACCGTCGAGAAAATCACGGGCATGAATTCCGGCGTCATCAAGCCGCGCATCGCAAAGGAGCAGGAGAAACAATCCCAGCGCACCAAGAGCCGGGCTGAAGTGTTCACTCCGTCCTGGCTATGCAACCAGATGAACAACGACCTGGACGAGGCATGGTTTGGCCGGCGCGACGTCTTCAACACCGAGATTGTTGCGGATGATGGCGCCAATACATGGACGCCGACCAGTGATCCGATCGAATTTCTGAAGTCAAAGGGACACGGCTGGCGAGCATACGTGGAAGCGCCGCGGCTCGAGATTACGTGTGGCGAGGCGCCGTTCGTTTGCTCGCGCTACGACACCGTGACGGGCGACGAGCTGCCCGTAAGCGAGCGCGTGGGCTTCCTTGATCGCAAGCTTCGCGTCGTGACCGAGAAGACCAAGACTCGCAAGGAGTGGGTGCGGCGCGCCCTCGACGCGCTGCGCGCGACATACGGCTTCGAGTACCAGGGCGACAACCTGCTTATCGCTCGAATCAACGTGCTCGAGACGTTCGCCGAACATCTACGCAATCGCTGGGGTTCGGACCCCCAACAGGACGAGCTCGAGCAGGCAGCATGGATCGTTTCCTGGAACTTCTGGCAGATGAACGGCTTCACCGACGCCGTGCCCACCAACAAGATGGGCGCCGAGGTGGAGTCGACCCTGGGGACGTTCGAGGAGCCCGAGCCGGAACCGATACAGCCGTCGCTTTTCGACCTGTTCGACGACGTATTCCTCGACGAGACAACCGAAGAAACCGAGGAAGAGGAGCCGAAGGAGACGGTTCCCCTCTGCGTGATATACGACTGGCAGAACGGCGAGCCCTTCGAGTTCGCCACATTGAAAGGCAAGGCAGCAGCCATGGGGAAGAAATTTTATGCCGTAATCGGAAACCCGCCCTATCAGGAAACAGTTGAAGGTACGAGTGACAAGCCAATATACAACTATTTCATTGACGAGGCATACAAGGTTTCCAAGCGAACCGAACTTATTACGCCGGCGCGCTTCCTCTTTAATGCGGGGAAAACCCCTAAGGATTGGAATCGAAAGATGCTCGACGACCCACATCTGAAGGTTGTCAACTACCAGCAAAAGAGCGACACGGTATTCCCGAACACTGACATTAAGGGCGGAGTTGCAGTTACGTATTGGGAAGGCGGTAAAGTACTTGGACCAATTGGCGTCTTTTCGCCCTACAACGAACTACGATCTATTCAAATGAAGGTTTCACCGTGGCTTGCAAAACAAGGACTACTCTCTGATGTCATGTACCTTCAGAACCGTTTCAATCTTGCTGCATTATATGAGGATTATCCCGAAGCACGCGATTCGATTAGCAGCAACGGGAAAGAACGTCGAATCGTGACCAGCTCCTTTAATAAATTAAATTGCTTCAGCGACGAAAAGCAAAGCGATGACTCCATACAAATCGTTGGTCTTCTAACCGGCAACAAACGCAGATATAGGTGGATACAGAGAAAGTACGTTGAAGACAATGGAAACCTAACAAAATTCAAGGTCATTTTGCCAATGGCGAACGGCTCAGGAGCCATCGGGGAAGTATTATCTACCCCCCTTATCGGGGAACCCCTTATCGGGTACACACAATCATTTATGGGCATTGGCGCATGTGACGAAATTGATGACGCCAAGGCCATAATGAAGTACATCAAGACTAAGTTCGCTCGTACATTGCTTGGCATTTTAAAAATAACGCAGCATAATACGCCAGAAAAGTGGGCCTACGTTCCTCTTCAGGACTTTACCTCTGATTCTGACATTGACTGGTCTCAGCCTGTTGCTGATGTTGATAAACAGCTCTACGCGAAGTACGGCCTCGATGACAAGGAGATTGAGTTCATCGAATCCCATGTGAAGGAGATGGACTAGCCATGGCGAGCATCGACATCTCCCAGATCATCGAGACCACCGCTCCCGCGGTGCCGCAGATCTATGCCTACACCACGCCCGAGATCGCCCGCCACAACGGCTGGACCAAAATCGGCTACACCGAGCAGGATGTGCGTGAGCGCATCAAGCAGCAGACGCATACCGCCGATGTGCAGTGGCACCTGGAATGGAGCGGCAACGCCACGTGGGAGCACCGCGCGGGCACGTTCCACGACACTGACTTCCACGCATACCTCGAGAAGCAGGGCGTCGAGCGCGAACCCAAGAAGGAATGGTTCAAAATCAGCGGCGAGGAGTCTCACCAGCAGTTCTACCGGTTCCGCGATACCGACGGAGTGTTGGACGCACCCGGCGCTGCCTCCTACACCCTGCGCGACGAGCAGCAGCGCGCCGTGGAGCAGACGGGAGCCTTCGCCCGCGCCCATTGGGACGAGGGCGGCGCGCACGGCGGTGAGTTCCTGTGGAACGCAAAGCCGCGCTTCGGCAAGACGCTCACCGCATACGACCTATGCCGCAGCATCGGCGCGCAGAAGGTGCTCATCGTCACCAACCGCCCCGCCATCGCCAACTCCTGGTACGACGACTACGTGAAGTTCGTGGGCGTGGAGGGCGGCTACCGCTTCATCAGCGGCGTGGACACCCTGGCCGGCAAGCCCTACTGCCTCAGCCGCGAGGAGTACCTGCGCGCCATCTGCAACGACCCGGAAGGCCCCAAGGGGTTCATCGAGTTCGTGAGCCTTCAGGACCTCAAGGGCTCCATCCGCTTCGGTGGCGTGTACCAGAAGCTCGACGAGGTGGCCGACCTCAACTGGGACGTGCTCATCATCGACGAGGCGCACGAGGGCGTGGACACCTTCAAGACAGACGTGGCGTTCGACCACATCAAGCGCCGTTTCACGCTGCACCTCTCCGGTACGCCCTTCAAGGCCATCGCCAACGAGAAGTTCGCCGACGACGCCATCTACAACTGGACCTACGCCGACGAGCAGCAGGCCAAGCGCGACTGGCCTGCCGACTCCGAGCAGCCGAACCCCTACGCCAACCTCCCCAAGCTCAACCTGCTCACTTACCAGATGAGCGACATCGTCGAGCAAGAGGCCCGCGGCGGCATGGAGATCGACGGCGAGCAGACCGAGTTCGCCTTCGACCTCAACGAGTTCTTCTCGACCAAGCAGAACGGCGGCTTCGTGCATGACGCCGACGTGGACAAGTTCCTCGACGCGCTCACCACGCAGGAGAAGTTCCCGTTCTCGACGCCCGAGCTGCGCGACGAGCTGCGCCACACGTTCTGGATGCTCAATCGCGTGGACTCCGCCCGCGCCCTCGCCAAGAAGCTTCAGGCGCACCCCGTCTTCGGGGACTACGAGGTTGTTCTCGCCGCCGGCGACGGCAAGATCGACGCCGACGACGAGAACGAGAAGTCGCTCGACAAGGTGCGCCGTGCGATCAAGGACCACGACAGGACCATCACCCTTTCGGTCGGTCAGCTCACCACGGGCGTGACCGTGCCGGAGTGGACCGCCGTGCTCATGCTCTCGAACATGGCGAGCCCCGCACTGTACATGCAGGCGGCCTTCCGCAGCCAGAACCCGTGCCTGTTCGACCTGGGCGGCGGCAACTACGCGCGCAAGGAGAACACCTACGTCTTCGACTTCGACCCGGCGCGCACGCTCACCATCTTCGAGCAGTTCGCCAACGATCTGTACGGCGATGCCGCGCGCGGTGGCGGCGACGTGGAGACGCGTGAGCGCCACATCCGCCAGCTGCTGAACTTCTTCCCCGTCTATGGCGAGGACGATGAGGGCCAGATGGTCGAGCTCGATGCCGAGCAGGTGCTCAGCGTGCCGAGGCGCATCCACGCCCGCGAAGTGGTCAAGCGCGGCTTCATGAGCAACTTCCTGTTCCAGAACATCGCGAGCGTCTTCCGCGCGCCGGCAGAGGTCGTGGAGATCATCCAGCGCTTCGACCCCTACGAGCAGGGAAAAGCGCAGAACGCCGAGAAGAACAAGGTCGAGATCGACGGAGGAACGGCCGACGAGCTTTCCATCAACGACGAGGGCGAGGTGGAGATTCCCGACGAGCAGGTCGTAGGCAAGGCGGCGGACATCTTCGGGCCGAAGGTCTACGGCGACATCACCGTCGAATTCTCAAGCCACGTCGAAGATATCGCGAAGGCGCACGCAGCCGATGACGACGACAGGGCGATGCTCGACAACCTCAAGGAGGCATTCAAGCAGAGCGTGACCGCGCCTCTGGTTCAGGCAGCCAAGGAGAGCTATGGCAGCGAGCTCAAACCGCGCCAGCAACAGCAGATCGAGCGCAAGGTCCAGGCAGACGCCGACATCCAGCTCAACCGCCAGGTCGGCGACTACCAGATCCAGGCGCGCCGCATCGAGCAGTCGCGCAAGGACGAGCTCAAGGCGGCGAGCAGCGCAGCCGAGCGCGCCGAGGTGAACCAGCGGCATGACGAGCAGAAGGCAGAGGCGCTCCAGGCGCTCGCCCAGAAGCTCGAGGACTCCCGCGAGGAGCTCGTGCAGAGCGCCGGCGAGACGGTGGTGCGTGAGGTGGAGACGGCGAAGAAGGAGGATGAGAAGCAAGGCATCGAGGACAAGGTGCGCGCTCACCTGCGAGGCTTCTCTCGCACCATTCCCTCGTTCCTCATGGCGTACGGCGAGGAGGGCACGACGCTCGCGAACTTCGACACGGTGATTCCCGCCGACGTCTTCCTGGACGTCACGAGCATCACCGCGGACGAGTTCCGCTTCCTGCGCGACGGCGGCGACTACACCGACGCCGAGACCGGCGAGACAAGGCATTTTGTTGGGCACCTCTTCGACGAGGTAGTGTTCAACGACTCAGTGAGCGAGTTCATCAAGCTGCGCGAGCGCTTGGCCAACTACTTCGACGAGTCCCAGACGGAGGACATCTTCGACTACGTGCCGCCCCAGAAGACCAACCAGATCTTCACGCCGCGCAACGTCGTGGTCCAGATGGTGGACCTCTTCGAGAAGGAGAACCCGGGCTGCTTCGACGACCCGAGCCACACCTTCGCCGACCTGTACATGAAGTCGGGCCTCTACATCACCGAGATCATCAAGCGCCTGTACCAAAGCGAGGGCATGAAGGCCGCCTTCCCGGACGACCGCGAGCGGCTGGATCACATCCTGGAGCACCAGGTTTTCGGTATCGCGCCCACCAAGATCATCTACGAGATCGCCACTCACTTCATCCTGGGCTTCCACGACGAGGTCGGCCAGGGATGCGACTCGAACTTCGAGCTCGCGGACTCCGCGGAGCTTGCCAAGGAGGGTACGCTGGACGCCTACGTCGAGCGCGTCTTTGGGCCCAAGATGAACGAGGCGTAGGCGCGTGGCGGAAGTAGTCGACAGCCAGCAGGACGAGCGCGCGCAGGCGGCGCGCGAGGCGGCGGATGCCGTTCGGAGCGACGGCACCGAGCTGTGCGCCCGCCTGGTCTTCCGCGCCTCGCGCAACGAACTGAGGCGCGCGGGAATCGCCACGCCCGCCGCGCTCTACGATGAGCTGAAGCAGGTCTTCTGGAACGCGGACGAGGGCATCATCCTGGGCGACCACCTCTCCGTCGGGTTCGGCAAGGTCGACCGCCGCCGCCAGGTGCGCGCCTTCGCCGAGCGCCATGCGGACGAGCCCAGGAACGTCGTCGCGAAAGCCTACGAGCGCGAATACGGCTTCAGCGCGGGCATCGCCGCGATATGGCTCGACCTGTTCGCCGAACCCGCGAACGTGAGCGTCTCGGAGTGGCTCGGCGCAGAGGTCTCTGAATGCTCGACGGATGCCCAGGCCTCTCGTGAGGATACGCCCGAGACGCGCGGCGCCGAACGCGAGGCACCCACCCTCGAGAGTTTCCTCGCCCGGGAGCTTGCCGGCCGCATCTGCGACGCGGAGCTCGTTCGCAGGCGCTTTGCCTTCGAGTTTCCCGACGATCCACCCGATGTGCTTGACCGCGGCATCGAGGGCATGGGCTACTACGAGGACCGCGTCTTGCTCTTCCGAGAAGGAAGCACCCCGAGCGACCACTTCACGCGGCTGCTGGCCGAGCATCCGTCCTTCGCGAAAGGCGACGCCGGCTTCGAGAACGCAGTGTGGCAGCATCCAGCCTTCCGCCACGTGCTGCGCCAGGCGCTTTCGGACCACCGCGTGCTTCTTTACGAGGGCGACAGCTACATCTCGTTCGCGCGGCTGCACGACGTGCTGGGCGCGCGCATGGCGGACATCGAGTCGTACGCGCCCGCGGTGAGCATGGATGTGCCCGAGGGCGAGCCCTTTACCGTGGCAAGCCTGCGCGCGGGCGGCGCCACTCCGCATCCGCTGTACGGGCTGGACATGCCCGACGACTTCTACGAGGGGCTGCTTGACGCGGGCGGGCTCCTGCGCAGCTGCACGCTCGCCGGAACAAAGGTGTTCGTCGCCGGCGGCGAGGGGCGGCTTTCCGCAGCCGACCTCATCGAGTGGATCGTCTCCCAGAACGAGGGAATTGAGCGTGATGACCTGCCGAGGCTGCTCGCAAACGATCTGGGCATCACGTGCCCGGCACCGCTTCTGACCACGACCATTTACAACTCCGACGTCTACTACGACGACATCGGGGACGCATACTATTCATCCATGGAGGCATGGAAGAAGGAGGCACGAAATGAGCTTGCTTGAGGAAGGAATCGCGACTGGCAACGTCCTGCCGACGGGTCGCAAGGAGAAGCACTCCATCGACAACGTGACGCGCGACTTCGACATCTACCGCATCAAGTGCGACCTTCTGTTCTACAACGACCAGAACGACCGCATCGCCACTTGGGTGAGCGAGTACAACTCCGCGCAGGGCGCGGACCTGCTCGCCCTCGGCCGCGACGAGTACAACGGCGTCATCGAGGACTTCATCGTTGAGAGCAACCCCGGCGCGCTCAGGAAGACCGAGAAGAGCATCGCCCTTCGCGGCCAGCTTAGGCCGGGCATCGTGCTCAACGACGGACGCGTCATCGACGGCAACCGACGCCTGACCTGCGTCCGCCGCCTTGCGAGGGAGAACAACGAGGCGGGCTGGTTCGAGGCCGCCATCCTCGACGACGCCACCGGCAGCGACCCCAAGCGCATCAAGCTGCTCGAGCTCGCCATTCAGATCGGCGAAGAGGAGAAGGTGGCGTACGACCCCGTCGACCGACTCGTCGGTGTATACCGCGACGTGGTTAAGAACCACCTCATAACCCCTGCGGAGTACGGCAACGCGACGGGCATGACCGAGGCGGAGGTGAAAAAACTCGTCGACCGCGCCCAGTACATGGAGGAGTTCCTCGAATTCTGTCAGGCTCCCGAGCAATACCACCTCGCCCGCGCCCTCAAGGTCGACGGCCCCTTGGGCGAATTCAGCCGCGTGCTGAAGAAGTACGACAACAGGCGCGACAAGCAGCTTGTCAAACGGCTCATGTTCGCCAACATGGTGGTGCAGCCCGAGGGCGACATCACCCGATACGTGAGAGACTTCGGCAGCGTTGCGGGCACGGATGCGGAGGCCGACTTCAAGGCCGCTGAGCTGCAGGCCATGTCCGAGCTCCTCGAGAAGATGGGTCCCGACGCCCTTACGCGCGAGAAGGTGAGCGAGCTGCGCTCGGACGGCAACCTCGTCGACGGCTTCAAGCGCGCCGGCGACCGCGCAAGGGAGACCGTGCGCCGCGTCAAGCTCATGGACACGCCCGCCAAGAAATCCGCCGACTGCCTCTCCGAGCTTGAGAAGATCCTTCCCGAGATGCTCGACGTGCTGGGACCCGACGAGCTCGAGAAGGTGCGCCGTAACCTCGTGGCCGTCGCCGACAAGGTGGAAGAGTTGATCGGTGAGATCGATGAGCGCGCCTAGGGCCGTCGTCTGCTACGACGAGGTGCGCCCCGGCATGTACCTTCGCATCGAGGGGCAGGATGTCGCCTCGTTCATGGCCTCGGCGGCATGGCGCGCTTGGCTGTACTACCCGGCGAGCGTCGTCGACGGCACCGACCGCGACCGCATCCTGCTCGATGGCGGCATGGGCCTTCGCGAGTGCCAGGACATGCTAGAGGCGATCATGGAGGCCGACGGCCACGGCGTCGAGGTCGCGGTTGACCCGAGCTTCGGCGCCTTCGTGAACGCCGGCGAGACCTACATCCGCGAGCGCTCCGAGGTGGGCTTGGCCATCAAGTCGCAGACCGCCGAGGGCATCGCCGACGACCCTCAGTTGGGGCCGCGCTTCCGGGAATTCCGCGACGTGGTGAACGCATCGATGGTGCGCCCCTTGCGAGACCGGCAGATGCTCGACGCCTTCTTCATGGCGACGGTTGGGCGCGCGGCCGACTTCTCGGTGCCCGGCGCCGGCAAGACCGCGACGGTGCTCGGCGTGTTCGCCTACCTGCGCCATTTGGGCCACGCACGGCGCATCGTGGTGGTTTGTCCCAAGAACGGCTTCGAGTCGTGGGAGAAGGAATGGGTCGCCACCTTCGGGGATAAGCTGCCTTTGAGCTGCTTCTCGCTGGGAGATCCCGCCATAGCGGCGATGTCGACCGAGCGCAGGCGCAACGCGCTGTCGCTCGACAGCGGCGCATGCAACCTGTTCACGTTCAACTACGAGTCGCTCTCGGGCTACGTGCGGGAGTTGCATGCCATCATCCCCGACCAGACTCTGCTCGTCTTCGACGAGGTGCACCGGGTGAAGGCCATCGGCGGCAGGCGCGCGGAAGCCGCGCTCGAGGCGGCCGACGGCGCGAAGTTCGTGATCGCCCTTACGGGAACGCCCATCCCGAACACCTACCAGGACATCTACAACCTGCTGCACATCCTGTATCCCGAGGACTACGACACGTTCTTCGACTACGAGCCGGGCGAGCTCCGCGCGCCCGATGCGGACCTCCAGGCAAGCCTCAACGACAGCCTGGCGCCCTTCTTCTGCCGAACGAACAAGGACGAGCTCGGCGTGCCGCGCCCGGAGCCCGACGAAATCGTGAAGGTCGAGGCGACGCCCGATGAGGACACGTTGCTGCGAGTCTTGTACGCGTCTTGCCCCAACGCGCTCGCGAGGATCATACGCACCCTGCAGCTCGAGAGTGATCCCGAGATGCTCTGCTCTGCAGTGGATCCAGGCGACCTCGAGTACGTGCTCGACCAGGTCGGCGACGACTACTCGGATATCGACTACGTCGACTTCTCGCAGACGTTCTACGAGGCCATCGAGCGAAGCCGCCCGAGCTCGAAGCTTGTTGCGTGCGAGCGGTTGGTGGAGCGTATCGTGGCTGAAGGCCGTCCCGTTATCGTGTGGTGCATCTTTGTTCGAAGTATCAGCAATCTTCGCCGCGACCTCGCCGCCATGGGTATTTCTGCCGAGGCGATCTATGGCGCAACGCCGCAGGAAGAAAGACGCGAGATTCTGGACGACTTCCGTGCGAGGCGCTTCAAGGTGCTCGTGACCAACCCGCAGACGCTCGCCGAGTCGGTTTCCCTGCACAGCGTCTGCCACGACGCGGTGTATTTCGAGTACAGCTACAACCTGGTGCACCTGCTGCAGTCGAAAGACCGCATACACCGTCTGGGCCTGCCCGACGACCAGAAGACCCGCTACTACTTCATGCGCGAGAAGTTCATGCGCAACGACAGGGAGCTATCCCTCGATGCGGTGATCTACGACCGCTTGAGAGAGAAGGAGCAGACGATGCTCGATGCCATCGACCGTGGCTGCCTCGAGGGCGGCTATCTCGATGACGAGGACCTCCGCATCATCTTCGAGCGCCTTTTGGGAGAAGATGCCAAAGGTTTGAAATATTAAGAAACAGAACGGAACGTAAGACCCTCGATCGCTTAAAACTCGTATTCGCTTGAGCGAAGGTTTTCGTGAGGTAGTCAACATTTTGGGGACTTATGAACATGCCAGCTGCGCTGGCATGAAACCGTAAGGAGGATAACTGGGCGTGAAAATTGACCTACATTGCCATACGTTGGCGACCAAAGGCGAGGGACGGGAAAGAAATGTTACCCCCGAACTGTTCGCTGAGAAAATCGATGCGGCGCAAGTCGACATCGTTGCGGTAACCAATCATAACCATTTCGACCTTGATCAGTATGAGCTATTACACAGCGCGGTCGATGGAGCTGCCCAGGTTTGGCCTGGCGTCGAACTCGATATAGAGCGTTGGTCTGGTGGGAAACCCTGGCATATGATTGTGATAACGAGCCCTGATTCAAAGGTCCCGTTTAGCGAGTCTATCAAGACTCTGCAAAATGGCCGGAGCCCAAAGGATTGCAGTTGGTCATTTGAAGAAATATGGGAAGCCTTCAAGGATTCCAACGCTCTGTTCATCTCGCATTGCCATGACAAGGCGCCCGCCATCACCGAAGAAGAGATTGCGCGTGTCGGAGAGATAACAAACAACGACTGGCGGCTCTATTTCGAGCCGAGATCGCTGATGACGCTTGGAATATGGTCAAACCACGGCCGCAATATGCTCATGGGAAGCGACATTAAAGACTGGAACAGGTACGAAAAAGAGGATTTCGTCTCGCTCAGAGTCAATGTTGACAGTTTCGAGCAGTTCTATCTTCTTGCCATGCGAGACCACCAAGTAGTCGAAACGCTTCTGAACAGGAAAGGGAGAACGAAAGTCATTGCTCGTCCGCATGATTCAGTAGCAATCGAACTCCCGCTCTATCAGGATGTAAATGTGCTATTCGGCCAAAAAGGAACTGGCAAGTCCGAGATAGTTAAGTCGATTCGCTCGCAATTCGAAGCTGACGGTATTAAGATCGCTTCCTATATTGGCGGACAGAAAAATACCGCTTTCGACCAGCTGATGACCGTAAAGAACGAAGAGCGATCTTGCTCAGACTTCGGGCGGTCGGAATGTCTGCAGGAGATACAAACGGTGATCGACTGGGCGGACGAACTTCCAACCCCCATCTCTCATTACGTCCAATGGCTAAAAACGGTCGGCAACAGCGACAAGAAGGATCGATTCAAGCTGTCGGAATGCCAATCGCTTCCCGAGGAGAGCGACACTGCCCTTAAGACGGCTAAAGACGATTGCGAATCGATAGACCTCTTCATAACAGACTGCAGTGAGCGCGATCTGGGCAAGTATCTAAAAGCAGAAGATGCCGCGAGGCTATTATCATTGCTTGAAATGCTACGTCGGTCAGCCGCCTCCGTCGTCAAACGAGAGTACATAAATAAGGAATCCATCGTCCTTGCCAACAATGCACTGATTCAAATCAAGAACTGCATCGATAAAAAGTCGGACACTCAATCGAAGCCAAGCGATACTGGATTTCTTCGCTTCGCGCTAGGTCGTATGAGCCTCCTTGGTGCTGTCGAAACGATCAAAGAGAATATGAAAGAGGAGACCAGAGAGACGCCGAGCTATCTCGGAACTCTTGAAGATAAAGGCAGACTCAACATTGTTCTTCAAAGCCGATGGCTATGCTCGAATTCAAAAACCGCAGAGTTTGGCCTGAAAATAACCACACTTAAAAATTGGCGAGGAAAGCTAGATGCTATTGCGTCATCGATATGTTGTTCCAGCCTGCCAGAGACAGTAGAAGAGTTCAAAACAGTACACCAAGAATCGGGGGTGAAGGGTCTCTCTGCGTTTATCGGTCTTGAAAAGTATGTCATTAGAGCCGAGGACGGGAAGCGTTACAGCCCATCTGACGGCGAAAAAGGCATTCTCATCATAGAGAGAACCTTGAACCAAGAGGCTGATGCATATCTCCTTGACGAGCCGGAACTAGGGATGGGCAATCTTTATATTGATTCGGTCATTAGGCCAAAGCTGATGGAACTGGCCCTGTCAAGAAAAACAGTCGTTGTTGCTACGCACAACGCCAACATTGCGGTCAGAACCTTACCATACCTTTCTATTTACAGAAGGCACATGCAAGGCGATGAATACAGAACATATCTGGGCAACCCGTTTCTGAATGAGCTGACCAATATTGACGACCAGAACGATCGGATAAGTTGGAGCGAAACAAGCATAACGACGCTCGAAGGTGGATTCGAGGCGTTTTACGACAGGCAAAGGATATACGAGGCAGGGAAACAATGAAGCACATAGAGATGACTGTCACCACAAACGAAAGAGCGCAGGATGTCTTTAGGCTAAAGACAGAGCCAGAGCATATCGACGTTGTCCTTACCGAAGACAATGGAACAAACGACCTCAAAAATCTTTTCGCACAATTGCTGCAAGAACTGTTCAAAGATGACGTCGAGATTAAGTTTGTCAAAACCGACGGATACAAAACCAGAATCTACGAAGACGTTTGCAGAGAGTATGTGAGCGTCCTGAATCAGGAACTCATAGCGGCTCGAGAGAAAATCCTCGAAGAGAAATTACCGGTAAATGAGTCGGCACCAGCTCTCGATGGGAACAAGAGGGAACCCCGATGAAATACAACCTCGACAAGCTCAAGAAGGTCGAGCTGCGCGACGTGTGGCCGCACGAGGCACTCGACTTCACCAAGTGGCTCTCCAAGGAGCCCAACCTTGCCATGCTGAGCTCCGCGGTCGGCATTGAGCTCGAGCTTATAGAGACCGAGTCGTCGGTGGGTTCGTTCAACGTCGACATCTATGCGCAGGAAGCCGGCACCGGACGCAAGGTGATCATCGAGAACCAGCTCGAGGACACCAACCACGACCACCTGGGCAAGGTGATCACCTACGCCGCCGGCAAGGGCGCCGAGGTCGTCATATGGGTGGTGGCCCGCGCGCGCGACGAGCACCGTCAGGCCATCGAGTGGCTCAACCAGCACACCGATAGCGACTTCGGGTTCTTCCTGGTGGAGATCGAGCTATGGTCCATCGGCGACTCCCTGCCCGCGCCGCGCTTCTCCGTGGTCGAGCAGCCCAACGAGTGGACGAAGGCCATCAAGCTCAGCGAGGGCCTCTCCGAGACCGAGCGCGTGAAGCTCTCGTACTGGACCAAGTACCGCGAGGTAGCCCAGGCGACTCCCGAGTTCCTGAAGGTTTTCAACCCGCAAAAGCCCTCGAAAAACCACTGGACCACTTTGCGCTGCGACACGTCCGCCTATCACATCGGCCTGCTTATAGACACGCAGCGCGGCCGCATCGGCATCGAGTTCTACGTGCCCGACGACAAGGAAATCGGTCACAAAGCTATAGACAACGCCGATTTGTTCGAAGAACGTCTCGGCCTTGCGGCCACGCCCTTCGACGCCAAGAAGGCATCGGGGCTTCGCTTCTACAAAGACGGCTGCAAGATCAAAGACAACGAGACCGCCTGGCCGGGATTCATATCGGAGCAGCTCGAGTGGGCTCTCGCCATGAAGAAGCTAATCGCCGAGCTGGGACTTTAGATGCTATCTACGTCCCATTCCGAAGATGCTCGCAGTGTTGGATTCTGCATCCATTACGGTTGTCACCGACTCTTCCAAAGGGGTGGTTCGTGGCGATGGCTCTTCCGCAGGCGCGTCTACCGGCTCGCCGAGCGCCAGGAAGAACCCCATCACCAGCTCGAGCCTCCGCTGGAGGAACTCGCTCAGCTCGCCGTAGGAGGCCGCCAGGTGCACATCCTTGGCCAACTCCGCCATCGAGTCCTTCAACGCCTTCTGCACGCTCACGGAGGGCCTCACCTCGACTTCGGTATCGGTGAGCTTGGCGATGATGTAGTCCTGCCTGCTCATCCCGCTCCAGGCCGCCATCTCGCATATGAGCTTGTGCTCCTCGGGCGTGCAACGAAACGCCATCGTCTTGCTGCGCTTGCGGGCGCTGTTCTCGCATGGCATCTTTCTTACCCCCTTGCTCCGTCGAGCGCGGCGGCCATCTCGTCCTGCTTCGTGGGGAACAGGTGCGCATATCGGTAGGTGATGTCCACCGCCTCGTGGCCCATGCGCTCGGCGATGGCCAGCGCGGAGAATCCCATCTCGATCAGCAGGCTCACGTGGCTGTGGCGTATGTCGTGTATGCGGATGCGCTTCACGCCCGACGCCCTGCACCCGCGCTCCATCTCATGGGCAAGGAAGTGCTTGGTCACGGCGAACAGGCGCTCGTCGGGGGCGACGTCGTCGCGCATCTCGATGAAGTCGGCCATCTCGTCGCGCAGGAAGGCGGGCATGACGATCGTGCGCACCGACTTGGGCGTCTTGGGGTCGGTCACGGTGTCCACGCCGTGGAGGCTCTGGTACGACTTGTTGATGCGCAGCCGCGAAGTCTCCAGCATGAAGTCGGACGGCGTGAGCGCCAGGAGCTCGCCGCAGCGGATGCCCGTCCAGTAGAGCAGCTCGAAGGCGTGGAACGACAGCGGTTTGTCCATTACGGCCTCGCTGAACCTCAGGTACTCGTCCTTGGTCCAGAACTGCATCTCGCTGCCCTTTTTCGAGCCTATCTTGTCGACCCTGCGCACCGGGTTGTCGGTGAGGCCGTAGTAGCGCTCGGCATGGTTGAAGATGGCGTTGAGCTGGTTGTTCACCGTGCGCAGGTACGTCGGCGCCCAGGGCTTCCCGTCGGCGTCCCGGTGCTCGGTGAGCTCGTTTTGCCACCTGATGACGTCGATCGGCCTCACGTCGCACATGCGCATGTCCCCGAAGAACGGCACGAGCTTGTCGTTGATGATGTACTCCTTGGTGATCCACGTGTGTTCGCGTATGCGCGGCTTCACCTCGGAAGCGTACACCTCGACGAACTCGGAGAACGTCATGTCCATGGCCCCGCCGTTAAGGCTCTTGAACTTGCCCTCCCACACGGCGGCTTCCACCTCGGAGGAGAAGCCGCGCTTCGTCTTGTGGCGCTTCGAGCCGCGGGCATCGCGGTAGTAGCACTGCACGTAGAACGTGCCGTTGTTGTCATCTTTGTACACGGGCATGTCAGTCCACCTCCGGGAAATACAGGGCGTCGAAGACGTCGCTTCGAACGCGCCCGCGGATAACCACGCGCCCGCGCGCCTCCTGCTCGGCGTTTATCTTCCTGATCACCTCGTAGGCGCTGCCTTTCTTGATCCTCAGCAGCTCCGCGACCTCGTCGGCGTCCAGCATGTGCGGCCTCGGCGTCTTCGCCACCTTCTCATCCATGACTCCTCCAATCATTAGCGTACGGATATGTACGGTTTACAGATTTAGAGTAAACGTACATATCTGTACTGTCAATAGAATTGCGTACATTTGCGTACGCTGATAAGATGTGCGGGTACGTATTTTCAGGAGGAGGGCGCATGTCCGTAGGCGAGAACATAAGGCGGTACCGCAAGTTGCGGGGCATGACGCAGGCGCAGCTCGCCGAGGCCGTCGGCCTGACCGAGGGGGCCGTGCGCCACTACGAGAGCGGCATCCGCGCGGTGAAGCCCGAACTGCTCGGGTCCATCGCCGATACGCTCGGCGTGTCCGTCAACGCCCTCAAGGATTACGGCGTCGAGAACGCGAGCGACCTCATGTCGCTTCTCGTGCGGCTCGAGGACTCCTTCGGTATCGTTCCCTCAGCCGACGGTTCGGGTCTCACTCTGAACCCCAAGGCTCCGCACGCGCCCAAAGCGGCGATGGCGATCGAGCTGTGGGCAGAGAAGCGCGCGCAGGTCGAGAACGGCGAGATCGACGCCGACGAATACGAGGACTGGAAAGCCTTGCTGTAGCGGCTCCCCGCATTTTGCAATCAACGCAACCGAATCAGGACGCCAAGCTAGGCTGTGAGCGCCGCTCACACCTGCGTATGCTGAGTTTTTACTCCCCATTGCATGCAAAGGCATTTTCGGCGCACCTGGGGAGTAAATGACGCGGTGGTTTACACGGCGGCACACTACAGTACACCGCGGCATTTCTCCTGATTACTCCCGTTTACATTGAAAGGGCGAGATTCTTTACTCCCCATTAACCACCTGGGGAAACGCCGTACGGAGACTGCAAAAATGACCGTTGAGTTCGATTTGAGTTTCACGGGCCCCGAAACGGCCTTGTTTCGCCCTCGGGGACAAAAACCGCGCGTCTACTCACTTGAGATAAATCCTTACTCCCATTCCCCCGAATGCCGCCCCGTTCCTTGCCATCTTGAAATACGGGGAGTAAATAGCGAAATCGCAGGTGAAAGGGAGTAAAAAGGTAAAGAAAAAGCCTCCGTCCCAACATGGAAACGGAGGCTCGATAATCGGTTTTACTCACCAATGTCGCTGGTGGCTTTGCCGTGACCCTCGTACGAAACAAAACTCAGAGGCACAGTGCGGCACTCAAAAATGCAGGTCAAAGCCCTATCGGCTTACTCCCACTCAATCGTCGCCGGCGGTTTGCTCGTGATGTCGTAGGCCACCCGGTTCACGCCCGGCACCTCGGCCACGATCCTGCCGCTCACGCGCGCCAGCACCTCGTAGGGCAGCTTCGCCCAGTCGGCGGTCATCGCGTCGCTCGACTCCACGGCGCGCAGGATCACGGGATAGCCGTACGTGCGCTCGTCGCCCATCACGCCGACGCTCTTGATGTCGGGCAGCACCGCGAAGTACTGCCACACGCTGCCTTCGCCGTTGCGCTCGCCGGTCTGCTCGAACACAGCAACGTTGTACGCGTCCAGCTCCTCGCGCACGATGGCGTCCGCCTCCTTCAGGATGGCCAGCTTCTCGCGCGTCACCGTGCCGATGATGCGGATGGCCAAACCCGGCCCCGGGAACGGCTGGCGATGCACGATGTGATCGGGCAGTCCCAGCGCCGTGCCCAGCGCGCGCACTTCGTCCTTGAAGAAGTGGTCCAAAGGCTCGATCAGGTCGAAATGCACGCCTTCGGGGAAGGGGATCAGGTTGTGGTGGCTCTTGATGGTGCTCGCCTTGCCGCCGGTTTTGCGCGCGCCGCTCTCGATGATGTCAGGGTAGATGGTGCCCTGCGCCAAAAACCTCACGCCGTCCAGCTTCTGCGCCTCGTCGAAGAACACCTTCCAGAACTCGGTGCCGATGATCGTGCGCTTCTCCTCGGGATCCACCACGTCGGCCAGCAGCGCCGCGTAGCGATCCTCGGCGTGCACGTGCACGAAGTCCACGTCGAACTGCTTCGTGAACACGGCCTCCACCTCTTCGGGCTCGTCCTTGCGAAGCAAGCCGTGGTTCACGAACACGCAGGTCAGCTGCTTGCCGATAGCCCGCGCGCACAGCGCGGCCACCACGGAGGAGTCCACGCCGCCCGAAAGGCCCAGGATCACGCGGGCATCGCCCACCTGCGCGCGGATGGCCTCCACCGCGTCGTCGATGATGGAGTCCATGGTCCAGTTTCGCTCCAGCTCGCAAATGCCGAACAGGAAGTTCCTCAGCAGCTCGTCGCCGTGCGGCGTGTGGCGCACCTCGGGATGGAACTGCGTCGCGTACAGCCTGCGCTCGGCGCATTCCATCGAGGCCACGGGGCACGTCTCGGTCCTCGCCGTCACCGCGAACCCTGCGGGCACGTGCGAAACCGCGTCGCGGTGGCTCATCCACACCGTTTGCTCGGCCGGGGTCTCGCCGTACAGCTGCGATGCGCCCGCGTCGCAGCGCTCGAGCTCGGCCGCGCCGTACTCGCCCTTTTCCGTATGGCCCACGGTGCCGCCCAGCGTCACGGCCATGATCTGCTGCCCGTAGCAAAAGCCCAGCACCGGAATTCCCAGCTCGAAGATCTCAGGGTCGATGGACGGTGCGTCCTCGGCGTACACGCTGGCCGGGCCGCCCGACAAGATGATGGCCGCCGGCTTCATTTCGCGCACTTCGGCGGCGGCGATGTCGCACGGGACGATTTCCGAGTACACGCCCAGATCGCGCACGCGGCGGGCGATCAGCTGCCCGTATTGCGCGCCGAAATCGACGACGATAACCTTCTGGTCGGGGGAGGTGCGTTGCGACACGGGATACTCCTAGCTTTGCGATGATTGCTTGAATATGCGGCCATATTACCCGAAAAGCTGTTACAAGTGTGTTTCCTGGCGGTTTTGCATGCGCTCTGCAAGTATTCACCACGTGCTTAGTGCTTTGGTGTGCGGGGTATCCTGCCAGGTTCATGCGATCGTGGGATAACGTCACAGCGGAAACAGGGGCGAATGGAGGCAATCATGAAGACCGTTAGAGTTGCAGCGGCTCTTATCATAGACGGGAATCGAGTGATGGCGACTCAGAGAAATTACGGTGATTTTGCCGGTGGTTGGGAATTTCCGGGCGGCAAAATTGAGCAAGGAGAAACGCCCGAAGAAGCGCTTGAGCGAGAAATAAAGGAAGAGCTCGGATTGGGCATTCGCTCTATAGAGTTTTTCAAAAACGTAAGGTATCAATACGAGACCTTTTTTCTCGATATGGATTGCTTCACGTGTGAGATCGAATCCGGAAAGCTTGAGCTTCACGACCATTCTTCGATGAAGTGGCTCGATAGCCGTTCGCTTTATGACGTTGAATGGCTTCCGGCGGATGTTGGCATTATCGAAGATTTAAAGATCCGTCTGGCCGGTTAGGTCGTTAGTGAGATAGTCGTAAAGATCGGCTCGAACTGGAACGTCAAGCCTGTAGGTTATCTCTACTGCTGGTTTTGGCGTTCCGGGCATGGTTATCTGTCTGAACAATCCGGTTGGGATTATTTCACCAAGGAAGTAGAATTTCTTGCTTTCGTTTCCATCGGTCTTGTCTTTTCTTACGAAGAGGTATGCCTTCATGTTGTTTTTGCTATAGCTTGCGAGGCGTTTTATTTCAGGTGACTCAAGTGTTCGGGGCTGCTTTGAGATGGCGATAAGTTCCCGGTCGGACACAAATCGGTCTTCGTATTTTATGGTTTCGCTAATGTGGGGGTCTTTGTTGTAGTTTATGAATACGGGGAAAGTATTCGTTCCCTTGTCGAATTTGTAGCCACCAACGTTTAATGGAACCTCGTTCCGCTCCCAATTGAGCAGCATGCAGACGTCTTCCAGCGTATATTTCTTGAAGAGCACCAGGTTGGTATCTCGATATGTGTCCCTGTAGTCACGCTGGTTGCGGTCGAGGCCAAAGGCTACGACTTTCAATAGCTGTCTTTTGAACTCGTTGTTTTTCAGCGCTTCAAGAAATTGGTGCGTTGCTACGATGTTTCCACCCTGCCTCTCCGCAAACAGACAGCATTCGAAGCTTTTCTTTTGGGCGCTAAGCGTAAACTGATTGGTGAGCATAGAGAGCGCTGACGCCACGGACTGCGGAGCGAATTCGGTCAAGAGCTCTCTTTCGCTCGCTGATTCATGTAGGATGATCTGTCTAAGCAAAACGAGATCGATCGGGCGTTTGCCGCTTGCGAGCTTCTGGGAAACGTAGCTCAGCATTCGAGATTGAGTTTTTGAGAGTGAAACGCTATAGCTATTTTCGTACTTGAGAAGGAATGCATGATAGGAGCCGTACTTCTCCAAGATCAAGAGAGGATCAACGCTTCCACTCTCGTCGAAGTCTTTCAAACTTGGTACGCGTCCCAACATGTGCCTAAGGTTTTTGTACTCGTCTTTTAGGAGCTTTGCGTTTGAGAAATTCTCTGCGTCGATGGATCGTAGCACTCGGGCTTCAGATATTCGGTCAAAGTTAAGCGTGGAACATCCGGGAAGCACCGTACTGCCCTCCTTGACGAACGCTCGCAGATTGTCTTTGTCGTACGTTTTATCCTCGGAAAGGGCAATGGGGATGAGGTAGTTGGTTTGATAATTGCCGATAAAATCAAGAACAAGCGTGTATTCTTTGTCCCGGTCCTTTCTCAAGCCTCGACCAAGTTGTTGCACGAACACGATCGCGGATTGTGTTGCTCTGAGCATGATGATTTGGTTCAACGAGGGGATGTCGATTCCTTCGTTGAATATGTCAACTGAGAATATATATTCGAGGTCTCCTTGCTCCAGCAGCTCGATGGCGCGGTCCCTGTCCGCATCGCTATTCGCTCCACTTAGGGCCGCCGTGCGGTATCCTCGTTTGTTGAACGCTTCCGAAAGAGCCTTGGCTTCGTCGTTTCTGGAGCAGAATATCAACCCGCGGCGGTTTCGCTGCGATACTGAGTAAGTTTCGATCTTGTCGATGATGTGCGAGACTCGATCTTCGGAAGCTAATTTGGTAAAAAGGGTGAGGTCGTCCGCTTTTCTTCCATCGATATCCAGGTCTGCGATACCGAAATAATGGAATGGCGTCAGCATGTTGTGCTTCAGTGCGTCGTAAAGGGTGATTTGGTGGGCAATGGTGTGATTGTAGAGTTGGAAAAGATCATAGCCATCTGTTCTTGTGGGGGTGGCCGTCATGCCGAGGAGAAAATCGGGCTTGAAGTAGTCGATTATTCTCCGGTAGCTTTCTGCTCCGCTTCGATGCGCCTCGTCGATGACGATGTAGTCGAAAGCGTCGCGGTCAAATTTGTCTAAATTGTTAGCAAGGGTTCCCACCATGGCAAACAGGCATGTTTTGTTGGCTTGCTTGCTCCGTCCTGCGAATATTCCGTAAGTGTAGCGCGCTCCTAGTACATTTCGATAGCTCTTTTCGGAGGCTTCCAGAATTCGCTCGCGATGCGCAACGAACAGGATGCGCTGGGGATTCGATTCTTTTACGTCGAACGCGGATAGATAGGTCTTGCCAGTGCCTGTTGCCGATATCAATAAAGCTCGCGGCTTCATGTTCTCGTGCAGCTTCTTAAGCTTTTCGAGAGCCGATTTCTGCATGGCGTTTGGGGAAGGGCTGCCGGTTCTTGTTTCTCCGAAAGCGTTTTTGGTGGCTGACGTGCCAGCAGTGCCGAATGAAAAAGAATCCTTTTGAGCGGTTCTTTCTTGCTGAGTAGCGTGGCGATAGTCCTCGTATTCAGCTATCCATGATTCATGGGAGGGGATGGTTTCTGGCGCGTTCCAGAGAGCATCGAATTCCGAACGGGCGGCCTGAAGAACGTCGCCGTCGTCGAAAGAATGAAAAAGGACGTTCCATTCTTTGTTGCTGGTCAATGCGGATTGGGTGATGTTAGCGCTTCCGATAATGACGGTGTTGATTTCTCCTTGCTTAAAGAAATAGCCTTTAGCGTGCATATTGCCTTGGTAGATACGCGTTTCGATGTTTGGATATTCTCCTAATTTGCGAAGCGCGTCGGGTTCGCTGAAGTTCAGGTACGTGGTCGTAAGGATACGTCCAGGAACATTTTCTTCACGTAGCGTGTTGAGGATCTGGACAAGGGCCTGTACTCCGCTTGAAGTTATGAAGGCAACCGAAAGATCGAATCGCTCGCAAGTCCTCATTTCGTTTTTTAGCGCGGAAAGAACGTTGGTCGCCTTTTTTACATCGTTGACAAGGATTTTTGGGGTATAGCGTGCGTCCGATTCGACCGAAGCATCTACGAACCCGGTTTTCAAGCAGTCGATGAATTCGACTACGCCGTACTCGAAAGCTTCGCTCATGCCGATCTCTTTTCTCGCGTTCTCGCTGCGGAAACTC
Organism: Paraeggerthella hongkongensis; assembly: GCF_003726035.1. Taxonomy (GTDB): domain Bacteria; phylum Actinomycetota; class Coriobacteriia; order Coriobacteriales; family Eggerthellaceae; genus Paraeggerthella; species Paraeggerthella hongkongensis. The sequence goes on from NZ_QICD01000006.1 coordinate 91,429, forward strand.
ATGGGAGGTTCAAGGATGCTGGAAGTCATTCTAGCAGTTAAGCGCAGTAGGAGATCGATTGCTCGAATCGTAGTTTGCACGAAGCCCGCTCCCTCCCAGGTTTGGAACGTGCATCGGCGGGGCAGGGCGGTCGTCGATCGTGTCCTCCCTCTGTTTTCTTCGACCCCGACGCTCATCCTCGGGTACAATCCCTGCCATGGAGAACGTGCGAGACGACATATCGACGCTCGACGAGCCAGCGTCCGCGTCTGCGCTTGCGCCTGCATCCGCGTCTGCGGAAGCGAAGGCCGCACCTGGCGCGACGGGAGCGCCCGAACCCTTGGCGGCCTCGCCGCAAGCAGGGGAGCGTCCCGACGCCGACCGGCATCGTCGCGATCTGCACGCCTCGTTCAACGATCGCATCTCCTACCTGTGCAAGCTCGTCGCGCTCGTCATCGCGCTCGTCGCGCTTGCCACCATGGCGCTCGGTCAGGAGCTTCCCCAGTTCGTTCTCATGGGGTTGTGCCTGTCGGTCGCGCTGCTGGCCATCGCGGCGCTGCAGGATCACCACCAACGCCGGCGCTAGCAACCAGGCGCGGCCAACGTCCGCGCGCATCTATTCGACCCGAAAGCAATCAGAGGTACTGCACGCATGATCATCGAAGCATTGAAATCCCTGCTCATCGGCATTGTCGAGGGCATCACCGAATGGCTGCCCATCTCGTCTACCGGCCACATGATCCTGGTGGACGAATTCGTGAAGCTGCAAGTGTCCGATGCGTTCCTGGCGCTGTTTCTGGTGGTCATCCAGCTGGGCGCCATCCTGGCGGTGCTCATCCTGTACTTCCACAAGCTGAATCCCTTCTCGCCGAAGAAAACTTCGGTCGAGAAGAAAAGCACGTGGCGCCTGTGGGGCATGGTCGCCATCGGCTGCATTCCCGCGGCCATCATCGGCATCCTGTTCGACGACTGGGTGAACGAGCACTTCTACAACAAAGTGACCGTCGCCGCCATGCTCATCCTGTACGGCATCGTGTTCATCGTGCTCGAGCGCCGCAACCGCCGCCGCTTGCGCGAGGCCGAAGCCGCGCTGGAGGCGCCGCGCGGCCGCCATGCGCGCGCTTCGCAGGCCGACCTCGCCGAAGAGGCCGAGGCGTCCGTGTTCAAGATCACCAACGTCGACGACATCGATTGGAAGACCGCGCTCAAGATCGGCTGCTTCCAGGTTCTGGCCATCATCCCGGGCACCAGCCGCTCCGGCGCCACCATCATCGGCGGCATGCTGTCGGGCTGCTCGCGCACCGCGGCTGCCGAGTTCACGTTCTTCCTGGCCATTCCCATCATGTTCGGATGGGGCCTGGTGAAAGCCCTCAAGTTCTTCGTGGCCGGCTTGGCCATGACGCAGATGGAGATCGTGGTCCTGGTCGTGGGCATCGTGTCCGCGTTCGCGATGTCGGTCGTTTCCATCAAGTTCCTCATGGGCTATATCAAGAAGAACGACTTCACGGCGTTCGGTTGGTATCGCATCATCGTGGGCGTGCTGGTGCTGGGCTACTTCGCCTTCGAGTCCATGGGCATGCTGCCGTAAAGCGACGCCCGTCGGCTGTGACGCCCATTCACCTAGGAACTTCCTAGTAAATATTGCTGCGGCGGGCCGTTCTGGCCCGCCGCTTTTGCTATCATACTGAACCACACGAGGGCCGGCCGCCCGCCGGGCGCCAAGGGCCATGCTCGTTACCACGCAAGAGTCATGAGAGGAAAGCCGATGTCTGAAGAGAACAGCTCCTTCGCGGAGATCCAAGAACATCGTGCCAAGATCGACGAGATTGATCGTCAGATCGTCGCGCTGCTCAACAAGCGCGCCGGTCATTCGCTGGTCATTCGCGGTCTCAAGCCCGGTGCTCATCTGGGCCTGTACGATCCGCGGCGCGAAGAGGAGATCTTCGCGAAACTGAACAGCTATAACGAGGGTCCCCTGTACAACGAGAACCTGCGTGAGATCTATGCCAGCATTCTTAAGGTGATGAAGGAGACCCCGTCGGTATGAGCGAACAGATAGCAACCAAACTGCCGGATTACGGCACTCGATCCGACGAGATCACCATCTTCGCCGGACCGTGCTCCGTCGAGAGCAAAGAGCAGTTCGAAGAAGTGGCCGAATGCATCGCCGACCTGGGACTTACCTGGATTCGCGGCGGCGCGTTCAAGCCGCGCACGAACCCGCATTCGTTTCAGGGCCTGGGCGAGGAAGCCCTCAAGATCATGCAGGATGCCGGGCAAAAGTACGGTCTGAAAACCCTGACCGAGGTCATGGACTCCGCGCACTGCGAGATGGTCCACTCCTACGTGGACGGCCTGCAGGTGGGCGCGCGCAACTTCCAGAACTTCAGCCTGCTGAAGAACATCGGCCAGGTGACGAAGGACTCCCACAAGATGGTGCTGTTCAAGCGCGGCTTCGCGGGCACCATTTCCGAGTGGCTGTCGGCAACCGACTACATCACCATGGAAGGCAACGACAACGTGGTGCTGTGCGAGCGCGGCCTGCGCACGTTCGAAACGGCCACGCGCTTCACGCTGGACATCTCGGCCGTGCCGGTCGTGCACAAGCAGAGCCTGTATCCGGTGTGCGTGGACGTTTCGCATCCGGCGGGCGTGCGCGACCTGGTGCCGCCGCTGGCGAAGGCCGCCGTGGCCGTGGGCTGCGACTCCATCATGATCGAGGTGCACCCCAATCCGCCGGCGGCTCTGTCCGACGGCCCGCAGCAGCTGACCCCGTCCCAGTTCAGAGACCTTATCGCCGAACTGCGCGAGATCGCGGCCGTGTTCGGGAAGAAGATCGTGTAGCGCTTCGCCGTCAGAAAACGGCAAAGCGTTTCGATGCTGGATCCGGGCCCTTTGGCGCATCAGCCGAAGGGCCCAATCTTTTCCGCCGAAGGGGGCCGCTCGCTTCCGCGCTGTTCGGGCGAATGGGCAGGGGGTCGAGTGGGTACGTTACTCCCCCCTTCGTGCACAGTTTTGCCCTCAATGTTGCGCACGGGGAGCAAACCGAGAAGCCGGCTTCAATATGGCCCTGCGTTTTGCCTGGTCGCAAATGCTCGTCGTCGCCGGGCGGGCCTCGACGTGCGTTTGAGCGTAACATCGGAGGCAAAACCGTGCGCCCAGGCAAGGCGCCCGCCGCCGACCCGTCCCGCCGCCGACCCGCCTTCGGCGCGCCTCTCGCTCGCTGCGCCATGCCCCTCGCAACATGGCGTCGATCCCCTCACTCGCCCAATTGTAAAAACTTTACCTGAACTTTACACTCTCTTGACAATGGCCTTACCGTCTGCCCGGTATCCTTTCGCTTCGCGTGCATTGACGCTTGTAACCGATGATGCGAAGGGGAGTCCCGCGTGAACGCTCCGATGGAAACCGTGTTCGGCCTGCTGGGCGGACTGGCCGTGTTCCTGTTCGGCATGAACATGATGTCCGAGGGCCTGCAAAAAGCCGCAGGCGCCAAAATGAAGTCCATTCTTTCCCTGCTCACCTCGAATCCCGTGCTCGGCGTGTTGGCCGGCGCCGTGGCCACCGCCGTGCTGCAAAGCTCCAGCGCCACCACGGTCATGGCCATCGGATTCGTGAGCGCCCGCCTCATGACCATGCGCCAGGCCATCGCCGTCATCTTCGGCGCCAACATCGGCACCACGATGACCGCGCAGCTCATGGCCTTCAAGCTGAGCGACTATATTTGGCTCATCGTGTTCGTGGGCTTCATCGTGTGGTTCATCGCCAAAGACGAGCGCATCAAGAACATCGGCCAGACCGTGTTCGCGTTCGGCTTGCTGTTCGTGGGCATCGACACCATGGGCGCCGTCATGAAGCCGCTTGCGCAAAGCGACGTGTTCTTGACCATGATCGATCAGGTGAAGGACGTTCCCGCGCTCGGCGTGGTGGTGGGCACGGTGATGACGCTTGTGGTGCAAAGCTCCAGCGCCACCATCGCCGTGCTGCAGAGCTTCGCCTCGCAGCCCGGCCCCGACGGCGTGACCAGCGTGCTGGGCCTTGCGGGCTCCATCCCCATCCTGCTGGGGGACAACATCGGCACCACCATCACCGCGCTTCTTGCCTGCATCGGGCAATCGCGCGATGCGAAGCGCACGGCGGTGGCGCATAGCGTGTTCAACATTTCGGGCGCGCTGGTGTTCATCTGGTTCGTTCCCGTGATCGCGCAGTTCGTGCAGTTTCTCACTCCCGGCCCCGAGCTGGACGTCATCGCGCGCCAGATCGCGAACGCGCATACCACGTTCAACGTCGTCTGCACGTTGTTGTGGCTGCCGTTCATCGGGGTGATGGTGAAGATCGTCACGTTCTTGGTGCCCGGAAAGGGCGGCGCGCAGGACCAGGGCGATCTGGTGTACCTGGATGACAAGATCGTGGGTCAGCCGGTGTTCGCCATCAGGATGTTCGGCGAGGAGCTGCAGAAGTACTGCGACAAGGTGCGCGACATGCTGGCGGTTCTGCCCGAGGCCATCGCCAGCAGGGATGCCGCTGCGTTCAAGGCTCTCAAGGCGGATTGCGCTACGGTGGAGGCGGCTGAAGCGCAGCTTGCAAATTACGCGGTAGAGCTTTTGTCGGCTGGCGCGACCAGCGAAAAGCAGGCGGCCGAGATTTCCGACCTCATGTTCATCGTGGACGCGGTGGGCCGCATCGGGTCGCGTTGCGGGGAGGTGTCGGCGCTTTACGGGGAGCGCTTGTCGTCCAAGAAGCCGTTCTCGGACGAAGCGCGCCAGGAGCTGAGCGAGAGCGCGGCCATGGTGGCGGAGATGTACGGCGCGGTCCTGCAGTTCTTGAGCGATCAGGATGCTGCGTCCGAGCGCGTGCTCGACGAGCGCCGCCGCCAGATCATCAAACGTCAGAGCAAGGCGCGCAAGGACCACTTCCGTCGGGTCAGCAGCCAGCAGTGCGCCCCTGAGAACAAGGCGGTGTACAACCAGCTGCTGCTGTGCCTTGAGCGCGCGGGCAACGAGTGCTCCAACCTGGTCGAACATGGCGCCGAACTGTCCATGTGGGGCGACTCGCTGGGAGCCGATCGCACGGATTCGCGCGGCGGCGGATCCGACGAGCTTGCGGGGGCGCTCGCCTAGTGAGGCGAAAATGAGACATTGACCCCGTCCCTTCGTCTCATCGTCCTCCTTACGCAGATTGCGCGCGTTTGCTTGGGCGCCTTGGGGAAAAGGGGTAGAATACGAAGGCTCATTTCACCTCCATGCCAAGGAGACTGCTCACATGCCAATCGATATCGAAACCCTGAACGGACCGCAGCGCGAAGCGGTCGTGACCACCGACGGGCCGCTTCTGGTGCTGGCCGGCGCCGGGTCCGGCAAGACGCGCGTGCTGACGTACCGCATCGCGAACCTGATCGAAAACCTGGGCGTTGCCCCGTGGGAGATCCTGGCCATCACGTTCACGAACAAGGCGGCCGCCGAGATGCGCGAACGCCTGACCGGCCTGGTGGGCCCGCGCAGCCGCGGCATGTGGGTGGCGACGTTCCACAGCATGTGCGTGCGCATCCTGCGCGCGGACGCGGAAAAGCTGGGCTTCACCAAGAACTTCACCATCTACGACGTGGACGATCAGAAGCGCCTGTACAAAGAGATCATGGCCGAGCTCGACATCGATCCGAAGCGCTTCCCGATCAACGCGCTCATGAACCGCATCTCCACGGCTAAAAACGAATTGGTGGTGCCCGCCGAGTTCGAGAAGCAGGCCAGCGACCCGGTGGGGAAGGCGGCGGCGCGCGTCTACGCGAAGCTGCAGGAGCGCCTCAAGGCCGCGAACGCGTTCGACTTCGACGATTTGCTGCTGTACGCGTTTCTGTTGCTGAAGAACCATGCGGACGTGCTGGACGCCTACCAGGACCGATTCCGTTACATCATGGTGGACGAGTATCAGGACACCAACCACGCCCAGTACGCCATCACGGGGCTTTTGGCCGCGAAGCACAAGAACATCATGGTGGTAGGCGACGACGACCAGTCCATTTACAGCTGGCGCGGCGCCGACATCCGCAACATCCTCGAGTTCGAGCAGGATTACCCGAACGCGCACACGGTGAAGCTGGAGCAGAACTACCGCAGCGTCGGCAACGTTTTGGCGGCTGCGAACGCCGTTATCGCCAACAACCAGCACCGCAAGGCGAAGAAGCTGTTCACGGATGCCGAAGAGGGCGACAAGATCCAGGTGTACATGGCGTCCGACGAGCGCGACGAGGGCCGCTGGGTGGCCGGCGAAATCGAGAAGCAGCGCGCACGCGGCTTGACGTACAACCAGATGGCCGTGTTCTACCGCACCAACGCCCAGTCCCGTATGTTGGAAGACATGCTGCTGCGCGCCGGCGTGCCGTACCGCATCGTCGGCGGCACGCGCTTCTTCGATCGCGCCGAGATCCGCGACGTCATGGCCTACCTCACGCTCATCGTGAACCCGGCCGACGACATCGCGGCCAAGCGCGTGGTCAACGTGCCGCGCCGCGGCGTGGGCAAGGCCAGCATCGAGCGCATCGAGCAGTTCGCGCGCGAGATGGACATGACGTTCATGGAGGCGGCCGAGCTGGCCATCGTGGATCCGGAGCTGCGCGCGGCCACGCGCCAGGCCATCGGCGGGTTCGTGGGCCTTATCAAGGAGGCGCAATCGTACGGCGGCGACCTGCGCAAGGTCATCGAGGCCGTCATCGACAAGAGCGGTCTCATCGCCGCGCTTCAGGCCGAAGGCACCGACGAGGCTATCGGCCGCATCGAGAACATCAAGGAATTCTTGGGCGTTGTGGACGAGTTCGTGGACACGCACGACGAAGAGGACGCCGAGTACGCTGCCCCTGTCGCCGGCGAGGACGCGGGGGCGGCTCCCGTGCGCGTGCTGCGCGGCGACTCGCTGGCCGATTTCATCGAATGGGTGCGCCTGCGCACGGATTTGGACACCGTGGCCGAAGACGGCATGGCGGTCACGCTCATGACGGTGCACTCGTCGAAGGGCCTGGAGTTCGATTGCGTGTTCGTGGCGGGCATGGAAGAAACGCTGTTCCCGCACATGAACAGCGTGAACGATGCCGCCGGCATCGAAGAGGAGCGCCGCCTTGCCTACGTTGCCATCACGCGCGCGCGTAAGAAGCTGTTCCTCACCTGCGCCTACGCGCGTCAGATCTTCGGCCAGACCTCGTCGAACCCCGTTTCGCGCTTCATCCAGGAGATCCCTATGGAGCTGCGTCAGACCACGGGCGTGGGCTCGGCCGGCTTCAGCGGCACGGGCTGGGAGAAGCGCGGCAGCCGCAAGGGCATTGCCGGGTCGGGAACCGAGGCGGGCGGCGGTCGCGTGTTCGGGCGCTCGAGCGCATCGGGCTCGGCGGGCCGTTCGGATGCGCGCGCGAGTCGCGTGGCTTCCTCGTACGTGCGTCCCGGCGCCGAGAAGAAGCCTGCGGCCAAAATGACGTTTGCGACCGGCGATGCCGTGGATCACAAGACGTTCGGGCGCGGCAAGGTGACGAAGGTGGACGGCGACACGCTCTACATCAAGTTCGCCAAAACGGGCCAGACGAAGAAGCTCCTGAAGGACTACGCGCCTATCGTCAAATTGAACGGATAGCGCGCAGTCTCCCAACAAGAACGTGCGCATGCAGCGCCCGCCGAGCAACGCGGCGGGCGCTGTGCGTTAAGCGTGTGCGCATGGTCCGCCTGATGTGCGAGTTTCGGTGTAGCTGTGCATAATTCACATTTTTACTTGCCATCGGTTTCCTTGCCCGTCATTATGAAAATACTCCTGTAGCGCTAAGTGAATTCCTCAGTGCAGGCAGGGTTGATATACGAGAGAAGGGGACCCCCATGAGGATCGTAGCCGATTCCTCCGTCATGTACTCTATCGAACAGGGTGCAGCGCGCGGTATGAAGATTCTGCCGCTTGCGGTGACTATCGACAACGAAACGTGGCTTGAATACGAGGAGATCACAACGGAGGACTTCCTCGCGCGCGTGCGTGCCGGCGCGATGCCGCAAAGCTCCTGTCCTCCGCCGCATTTGACGCTCGAAGCCTACGACACCGAAGAAGAGGTGCTGCACATCACCATGGCTGACGGTTTGTCCGGCGCGTACGGCGTGGCGCATGGATTGGCGAAGCAGGCTCCGCATCCCGAGCGCGTGCACGTGGTGAATTCGGCAACGCTGTGCGCGCCCCATCGTGCGTTGGCGCTGGCTGCCGTAGAGCTGGCGAAGCGGTGCGAGCATGCAGCTGACGTGATCGAGCGCCTGCGCCCCATGATCGCGAGCGCCCACTCGTTTCTTTTGCCGGAGGATTTCGAGTACCTGCGTCGTGGGGGTCGCTTGACGCCGCTGGCTGCGAAGTTCGCGCATCTGGTGAAAGCGGCTCCGGTCATGTGCCAAACCGATGATGGCACCCGCCTGGAGCGCTTGGCTATTGCCCGCAGCTTCAAGAAGGGCGTTGAGGCGGTAGTCTCCGAGCTTGAGAAGCGCGGCGTCGGCGAAGGTCATTTCATCAGCGTGAGCCATGCGGACAATCCCGAAGGTGCTGGTTGGGCCATGGATCGCTTGAAGGCCGCGTTCTCCGGTTGCCGTTTCGGCGTCTACGATTTGGGCCCGGCATTCATCACGCAGGGCGGTCCGGCGTGCATCGCCATTCAATCCATCGATCTGAAAGCGTTCCCCGACCTCGCAATGGGCTAGGGTTCGACGACGCGAACGAGATAAAGGGGCGGGGCCGGCGTGAACTGCGGCCCCGCCCCTTCGTTTAGTGCCGTTCGCCTTTGCGCTGGAGCGTCGTCAGGCTCCGCACTGTGCGCACCAGGCACAAGCGGCCGGCGCCGCGGCTATGCCGCCAAGAGCGCTCTCTCGCAGTTCGAAGGGCAGGGAGCGGCCCACTTTGTCCATGACGGCCACGGTTTGGTCGAAATCGACCAGGTTTCCAATGCCGGCCAGCGCGATCTGCGCGCTGACGAGCGCCGTTGCGGCGCCGGATGCGTTGCGCTTCTGGCAGGGCACTTCCACCAGGCCCGCAACCGGATCACACACAAGCCCCATCATGTTCGTGAGCGCGTTGCCCGCTGCGTCCAGGCATTGGGCGGGCGTGCCTCCGGCAAGCTCCACTGCAGCTGCGGCCGCCATTGCCGCCGCCGACCCGATTTCCGCCTGACAGCCTCCCTCTGCGCCCGACACCGTTGCGTTGCGCGTGATCAGGTATCCGATGGCTGCCGCGGTCGCTATGCCGCGCGCCAGGTCTTCATCGGCGAGGCCTCTGGAATCCTGCAGGGCAAGCAGCACGCCGGGCAGCACGCCCGCCGATCCCGCCGTGGGGGCGGCTACGATGCGGCCCATGGACGCGTTCGTTTCCAGCACGGCCATAGCGTAGGTCATGGCGGCGGAAAGCTGGTCGTCGCAGAGCGCTTCGCCGCGGGCGCGCAGATCGGTCAGCTTGCGCGCCTCGCCGCCAAGGAGGCCTCCCATCGAGGGCAACGTTTCGCGAACGGGCTGCGTTGCGGCGCGCTTCATAACGGAAAGAGCCAGGTCAAGATAGCATTTTGATGTATCGGCCTGCCCTAAGCTGGCTGCTAGAGCTGCCTCGCGAGCCAAAAAGGCTTCCGAAAGCGATGCGCCGTTCGTTTCGCACCAGGTAAGCAGATCCGAGCCCGATGCGAAGTTGAGATCCGCGAATCGCTGAAGTGCGCGATCGAGCGCTTCAGCGCTCTGCTGCGCGCTGCATCCTTCGTCGCCGGCGCCGGCACATGGAGCCGCGCTGCCCGCGTCGCCGGGAATGATGCGCACATCGTAGATGGCCGGGTTGCTTTCTATGGCCGCTTTTGCCGCAACGTCCACGTCTTGGTCGGTTTCGAGAACGGTGTAGGCCGTGTCTCCGCGCCGCTCGCGATACATGCGCGTGGTGGCGATGTTCACGCCGCGTTCGCTCAGGCTTTGTGCGATATGCGCCAGCACGCCGGCCACGTCGCGTTGGCGCACGACGATGCTCGTGCTTTCGCCGGTCACGTACACGTCGATGCCGTCGATGCGACGGATGACCGCCGCCCCGCCGCCCACGCTTTCGCCGCGCACGCTCATCTTGTTGCCGGCGGCGTCCTGTATGAGAATGTCGATGGTGTTGGGGTGCTCGTAGTCGTCGGCGTCGGGCAGGGTCGTGAAGCGAAACGAGAGTCCCGCCTGTTCGGCCAGCTCGAACGAATCGCGTATGCGCAGGTCGTCGGTTGCCAGGCCCAGCATGCCCGCCACGAGCGCCTTGTCGGTGCCGTGCCCGGTCAGAGTGTGCGCGAACGATCCCAGCAGACGAAACTCGACGCTTCTCGGTTCGGCAAGGCAGAGCCGGCGCGCCATGAACGCGATGCGCAAAGCTCCCGCCGTATGGGAGCTCGAGGGTCCTACCATGATGGGGCCGATGATGTCGGTTAAGCCGAGCGTCGCCATGCTCGTCCTCCTTCGCGTTGCGTTCGTCGCCGCCATGGTAGCGCATGGGGCATCGTTTTACCCGCACTTTCGTGAGTTTTAACGACGAAAAGCCCGTAGGGGCTTGCGCTTCAAGCTTCAACGCTATACTGAACTGGTCATAATCGGGCGTTTTGATCCCGAGCACATCACTGGGCGGAGAACAGAGGCCCCGCACGCGCGGAAGGGCCTCGCGGTAAAGGAGCGAACAATGCCGGCACCCATCATCGTCGTGGGCCATAAGAATCCTGACAACGATTCCATCAGCGCGGCCGTCGGGTACGCGTATCTCAAGAACGAGCTGGAGAAGCGCGCTTCGGGCGATGCCGATCCGAAGCGCGTGTACGTCCCCGCTCGTCTGGGCCCCATGCCGCCTGAGAGCGCTTGGATCCTGGAACGCAGCGGCCTGCAGGCCCCCGAGGTGGTCGCCCACGTGCATGCGCGCGTGGCCGACGTCATGACGCCGAACCCTATTTCCATCGGCTATGATGCAACCTTGCTTGAGGCCGGTCGCCTGCTGCGCCAGCACAACGTGCGCGCGCTGGTGGTCACCAACGACGACGGCACCTATCGAGGGCTCATCACCACGCGCATGATCGCCGAGCGCTACATCGCCGCTACCGACGCCCTGGAGGAGGGCGGTGCGAACGAAATGGCCGTCGCCGGCGACCTTATCGCGTCGCTCGGCCAAAAGGTGGCCGACATGACCGAAACCGACGTGCTGGTTCTGGACAAGGAGGGGCTTCTCAAGGAAGCCATCGAAGATCTCATGTCCAGCGCTTTGCGCGAAGCCGTCGTGCTCGACGACAACGACGTGGCCATCGGCATCGTCACGCGCTCCGACGTGGCCGTGCGTCCCCGTCGCAAGGTGGTGCTCGTGGACCATAACGAGACGCGCCAGGCGGCGAACGGCATCGAGGAGGCCGACGTGGTGGAGATCATCGATCACCATCGCATTGCCGACGTCATGACGGTCAACCCCATCCAGTTCCTCAACCTGCCCGTGGGATCGACCGCTACCATCGTCACCCTGGAATTCCGTCGCCATGGCGTGGAGATACCCGCGTCCATCGCAAGCGTGCTGCTGTCCGCCGTCATGACCGACACGGTTATCCTCAAGTCGCCTACGACCACCGACGTGGATCGCGAGCAGGTGAAGTACCTGGCCGACATCGCGGGCGTCGATCCGACCGAGTTCGGACTGGCCGTGTTCAAGTGCCGCGGCGGCGAGGACGACATGCCGGTCGACAAGCTGGTGGGCGCTGACGCCAAGGAGTTCCAGATCGGCGACGCCACGGTTCTCATCGCCCAGCACGAGACCGTCGATCTGCCGGCCGTTATGAAGCGCGAGCAGGAAATTCGCGATCACATGCGCCAGCTGCGCGACGATCACGGCTACGAGTTCGTGCTGCTGTTGGTCACCGACATCGTGGCGGAGGGCAGCCAGTTCATGTGCGAAGGCAACCGCCGCATCGTGAACCGCGTGTTCGGCATCAACTGCACGGGCGAAGGCGGCACGTGGATGCCCGGCGTGCTCAGCCGCAAAAAGCAGGTGGCCGCCAAGATCCTCGGCGCTTAGCCGTCAAGCGGGGAAGCTTCTCGCCAACGCTCATCGAAATACGTTGCCAAGAAGCCGTGGAATGCCGCGGCTTCTTCTCGAAGGGGGTGCGCCGTCTCCAGTTTGATGGTGCGCACGAAGCGATCGTCGGAAAGCGGCTCCAGGCGCGCGCTGCCGTCCCCGAGCGCTCCCCAGCTGCGCTCAGGCCAAAACCCCACGCCCAGTCCCAGGCCGATCATGTTCCTGACCACTTCCGGGCCGTCGCTTTCGAACGCCACGCTGGGACGGAATCCCGCTTCGGCGCATAGACGGTCGCATGCCTCCCGAAACGCCCGGCTGCCCGCCAGGCAGATGAAAGGATCCTCGGCTAGATCGGCCAGGTCGATGGGTCCTTGTCCCGCCCGCTCGATGGGAACCGCTATCCCAATGCGCTCGCGGTACAGATGCGGCGGCTCCACGTGCAAGGAGGTCGATCCGTGCGGTCGGTTCACTCCTTCGGTACTCAGTCGTATGTCCCAATGCTCCTGCGCCTCTTGCTGGGTGATTACGAATCGCGTGTCGGGATGCTGGGATCGCCATGCTGCTATCGCGTCTACCACCAAGCCCGAGGCCGACAAGATCGACAGTCTCACCGTGGCGTTCTCGCGACCCGCCACCTCGGCGAGTTCGTCGGGAATGGCGTCGAGGGCAGCCAGCACCGGCCTGATGCGTTCGTCGAGCGCGCGTCCGCACGCGGTCAAGCGCACGCCTCGTCCTGCTCGTTCGAGCAGCTTTACGCCCAGTTCCTGTTCCAGCCGGTGGACGGTCTGCGTGAGCGCTGGCTGTGCTACATGGAGCTTCTTGGCGCTGTTCGTAATATGCTCGCTGCGCGCCACTTCGTGAAAGTAGCGCAGTTGCTGTAGCTCCATGAGGGCTCTCCTCTTCATTCATACGTTCAGCATTATGAATTCAGTATAATCAATATATTTGACGCAGAAGGGGCGCGGGTATACCGTTACCGTCGGAATGCAAGCGCGAGCGCGACTGGAAAGGCCGCGCGTAGGAGATGGTCTGCGGATGGCGGAAATACTGGAGGCCGCGATGCTCATATGCTTTGGGTTGTCGTGGCCGCTCAACGCGTACAAGAGCTTCAGGTCGGAAACCGCTGCAGGCACAAGCTGGCAGTTCATCGGGTTGATTACGGCCGGCTACCTGGCGGGCATTGCCGCGAAGTTCGTTTCGGGCTCGGTGAACTGGGTGCTGGCCGTGTACTTTATCAACCTCGTGTGCATTGGGGTGAACTGGATCGTGTACGTGCGCAACCGTCGGCTGGATGCCGCGCGGGAAGAGGAACTGCTCGTCCTGTAACCTCTGCCCGCGCGGCTCGAGGTCTACGTTCCGTGCGGGCGACGACCTCCGCTTGCGTTGACGACCCTTATAGAAGCACGTCGGAAAGAGGGCGCTTCGGAACGTGATGGACGCTCGCCTCGTCGCGCCAGTATTCCGTCGCTCCATTGGCGGAAATGGTGGAAACGACTACCTTTTCGGCGGGCTTTCCCAGAGCAAGCACCAGGTCGGGCTTGAAGCGATCCTCGTCGATTCCCAGCGCCTGCGTCAGGCTACGTCGCTTGAAAGATCCCAGGATGCAGCCGCCGTAGCCGGCTTCAACGGCTTGCAGCATGATGGTTTGCGCGGCGATGCCCTCGTCCCAGGCGGTGAATACGTCGGCGAGCGTGCGGTCGCAGTCGCTTAGGATCACAATGTAGGCGCTCGGCCTTTCACCCGGTTCCGGCCCCGGCCAGTCGGGGAGGGCCTTCGCCCATGCGCAGCAAGAGAAGACTTTCTCGCAGGCGAGCTCGTCGGTTACCAGAGCGTAGCGCAGGGGCTGGGCGTTTCCGCTTGAAGCTACCAAGCGGACGGCATCGATCCAGGAAACGAGCGTCGATCGCTCGATGCGAGTAGCTTCGTCGAATCGGCGGTAGCTTCGGCAGGCTTTGACAAGGTCGTGCAGCATGGTGCCTCCTCCTTGTTGTTCGGGCGGCGGTTGCGCTCCCGTTGCCGGGTTTTCGCGCATCGGGTTACCCCGATGATTATAATGAAGTTCGCTGCGATTGGGCGCCCTGGCGCCTCCGTTGCGGCCAAATCGAAACGCAGCCGTCCGCACGTCCCGAAGGAAAGCTCATGAATCCGAACCGTTTGCTCGACCTGTTCCTGGAGATCGTCCGCATCGAAAGTCCCTCGCGCAAAGAGGGCCTTATGGCGAAGCGCTGTCAGCAAGAGCTTCTCGACCTGGGATTCAAGGTGCGCTTCGACGATTCTGCAAGCGAAACGGGTTCGGAGACGGGCAATCTCATCGCCTATCGCGAGGGGCGGTCGAAGGGCCAGATCGTGCTTTCCGCGCACATGGATACGGTGCAGCCGTGCGCGGGGATTTCCCCGGAGGTCCAAGACGGCGTCGTGCGGTCTGCCGGAGACACCATTCTGTCCGCCGACGACAAGGCGGGCGTCGCGGGCATCTTCGAGGCGTTGCGTTCGCTTGTCGAAGCAGACGAGGACATGCCTTCGGTGACGGTGCTGCTTACCACCTGCGAGGAGTTGAGCCTGCTTGGTTCGGGCGCGCTGTCCGAAGGCGAACTGCCTGCGGGAGCCCCGTGCTACGTGTTCGATGCCGACGGCGCTCCGGGCACCGTCATTCTGGGCGCCCCGTGCCACCACACGCTGCGCGCGACGTTCTCCGGCCGCGCGGCGCATGCCGGCGTGGAGCCCGAAGCGGGCGTTTCCGCTATCCAGATGGCTGCGGCGGCTGTTTCGGCCATGCGTCTGGGGCGCCTTGACGATGCGACCACGGCGAATATCGGGCTCATCGAAGGCGGGCGCGAGGTGAACGTGGTGGCCGACTCGTGCACGCTGGCGGGGGAGTGCCGTTCGCTGTACCGCGATCGGGCCGATGCGCAGCGCCAGGCCATGACCGTCGCGCTCGAGGAGGCTGCCGCGCGTTTCGGGGGTTCGGTGGACGTGAGCTGGCGCGAGGATTACGGCCCCGTGCTGTACCAGGAGTCCGATCCGCTGGTGCAGGGCGTTGCCGCGGCGGCTCGTGCAGCAGGGCTTGAACCGGCGTTTCGCTACTCGGGCGGCGGCGCGGACGCGAACATCCTGTCTGCGCGTGGCGTACGTGCCGTGACCTTGGGCATCGGCATGACGAACTTCCATTCCGTTGACGAGTTCATTACCGTGCAGGATCTGGAAGGCACCGCGCGCCTGGCCGAAGAGCTCGTGCGGCGGGCCGCCCGCTCGTAGGCGCTGGCGGGGCTTGGCGGCTCGGGCTGCTGCTGCTGCCGCCGCCGCGTGGTCGGCGATCCGAACCGAGTGCTGCTGCCGCATGGTCGATGGCTCGAGCGTCGCGCTTCCACGCGCATCGCATCTGTGCGCGGAAGCGGGGTGGCGCCCCCGTTCGCGCCGCTGTTCGGCGCGCCTGGTTCTATGTCGCCGCCGCTCGAGGCGACAAACAGGTGCGTTTGCTCGGTGCGTCCGCCTGCTTGTCAAGAATTCATCGCGATTCTTCGGAAAACAATGGACATTTTGTTGCTTGTTTGCCCTCGATATTTGTTTTACCTGCGGAAACGTATGTCAATACCTATAGATACTCCCGGATGCGTGGCGTTTGACAACCCTGATGGCGGGTGGTAGAGTTCTCGTTCGCGTCTTAATGACGTACGTTTTCCTGTGTGAATCAGCTGAGCACACAGGAAGGCGATGCGACAAGCGATTCCTTATTTCAGTATAAAGGCAATCGGACAAGTAAGAGGTAAAAGGAGAGAAGCTTTGCCTACTATCAACCAGTTGGTCCGCAAGGGCCGCAAGCAGTCGGTCGACAAGAAGAAGACGCCGGCTCTGAAGGGCAACCCGCAGAAGCGCGGCGTGTGCACCCGTGTGTACACGACCACGCCGAAGAAGCCGAACTCGGCTCTGCGCAAGGTCTGCCGCGTGCGCCTGGTGAACGGCATGGAGGTTACGGCCTACATCCCGGGCATCGGCCACAACCTGCAGGAGCACTCGATGGTGCTCATCCGCGGCGGTCGCGTCAAGGACCTCCCCGGTGTGCGCTACAAGGTCATCCGCGCAGCGCTCGACTGCTCTGCGGTGGACAACCGCAAGCAGGCTCGCAGCCGCTATGGTGCCAAGCGCCCGAAGTAAGTAACCATTAAGTCGCGCGGGCCGCGAAACCGCTGCTTCCCAAAGGGGGAGGCGACGGGGGCCTAATGGACGGGATGAAAACCGTCTCGAAGCGCGCAGGAACAAGAAGGAGAACACATGCCGCGTCGTGCAGCAGCAGTCCGCCGTGAAGTACAGCCGGACGCCCAGTACAACAACCGCCTTGTCACGCAGTTGATCAACAAGATCCTGCTTGACGGCAAGAAGGCCACCGCCGAAGGCATCGTCTACGGCGCTTTCGCCATCATCGAGGAGAAGACCGGCGGCGACCCGCTGGCCGTCTTCAAGAAGGCTATGGACAACGTCCGCCCCACGCTCGAGGTTAAGCCCAAGCGTGTCGGTGGCGCTACCTACCAGGTGCCGATGGAGGTCAACTCCCGCCGCGCCACTACGCTTGCGATCCGCTGGATCGTCGACTTCTCTCGTAAGCGCAAGGAGCACACCATGAAGGCCCGCCTGGCCGCTGAGATCATGGACGCCGCCGAGAACACCGGCGCGTCGGTGAAGAAGCGCGAGGATCTGTACAAGATGGCCGAGTCCAACCGTGCGTTCTCGCACTACCGCTTCTAAGGGGGCACGCGCTCATGGCTAAATCCCCTCTGAACCAAACGCGCAACTTCGGCATCATGGCCCACATCGACGCGGGCAAGACGACGACGACCGAGCGCATCCTGTACTACACCGGCAAGACCCACAAGATCGGCGAGGTGCATGACGGCGCCGCGACGATGGACTGGATGGTGCAGGAGCAGGAGCGCGGCGTGACCATCACCGCTGCCGCTACCACCTGCTTCTGGGAAAAGGACGGTGCTGAGTACCGCTTCCAGATCATCGACACCCCGGGCCACGTTGACTTCACCGCCGAGGTCGAGCGCTCCCTGCGCGTTCTCGACGGCACCGTCGCGGTGTTCGACGCCGTTGCCGGCGTGCAGCCGCAGTCCGAGACCGTGTGGCGTCAGGCCGAGCGTTACGGCGTGCCCCGCATCGCGTTCATCAACAAGTACGACCGCGTGGGCGCTGACTTCTTCCATGCCATCGAGACCATGAAGGACCGTCTGGGCGCTGCCGCTATCGCCGCTCAGATGCCCATGGGCGCCGAGGACAACTTCTGGGGCGTCATCGACCTGGTCACCATGACCGCATGGGACTTCAAGGCCGACGACAAGGGCATGACCTACCCCGAGCCCATGGACGCCATTCCGGCCGAGTTCGCCGAGGAGGCTGAGCTGCGCCGTCAGGAGCTGATGGAGGCCGCTGCCGACTGCGACGACGCTCTTATGGAAAAGGTGCTCATGGAGGAAGAGGTGACGGTCGAGGAACTGAAGACCGCCATCCGCAAGGGCGTCATCAACTGCCAGATGAACCCCGTGTTCGTGGGCTCCGCCTACAAGAACAAGGGCGTTCAGGAACTGCTCGACGCCGTGGTGGACTACCTGCCGAGCCCGCTCGACATCCCCGCCATCAAGGGCACGAACCCCGATACGGGTGCCGAGGAAGAGCGTCCCGCCGACCTGAAGGCGCCGTTCAGCGCGCTGGCCTTCAAGATCATGACGGACCCGTTCGTGGGCAAGCTCACCTACCTGCGCGTGTACTCGGGCAAGCTGGATTCCGGCTCCTACGTGATCAACGCGTCCAAGGACAAGAAAGAGCGTATCGGCCGTCTGCTGCAGATGCACTCCAACCAGCGTGTTGACATCGACTCCTGCGGCGCAGGCGACATCGTTGCCGTCGTGGGTCTGAAGGCTACGTCCACGGGCGACACCCTGTGCGACGACAGCGCTCCGGTCATCCTCGAGTCCATGGAATTCGCCGAGCCGGTTATCGACATCGCCGTCGAGCCGAAGACGAAGGCCGAGCAGGACAAGATGGGCGTCGCGCTGCAGAAGCTGGCTGAAGAGGACCCGACGTTCCGCGTGTCCACCAACCAGGAAACCGGCCAGACCATCATCGCCGGCATGGGCGAGCTGCACCTCGAGATCATCGTCGACCGCTTGCTGCGCGAGTTCAAGGTCGAGGCGAACGTCGGCAAGCCGCAGGTTGCTTACCGTGAGACGGCCACCAAGCCGGTCATGGGCGCCGAGGGCAAGTTCGTTCGCCAGTCCGGCGGTCGCGGCCAGTACGGCCATGCGGTTATCAACATGTACCCGCAGGAAGAGGTCGGCAAGGGCTACGAGTTCGAGAACAAGATCGTGGGCGGCGTCGTGCCGAAGGAGTACATTGCTCCGATCGACAAGGGCATCCAGGAAGCGCTGAACTCCGGCGTGCTGGCGGGCTACCCCGTTGTGGACATCCGCGTCGAGTTGGTCGACGGTTCCTACCACGATGTCGACTCCTCCGAAGCTGCGTTCAAGGTTGCCGGTTCCATGGCTATCAAGGACGCGCTGCGCAAGGGCGGCTCGGTCATCCTCGAGCCGATGATGGCCGTCGAGGTCGAGACTCCCGAGGAGTACATGGGCGACGTTATGGGCAACCTGTCCAGCCGTCGTGGCCAGATCCAGGGCATGGGCGACCGTGGCAACGCCAAGACCATCAAGGCGAAGGTTCCGCTGTCCGAGATGTTCGGTTACGCCACCGACCTGCGTTCTGCGACGCAGGGCCGCGCTTCGTACACGATGCAGTTCGATTCGTACGATCCGGTGCCGAAGAACGTGGCGGAAGAAATTATCAGCAAGGCCGGCGGCAACGCCTAGGGCGTGCGCGCGAGCATAACGGAGGTAAAGTAAGTGGCTAATCAGAAGATTCGCATCCGCTTGAAGGGGTACGATCATGAGATCGTGGATCAGTCCACGAAGCTCATCGTCGATACCGCGCAGAAGACGGGTGCCAAAGTGTCCGGTCCCATTCCGCTGCCGACGGAGCGCAACCTGTACTGCGTCGTCAAGGGCCCGCACGTCGACAAAGATTCGCGCGAGCAGTTCGAGATGCGCACGCACAAGCGCCTGATCGATATCTTGGAGCCGACCCCCAACACGGTCGATTCCCTGATGCGTCTCGATCTCCCCGCCGGCGTCGACATCGAGATCAAGCTGTAAAGGGGGATGTGCGATATGATCAACGCCATCTATGGTAAGAAAATCGGCATGACCCAGATCTTCGGCGAGGACGACCGCGTCATCCCCGTAACCGTGATCCAGGCTGAGCCGAACAAGGTGTGCCAGGTGAAGACGAAGGACAGCGACGGCTATGAGGCTGTGCAGCTGGGCTTCGGCACCATCAAGGAGAAGAAGGTCAACAAGCCCATGGCTGGCCACTTCGCCAAGCAGGGCACGGAGCCCACGCGCTACCTGCGCGAGGTTCGCGTCGAGAACGCCGGCGAGTACAAGGTGGGCGACGAGCAGATGGTTGCCGCCTTCGCCGAGACGAAGAAGGTCGACGTCACGGGCACGTCCAAGGGTAAGGGCTTCGCCGGCGTCATGAAGCGCTGGGGCTTCCGCGGCGGTCCGGGCGGCCATGGTGCGCACTTCCATCGCGCTCCGGGTTCGGTCGGCCAGTGCGCTACGCCGTCCCGCGTGTTCAAGGGGCTCAAGCTCCCGGGTCACATGGGCGTCGACACCGTCACCGTGCGGAACCTTGAAGTGGTGCGCATCGACGAGGAGCAGAACCTGATCCTCGTGAAGGGTGCCATCCCCGGCAGCAAGAACGGCATCGTTCGCGTCCGCATGGCGTAGAGCGCGAATTGAAATAAGGAGCTTGAACAACATGACGACTATCGACATCAAAGACGCGAAGGGAAACAAGGCCGGTTCTGCCGACCTGGCCCCCTCCGTGTTCGGCATCGAGCCGAACGTGCCCGTCATGCACCAGGTTGTGCGCGCTCAGCGTGCGTCCTGGCGCCAGGGTACGCATGACACGAAGACCCGCGGCGAGGTTCGCGGCGGCGGCAAGAAGCCGTGGCGCCAGAAGGGCACCGGTCGCGCCCGTCAGGGTACCATCCGCGCTCCTCAGTGGGCTGGCGGCGGTACCGTGTTCGGTCCGCATCCCCGCAGCTACGCCTTCCGCGTGAACAACAAGGAGGTCAAGCTGGCGATGCGCTCCGCGCTGTCCGCCAAGCTGGCTGACGGCGAGCTGCACGTGATCGACGGCTTCAACTTCGAGAAGCCCTGCACCAAGGACGCCGTTGCCATCCTGAAGGCCTTCGGTCTTGAGGGTCGCACGACCATCGTGATCTCCGATGACGACGTGAACGCCTACCTGTCGTTCCGCAACATCCCCACGGTGAACATCCTGCCTGTTGGCGCTGCTAACACGTACGAGCTCATCGACAACAAGGCGATCGTGTTCACGGCTGCCGCTCTGAAGCGCATCGAGGAGGTGCTTGCATAATGAAGGATCCCCGCGAGGTTATCATCCGCCCCGTTATCACGGAGCACAGCTACGACCAGATGGAGAAGAACACCTACACGTTCGAGGTGGCCAAGGACTCCAACAAGGTCGAGATCCGTCAGGCCATCGAGGCTATCTTCGACGTGACGGTGGTCAAGGTGAACACCCTGAACGTGAAGTCGAAGCCGAAGCGCGTGCGTTACCAGCTTGGTAAGACCCGCACGTGGAAGAAGGCCATGGTCACGCTGAAGGAAGGCGACACCATCGAGCTGTTCGCTTCCTAAGCCGTTTCACCATACGGTTTGCCGAAAGCGCCCCGCACACGCGGGGCGCTTTTTTTAGATTGCGAGAGGCAAGGGAGCGGTGGCCGCTTTGGCGATCACGGCCGGACGGCACGAGCGAAAGATGCAGCGACCTGGACCTTTTCACTCCCGGTGGCGCGTTTCGCGCTCGCATCATGAGTTGCTTTCGGACGATGCCCGACGCTGACGATGCCCGACGTTGAAGTCGGCGGTTCGGTTTCCTGCTTCCTGCGCGTTCTGCGCCTCCCGTCCCCGCATTCTGCCTGCGCCCGCCCTGCCGCCTGGACAACGGCGCCGGTACCCACCCGCGCCTTGTGCCTCGACGCGCCACCCGCC